>NZ_JBBCBV010000008.1:0-198763 GCF_037204045.1 Variovorax sp. CCNWLW225 | reverse complement strand
GAATCATGTGCCATGGCGTACCTCCTTGTCCTGCTGCGCTGCCCTGAGCAGGTCGTAGCGCAAGACGTTGGCCTGCGGCTCTGTGGAGAGCCTTAGGGCTTGTGGTGCGATCACCTCGGGCGCCGCAGACTTTCCGTCGATGAGGCGATGCAGGATGTTCAGCACATGTGTTTTGGTGGCCACACCGGCGTCGAGTGCCGCCTCGACGGCAGCCAGAACCACGTGCTCGTCGTAGTGCAGCACCAGCGCCAGGATTTCCACCATCTCTCGATCGCCTCCCGGCTTCTTGAGCAGCATGGCTTGCAGTCGTTTGAATGGGACCGGCAGCTCTGCGAACGGAGCACCGTTCCTGAGGGCACCTGGCTTCCTTTGCAGTACCGACAGGTAGTGGCGCCAGTCGTAGATGGTCTGTCCCGTTACGTCGTGCCGTCGATCGATGATCCTGTGGTGCTCGCACACCAGCTGGCCCTCGGCCGCCACCACCAATCGGTCGGCGTACACGCGCAAGCTGACCGGCCGGTTGGCAAATGATGCGGGGACGCTGTAGCGCGTTCGATCGAAGGTCACCAAGCAAGTAGGTGAAACACGCTTGGTGTGCTCCACGAAGCCGTCGAACGCAGGTGGCGGAGGCATCAGGAAGGGTTTCTCCTGAGCCCAGACGTCGGCGACGGTACCTGGCAGTTGTCCGTGGGCAATCTCCTTCCACAGCGCCTTGCACCGGACCTCGAGCCAGTCGTTGAGCTCGGCCAGCGTCGGGAATGCCGGAACGGGCTGCCAAAGCCGATGGCGGGCATCACGCACATTTTTCTCGATCTGGCCTTTCTCCCAGCCGGAGGCCGGATTGCAGAACTCGGCCTCGAAGAGGTAGTGACTCACCATCGCGCTGAATCGGACGTTGACGTCCCGATCCTTGCCGGTGCGGACCTTGTCGACAGCCGTCTTCATGTTGTCGTAAATGCCGCGTTTGGGGACGCCGCCTAGCACGCCGAACGCGTGGTTGTGCGCGTCGAACAGCATCTCGTGGGTCTGGAGCGGGTAAGCGCGCACGCTGAACGCCCGGCTGTGGCTGAGCTTGAAATGCGCCACCTGCAGCTTGGTGCGCTCGCCGGCGATCACGGCCCAGTCCTCGCTCCAGTCGAACTGGAACGCCTCGCCGGGGCCGAACACCAGCGGGACGAACGTGCCGCGGCTCGCGATACGTTGCGCCTCCTGCCGATCGGCTTGCCACTTCCGGCAGAAGGCCGCCACGCGGCCGTAGGAGCCTTCGAAGCCCAATGCGACCAGGTCTGTGTGGATCTGGCGCAGATTGCGCCGCTGTTTCCGCGATTTGGTGGCCTCGATCGCGAGCCAGGTCGCGAGCTTCTCGGCATAGGGATCGAGCTTGCTTGAGCTCGCCCGCTTGGCGTAGCGCGGCGCTTCTTCGCCGGCTCGCAGGTACTTCTTTACGGTGTTGCGAGACAGGCCTGTACGCCTGGCTATCTCGCGAATGGACATCTGCTCGCGCAGGGCCCAGCGTCTGATGACACTCAATGTCGCCACGTCTATCACTCCTAGGATCCCCTGCCTTAAAAATGAGCAGGGTAGAGTTTTACGTGGGTCAGTCTTAGACGGAAATTAGCGCGTTAGCCGGGTCATTTTTCGGTGGCAATCAACATGGGGTGTGTTTTTCATCGAAATCTGAGCCGAATCGTATAAAAATTTCCACAGCCGTGTGACCCACAATTTACCCCTGTTTCCTGGCAGCGCAAATGCCTGCGCCGGGTCAATGCAAATGAAAAAAACGGCTCGATATTGAATGAATCAGCGCATGCAAGCCATAACAATCGGCCCAGCGCTGCGCGCGATCACTCCAATCTCCGTATGGAAACGATCCGAACCTGCCTAGGTCGAGTGATCCAGAAACTTCGATCGAAGCAACACGTTCTCGCGATGAAACTCCAGAAAGCGCCGCTGTCCACTCGAAAAGCTGCCCACCTTTGGCGGGCGTTTCGGGTCAATTCCCATCCGCACGAGCGAGTCGCCGTGCGCGACCGGCGACACGAGCACTTGCCCGTTGTCCTCGAATGCAATGAAGCCGCGGTCAAACAGGTGGTCGATGCTCGGCGTCAGCAGCAAGCCGTTCTCGCCATCAAGTCGCTCTTCATTGGTCGCGTCTCGCCACGGCTTGCAGTGGCTGGCGCGCAGGTGCTCTTCGCGATCCACTCCGGTGATTCGGCAGGCGTGCTCGATCTTCATCACGTGCCTTTTAAAGAGTCCTTGGCCCCGGCGCGCCAGCACGATCGCTTGCCGGTCCGTATCCGGTAGCGACAGGTCCGACTGAACCCGATTCAATTCGTGTTCTTCCCATTCGACCAGCCCTACGGCTGCGGGGGGCGATTCGTTAGCTGCCACGCGATAGCTCAATATCAAGTCCCGTGCCTCGGCGCCCAGTAGGTCGACCAGTGCGGCCGCGAGCCCGTCGGGAAGACGGGTGAGGTACACACTCTGCAGGCCGGCCCCGCTGGGGCGCAGCGGAGCATAACGATGAGGGAGCAGTGGCGCCAACACATCCATGTGTTCAGAGGGCTTGATCGGCAAGCGCAATTCACTGAAGCGAACGTCGATGCGCCAGCCGATCTTGTCCCAGTAGGCGCCGGCAACGCCGAACTCCAGCGGCTTGGGCGCCTCGTACGCATGCGAGCCGGCGATGCCGATGGCGCGGATGACGGTGTTCGCGAACGAGAACACGACGTCGCCCGGCGCCACCTCGCGCATGAAGTCGTAAAAGGGGTTCTGTGCTTGGTTGGTCTTGCGCTTCGGCGACCATAGATAACCGCCGCGCACCTCGTGGCGGTAGGTTTGATTCTGGTTAACCCACCAGTACCGCATGTGGCTGTACGTAGTTCCGGCCTAAGGCTGGGCGGTCCGTGCTTGCGCCTGTACAACGGCTGCGCTCAAGACGCTTTCTCCTTGTCGGAATACTTCGGCGCAACCGTGCGGCAACGCTGTTGCACCTGGTGTGCGACGCGTTGAATATCCTGGTCGGACAGAGGCTTGGCACTACGAGATCTCAGTAACTGAGACAGTTGTCTTCCACTGTAAACATTGACGTTGCTCCGACCGCTGAGTTCGACGAACCAGCCCGGCAGTGCCAGTACGGGAAATGCATAAACCCGGCCGCCGGTCGCGCTTGACAACCATTTGGCGAGCCAGTCAGCCTGCCGCTCGGCCTGCTCCAGCGGTTCCTTGGTAGTCCATGTGGGGAACTTCAATACCTTGCCATCGAACGCCACGGTCGCATCGGCTCTGCCGAGCCCGCGGTTCGGCTTTGTGAAACCCTTGGTCTCCACCGCGAAAACGCCTGCAGTAGCGATCACGACATGGTCGATATTGAAGCCGTCCGCTGGAAAATCATGGAACACATATGCGCCTTGGCGCATCAGTTGATCGAGTTCCTGCCCCACGGCCAGCTCGGCGTCGTAGCCGGCCTTGAGCTTGTCAAGTTGCCCGCCCGCCCTCCAAAGCTTGCGAACCATGACGGCGACAAAACTCAAAACCAAAACCACATAGATGGGGCTCAGAGGCATCATTCCCTGGAGGCCACGCAGGTGGCTCTGTGCAAGGAAGGTAGCGAGCGCCAGCAACGGGACCAGCATCAATAGAAATACATTGGTCAACACGTCGATGCCGACTTCGTCGAGCTGTTCTCGGATCGTATGCCCGGGACTGCGAAGAAGATCGATCGCTACAGGTGATCGACGGCGAGCCCTCGCGCGGCGCTTGCGAGCAATCAGAAAGCCAATGGCTAGCAGCGGGCCGGCGAAGCCTGCGGCAAGCAGACCCACAATGATGCCAACTTGTTGGGCGATTTCTCCCATCACTCCGATCCAACGAGTTGCATGGGACTTCTCTCTAGGGCAGCGACCAGCTCGGCACTGACCTTGCCGGGAAGCATCACCACCAAGTCGATCAGGTATTCCAACAGGTTGGTCCTTCTACGTTTGGATATGCATGCGAAGTGTAGATTGGTGGAATCTGCCTAACCATTTATGTCTGCTTCGCAGACGCATCCTCACTCGGTGACTCTGTAGCATCATATGGAATGCGCCACACCGGGTCGGGGCTCTTTCCTGCTGCCAACCGCCAGCGAACGCCTAGCTTGCAGAGCGTCGGATCCTCTGCGGTGGCTTCCGCCGTCACCCTGAATATCCTGCCGGGCGGCTCACTAAGCAGTTCAGCGTGGCTCATCGAGTGGTTGGAGAGCAAGTAGAGATTTCCAATAGACACCATGCCCTGATACACGGCAACGTCCCGAATGTGACCTGCGTAGTTGCGTTCAATACGGTAGCCCGCTTGCTTCACCAAGAAGTCCTCTGGGCTATCAGCGACTGAGTTCGAGCTGGACGAGCGCAGCTGGCGCAGCCACTTCGGTTCGGAAAGCGTCGGCACCAGAAGGACCGCACTGCGACCTGGAGCGAGGGCCCTTTTGAAATCTGATATGAGAGCCAGCAGCTGCCCCTTAGAAGCGGCGAGTACCTCGACATCGGGCGTGTCCGTCAGCGCTTCGACAACGTTGAAGCGCATCCGTGAGACGATGTATTGCAGAAGATGGTCAGGTTCGTCCTGCGACCTTGACGCCAATTGGGGCACTGTCAGTCGGCCCTTTGGATAACCGCTGAACGTCAGCACCGACTCAG
Source organism: Variovorax sp. CCNWLW225 (assembly GCF_037204045.1). Classification (NCBI taxonomy): domain Bacteria; kingdom Pseudomonadati; phylum Pseudomonadota; class Betaproteobacteria; order Burkholderiales; family Comamonadaceae; genus Variovorax; species Variovorax sp. CCNWLW225. The sequence continues at coordinate 194,087 of NZ_JBBCBV010000008.1, read as the reverse complement.
GCACGCCTGTACGCTCTTCTGCCAAGGTTACAGTTTTCGGTCTGAAGGGGAAGCCGCACCTCTCCAAGTCCAGCTTTAGGGTCAAAGCGTCGGCATACTCGTCCAGAACGCCCTGGCTAATCGGTGCGGTCTTCAACTCGTCACTGCGAACCTGGCTGAGTGCCTCACGAATTGAGGCAATTCCACCCTTTGCGAACTTAACGCTGTCGGAAAGGGATTTGGTAGGTAGAAGGGTTCCCCAAAGATCATGGTACCGGGCTTCAAAGCCATCGCCCATAGATTGGGCGAGTTCCGCGAGCACCCCATCTAATTCGCCTCTGCGAGCATCCTGCTCAGTCCACGACCGGAAGACGGCTTTGAGCTCGGCGACGGAGGGCGCCCACCCTTGAGCGACAAACAGGCAAAGGCAAACCGCTTGACCGAAGCGCACGTCTTCAAGTGAATCCGGGGCACTTAAAGAGATGCTTCGGCCTGGGATGAAGTTAGCCCAGTCATCCCCAGCACATAGCTTTACAACGTTGTCTAGACGCTGCCGGTAACCTTCGCGAAACCCTCCATCAATCACGTGCTGCCGGATAAGCGAAAGCACGAATTCGTTCGCGTCCGCGAAGGGCCGCATGCGGCTTGCGTGGCCATCAGGCACGGCCATGTTGACGTCCCCAAACAAAACTCCTTGAAGGACCGTCGTGATAAGTCGGCGTACCTCGGCGGAGGCAGTCGTGTACTCCTGAGCGAGGGTTGCAGCCATCGCGCCGCAACAATCACGCCAGTAGTTTTCCAGTGCGGCAGCCCACGCCTCGACCATCAAAGCAGTGTCGTCGCCGAAGGAATAGCCCTGCAAATGGGTAGCGTACATGTCGGGCCACGGCTTCTCGGTCGATTCAAGGGTGAGTTGCCAAGGGCTCGCAATGTAAACATCATTCCTATCGAGGAATATCGACAACTGCGTTCGCCAACGCAACAGCGTATCCGTGAGATACATCGCCGTGTAGACGCTCCCGCCTCGCGAAGTCGCCGCTACGGTAGAAACCGTCCGTTCCAGGTGCTTCGCAAGCAGGTCGAGCGCATCGCGGCCCTGTGCGCCCCAAGGCGCCCAGCCGTCGTCGTGCCGAAGGACGGATTCATTTTTGAATGACTCCCAAGCGCCCAGGGCGGCTGTCAGAACAGTCTTCCAACGACCGGCAAAAGGCTCTGGGAGCGCATCCTCAACCGTACCAGCATTCGACCTGTACCCCATTAGCTGCTCTGCTCCCCAAACCAGAACCTGATGCAGGAATTCGTGTTGCTTTGCCAAATATAGGATCCGCAGCTCATGGCTGAGCACATCACGTTCTCGCGAGAACAGCCTTCTCGGAACAGCTGAGAGCTTCGCCGCAAAGTAAGGATTTCTGTCGCAAACCTCGAGTGCAGACTTGAGCATGTCGGAGATTGCAGTGCACCATATTGATAGTACGGAGGTGCCAGAGTAAAGGTCCGTGCTGCTTGCGGTTAGAGCGTGGTTGGACGGTTTTCCGTCTTGGTCTTTGTAGAAGGAAGCTTCCAGTAAGTCGTCCATCAGCGAGAGCAGAGAGAGGAACTGCCGGTCGAAATCATCCGAGGCGCCTTCATTGATAACCTGCACAAGTTCAGCCCGTATCTCGTCCAAGCAGTCGCGAACCGTCACCTCGCTGTCATATCGGTTAAGCGAAGAGAAGCTTACTGCCCACCATAGGAGCTGTTTCTCTAGCCAGGTCAGATGTGGCTTCTTGGTTGTGCCAGCCAAGAACTCACCATGCTCCGCTTCCAAGGGACTCGGCCAAGCACGAAGCACAAACAAGGGCCCTTCGCGGTGAAAGGATGTCTTGTTCGGCTCTGTCGGAGTGTCAGTGGCGCGCTTCACCCAATGGTTGTATGCGAGCTGAACTAGCCAATAGCGAACATCGGTGACGAGCCGTCGACCCCTAAAGGAGAATTGAGCGCCTTCCACCACCTCTTGATAGGCGAAGGGCCCGGCATAGAACGCAGGAGCTTTGCCGTTTACGTCTGTTGCCAGCTCATCTGCGTGCAGCAGCTTGAAGCGGACAGGACTTGCTGCGATTACTGAAGCGGCATGGCGACACCATTCATCCGGCCAAGCGATCATCACCGCATAGGTGTGGCGTTCTCTCCTGCGCGCTTCTGGCGTGGCAAATGCGAACGTCTTGAGAAGGAATTTCCCCGTCAGGAAGATGTTTAAGCAAAGAAATGTTGCCCCCAGGATCAACCAGGCGAATGCTGTCCACTGCGAGACTGTGCTTACCACCGCCGCCGAAACCGTAAGTCCCATCAGGAGAGCCAAGCCGCACGTTCCAGTTAGCTTTGCTCCGCTTGTGACAAGATAGGTCTGCAGTGTGGCTTTTGTCGCATGTGACTTTTGCAAAAAGATGGTGGCAAAGCCAAAGCCAACGGGATAGACCAGCGCCACTAGCGTAGCCTGGGTCGCCCACAATCCGCTGAAGAGGGTATCTACCGAGAACTTGTCAATCTCGGCTGGCCCGAATTGAACGAAGCCCCCATAGGGTGGTGGGAGCCAGCACGTGACGCAGGCGATTGTGGCGAACGACGCGAGGAAAAGCACGGCAGCGAGCACCGGATAGCGACCTGCCTTTAGAGCCCAGCCCACATACCACGGATGAGAGAACTTTCCGCTATGGGGGTTCGTCTTCTGCCAGTTTCTGAGTTCTCGTTGTACAGCGTTTTTTAGTGTGCGCATTCGGGCTGTCAATGGGACTGAGGGCCTTGGTCTAGGGGCGGATTGCAGCCGTTGTCGGTCTCGCCTACCTGAATCCTCGAAATGTACAGCGCCGTAAGGCCTAGCGAGCAGCGGAAAGTCGCGCCTTATTGCTAGGCGCACCGTTTAGCTCAAAGAACGCCCACGTCCGAAAACCTCGTTGTAGTCCCTCTGGCTAGTACTCAGCCAGCCGATATCCACGGCGCCGGTCGATGTTGCACCGCAGGAGGCCAGCGATGACGATGTACCGTTCCGGTTCGAAGAGGTGGAGCCGGAACCTCGCGTCGCCTACCTTGTACTGCTCTCGGACTATCTGCATCCAGCGGCCGTCGCGGTCAAGGTGGCAGCAGCGCTTCCGGCGCGAACTCGACTGGCAACTGGGCCATGACGTGGTGCCGGCGCTGCGCGCGTTCCAGAATGCGAGCGAGGCAGGCGAGAGCGATCTCACCAAAGACGAGATCACGCTCGCCAAGCGCCGGATCAAGACCTTCGACGTGGGTAGGACAGCGGGCTTCCGCGATCTGGGAAAACCGACGAAGCCTATTTCGCGGTTCGTGCCGTGTGAGGCTGGTCGATCAACTTGCGCCGGCTCCTTCGGGCGCGCGACCGGACGCACGAGGTAGTCGGCGACCGCGCACGCGCCGGCAATCCAGGCTTCCATTTCGCTGGAGTGCGTCGTTTGATCGGACACGAACGGCCGAAAGCTCAGCAATCCGGTCGGACCGCTGACCGAACCCAAGAGCGAGAAGCGGAAATTCGCCGGGCTCCGACTCGTTCACCATGACAGCCATCTGACCCATATTGACCTCCCATTGTTGAGGAGACGTCGTAAGCGGGCGTGACCGGCGGGAATGTCAACGTTTGTCAATCTGCTGGGAATCGCTCACGATGCGGTCAGCTTTTGTGCGCTGCACCGTAGCCGCTACGATTTCTGTCCATGACCAAAGCGATGCCCGTCTCCCGCCGAGAGCTGCGCACAGATGCTTGAGGCCCTGGAAATACTGGGATGGCGCTTCGGGCACCCGATCAACCGCGAGACCACCGGGTGGAGCAATCGAGGTGAGGATCATCCTGATCTCCCCAGAAGAGGCCTTCGCTTTTCTCGCCGAGGCGGCCGGACATGGAATCCGGCTTTGGGCGCAACCACGCTTGTATTTCAAGTCGCGAAGGCTTTCTAAGCCGCGCTGCTTGGAGTTGGACGTTCGTTGAGGCAACGGCATCAGCTTAGGCGAGACGGTGGTCGTCATGCCCCAGCATTCGTCGAGATTCGCGCTTATGCTCGTAGGCGCCACTTTGGCCATCGGGTGCACCAGTCATGGCAAAACCTATCGAATGCGAAAAGTCCTTTCCCGCTAACTTTCCGTCTGCTGCCTCGGCGACGCCCGGTCAGGTGGCTCAAACGTGAGCGGCGGCGTCTCAGCCGGACTGGACCTGACGTCTATCGACGTTGCATCGGCGTTCGACTTAGAAAACCTTTCTCTCACACCCGCAGAGAAGCTGTCCTCGACTCTCAGGGCACAAATCAGGAATGCCGTGGATGCCGTTCGGTCAGGCCTGCTGACCTACGAGAGCCTGCGAAATGTCAGCGAGGCGATAGGTGGCGAGTATGGCGACCGCGTGATCTTCGAACTCGTGCAGAACGCGCACGACGCACACGATGAGGGCGACCAAGGATCAATCTCCCTGAAGCTAGTGATCAGGGGAAGTGACGATGGCGATCTCTACATCGCTAATAAGGGTAACGGCTTCAGTTGGAAGAACGTGAATGCCATTCGAAACATTGGCGTCTCCAGCAAGACTGTCGGCCAAGGCATTGGCAACAAAGGATTCGGCTTCCGCAGTGTGGAGACGCTGACCGACGACCCGAGGATCTACTCGCAGGCTGGATCGGCGGCCGCCGATATGTTCACCGGCTTTTGCTTTCGCTTCGCGGGCTTCGATGAAGTCAAGAAGGCGACTCTCGCCATCGCAGAAGAGCCCATCGCCAGTCACGTCGCGAAGGTCCTTCCACGCTACCTCGCTGCGGTCCCGCTCGATGACCAGCCGGAGGAGATAAGGCGATTTGCCAAGGAGGGATTCGCGACGGTCGTGCATCTACCGTTGTCTGGTCCGGTAGCGATCAATGTCGCGCGTGAACAAGTCTCCGCCCTTGTCGATCTTGAAGTGCCGCTCCTCTTGTTCCTCGATCGACTGACGCGCGTTTCGATTGAAGTCGACGACGTCGGCGTGAGCAGCCGGCGCACTTTGTCGCGGAGCATTCAAAGCCGGCCAGCACCGACTGCCGATTCTGGACTGCGCTACGAAATCGTTTCGATCGGGCCGGGCAGCCGTCGCTACCTCGTAGCGAGAAGGCCCGTCGATCGCGACGGGCTGTCCGCAGCGGTCGAAACCAGTGTCGCCAAGGAGCCTCAGCTTGCGCGATGGCGCGATTGGCAAGGTGAGCCAAGCGTCGCCGTCGCCGTCTCTCTTTCGGCGAGCGAAGGGGAGAATGGTCGCACCTACAACTTCCTGCCGATGGCGGCCGACGTTCCGTCCAGGATTCGCGGACATGTTGACGCTCCCTTCTACGCTTCGATCGATCGACGGCGTGCAAATTTCGAGCTGCCGCTGAACGCATTTCTGCTGGACGAACTCGCCGTGACTGCGCTGCTTGCGGCAACGGAGCTGAAGGCGCTTGCCGCAGAAATCGGTCGGAACACCATCTTTGATCTTGTCGCTTGGGCGCCCGATGACGTGCAGCGCTTGTCTCGTGCTTCGAAGCGAATCGAGTTGGACTGGCGCGACTGCGCGATCGTACCGGCAGCCGGGGGCGACGAGTACTGGACCACGTTCCGCAAAGCGCGCATCTGGCAGGAACAGGGATACAAACTGCTCCGCGTGCGGCGGCTGGTTAAAGCAGGTGTTGCCAACCTCGCCGCCCCGCAGTTGGAAACCCAGCGCCTCGAACGGCTCCGCCTGATGATGGAGGCGGTGCATGCGCAACCAACGCCCAATGACCTCATAGTAGCTGGCTGGATCCAGTCGGTCGCGCTCTCACTAGAACAAGACGGGACGGGCCTGCGCACATGGGGCAATCTCTATGAGGATGCGCGCAAAGCGCTTTCATCTTCAAACGGCCTGCGCCAGCTCGTCGGCAAGACGGTGCTGAAGGTGCGGGACGGCAGCCTCCAGCCTGCCGGCGTGGTAAGCGGCGGAACACCCGTGTTCGTAAGACAGGTGGGCATGCGGGACAACGATCCCGCACCGCTTCCACCGTCATCGGTGGCGAACAGGTTCTCTCTGCTCGATGACGGAATTCCGATGACCCCGGAGGTGATTGCAGACTTCATCAAGGCAGATCTGCTTCGCCCCTACGACGCGCTGCAAGCCCTGCGGACTGTGCAGTCGTCCTTCGGAGATAAGCCGGCGCCCAAGCGGCGCGAGTCGACTCTGAAGTGGGCGTTCGACGTATGGCGAGTCGAGGGCGCCAAGTCGGAAAAAATCCTTCGTCAGATCGATCTGCACGTTGAGACCAGAAGTGGATGGCGACCGGCAAGCCAAGCGCGGTTTTCCGACGGATGGACCCCGGGGGGAAGAAGGCTGACGACCTACCTCGCGGAGGCCGCGCCGCAGTCCCCCGACTGCCAGCGCGCGTCGGAGTTCCTGCTTGCGACAGAGGCCGGATGGGCGCCGAAGCCCGAAAGTAGCAACCGCAAATCTTGGACGGAGTTTCTTCGCGCGGCCGGCGTGCGCGACGGCCTTCCCCTACTCAAAGATCCGGACGTGCCGACAAGCGGCACGCCCTCCTGGATCTGGGATCACTTCCGCCGCCGGGTCGATCTGGATAAAGGCCGCTCGCCGGCGTGGTCCGCCGCGTGCCAGGCTGTTCAACTGCCGAACCCGCAAACCGCCTATAGCCGACGGGGCGAGCTTTGGCGTTTCCCCGGGCAGGTCGAGCACCAAGTCTTTCCGGCGGCCACGCGGCAACGCTTTGCTGAGCTCATCCTCTTGCAGTTGGCCAACGAAGATCAAGGGTGGCTCAACTGGCGTCTGGGACGGTATGACCGTGGGATTGCAGAACAGAATGCGCGCGGGTTACCGACACCCGCAGCCACGTTCATTGCAGCTGAGCCCTGGTTGCCGGTGGAGGGTGATCCCGACCGCTTTGAGCGGCCGGGGGCGCTCTGGGCATCGAAGGACCGCAAGCAGCACCCGCCACGCTATGTCGATCGTCCGCGGGATGGTCTTGTGGACTTGATTGACGAGGAAAGGCGCGTCGCTGCCGTTCTGTTCGACCGCGCCGTCGGCTTGCGTGATTGGTCGGATGTCGGCGACGCGATCCGCAAACTTACCAGCTTGGCCCATGGCTCGAGAGGGCTTGAGCCGCGGGAGCGCGTGAACTTTCGCCGAATCTACCAGCGCGTTTGGGCCGATGCATGCAAGGCTGAAGTGGCACTGCCGGCGGACATACCGATCGCGACTGTCAACTCGCTTGGCTTTTCGGTGGTGGTCGGAAACGCGACCGAACCTCGCCGGGTGTTCGTGACCGGCGACCCGCTGCGCGCAGAGACTAAAGCCGTCATGGCTGCGGGGCAGCCGATCCTCGAACTGGGCGAGGAGGACCTCGTCGCCCCCGCGCTCGAAAGACTGCAGGCGTGTGGCGGCTTCGAGGCACTTGGCATCGACCGCCACCAGGTTGACGTGCTGATTGATGGGGTCACCATGGTGCCGAACCTGGGTGATACCCTGATCGCAAGCAATGGGCTTGAATGGCTTCCCGAAGCTGCAGTCTTGGCAAACGAGGTGTTGGGGCGGGAGTTGGAACGGCAGATCTCAAGTTCGATTGTCGAACAGCGCTTTCGCCGAATCCGCCTTCGCTACTGCGAAAATATCAGCCTCGCCGTTGGTGGAGTTCCGGTGAACGAGGCTCTACCATTCTTCGCATTTCCGGACGACGAAAATCCGACACTGGTCATCGGTCAAGGTCAGGAGATGACCTGGGCGGTACTCGGCGATGCCGCACCTTACCTTTCGACACTGCTTGACCGTCGCATGCGCTCCTTTGAGACGCTGATGCTGCGGCTCGCGAATCGGACTGCGGCGCTGGATCCTCGTCAGCATCCCACGGAGGATGAACTCGCACGGGCGCTTGGCTGCAAGGTCGAGTTGGTGCGCGAGCATGCGCTTGCGCTTCGCACTGACGGTGATCTGCTGGTGCGCCGATTGCTGCCGATCGTTGCCTGTGTGACCGACCTTGAGATGGCACGCGCACTTGGAGAGCAGATCGGTGACAGTCCGCTGAGGACAACGGTTCTCGAGGCACTGCGGCCTCTGGCCGATCGGCTGCCTCTATCTCCAGAGCAACTGCTCGACGAACTTGCCACGCCGGATCTGGCCCAGGTCCGTCGTTCTCTAGGCTTGGACTACGCCCGCCTGAACCAGATGCTTTCCTCCCTTGGTCAGCCGATCCTATCCAACGAAAGCGAATTGCGGCGCCTGTTCGAGACCTGGAAGACCGAGCTCGCGCCCTCGGCCGTGGACCGTCTCCGCCGACATTTCTGGCCCGTCTACCACAGCGGCGCCCCTTTGAATCGCTACGTCGCCCTGCGCACCCTTAGCTTTCTCGAGTTCCAGCAGGAATGGGTCATAGACCGCGAGGAGCTTCTGCTAGAGGACGTGGCCGCGCTATCTGATGTCAGGCTTGCTGACGTTGTCGGAGAGGACATTGATCTTGAGCTCGAGCCTCTTTCTCACGTCCGCGGTCGGTCAACCCGTACGCTGCAGCGCTTCATCGACGAAGCCGCGCCAACAATCGGCGCTTGGTGTTATCTGAATGAGAAGCCCAACCCCTGGAGGGGCGGTTCCACAGCATTGCTAAAAGCGCTCGATCAGTTGGGACTTTTGGACTTTGTCGGCGTCGAGCCTGGTCAAGAGATCGCCACGCTCGTGCGTGCCGACGTTTGGCCCAACGCCATGCCGCACATCGTAGAAGCGATCGCGCTTAATCTCGACCCGTCGGACTTGCTGGGTGAGAAAAAGAGAGAACAAGAGCGCAGGGAGCAAGGCGAGGTCGCCCGGCGCAGCATCACTTTCGCGGACAGCCTGCTTGACACGCGATCCAAGGCTTTTGTCCAGAGCCTCGTTGCGTTAGCGCAGGCGCATATGGCCGACGGAGCGTGGCTCACGCGCTCGCGTCGTCGCTTCAAACTTGCCGAGCAAGCGCAGGCTGAGAGGCGTGGCGGTGGCGGTTCAGGAGGAAAGAGCGGGAAGCGAAGTCAGAACGAGCGGCCGACCGATGACGTTCGTATCGCCATGGGCTTTGCCAGCGAATACCTGGCGAGTTGCTTTCTGCGCGAGAAGCACAAGGATCGCTACAACGATCAGTGCTGGGTTTCGGAAAACCGGGCCAAGCTGGAAATCGACTGGGAAGGCAATGACAAGCTGGGCTACGACTTTAGGGTTCTAACCATTGATACCGAATGGCGCTATGAAGTGAAGTCCAACATGGATGAAGCATTCGAGTTCGAATTCACACAAAACGAGATGCGCAGCGCCGCCGAGTGCGCGTCAGATGGCAGTCGCAAGTACAGGATCTTGTACGTGCCTTTTGTCTTCCAGCCAGAGCGATGGCGGGTCATGGAACTTCCCAATCCGATGAGTGAGCAAGGCCGCCGGATCTTCACGGCGATCGGCAATGGCGCCACACGTTTTAAGTTCGAGACCACGTTAGAAACTAGGAGAGATGTGCGACAGCTGAACAAGCTAGTTTGAACGTCGCGCACTGAGTGTCCCCTCAACGTTCCCGAAGAAGGGTCGCGACAAATCGCATGGTCTGCTCTGCTGCCCATCAAGGCAGATTGTCAGTGCATGTTGAGCCCGCAGAAGCTGTTTTAGTCAAGTCATGTGATTGGTCAACTAGGCCGTAGTGTGCCCGCGACCGTTTGAGGCCGCTTGCGGACGACCGCAACGTCCGAGATTGCCCTTTCGCAGACTACTCAGAGTCGGAGCGAGCCTACGCCGCGATAGCGCGGATATCGCGGCGCCGTCGATTCAGCCGGATGGCCTGAACCCCCGGCGTGGCGGCCAGTTCGCGGATCTGCTCGGCGGTCGCTTCGACAACGAAGGACCCACTGAGATCATTCCGACGAGCCAGGCCATCGAGACCGAGGCGTTTCAAGACCTGTCCGATCTCCGCCATGGCCACTGGCGCGGCATGGCCGACCTTCGGGACACTTCGCTTGCGCAATGTCGCCGCGGGCGGAGGCAGCATATTGCGGGGCGACGTGGTCGCTTTACCTCCAGGACGCGAAGGGGCACTCACCGGGGGCCGTGCGGACTCGATGACGACCGACCGTGTCTCGCCGCGCTGGCTTTCGCATAGGAAAGCCACGAGCTCGGCCCCGCGGATAGTGGCGATTCGGGTCTCGCTCTTGGCAGACAAACCGGCGTCGGTCATAGAGCGACTACCAGGTCAGGATCGAACGCCTGGTTCTCGATCCGGCCGCTCATGCGGCGCACGTACCCTCGCGGATTGCACACCACCCGGCAGGCACGGACCCGGTAGTCGAAGCTCTGGTGGGTGTGGCCATGCACCCAGAGCACAGGCACCTCGAAGAAGTCGTTGGGAAGCTCGCTCACGAACGCGCCCGACACCCAGTCGTCGGCATACTGCGCCGAGAGCGAACCGCGATGCGGCGCATGGTGGGTCACCACCACCGTTCGACCGTCGAACGGTTCGGCGAGCCTGGCCTGCAACCATGCCCGCTGGGCCTGGTGGATCCGCAGCGTGTCGGCGGCCTGGAGCTTCCTGTCCGGCGTGTCCCGCGAGGTATCCGGTTCGGCCGTCTCGTCGACCGTGCGGATCAGCGCGTAGTCGTTCAGCACGCTGGTCGCCTGCTTCATCGCCCATGGGACGTTGCTGACCCGCCCTTCGGGTGCCTCGATGGCGAGCGCGAAGTCGGTCCACAGCGTCGCGCCCAGGAAGCGCACGCCGTCGATCACGAGTTCGTCGCCATCGAGCAGGTGCACATGGCTGCCTTCGGCCGCGCTGCGCGCCTCGGCCAAGGCCGTGTCCAAATGGCCGTCGTAGTACTCGTGGTTGCCGGGGACATAGACGACCGGCTTGTCCGGGAAGCGGTCCATCGCCCACTTGATGGCGCGCTTGGCCGGCGAATGGATATCGCCTGCGAGGATGACGACATCGAACACCAGATCGGCCGCCGGCTCGAAGGGGGCGAACTCGAGGTGCAGGTCGGAGAGGATCAGTAGCTTCATGGGCGGGTCCTTTCGAAATGGGCGCGCAAGGCGGCGTCAGCCTCGGTGTCGAAGCCGACGAACGACCCGCAGACGACCAGCCGGTCCTTGTGCCGGTCGAACTGCCACTCGGCATCGTCAAGCGCCACCCAGGGCTCGTTGGCCGCACCGTGGGCCTGCAGCCAGGCGAGGATCTCGCCTTCGCGGTGCGCGAATGAATGGGGAGCGCCGGATCCGCGAGACGGCGTGACGCCGAGGATGCGGGTCCGGATGTCCTCGGCGAACGGCGCAATCAGCGCCTCGAAAGCCAGCCGCTCGCGCCAGCTCGAGCTGATGACGATCCGCACCTGCGGAAACTCGCGCAGCAGCGCTTCGAGGCCCGGCAGGAAGCAGAAGTCCGCGCCGTCGCTGGGCAGGTGACCTTCGCCTTCCAGGTGCAGGACACCGTCGAAGTCGAGGAACAGGATCACGTGAGGCCTCTTTCGTCGAGGGGCCAACGCAGGTGCGAGCCCTTGTCCACGCCGAAGGCGCGGAATGGCGCGCTGGCATCCATCAGGCCCTGGCCGACATAGTCGATGTTCTCGTGGTGGTGACCGTGGACCAGCAACCGCGCACCGAGCATCTTCGCGAGATCGTCGATCGCCCGCCAGCCATGCGGGTGGGCCGCCGGTGCCTCGTGTGTCACCAGGATGTCGGCGGATTGGCGCCCGAACAGCTCTTGGTAGTCGTCCGGGAAGATGGAAGATCGATGCTTCCGGGAAATGCCGTCGCGCCACCGCGCCTCGGGGCGCATGGATTGGCGCATCGTCTTGCCCGACACGAACGCGGCTTCCCCGACGGGCCGCCGCGGGTCCCAGATCTTGCTGCGGAAGACGCCGCCCAGTCCGGCCACCCGGTAGCCGGCGATGGAGACGATGCGGCCATGCAGGTTGCGGTCCGCGAGCTCCGATCCCCACAGGTGGTCGTAGTCGGCATCCGAATCGGTGTCGTGGTTGCCGTGGATGAACCAGACTTCGGTGCGATCCAGGATCGGCTGCAGTTCGATGTGGAGCGACTGACGAGGCTGCAGATCGCCGAGCAGCACGATCGCCTCGGGGCGGTAGCGCTCGACCGCGGCGATCACCGGCTCGAAGTCGCCGTGCGGGTCGCCGAAGAACATCAGCTTGGGAGCCGGTTGATCAGGGGCATTTGCAAACTGGGCATCTTCAAGATCGCCCTTTGCAGAAGGCCCCGGGATGCTACGAGCTGCGGCGTTCATGCAAAGACTCCAAGATGTAGCGTGCTCGGCAGTGAAGCCCATCGATCGCGAAATCACATATTGCTCGACGACCACCCGAACTGATCACGACGAATTCTCCAAGAAGGGCAAATAGGCGCCCAGGGCCGCTCGTTCGAACAGCAGCTGCCTGCAGCTGTTGAGGCTTGGTCCCGACACGGGTGAAATGTCGTGGCTGGCTAGCAAGGCGGCGACGGCCTTCGGCGACCGACCCAGCTGCCTTGCCAAGTCTCGTCCGAACACATACAGCTGACGAAATTTCTCCAAGCTAGCCGTCGAAACACAGCGTTCGGTCCGCCTTCCAACCTGACGTACCGAGGTCTCGAGCAACCCTAAGCGCACCAGCGCATAGGCGACCTCCTGTTTGACGTCGAGTTGGAAGGCAGTTTGCGGAATCGTCAACTCGCCCACTCGTCCATGGAACGCGTATGAAAACCAGTCGCGAAGCTGAGTTTTCTCGAACTGCAGTCCTCCTATGTCGGGCTGGTCTGGGGATCTGCCGATCGGCACCATTCGACCTGCTTGGACGTCGGCAAAAAGGCGCGCCAGCTGTTCATCGGTCCATGGCCAATATCGAAGAACCTGCCGAAGGCTCACGTTGTCGCACGATGATCCGGCAACGGGAGACAGTACCTCAAGCGACTGATTCCAACGTTCCATCCACGACGAAGGTATGTCCCATCGGGAACCTCGATCTCCCCGCTGTCGTGCTTCGGGACAAATAATCGGCAGCATGACTTGGAGGCGGGTCTTCTTGAGGCCAAGCCCGCGTGCCGCCTCTTCCAGCGAGAGAACCTCGTGAACCAGAGGTTGTATCGCTGATACGTCGGCCTTATTTACAACGAGAAATTTCCTTCCCTTGGCGCTAAGGCGGAGTTCACCTTTCACCTTTCCCTCGGCCACCAATGCATTCAGCCGCGAGCGAGACACCCCCAGCGTGCCTTGCGCTCGACTTGCCGGGATCCACGACAGGTCGTCCAGCACCGAAGCTGCCAGACGCGTGTTTCTTCTGGCAAAGGCACCGGTCCAGTTCGCGGCGACATAGTCCTCGAATGCGCGCCGCAGAAAATCGAAGGCGGCGTGACTGAATCCCTTGTACAACGCGAAATAAAAACCGCCGAAAGCTCCGACGAGTTTCCCTCTGCTGTTTTCCGGGCTCAAGCTCTTCAGCCGGTCCAGCAGCATGAAGAACCCATTTGGCCAAGTGCACAGGACCTCTGCAGCCGCACAAACGATGGGCCATGAGGTTTCTAGTCGGTCAATAGCACGCATCTTCTGGGGCGAGCGTTGTCCGTCTGACGCACCATAGCTACCCAGAAGCCGAATCAATCTGACCAGCTGGCTGAGCGTAAGACTTCCGGTGGGGCCGACCTCAACGACTTCCCGGCCCATGGCAACTGCTGCAAGGATGGCGCTCAGCTGTGCGACCGCTCGCGGGGCAGAACTTGCAGATTGAGAGATCAATAGATCGCCACATCCGCAATGTAAAAGGCCTTGCCGGTGCCACGAGAGGCGCATACCACACTCGCTGCAGGTGTCGATGAGCCACGTTCCGCAAGTCGCGCACGCGTCTGCGAATAGGATCTCCCACGCCACGTGCCAGGTTCCTCGGGCAGCCAGGCAGCCGGGGCAAAATCGAGCCCATCGCGTGACCCATGGCGATATGCCGCCGGAATTTTGACACTCGTGTGTGGACGCTACTTCCGATGAGGAGTCATCCATCAACCCAGCATCGGCAAACGCGAAGGACTCTTCCTCCTCGCTCGGCTGCAACTCGACCAATTCACGCGAGGAAAGCAAATTGGCGTTCGCGAGCCGAAATCGATAGCCCATCTGCCCCTCGTCGGGCAATCGCTGCGGTGTCGACAGCAAAGTCATTTCTTGCGCCGAAAAAATAAGGCCGCTGTCTTGGGTGCCGGAGTGGATCGAGGCCGCCATGTGATGCCGCCAGGATCGGAGGCGCGCTGGCGTGACTGCTTGACCCTCTTACGCCAAGCCTGTGGATCGGGCGCCCGCGCTGGCTTCTTGACCCGGGGACTGGCCGAACTCATGTCGCTTCTCGCGCTCAACTGCCACAGGCATCGATGGAAGGACAACTCACACAGGCACGGGCCAAAATAACGCCGAAGCTGTTGAGGAGTCTTGCCTGGCTTCATGGCTTCGGCGAGCGTCAAGGGCTCACCAGCCGCGTGTAGAAACAACGTATCCCGCAGGTAGTCCTGGTAGGGTTGGTCCTCCAGCATTTGTGCGATCAAGTCATGGCGCACGCGGCGCAATGCATCGGCTGAAATCCGGTTTGTGGCTTTCGCGAAGGCCGGTAGAACAAGTTCACCGACGAATTCGATCATCAATAGCAGCAGATCGATGCGAACGCGGAGAGACGGTGTGCTCGCTCCTTCAGAATCGCCCCTGTTGCAAGCTGAGATCGAGTGAGTGGTAGCTGCGGCGATGAGTCCACAAAGTCGCTCTCGTTCAGGGGTCCCCGGCGACGCGGCCGTTCGCCACAGTTCTATGCCGCACACGCAGCGATCCACAGACGGGACCTCCCATGTCAGCGACCTCTGGCAGGCACCACATGTCTTCACGAGTTTGCACCCGTGCAGATGGCAGACGTCGTACGAACGCAGTTCCCAATAGCATGGTGCAACGGCCTCTTGCGAAAGGCATTTGGGGCACACCATTCGTTGCCCGAACCGTACTTGGCTCGGGGGAAGGAGAGATGTTCCGAGTCTCACATCCAAGGTCCTGCTTCCGGCTTGACGAGCTACGGCCATACGTGCGGCGAGCGCATCGCGGTTACAACCCGTGAGCTCGGCCACAACTTGAACGCTTTGCGTTGCGGCGGCCAAAGATTGGAGCATTGGCCGAAACAGCGATTGGGCGAGGTTGTGATCGGCAGCGCGGCACATGTAAGCACGCAAACTCTCGGCGCGGCCCAGTTCGGGTCGAATGAGCAGTTGGTCAGTCATGTCAGTGCGCTCGCCTTGAGCCAGGCTTGGCTTTGCCGGTGCTCCGGCTCTTTGAGCGACCCACCGAGGTGTACTGATCAATGTCGTCCCATACATCGAATGGCTCACCGGGCCCCTTCAAGATCCGCAGGGTGGAGCCTTCCTCAAATGGGTTAAGACTTTTCGGTGCTTCCCGCCAGACCGAACGTACGAATGCCTGGGCTAGGTCCGCCTGTGTGATGGCGCCACTGCTTCCCCGACCGCCTCGCGAAGCAGCGTCGTCAATGATCTTGACGACATAGTCGATCAACCCGCAGCTGGCGTAGAAGAAGCGCCTTGCCATGTTTGCCTCGGAGAAAGCAACGCAAGGTAGAGGAAGGCTTTCCTGCAAACTTTTCAGTACGCCGCGGAACTCGAGCTGTTCCGCCTTGGTCTGGAAGCCAAGCGGCTTCATATAGTGCGGTGCGCCGAAGCGGCGACGCAACTGTGGATTGCTGTTGAGAACGGCGATTGCACGGGGCAGGCCGGCCAGAACTACGGGGATGCACGCACGCCTGATCAGATTCTTGAGCCAGTCAGAGACTCGCTTGGACTCCGCAGTACGGTGTCCGTCGATGAAATGCTGGAATTCATCGATGAGCAGCAATTGAACGCCGCATTTTCGAAGAAAGAGTTCGATTCGGCGCGTCTTCGCCGTGGCAGTTCCCTTGCTCGCCGCACCATCGCCCAGTGCATCGAGAATCGCCTCTGCCAGAGTTTTCACTGAGGGCGATTCGGGAGTGTCAACTCGCAAGACCGGGATGTTCGCGCCTTCTTTGGTCCTGGTCCGTGGAAAGCGCGCTTCATAGAAATCCAGAGCGGTTGTCTTGCCGCTGCCGGTTTGCGCGACCAGCAACATCCCTTCGGCGACGCCGGCTTGCAAGCCACGATGGTGAAGGCGGGCGATCTCCCGAATCGTGCGCGTGAATTCACGGTGCTCGACGATCTCCTTGCGCAAGGTAAATGTTGCGAGATGACCAAGCGGAAAGGTCATCTCTTCCTCGGCCATGCCCAATTGCTGCAAAAATTCGAGTTCGTTGCGAGCATTCATGCTGACATCTCCTGGTTGCGGTTGGATTTCCTGAAACTGGGAAGCTCATCATCGGCACCCGAATGCAATTCGGGCAATGCTGCGGGCGCGGTGCTCACGGGCTTTCGGGCCCGTTGTAGCGGGCTGTCACCTTGGACGCC
This sequence comes from Variovorax sp. CCNWLW225, assembly GCF_037204045.1. Classification (NCBI taxonomy): domain Bacteria; kingdom Pseudomonadati; phylum Pseudomonadota; class Betaproteobacteria; order Burkholderiales; family Comamonadaceae; genus Variovorax; species Variovorax sp. CCNWLW225. Next base: position 177,652 of record NZ_JBBCBV010000008.1, on the reverse strand, counting down.
CAGAATCTGTTCGCTGTCATGCAGGAGAAGCGTGGCACTTGCTTTGCGAGTGCTTGTCTTGTGTGCACGTACGGCCTCGTCGACGATCGCCTGAATCTCCGCCTTGACCGTAAGAAGTTGGTCATCGATCCAATCGTTGCCGAAGCGCTTGCGAACCTCCGCAACGCAAAGGTGGTGCACGTACGCGTTCAGGCCGGATGCGTAGTCGCTTCGGACTGCCGGGACCTCGATGAACTCGTCGAGCTGGGGATCGAAAACCGCGACGTGCCCAACATCGTGCTCGAAACCCCTCAAGTGGACCTCGGGGTTGCCGCCCACCCGCTGGCGAATGACCTGGAGCAGCGGCGAGTTGTAGCGAAGATTGTCGTACTCCACGCCATAGTGAAAGAGCGTGCGCGTTGCCGAGTGCCCCACGATCGTGTCCAGCTGCTTTGGATAGGCTGGCAGCTCGATTACGCAGTGGCCCTCTTCTTCCTGCCAGACCTCCAGCGGCATGCGGCCCAGGAGACCGCGATGCGGTGTCTTGTGATACACGTCCACGATCCACTTCACGAGAAGATGGATGAAGACTTCCAGGTCGATGGCTGCGTGCTTCTCGCTGGCATAGTCTCCGCGCTCGTCGACGTTCGAGAACGTCGTGCCCGGCAGCATGTGCACCAGCCCTTGGTTGATGGTCCTGAACATCCGTTCGATGGCGCCTTTCATTTCCGGATGCGCCACCCCGCAGTAGGTGAGCTCGATGCCCATTTCCTGGCAGATGACCTCCACCGCATCCGCATGGAGTTCCATGCCGTTGTCGCAGACAATGTTCTCGGGGATTCCGCATGCTGGCCACGGTCCCTTGATGCCCGGGTACTTCTCAAGGATCTGGTCCTTGGGCAGCATGAGCATGCGCAAGCAATAAAGCACCGATGTAGAGGACGGTGCATGAAAGCTGATGTAGAAGCCGACAATCATCCGGCTGCGCCGGTCAATTGCCAGAGTTAGCCAGGGCCGTCCGAGCACCAAGCGCGTGAGCTTGCAGATGATCATGAGGTCGACTGGCGTGTGATCGATCTCCACGCGCTCCAGGATTTTCTTGACCCTGACACCGTCTATCGCGCTGCGCAGCTCCTTCGCCGTAGCCACCTTCCCCTGCCGCGCATTCTGGGTGACCTGGTAGTAGAGGCTCTTAAGCCACCTGTAGACGGTGGAAGTACTCGGTGTCGCGATGTGGTCCGATGCATCCAGGCCCTGATTGACGCGCTTCACCTTGGTCTTCATGGCTTCGACGACCGCTTTTCCGGGCTTTTTCTGAGGGGTGAGAAAGACCTCGGCTACTGCCTCATCGAAAAGGCTTCGTTGTGTTGCGTCGTAGGTCCGCCCAGAGTTCCTGCGGCCATCCTGTAGTTTGGTGATGCACTTCGTCACCGCGAACCTGGACCACCACCGCCACACCGTTTCGGGCGACGGCGGGTGCGAGTCTCCCAACTCCAGCGCAACAGCGCGGATTTTTGGTGCCAGCTTCTCGTGACTCGAGACGAAGGGTTGACCGTCTTGCTTGAAGAGCCTCTGGATGCCATTGAGGTAGTCCGCCTTTCGCTTGACGTCTTTCTGGTCGTCCTCAGACAGGGATTTCAGGTCCTTCGGCGTCGTAAAGTAGAAGACATTCTTTGAAGCCCCGAGGCTTTCTTCGTCGATCTGCCACTCGCCGCCCGCCCACCGGCGATGGAGCTCTGCCTGCTCAAGGTTGGTGAGTTCCCCTGCATCGTCTTCGAGCTGGAACTTGCCGCTCGCGAGGCGCCGCAGCAGAGTCCAGCCGCGCGTTTGCTGCAAGAAGCGCAAACCCTTCTTAAAGGAGAAACGAACCATTGCGGTCTCCTTCAGCATCGGCGAGCCAGACCAGAGAAGTCGGCACAATGTGCGCCTGCAGATCGATTCGCAGGCGTCCGGCGGCGACCAGACGCAAGACATCTTCGATGCCTCCGATCTGTTCTGCAGCTTCAGATATCGTCCAGACGGGGCCATCGCCCAGCCGCTCGACCAGCGCATCTGTGCAAGATGCTCGCTTGAGCCTTCTGCCGCTGCTGTGCAGGCGCCGCAGATTGCCGAAAAACGGCTCGCGGCGGATGTCGTTCTCCGTCAGCACTCGGTAGTGGCGACCCTGCTCTTCTAACCGTTTGGCGATGGCGCCGAGCTTCTTGCTGATTTCTTTTGTCGCGACCCGCGCTTCGGGCTTGATCTCAATGAGCAGCTCGCGACCATCGCCAAACATGGCCCGGAAGTCGGGCACATAGCGGCGTGGTTGATCGCCGCCGTCGTAGTAGATCTCCACCGACGGCTGTTCTTGATAGGTGGCGACCTCGTGGAGGTACTCAAGTGCCAGGATGGCATCGCGCTCGAGCAACGACTCCCACTGCACCATTCGCCCCAGCTTCCGGGACGGAAATTTGCCGCGGAACCTCTTTCCGCTACGGGTGACAACCTTTCTGACTCTCATCTCACTCTCCTTCAGGCAACAGTTTTCCTTCCCGGTGAGATGGACGTTTTGAAGTCCAGTTTTCACCGGGTGTGACGGATCACGGGCCGGAGGGCGTTGACTGGTTCTGCGGGACGGAGAGACACTAAAGGCCCTCACCTGTCGGATCTGTCCGTCCTTAAGAACCGCGCCGCCGCAAGGCCCAGCGCGGTTTTTTCGTTCAGACCATCGGCATTCCCTCCTTGGTTTCACCGGCGGGGAGACCGCCTGCCATCACGCGCAGCAGAGCCCGGCTGCCACTGGGCATTGAGGCAAGCCAAAAAGCGATCTGCATCAAGGTGTCGCGGAATGCAGGGTCGCGGTCACCCAAGGCCCGCGCAAGGCGCGACAGCTCCCACGCGAGCATCACCTGCTCGGCTTCCTCGGCGGTCGCATGCAGCGCTTCGATGAGTCGCTTGACCTGGCGCAACTGCGGCGGCGGACGGCGCCCTCGCTCGATGGCAGCCAGAAAGGATTGATCCATTCCGGCTGTCAGCGCCAGTTCCTTCTGGGAGCGCCGCTGCCGCTCCCGCAGGGCCTTGATTGCGACGCCGAAAGCCCTAATGCCGATGTTCGAGTGGGTTGCGCTCTCGGCATGTCTAGGTCCTGTGCCCTCGACCGTTGCCGCGTGGTGGGCATCTCCAGCGGCGGCAGCATTGCTGTCGGATACAGCCTGGCTGACTTGATGAATCCAGCTGGCGACGTCTCGCCGCAGAGCAAATCGACCGCGGCGGTGCGGCAACACCACAAGCGGGACAGGCACCCGGCCGCGGTGGGCGGCCTGGCGGAATGCGCCCGGCGTTGGATATCCCAGCAAGTGCCAAAGATCGGTTCCTGGAATCAAATCCAGGTCTCCATCATTCCCGCGTTGTCGCCGGAGGGGATCTTGTGGGCGGCTCTTGTTCAAGGTTGTCGTTGCAAGTGATACCTGTCACATGCTGGCAATCCTGTCCTTGAAAGTCGAATGGAAAATTATTCGGAATTGTTTGCACCGCATCTCATGAAGAAGACATCCAAGCCTGGGCGCCCCAGCAGCCCTCTCCATGTTGAACTCCGGGGACTTCTTGCGCGGGTTTGGGTTGCTTGTCTCTTACGAGCCACGGGGGCTGCAGACCTGAAGGAGTTGGCGCAGATATGCAATGAACTTTTGCCCGATACCTACCCCAAGCGCGTTCAAGATTGGGAGAGATATGCTCGCGGCGAGCACGCGCCATCGCTCGAACGCGGCGGCGCACCCGGGATCGTCAGGATCCTGGGTTCACACTTTCCCGTGACGCTGTGGGTAGCAGAGCACCCGATCTGGAATGTCTTGGATCCAGGGATGGAAATCGGGACCGCAGTGGCCGATCGCATGCTGGCCAAGTTGCATCCAGCCGTGACCGAGCCATTCGTTGCGAGCCGAACGGAGGCAACCATCGTGAGGGACTGGAGATACCTAGATAGGCCACGCAGGGTCTTTCCGCAAGCGCATGCCCTCGTGATGGATTACATCGCGTGCTATCTCATCCTGTTTCGCAACACTAAGGAAAACTGCCCTCCGACGATATGGGTGAGCACGCTGGACAATTTGGCCGCAGTCGTGTCGATCGCGCCACGTTCGCTCGAACTGGAATGTCTCGGTGGCGCACTTGAGAAATTCATTGATCGGGCATTTCTCTCGCCCGATATCGGCCCGAGGTGGCAGGCGCCGGACTGGCCTTTCTATCGCGGGTTGCCAATGCCTGCTCGCATGCCCGGGGTCAGGGCTGCTCGACTTTCACAAGGTGCAGAACATGTCGCAGATGCGGCCGGAAACCTCAAGCCGGTCACGGTTTCGGGAATCGGCAGAGGCCTTGCCGCGCTGCTGGACGGCTATCTCACAGGGCCGGTAAATCCCGCGAACCTCGTCTTCTGCTGACAAAGGTGTCTGCGACCACATGCTGCCGCTGACTGTTCGCTCCCGCCTACTTGAAGTCATCTCATCGCACGCTTGCTTGCGAAGTGCGCATTCGGTCAGGCGGCAAGTCGCTCCAGCGCCTCTCCTGCCGACCTCAGAGGTAGCGTGTCGGAAATCTCGTTCACCAATTGGCGGGAGCGTATATGCGCGGCAAGCTGATGGGGCGGGACTCCGTTGACCCTAAGTGCATTGAAGACGAGTTCCCGGCGCAGATCGCCCATGGAAGGAATTGCCCCCATCGGTTCCGACAGATCAACGTCCAGCGTCCTTAGGGCATTCGCGACGGTCCAGGCGTCGACTGGACGCTCGCTGCGCAGCCTGGAGATCATCGGCACAGCCTTTTCGATGGCCGATGGCCAGGGCGCGAGGCCGCGGTCCATCCGATAGCGCGACAGCGCGCGCATTGCCGGCGACGGGACATAAAGGATATCCGGCGCGCCCCTGCCAAATCGAAGGACCCGCAGTCGCCAGGTGCTTCGGACCTTCACGAAATCGCTCATAAAACACGACGCCATCTCGCTTCTCCGCAAACCCACCCAGTAGGCAAGTTCCGCGATCGCAACGGCGCGCACCATCGCGCTGCGCTCTCCTCGCGACGAGGGTGTGCGAAGAAGCACCGCCGACCGGATGTCCGCCCAGCGTGCGGGGCCGGGCTCATTCTGTTGCCGCACCGGGTCCGGCGCTTTCAGCGCGGCGAGGTAGTCAATCGGATTGGAGGGCCGATGTCCCGCGAGGACGAGCGATTTGAAGAGAGAGCGCAAGACGGAGCGTGTTTGAGCGACCGTCCGCGCCGAACGGGGAGATTGGTTCACCGCCTGACTATTGGCTCGGCCAGCTCCAACGTCGACAAGGTACGCTGCAAGCTGCTCGGGCATGACGGAAACGAGGTTGAGTTCTCGAACCAGCAGCCACTCGCAAAGTTGTTGCAGCTGGCTTTCGTACTTTCGGCATGTGTGCTTCGATGACGCGTGACTCTCGACCCACCGCTGCGCGACCTCGAGGCTGCTCCCTTTGCTCGCCATTGCGCCTCAATTGCCTCCGATAATGTTGGTGAGCCCGGTGTTCAACGGGACTCGCAGCTCCTCGGCGATCTCGTTGTATAGATCGACGTTCTGATTCTCACTCTCCAACGAAACAATCAGGGAGAAACGGGCATTGGCTTCGCAGCGCTGCCGATCCGTACATTCGCGCCACCAGCCAACGACGGGATAGACAGCGATGAGGTCGCGCGAAGCGAGATTGACAGCCATCCCCGTCCATTGATCCGAATGAATCGAACCGGCGGTCCTGAGATTGCTCCCCAAAAACCAACCTTCGTCTTCAGATGCCTCGATCTTTTCCGCTTTAGCGAGCATGGCTGCATTGACCCGCTTGTTGAAATGATCAACCGTTTCTGTAGCCCGACGAAGGTCGAACCTCAGTCCGTGAGATGCATATCGGTAGCGATTGAGCCATCCGCGTCGCGACGGGCTCGGCTCGATGAAATACGACAAAGTGACTTTGACGCGAACCGACTTCTCTGCGAGGCCAAACAGAACCTCTCGCGGCCAAGGCAGCGAGAAGATCCTGAGCTCATTCATCGTGCCAGTGGTGCCTTCCAGCTTATACGGCTGCAGAGTCTCCTGGGCGATGAGACAGACGCGCCTTGTGCTGCTGTAAATTGCGTCATGTTCGCTCGGCACGCCATATCCGCACGTTCGCAGCAACACCCGGCGCGCGGCCTGCGTGTCGTCCGTCAGGAAGCGTGCTCGCTGTTGCGGCGTCCATTCCGCGTGATGAACGAGGAGCCCACGAACCGTCTCTGGCCAGGCGTCGGGATAGTTGTGTTGCACCAGCGCGGATAACCGGGCGGCCTGTGCTGTGGCGGCGCTCGTCATCGCCGTGTGGCTGAGTGCGCGCGTTGCATGATTTCTGTTCGTCGTCAGCAATTGCATGGTCCGCGGCATCGCGACGTCAACGCCTGCTGGATCGATGGCTGCGTTACCACCTTCGAACAGCACCTCTGGCTTGACAGGCCATTTGCCCCAGTTCACCGATGTGGCGCTGAAGGGGCCCAATTCGCCGACGCCTGCGATGGCCCGCCAGCCTGCATAGTCGGCTGAGCCCGGCAATGCCTGCATCACGGTAGAGGCGCCCACCGTCAATGCATTCCACGCCTGCCCCGGCTGTTCGATGCCAAAACTGACATTGGCAGTCGGCCAATCGGGCCAATGTGCCTCGGGCACATTGCCGCCCGCAATCACGAACATGCGTGCGTTGTCGCCGCCGTCTCCATACGCCATCTGGTCGACGGCTCCCGAATAGGAGGACGGCTCGCCACGTTGATGCATCGGCGAGGTAATGGCTTGGCAGATGATTCGCTGGCGAAATGGCGCCCTCGTTTCGCAATAAGAGACCGCGTCCTGCATGACAGCGCCGAGTGGTTGATCCGGATGAATGCCGTTCTCGGGCGCGAGCACCTTCACGGATTCGAGGCGATAGTTCAACTGCACGCCGCCCGTGGTGCCTGCTGCGGTTCGGAGATCGCCGTAGAGAGCCAACCCGGCCATCTGCGTTCCATGTCCGTGATGATCGCTGTGACCCCATGTCGGGTGAGCGGCATGCATGTCGGCGGCATCCAAGACCGGGCTGAGCAGCGGATGGGTATGGGCGATCCCGGTGTCGAGAATGGCGATCGAGACACCATCGCCTTCAACGTTTGGCTCCAAGCGATCCACCAAATCTGCGACGAAGTCGTCCTGCTGTACGAGTGTCGGGTCGTCCGCGAGAGCTGGTGGCAGATCTGCGCGTCTGATTTCCGCAATCAGATTCAGCAGGTCGATGGCGCTGGCCAGTTGGGCACGGGTCGCTTGAACATTGGTGACCACGCGTTCGGGAAACTCAATCCACTGCTGAGCCACCTGAATGCCGATGACCTGCGCGGCATGCAGGAACCGGTGAACGCATGCATCGGCTGCGAGCGAGTCGCGCCGTAGCCAGACCTCCCATTGAAGAATTCCATCGTCGACAGGAGGGTCCACATCGTCGGTCCACAACGCCTCGATCGTGGCGAGCCCGATGGACTGAATACTTTCGATCAAAGGCGCGTTCTTTGCCTTGCCTGTGGCCGTTTCTTGCTCCAGATAAGCCTTGACCTTGTTGATCAAGATTTTGAGCTTGCCTTCCGGCACGTAGCAGGTTGCATACGTTACTTCGTCGACAACCCGAACATTAAGAAGCTCGATACCCGAGACCGGGAGATCCAAACTAGTGAAGGCAAGATCGAACCCGACTGCGCTCTGGAACTCGATGGTGATGCCTTCTGGGAGCTGGCCGTACTGAGCGGCCGCCCTCAGCAAGCGCCGCTGCGCGAAGATTGGCACGAAGCTCTCGAGCTGGGTGCGAAGTGCACTGCCATGTGCAGCACGGTCGCGCGGTGCAATGTTCAGGGTCTTACCCCGACCCGGACGAGACTTGTAAGTCTGAGAAACCCCTCGATTGACCATCCGTAGATGCTGAAGCAAGGGATTTTCTGTCGCCATGGACTAGTGTTCCTCTCCGCCGAATGTCCGACGGTCTTGCTGTCGCTCTTGAAGGGCCTGCCTTATGTCCGCTTCCTGTACTTCATCTCGTCCCGAGAGAAGCGCCCATTTCAGCGCGTCTTCGCAGGCACGCTGCACGTCGGCGAAGCTCAATCCTTGCGCAAACTCCGCCAGCCGAGCAAGCGGCAGATCCCTGGCGCGGTTGCGCAGTCGGGCTCCAATCAGTTCCACCACATCAATGGGACGGGGCAGATGGAACCGTAGCACTTCGTCAAATCGGCGGAAGAGCGCTTGATCGAGCATCGCCGGATGGTTCGTCGCCGCGACGAGAACACTGTGCGAGCGGTCCTGTTCGATCATCTGCAGGAAGGAGTTCAGGATACGGCGTATCTCGCCAACGTCGTTGTCGGTGCCGCGCTGTTGCCCGATCGCATCGAACTCATCGAAAAGATATACGCCTCGCACCGCCGAGATGTTGTCGAACAGAAGTCTCAACTTGGCAGCCGCCTCGCCCATGTAGCGCGTGAAGAGCGCCTCCAGGCGCAGGGTGAAAAGCGGCAAGGACAGTTCACTGGCCAGTGCTGCGGCAGCCAGTGTCTTGCCGGTTCCAGGTGGACCGACAAACAACAAGCGCCGGCGCGGCTCAAGTCCGTTGTCGCGCAAGCGAGCAGCCTGTCGCTGCTCTGAAAGCACTCTGGACAGACGTGTATTCAACGCTGGCGTTAGAACCATGTCCTCGAGCCTGGCGTCGGGATACGTCACGGAGACGAGGTCCGCAAGCTCGCCCTTCGGCTGAGCCATCGGGATGGGATGCCGATTGGGCACGACGGTCGCGCCTCGCAACTTCATGTCATCCACGAGCTTGCGGATGTCCTCGGCCAACCGGCCATGGCCTGCCTTGGCCTCACCCGCTGCGATCTGCAGCGCGAGCGTCAGCAACTGCGACTCATCCGAGTCCCGATAGGCGCGAAGCAGTGCTTTGATCTGATCGCCGTTGGCCATGATTCTGAGGGTGGTGCTTTCCCGCACGAGGATGCGCAGTGACGCAAGAATACTTCATTTACCCACGATAGCGTCAAATATCGTAGATTTAGCTGACTTGTCGCGGGCGACTTGTGTGGTCAGCGACGCCGGCGTGCCATGAAGATGGCGACCAATCTGCTGAACGACTACGCGCTGAAGGGCTGTCGCTCCAGACCCTGCATGCGGGCAGCTATGACGAGGAAGGCCCGCTCCTGGCTCGCCTCCACGGTAAGTGATGCCGAACAAGGGAATGGTCTTCAACGGCCCACGCCATGAGATCTATCTGAGCGATCCGTGTAAGACCGAACCGGCCAAGCTCAAAACGATCTTGCGCCAGCCGGTGAATTTGATGACATAGGTCGGCTCAAGGTCGGAGCGCAACCATGCGAGTGGCCAAGCTGAACGTCTTGAAACTCCACATTGCGGCGACTGCGAGTAGCGGCTTCCCGGGCTTCCGCTTCCACCACAACTGCCCACCCAGCGCCCAGCGCCCAGCGCCCAGCGTGGAGCGCGGAGCGCGGAGCGCGGAATAGCCAATCCTCAGCGGTTCCAATCATCGCTCCACTGATGGAGCTTCATCACACCTCGCAATTTGTCATCGCCAAGGCCACGCCTCTGCTCTTCGCGATGCATTCCCAGTGCCAGGTAGATGAGAGCAGATCGAACCAGTTGAAGGAGGCGGAGTGTTCGTGACTCAAGGTCCGAACGGGTGATCGAATGAGCCATCGTGTCATGAAACAATCCTCCGCTTGGCCCTGGAGGCAAGAGCATCTCGTGGACCTTCACATACTTGTGCTCGAGATGATTGCGCAGCTCCGCCAGGGCACGCGCCTCTGGCTCCGTCGAGTCCCGCATGTCTTCCTCGAACAAATCCTTGCTCAACCAGAACAAGCCACGCAGGGGCCAGTTCTCTGATTTCACGAAGGTCTGCCGCACTGGGTCGGTGTCCCTCTCTCTTTCTCGCCAGATGGTCCTGAAGCTGACGCGTTTTTCCGGAATGCCCAGCGCGAGGTAGTGGTTCAGAAAATAGGCAATCTTGTCGAGCGTCGAATAGGCCATGCGAAACGCCATCTTCACCTTCTCCGTCGCCAGCCCATAAGCGGGATAGTCGAGCGTGTTGTAGAGCAGGACTCCGCGATCGGAGAAATGCGGCTCACGTGATTCGACTCCTTCCCAAAGAAGCCAGCGTGCCGATACGAACCCTTGCTTGAGCTCATTGAACATCCCAGTCACGGTGGGAGGCTCTCCAATTGGCGTGACGAAGTCTGGTACGCCCATGATGTCCTGGGCTGCAATCGAAGTTGCTTCGACATCGTTCAGTGGGTTCAGGAAAAGCACGTTGCTCAGACACCAGAGCCGATATTCGCGTTCGTTGGACTCCCCGCCCATGTCCCAGCCATCCGGCTTGTGTGCTTGTCCGATCGCTTCAACGTCGTAGTGATCCGAGATCTGCTGTGCGCAACGCGCAAAGTACTCTATCAGCGTGCTGTCGCCAAGATGAGGATGCTTACCGATCAGAGCCACTGCTTCTGTCAGATCGCGATGGGCATGAAGTGCGAAGACTCCGGCGTGTCCAGAGTCGTACAACGCCACGGCATAGTGCATCAATCCTCGCCCTCGATTGGCACGCGCCATCCAGAACTTGGGATCCATCTTGAGTGCTGCACTCCAATGTGCCCGGGCTTCGACGAAGCGTCCAAGGGTATCGAGCTGGTTGCCGAGATTGGTGCGTATCTGACAGCGGCGGAATACCCCCATTGCATCAACGCCCGGGCTGTTTATCGCGCGACGCAGCAGGTACACCTGTTGTCGAACCTCTGGTTGTTCGAAGTCCCAAACGGCCGCCCGATCACTACGTCGCGCTGCGTAGCGACATGCCCAAGCATTTGCCCTGAAGTAGTCGAGCAGCGCCATCTCGGCTGGAACAAGACCACGAGCCTGCAATTCATCCGCAAGCTTGAGTGAATCGTCAACCAGGTCCGGGTTGGACTCGTCGTCCGCCTGATCCACAAGGCGTGCAATCAAGTCCAGAGCGTCGTCGTTGGAAAGGCCATCTATCGTCGGCTTGCTGATTGGATCGACCATATTTCCTCCCCTTCGTTATTACCGGGCGCTGTGCGATTCTGGACGTAGTTGTCTGGGCGCGCGTGCCTCGTGCTTATTTCGCACGCCTTGCGCAAGAGGCCGTTGCCTATGCATTCCCTCTCGGCTCGACGTCTCGAAGACGGTCTTCGCCTTCACGTATCAATTCCCCAATGAAGTCCGGACGCGGGGCGACCTTTGCCTTCCATTGCGGGGACCTGATGTGATCGAGATGGCCGCGCATCTCCACGGCGATCCGTTGCGCATCTGAGCTGCCCCACCATTGAGAAAGTGCCTCTGGCAGCGCTTCGTCTCTGGACCGATCTGTCCCGAAATCAAAGAGAAGCTTTGCGATCTTGCGCAAATGCTTGTCGAAGCTGGCGAAGAGGTAGCGTGTCTTACCATCGCGGCCTTCTTCGTTGACCCGCCGAACGAACTCACTTAGATGCGTAAGGTCCCATGCGGCATTTCGCACACCCGCAATGGCAGCCTCCCGGTCAAGGGAGTTCTTGTCCTTGAAAACTCGTCGCCTCGGGGGAGAGTTTGGTGCGAAGTAGACGCTGGCCATCAAAGCCGCGGGACCACCGAACATGAAGTCATCTCGCATCCAATTGAACAGGCGGAGCACGCGATCAATGGGAAGAAGCGACAACTGCTCCAACTCGAGCATTTTCAGGGCGATGATGTAGTTCCGATTCCAACGCTTGATTGGCGTTGCTAGGTCAAGCCTTGGATTCACCACGTGAGCTTCGTATCGACGCGAGAGAACATCCTGTCGCCCTAATGCGAGGTCCAGCAGGTCTTGGGACACGGCGTTGTTCGCAGCACGAAACCAGCCCAGTTCAGTCCACGCCTCCTCGTTGCCTTGCTTGTGTGCCAGTTCATGGAAAGCGATCGACGGTTCCGCTTCGATGTGCAGACATTGCGAAAAGGCCAGCAGTCCCGCCGCGATCCTGAGTTGCTGATCGCCGCGTACAGCCGCTCCTTGAGCCAGCTGAGCGAGCCGCGAGGCTACATTTCTATCCGGCAGGAGCCAAGTCTGAATGCCTTCGAAGTCTTGCTCGTAGAAAAATCCATTCGGGTGATACAGCCCGACTGGAGGCGGGATATAGCCCGGAACGCACACGTCAGCCTCGGCAAGCAGGTGGCAAGTCTCGAGGAGGTCTGCCATGGGGAAGTCGGACGGTAGCGCCGCACACAGATCCTCCTCATCTTCGTCTTGCATCGATCTCGCCCTCGTGCAGATATCTGCGTGACTCATTCGTCACCAACCCGGCTGTTCGCGTATCGGCAAAACTTTGGCTGTCCACGGTAGGTCCGAGGGAACTCATGAGTGAGGACTATCGAAGATTGGGTGTTCCCCAGTCGATGAGGGAACATCAAACTCCACGTGCGCAGAGCCCCACGGACCGAAAGCAGGAACGTCGTATCGCCATGTGCAACGAGATCCTGTTGTCGGGTGGAGATCGATATCTACTTGTGCGCCAACGCGCACGACCGATGGGCCACCAACCACAACGACTCTTGCGCCCTCGAAGTACAGCTGTCTTAGCGGAAGCGTCAGTTCGCATCCGAAGACGCAGATCGATTCGGCCTCCTCGGCCACCAGCAGGAATGTCGTCGGCAAATCTTCATCGCGAAGAAGTCTGGCTACCTGTGCATCTTTCACTTGGATCCTGCAATTTTTTGGCTGTATCTCACTACCATTGCCGAGCGAAATCCCGCCTTCAAGGATGTCAACCGCCTCCGCCAACGCCTCGTGTTCGTCGCGCGTGAATGAAACGGCGGAGGAGAACAGAACACGTGCCTCCAAGTGCCTGGCAAGAGTCCCTACGCGTCGGGAGTACGACAGCAAGGCATTGACTGCCTGGAAGTAGCCTTTGAGTCCCTCGCTTTCATTGAGGGAGCCGCGCAGCAGTTGCCGCCCCTGGATCTCGAGGGTCATTTCGAGCCTCCATCCTTTGCTCAAGAGCTGGAAGATTTCCGCCGCTTTGTCTATATACGGCAATGCGCGCACGTCTAGGCCGTTCCATTTGTCTAGATCAAGAAAGAAGGTGCTTTGATCGATCGCGACATCGCCCTCGAAGTGCTTACGGAAGCTGAGGCTTAGCAGCTCATCGAATCCGGTGCCTTGGTACGTCAATGACCGTCGCCCGACAGCGACAGTTCCAGTCATGTCGTCTAGAGGCTTGATCGTTCCGTCTTCCGGGTGCTTGAGACTTAGTTTGAGCGTGGCAGACCTGTTGCGCGGTTCGAGCCTTAGCACTCCACCGGATTCAGCAGCTGATTCAAAAATGCGAGAGACGAGGGGTGAACCGCTGCTTGACACTGTGTGAGCCGGAAGGCTCACGGGACTACCGTGGTCCATTAGTTCACGCAGCGCTGCTCTTGCTGCTCCTCCATCTGGCGCCGCGTTTGCATCAAAGGTGAATGACACCCGCATAGGCTCTTTGGCACTGATCGAATGAGTGAAGACATTGCCGGCATAGCTGGTGCGCACATCGCAGCGCGGATCCATTGATTGCAGTTCCAACTCCATCGCTCCAATAAGCTGAGCAACGGCATTCCGCGGCAGATGTCGAGGGGCGCCGCCCAGGCTTGCTACGACGAGTTGCTGAGCGTCGGAATCGGTTATCAAGCGCTGACCTTGTCGACTGCGAGCTCGTTCCTCCGCGTTTTCTTTCCACCGACGCAGGAGTTCCGCAGGGAAGAGGTCGGCATTGGTGTCCACACGATCATGGCACGATGCGCATAACCAAATCCCGTTGTCGATGGAGCGACGCTCCTCCAAGCTCATCGAGTCCAGGAATCGAGGCCCACCAGACATGGCAGCATGAATGTGTGCCGCTTTGCCGATCGTGCTGACCCGGCGATTACCTGGCCCAGCGGCAGTTGTTGCGACATCACAGCAGGAGCATTGATGCGCTACACGATCCTTGAGGCGCCTGATAGTGTCAGGAGGAAAGTCTGCTTGTCTCATTTTTCTTCCTGCCGTTGACCGCTTTCATAGCCAGCCCGTTGACGCTAGAACGGTATGTCATCGTCAACGGCTTTGGTTCCTGAAGGAGGGGGCGCCACGTGCGTCGAACGGCCGCTGGAAGGCACCCTCATCGCAGGCGCATCCACAGCCCTCTCGAAGGTGGCATTGCCCGGCATCGTTGCACCAGCGCCGACACCGTCAAGCGCGGCCTTGAGCGCCGCTTCGACCGCGTCGATGCGCTCTTTGCACACCTTGTATGCGTCAACGGACTCCGTGACGATTGTCAATAGATCATCGATGTTGGGTTCGTTCTGATCACGCAGGGTCTCCGCATGCTTCTGCAGAACTCCATAGGCGTCCTTGAAACTTCTCTGAGCCATGGTCACTTCTTTCGTTTGGCGGGGATGGTTCGCACTTCGGTTGACCCGTCCCTGAATTGAATATTGAGCGTCGGTGAAATCTGGGCTTGCTCGCTGGAGGTCACCGGTCTTCCCTCGTCGGTGCGCACGATCGCGAAACCACGTGTCAATGTTTTCTCGGGGCCCTGTCCCGCCACCTCGCGCATCAGCGCCTGAGCATTGCCGCGGGCCTGCTGCACTACGCCCACGGCGTGTTCCGCTACCCGCTGCAGGCGGTTGTCCAGAGCTTGGGCTACCGTTCGCGTGACTGCCGACGTACGATCGACGACGGTGTTGAGCGCCAGGCCTGTCGCAGACCTTGCCTCGCCGATGTTCGAGAGCGCATCGATGCGAATAGCGGTCATCAAGACCGGCACCTCCTGCTTGGCCGTTGCGACGGCTTGCATTGCATCGGCGCGCACTTCGTTCAGCAAGGCCAGGTTTTGCCGGGATGCGTCATGGACGCGCCGCACCGAGCCGACGGCGATCGTGTTCAGGGTGGCCGTACTTTCCTGTTTCGCTCGAGCCAGATGCTCGCGGGCATCGGCTCTGATTCCCGCTTCACGGCGCTCTACGCCAAGTCGGACAATGCGAGCAGCTTGCGTACCAGCCGCAAGGATTGCATCCCAAGCCGCCCGGGCTTCGCGCACGCGCCGCGAGATCTGCTGCTCAATCCCGCCGATGACTTTGCTCGGTGTGTCGAAGCGGGCGTAGGCCACCTCATCAGGCAGTGTGCTGTCGCGCTCATGGCCGATGCCCGTGAGGACTGGAATGTCCTGGTCGCAAACGAAGCGGGCAAGCTCGTAATCGTTGAGCCAAGCGAGGTCGTTCACTGCACCGCCGCCGCGGATGATGACGATCGCGTCGGGGCGGTCGGTTTGTCCCAGCTCACGCAGCGCGGCCGATGTAGCCGCTACTACCTCGCGTGCTGCGCCCTCGCCCTGAAAGCGGCTGTACACATAGATGAAGCGGCAGATGCCGAAACGTTCCAGCCGCTCGGCCTCTTTCCTGAAATCGCCCAAACCGGCCGCCTCCTGCGGTGCGACCACCAGAACGACGCGGTAGTCCCACGGCGGCGAGAGTCGGCGATTGCGATCGAACACACCTTCCTGCTGGAGTCGGGCCCGGATTTCTTTCTTGCGGGCTTCAAGGTCGCCGAGCGTGTACTCGGAGTCAATCGCATCGATCTCGAGACTGAGGCCATATTGCGCCTTGAAGACCGGCTTCGCTCGCACCAACAGCTTGATGCCTGCGCCGATCACCGCGCCCGAGGCTTTTTCAAAGTCAGGAAGGATGCGCGAGGCCGTGCCGGCCCAGATCATGGCTCGTGCCCTGGCGATGGGTTGCCCCGCGCTGTCTCGTTCAGAGAGCTCCAGGAAGACATGACCATTGCGCACACTGGCTTCGTTGACCTCGACTAGTGTCCAGACGCCGCTGGAGAAGGCCTTGGCCACTGCGGCCGCGACGCCGCTGAGCAGGCGGGAAAGCGGGATGCCCTTCTTGACTGTGACTATGCCGGACGCCGGCGCATCCGCAAGCGCGACGTCCGTAGCACCGCTGGCAGTTGGCGCGGCACCCGCAGGTAGCCAGGCACTGAACGCGACCAGGTCGACACCGGCCTCGACGTACCAGCGCTTGACCGTGCCGTCGAAGCGCGCGCCGAGCGCCTTCGCGGCATCCTTGGAGCGGTAGGGAACGTCGAGGTACTGGCGGGACATAGTGCGTTCAGGTTACCGCTTCGCGCCAAGAGCAACCGATCTGGTGTGCGGCATCGCTACTAGGGAACCCAAGGCAGCAGGGATCCTTTTGCAGCCCGCAAAACTGCCGGATGAAGTTCATTTGTGCTGGGCTCTACGAGAGGGTTTGACGACTGCTTCTTCATCTTGGGCATTCCCTGTCGAAACAGGCAGATGCATACGTGTTGCGGATGCTGCGCTGACGAGTAAATGATGCCGTCCAATGCGGCATTCCTGCATTCACTGGCCAGAGCTTGCGTGCTTTCATGCCGCGGTGACTGCAGACCAGGGAATTTTTCCGCCATCCCACGAAGGTCCACGAGCCGCAAGCGCCGCTCACTCTTGAAACAAGCAGCGGAATATTCGCGGAGCTGCGACAGGCTGCAGGCCATGAGTTCACGCCGAAAGCGCGTCTCATACAGCGCGGTCTCCTCTGTGTCTGCGAGATAAGCCGTGACGTCGTCGATCAAATCAAAACGGCCGTCCAGCGTACCCGCCGGCGCAAGAATGAACCCGTTCACGCGCGCGCTCGCAGGAAGCGCGCGAGTCCGCTGAATCCGGTACCAAGGTACTTGTAAAGGGAGTTCTACATATGGAAGTTCGAAATTCTTGAAATTCATTGCTTGAGGTCAGTGAGCCTCAGCCGTTGCCAGTTTCAGTATGCGTTCAAGTGCGGCGCCCTGCTCCAGGGCCGCGCGCGGGGTCCGCCCGTCGAGAGCTTCCCGCGGCGTTTCAAGAAACGCGAGCAGTCGCCAGCCATCGTTCGTATTCAGGTTCGCCGAAATGTGCGTGAGGGCCGGCCAGATGGACGGCTCGAACTGCCATCGCGGCAAACGAAATCCGCGACGCAGATTCGAAACACCGATGCATCGACCTGCCTTGATCCAGGCATTGATCGTGACGCGAGTTGTTCCTGCGACGCTGGCCGCGTCATCCGTCGAAATCATATCGGCAGCCTCGATGCGCTCGCGTCGAAATTGAGCCCCCGACTGCAGCAGGGCGGTCGTTTGTGAGGCCGGCACATACACATTTGTGACGGAATCATTCGCTTTAGCGCTTGAAGTGGCTCGGGATGAGGAAATTTGAGGAGGGTTCATGCGTTCAACAGAGAAATTTCGTCGCATCAAGGCGCGTTGCGCAGATTTGCCTTGGCTGCACAAAAGAAGCCCCTCACTTCAAGCACGGCGGTGCTCGCTCGAGCTTTGCAAATAGCTCGTCGAGTCTGGGCCTGGCGGGTATGGGAAAAGTAGCGGATGCCCAGCTCCGCGACAAATTGCCTCACCCTCATCAGCCTCTCGGCCCAGAAAATGACGAACTCGGAAAGTTCAGGCCATCGCGACTGCCAGAGCCCGCGGAATCTGCTCTCTAAACCATCTACCCCGAGAGTCTTATGTACTGCCAAAAAAGCCTTCATCATCGCCACGGCGACTTCAGTCGGCTCAAAGGGGACGACAGCCCCGTTGCGGCGAATGATCTGGTAATGACCTAAGTCTCTGTCAGATGGAATTGGCGGCATAGTGGGCGCGCCGGGTTCAGACCAAGTAAGCATTGCAGCCTCCAAGTACCAAAGAACAAATGCTTCGGTACGAGGCTCTAGGATACGGCGATTCGGAAAGTTTGTAAAACTCGTTAAGTTGGAATGGCAACACGGAACATGCCCCGGCCCAAGGAGGAAGGGCCCGGCGGCAGCACGGAAGTAACGTGTCGGTTTCGGCGCTTCGTCGAGTTTTCTCAACTACCGTGGACGATTTCTCAATTAGCGCATTGGCAACCGCCGGCAGTTGCCGTGTCCGCGAGCGCAACGTCCGTGGAACCACCAGCAGATGGTGCGGTGCTGCGGGCAGCCAGGCATTGAACGCGACTAGGTCGAGACCGGCTTCCACGTACCAGCGATTGACCGTGCCGTCGAAGCGCGCACCAAGCGCCTTAGCAGCATCCTTGGAGCGGTATGGGACATCGAGTTATTGGCGGGACGGGGTGCGTGGTCAGACTGTCGTTTCGCGCAACGGGCGTCCGATTTTGCGAGCGGGATCGAACCTGTAGACGTGTTTGCGCGCCGAGCGTCTGCAGCGGCCCACGATCTGCCCCCGGAATTCCTTGCCGGCCTCGAATAGGACAACACTCGCACTGCAAAGGGGCCAGGTGCCTTGCAAGCCGCAGGATTCCCATGGGTTGAGGTGCGCTCATGGCGCGTAATCTCGCGAACCCGCCTCCAACCGCTTCCGATCCTGGGCCGGTCCGGGCCTGCCACGGCCGCCGGAACAGCACCTGCTCTTCGAGCTTGAGGGCGATCAAAGGCGGTCCTCGGAGCCTTCTGCGCATAACTGCGCTCCCGCCAAGCTGCCCGCAGATCTATCCGGGCAGAGTCGCAGCCGAGGCTTCGCCGTCGCAGGTCAACGAGCAGGCCGGTCGGAACCGGTCTGTAATAAGGCGAAATGGATCGAACGTCCGGAGTTAAATCCGGTTGGTCAGCGTGCGAGCGCCGGGTTGATTATCAGCGAAGGCCTCTTTCCCTCCGCGATCGGTGGCGCCCGGCGTCGAGATCGACGCACAGGTATTAGCCTTCGAGGCCCCGGCCCGCCGAAGGATGACGCTCCTTCTGACCGACCGTAGTCGTACTCGAAAACCCCTACCGCGTCCCTGCGACACGGTTTCCGCGGCGGCCAGCAGCCCGATTTGCAAGTCGTGAGAATGTTTGCATCTATTCTGAGAACCTACATTCTTACACGTCGATGTTCGCGGCCCTCAGCGCGTTCTGCTCGATGAACTCGCGGCGCGGCTCCACCTCGTCGCCCATCAGCATCGTGAACACGCGGTCGGCCTCGATGGCGTCGTCGATCTGCACGCGCAGCAGGCGGCGCACGGTCGGGTCCATGGTGGTTTCCCACAGCTGTGCGGGGTTCATTTCGCCCAGGCCCTTGTAGCGCTGGCGCGAGGTGGCGTTTTCGGCCTGGCCGATGAGCCACTTCATTGCGATGCGGAAGTCGGCCACCTTTTCTTCCTTGGCGCGCTCGCCTTCGCCGCGGCGGACGATGGCGCCCTCGCTGCTCAGCAGGTTGCGGAAGGTGTTGGCGGCTTCGGCAAGCGCGGCGTAGTCGGCGCCGTGCACGAAGTCCTGCGTGAGCACGCTGCTCTTGATGTTGCCGTGGTGGCGGCGGCTGATGCGCAGCAGCGGCTTGTCGGTGCGGGCGTCGAACTCGCTGCTCACCTCGGCCGGCACGCCGGTGGTGTTGAGTTCGCGCAGCTTGGCCTGCAGCGCCACGGCCGAGGCTTCGGCCGCGGGCGTGGTGTCCAGGTCGAGCGCCACGCCGTCGGCAATCGCGCGCAGCGCCTCGGCGTCCATGAAGTTGCGCAGGCGCGCGATGACGGCCTCGGCCAGCTGGTGCTTGCGCGCGAGCTCGGCCAGCGTGTCGCCGCTCAGGGTGGTCGAGTTGGGGCCACCGGTCTCGATGCTCGCGTCCTTCAGCGCCACCTTCAGCAGGAAGGCGTCCAGCGCGGGGCCGTCCTTCAGGTACTGCTCTTCCTTGCCGACCTTCACCTTGTAGAGCGGCGGCTGGGCAATGTAGATGTGGCCGCGCTCGACCAGCTCGGGCATTTGCCGGTAGAAGAACGTGAGCAGCAGCGTACGGATGTGGGCGCCGTCGACGTCGGCGTCGGTCATGATGATGATGCGGTGGTAGCGCAGCTTGGCAACGTTGAAGTCGTCCGCCCCGCCGCCCGCGGTGGTGGCGCCGGCGCGGCCGATGCCGGTGCCCAACGCCGTGATCATGGTGAGAATTTCGTTGCTGGTGAGCAGCTTCTCGTAGCGCGCTTTTTCCACGTTCAGGATCTTGCCGCGCAGCGGCAGGATGGCCTGGAACTTACGGTCGCGGCCCTGCTTGGCGGAGCCGCCGGCGGAGTCGCCCTCCACCAGGTAGACCTCGCACAGCGCCGGGTCCTTTTCCTGGCAGTCGGCCAGCTTGCCGGGCAGGCCCATGCCGTCGAGTACGCCCTTGCGGCGCGTCATTTCGCGGGCCTTGCGGGCGGCCTCGCGGGCGCGGGCGGCCTCGATGATCTTGCCGCAGATGATCTTCGCGTCGTTCGGGCGTTCCTGCAGGTAGTCGGTCAGCAGTCGCCCGACGATGTCTTCGACCGGCGCACGCACTTCGCTGGACACCAGCTTGTCCTTGGTCTGGCTCGAGAACTTGGGCTCGGGCACCTTCACGCTCAGCACGCAGCACAGGCCTTCGCGCATGTCGTCGCCGGTGACTTCGACCTTGGCCTTCTTGGCCAGTTCGTTCTCTTCGATGTACTTGTTGATGACGCGGGTCATCGCGGCGCGCAGGCCCGTGAGGTGGGTGCCGCCGTCACGCTGCGGGATGTTGTTGGTGAAGCACAGCACCTGCTCGTTGTAGCCGCTGTTCCACTGCATGGCCACTTCAACGCCGATGTGCGTGCCGGGGATGCCGCCGTAGGTGTCGGCGGGCTTTTCGCCCGCTGCATAGAACGAGTTCGGATGCAGGACGGTCTTGCCCTTGTTGATGAATTCGACAAAGCCGCGCACGCCGCCGGCGCCCGAGAAGTCGTCTTCCTTGCCGGTGCGCTCGTCCTTCAGGCGGATGCGCACGCCGTTGTTCAGAAAGCTCAGTTCGCGCAGGCGCTTGGAGAGAATTTCATAGTGGAAATCGTTGTTCTCCTTGAAGATTTCCGTGTCGGGCAGAAAGTGCACCTCGGTGCCGCGCTTGTCCGTGTCGCCGATGATCTTCATGGGCGAGACCTCGAAACCGTTCACGGTTTCGAGCAAACGGTTCTGCACGAAGCCGCGGCTGAATTCGAGTTCGTGGATCTTGCCCTCGCGGCGCACGACCAGGCGCAGCATCACGCTCAGCGCGTTCACGCAGCTCACACCCACGCCGTGCAGGCCGCCCGACACCTTGTAGCTGTTCTGGTTGAACTTGCCGCCGGCGTGCAGCTCGGTGAGCGCAATTTCAGCGGCCGAGCGCTTGGGCTCGTGCTTGTCGTCCATCTTCACGCCGGTGGGAATGCCGCGGCCGTTGTCGGTCACGGAAATGGAGTTGTCGCTGTGGATGGTCACGACGATGTCGTCGCAGTGGCCCGCCAGCGCTTCGTCGATGGAGTTGTCGACCACCTCGAACACCAGGTGGTGCAGGCCCGTGCCGTCGGAGGTGTCGCCGATGTACATGCCGGGGCGCTTGCGCACCGCCTCGAGCCCTTCGAGGATCGTGATCGAGCCTTCGCCGTAGCTGGTGTCGGCGGGCGTGATCTCGATCGGCACCGCACTCTCGATCTCGGGCGTGTAGACCGGCTCGGTGTGGGGCACTTCGGGCTTGTTTTCTTCTGCACTCATTCGGATATTCCTCTATCTCTCACGGCATTCACGGGATTTTTCGGGCCTTCGGGGCCTGCTTTTCCTGCCTCTTGAAAGCGCAAACCCGCGGAGGGCCGCGGGCTGTCTGCGCAAGGCGCTGTGTTTTCTGTCTTCTAGATTCGCATCGGCATCACGACATATTTGAAGGATGCGTTCTCGGGGATGGTCAAAAGGGCGGAGCTGTTGGAGTCGGCCAGGTCCAGCTTGACCATGTCCTGGCCCATGTTCGCGAGGGCGTCGATCAGGTAGGTCACGTTGAAGCCGATCTCGATGGCGTCGCCGCCGTAGTCGATGTCGAGCTCGTCCTGTGCTTCTTCCTGTTCGGCATTGTTGGACGCAATGCGCAGCGTGCCGGGCTCGATGTTCAGGCGCACGCCCTTGAACTTCTCGCTTGTCAGGATGGCGGTGCGCTGCAGGCTGGCCAACAGGGGCGCGCGGCCGAGCGTGACGCTGTTCTTGTGGTTCTTGGGAATCACGCGGTTGTAGTCGGGGAACTTGCCCTCGACCAGCTTGGTGACGAACTCCATGCCGCCGAAGCTGAACTTGGCCTGGTTGTTCGCAAACTGCATCTCGATGGCGCCTTCGGCGTCAGACAGCAGGCGCTGCATTTCGAGCACGGTCTTGCGCGGAAGGATGACTTCCTGGCGCGGCACTTCGACGTCGAGCGTAGCCGACGAAAACGCCAGGCGGTGGCCGTCGGTGGCCACCAGGCTCAGCTGCTTGCCTTCGGCCACGAACAGGATGCCGTTCAGGTAGTAGCGGATGTCGTGCACGGCCATGGCAAAGGAAACCTGCGAGAGCAGGTCCTTCAGCGTCTTTTGCGGCACGCTGAACACAGGACCGAAATTGGCGGCCTCTTGCACCAGCGGAAAGTCTTCGGCCGGCAGCGACTGCAGCGTGAAGCGGCTCTTGCCGCCCTTGAGCACCAGCTTGCTCGCGCTCGACTCGAGGCTCACGGTCTGGTCGGCCGGCATGGTGCGCAGGATGTCGATGAGCTTGCGCGCGCCGATGGTGGTGGTGAAGTTGCCTTCATCGCCGCCGAGCTCGGCCGTGGTGCGGATCTGGATCTCGAGGTCGCTGGTTGTGAGCTGCAGCTGGCCGCCGGTCTTGCGGATCAGCACGTTGGCCAGGATAGGCAGGGTATGGCGTCGCTCCACGATGCCCGCCACCGATTGCAGCGCGGCGAGGACTTTGTCTTGGGTTGCCTTCAAAACGATCATGTCTTCTTCCTCTTCTCTTATCTCTTTGAATCCGCTTGTAAGACGCCATTCTCCGCTGTTGCGGGTGGCTTTCTTGATGACATCCGGGGTCAGCCCTTGAGCGTTTGTTCAAGCACGTGGAGTTGCTGGTTCAGTTCGGTGAGCTGCTGGCGCTCTCCCGAGATCTTGCGCACCGCATGCAGCACCGTTGTGTGATCGCGCCCGCCGAAGAGCTCGCCGATTTCCGGCAAGCTCTTCTGGGTGAGTTCCTTGGCCAGGTACATCGCGATCTGCCGCGGCCGCGCAATGCTGGCCGGGCGTTTCTTGCTGTACATGTCGGCGACCTTGATCTTGTAATAGTCGGCCACCGTCTTCTGGATATTTTCGACCGAGATCTGCCGATTCTGGATCGACAGCAAGTCGCGCAGCGCCTCGCGCGCCAGGGCGATCGAGATTTCTTTCTGGTTGAAGCGCGAGTAGGCCAGGATCTTGCGCAGCGCGCCTTCGAGCTCGCGCACGTTGGAGCGCACGTTCTTGGCAACGAAGAAGGCCACTTCCTCGGGCATCTCGGCCGATTCGGCGCGCGCCTTGTTGATCAGGATGGCCACGCGCATTTCGAGCTCGGGCGGCTCGATGGCGACCGTGAGGCCCGAATCGAAACGCGAAACCAGCCGCTCGTGGATGTCGGCGAGACCCTTCGGATAAGTGTCGCTGGTCATCACGATGTGCGACTTCTTGGCCAGCAGGGCTTCGAACGCATTGAAGAATTCTTCCTGCGTGCGGTCCTTGTTGGCGAAGAACTGCACATCGTCGATCAGGAGCAGATCGAGCGAGTGGTAGCGCTCCTTGAACTCGTCGAAGGTCTTGCGCTGATAGGCCTTGACCACATCCGATACGAACTGCTCGGCATGGATGTAGAGAACTTTGGAATCGGGCCGGTCGGCGAGCAGCCGGTTACCCACAGCGTGCATCAGGTGGGTCTTGCCCAGGCCGACGCCGCCGTAGATGAACAGCGGGTTGTACAGATGGCCCGGCATGCCGGCCACGTGCATGGCCGCGGCGCGCGCCATGCGGTTGGCCGTGCCCTCCACCAGGGTGTCGAAAGTCAGGCCCGAATTCAGCCGGTTCTTGAAGCCGGCCGCGGCCGGCTCTTCGCCCGGGCCGGCCATGTCGCGCGGCACGTCGGTTTCTGCCATGACGGCAATGGGCGCAGAGCGCACGGGCGCTTCACGCGGAGCAAGCGCTAACTCAACTGCCACCGGCTGGCCGTACATCTTCTCGGCCATGGCGGCGATCTTGCCGGCGTACTGGGCGCGGATCCAGTCGAGCTTGAAGCGGTTGGCAACGAACACCGTCATGCGCGAAAGGTCGTCGGTGACCTGCGCCGTCAGGGGTTTGATCCAGGTATTGAATTGCTGCTCGGACAGCTCCTGCGCGAGCTGGTCGACACAGGCCTGCCAGAGGCTTTCACCGATGCCGTCAGTCGACATGGGTGCTTGAAAAAGTGGTGCGTCCCTCGTCCATTTTTTGGTATATGTATTGTGGATATTCTCTGCTGCAAGGCGGCCCGCATTCTAACTTGTCAAAACCTTATCCACATCCCCCCGGGCACCATGCAAAGGCCCGCAAAGTTACTCGATGTTTGGTGTTGGGCCGAATGTTTGCGATAATTGCGGGTTTCCCTGAAAACCTCATTGCGTCTTTCGGGGGTCATCCGAAAAACGCTCCCAGCGCCCGCCTGCCCGATACAGCCTTTCCAGGCTTCGTCGGGCTCGGTGGATATCGGGGGAATCAGCAGGAAATCTCATCATGAAACGCACTTACCAAGCTTCCAAAGTCCGCCGCGCCCGTACCCACGGCTTTCTGGTCCGCATGAAGACCCGTGGCGGCCGCGCCGTCATCAACGCACGCCGCGCCAAGGGCCGCAAGCGCCTGGCCGTCTGACGGCAGTTCCTCTGCCGTTGCCAGCCGCCGACCCGCCAGCGCCAGCTTTCCCAGCCAGTGTTTCTGGCGTGTCTGGCCCGGCTTCCATGCAGCGGCTCAAGACCCGCGCGCAATTCCAGGCCGTCCTCGCAGGTGCCACCGTGGCGCGCACTGCTCATTTCGCGTTGCATCGCTGCGCACTCGATTCAACATCGAGCGCGCAGCCCTTGTTCGCGTCCGACGATGTCTGGCTGGGCGCCATGGTGCCCAAGCGCTGGGCGCGCCGTGCCGTCACGCGCAACGCCATCAAGCGACAGATCTATACCGTGAGCGCCGCGCCCGGCGTCGGCCTGCCTCGTGCGGCGCACGTGGTGCGGCTGCGCGCGGCGTTCGACCGCAAGGAATTCGTGAGCGCCAGTTCCGACAAGCTCAAGGCCGCGGTACGCGCCGAGCTTCAGCAACTGCTGGCTCGGGCCGCGCGCGCCCCTGCATCCTCGTCGTCATGAAGCGCCTGCTGATCGGCCTTGTGAAGGGCTACCGCCTGTTGCTGAGCCCTTGGCTCGGGCAGTCGTGCCGCTTCGAGCCGACCTGCTCCGTCTATTCGATCGAGGCGCTGGAAGTCCACGGCGCGCTCAAGGGCAGCTATCTCACCCTACACCGCATCGTGCGCTGCCAGCCCTGGTGCCAGGGCGGGCACGATCCGGTTCCACCGAAATCACCGCGTCGCACTGACAAGTCAGGCTCGCTGTTTTCGTCTCTCCTTTCCTCCGACAAGAAGTCTTCGTCATGAACGATATACGCCGCACGATCCTGTGGGTGATTTTTGGTTTCTCGCTGGTGCTGCTGTGGGACCAATGGCAGGTCTTCAACGGCAACAAGCCCACCTTCCTGCCGTCGACCAAGCCGGCTGCCGTGGCCTCCGCCCCGGCGGGCAGCACGCCGGCGGCCAGCAACGGCGTACCGAGCGCATCCACGGCCGGTGGCAGCGCCGCCGCCGTGCCCACGCAGGCTGCGCCCGCGGCGCCACGTGAGCGCGTCAACGTCACCACCGATCTCTTCAAGGCGGTGATCGACAGCGAAGGCGCCACGGTCAACTACCTCGAGCTGCTCAAGTTCGACGAAGCCGATCGCACCAAGCACGTGGTGCTGTTCGAGAACGACTCGCCCGCCACGCGCTACGTGGCGCAAACCGGCCTGCTGAGCCAGACCGGGGAAGCCTTTCCCAACCACCTGACGCCAATGACGCCGAAGGCCGGTCCGCGCGAAATGGCCGAGGGCCAGAACACGCTCGAAGTGAGCTTCGAAAGCGCCCCCTCGGGCGGCCTCAAGTACGTCAAGACCTATGTCTTCAAGCGCGGCGAATACACCGTCGGCGTGCGCCATGAAGTGGTCAACGTGAGCGACCAGCCGCGCGACGCGCAACTCTACATGCAGCTGCTGCGCCACGGCACGGTGGCGGCAGGCACGATGTTCGGCACCAACACCTTCACCGGTCCGGCGGCCTACACCAACGAAAAGAAGTTCCACAAGCTCGACTTCAAGGACATTGCCAAGGGCAAGGTCGAGCCGCCGCCGCCCGCCAACGACGGCTGGATTGCAATGGTGCAGCATTACTTCGTGTCGGCGTGGCTCCTCAAGGGCGACCCGGCCAGCGAACAGCTCCGGCGCGAATTCCGCGTGAAGGACCTGGGCGACAACCTGTTCACCGTGGCCATGGTGGCCACGCTGCCGAAGATCGCCCCGGGCCAGACCCTGGTGGTCAACAGCGCGCTGTTCGCCGGCCCCGAAGAAGAAAAGAAGCTCGAAGCCATTGCACCGGGCCTCGACCTGGTCAAGGACTACGGCATCTTCGCGATCATTTCCAAGCCGCTGTACTGGCTGCTGAACCAGCTGCACGGCATCCTGGGTAACTGGGGCTGGGCCATCGTGGCGCTGGTAGTGCTGCTGAAGGCGGCCTTCTACTGGCTCAACGCCAAGGCCTACGCCAGCATGGCCAAGATGAAGGCCATCAACCCCAAGATCATGGAAATGCGCGAGCGGCTGAAGGACAAGCCGCAGGAAATGCAGCAGGAGATGATGCGCATCTACAAGACCGAGAAGGTCAACCCGATGGGCGGCTGCTTCCCGATCCTGATCCAGATCCCGGTGTTCATCGCGCTCTACTGGGTGCTGCTGTCGTCGGTCGAAATGCGCCATGCGCCGTGGATCGGCTGGATCACCGACCTCTCGGCACCCGATCCGTGGTACATCCTGCCGATCGTGATGACGCTGACCTCGCTGTTCCAGACCTGGCTCAACCCGACGCCGCCGGACCCGATGCAGGCCAAGCTGATGTGGATCATGCCGCTCGCGTTCAGCGTGATGTTCATCTTCTTCCCGGCCGGCCTGGTGCTGTACTGGATCACCAACAACGTGCTGTCCATCGCGCAGCAGTGGTTCATCAACAAGCGGCTGGGCGTGCTGGGCAAGTAAGCCGCAGGGGCTTCCGCCTCACCGCAAACACCCGCAAAGGGCCGCATTCGCGGCCCTTTTGCTTTTGCTGAAAGAATCGCGCTTCCATGACATTCGCCCGCACCACCGATCCCATCGTCGCCATTGCCACCGCCTCGGGGCGCGGGGCGGTGGGCATCGTGCGCGTTTCGGGCGCCCGGCTCGCGCCGCTGATCGAAGCGCTTTGCGGCCGGCCGCTCAAGCCACGCGAAGCCACCTACCTGCCCTTCCGCGATGCGGCCGGCGAGCCGGTCGACCGTGGCCTGGCCATCCACTTTCCCTCGCCGCATTCGTTCACCGGCGAAGACGTGCTCGAACTGCAGGCGCACGGCGGAACGGTGGTGCTGCAACTGTTGCTGGCGCGCTGCCTCGAAGCCGCCGCCGAGCCCGACGCGGTCACTGGCCGGCCGCGGCTGCCCGGCCTGCGCGTGGCCGAGCCGGGCGAGTTCAGCCAGCGCGCCTTTCTCAACGGCAAGATCGACCTGGCTCAGGCCGAGGCCATTGCAGACCTGATCGACGCCAGCACCGAGGCGGCCGCGCGCAGCGCCGGCCGTTCGCTCTCGGGCGCCTTCTCGCGCGAGATCCATACGCTGCGCGATGCGTTGATCCACCTGCGCATGCTGGTCGAGGCGACGCTCGACTTTCCGGAAGAGGAAATCGACTTTCTTCAAAAGGCCGATGCGGCCGGGCAGCTGGTGAGATTGCAGGCGCAACTTGCGGCGGTGCAGCAGCGCGCGAAGCAAGGGGCGCTGCTGCGCGAAGGCATCAAGGTCGTGATTGCAGGCCAGCCCAATGCAGGCAAAAGTTCGCTGCTCAATGCACTCGCCGGTGCCGAACTGGCCATCGTGAGCGCGGTGGCAGGCACGACGCGCGACGTGGTCTCGCAAACGATCCAGATCCATGGGGTGCCGCTGCATGTGGCCGACACCGCGGGCCTGCGCGAGAGCAGCGACGAAGTCGAGCAGATCGGCGTTGCGCGCGCGTGGGGCCAGATCGAGAGCGCCGACGCCGTGCTCTTTCTGCACGACCTGACGCGCTCTAGCCATGCCGACTACGCCGCCGCCGACGCGGAGATCCTGCGCGGCCTGCGGCAGAAGCTGCCCGCGAGCGTGCCGGTGCTCGATGTGTGGAACAAGCAGGACGCCGCGCCCACAACCGCCATACCTGCGTCGGCCCAGGGCATTGCCCTTTCTGCCAAGACCGGCCTCGGCATCGAAGCGCTGCGCGAACAACTGCTTGCCATGGCGGGTTGGCAGTCGGTGCCCGAGGGCGTCTACCTCGCGCGCGCGCGCCATGTGCAGGCGCTGGGCCGCGTCCAAACCCACTTGGAGTTGGCTGCAAGCCACTTGGCTGCACAAGCCCAACTGCTCGATCTGCTGGCCGAAGAGTTGCGCCTGGCGCAGAACGCACTGAACGAAATCACCGGCGAATTCGGCGCGGACGACCTGCTGGGGGTCATCTTTTCGCGCTTCTGCATCGGCAAATAGCGACAGCCGCAACGAAAAACGTAAAGAGTTGTAGCCGAAACCTGCGGCCTTCGCGGATACTTCGGCACAGATGCGGGGGTTGAGAAAAGCATGTCCATCCAGAACCTGAGCCGCGCCATCGCGGACAACAACAGCAACGACGCCTTTGCGTTGACGCTCAACGTACAGCAGTGGGAAACGCTGGCGGGCTATCTGCAGCCCATCGATACCGGCGTTGGCGACGTTCTCATCGAACAAGGCACCCACGACCGCTCGGTGTACTTCCTCGAAGGCGGCGCCATCAGCGTGCATCGCGTCAGCAGCAAGGAACAGATGAAGCTGGCCGTGCTCATGCCGGGATCGGTGGTGGGCGAAGGCTCGTTCTTCTCGCGCGAGCCGCATTCGGCCAACGTGGTGGTGACCGGCGCCGGCCGCGTGTGGCGCCTCACGGCCATCCGCTTTGCGGAAATGTCCAACCGGCAACCCAACCTCGCCCTCGAAATTGCCATGGGGCTCGGCGCGGTGATCGCCAAGCGCATGGGGCATCGGTCCAAGCGCGTCGCGGTGACCTGAACCTCCATCGGGTCGGTTCCGCAATTCAGGCCCAGACGGCTCTTCACAGCCAGTTTTTGAAATCGTTTTCCTAGAAGTCAGTCGTCATGGCCTTGATCTGTCCGGTGTGCAGCGCGGAGAACCGCGAGGGCGCGAATTTCTGCAGGAGTTGCGGCGGAAAGCTGGCGCCTGCGGCACCGGCGCCGATGGCGCCGCCACCGGGCCCTGAAAGCCGGTCGGAGCGCGAATGGGCCGCCACGGCGCCCGCGCAGTTGCGCGCACCCACCATTCCCGGCGGGCTTTTCGACGGCAGCTTGCCGATCGCTTCTCAAGCCGCCTACGCGCATGCCGGATCGCTGGCCGATGAAAAAACCGTCATCGTCGGGGCGGGCCGCTCCAAGCGGCCGCCTTCGCCGCCGCGCGAGCCCCGGGCCAAGAAGGCTTCGAGGCCTCGGACGCCGCGCCCTGCCGGCGCGGAAGTGCGCAACAAGCCACCGCGCATGCGCGGCATCCTGCTTTGGCTGGTGCTGCTGGCAGTGGGGCTGCTCATGATCGTCGCCGGCTGGTACGGCTACGGAAAAGGCACGCCGGACGAACAGGCCGAAGCAGCGTCGCCCCCGGTGCCTGTTGCCGCGCCTGCCGTGGCGCCTGTTCCTGCATCGCCAGCTTCCGAGGCGGCACCGCTTGCGTTGCCGCCCACCGAGCCCCCGGCTGCTGCAGATGCGGCACTTGCCGCCGCAGCCCCGGCCACGCCGGCCGCCGCAACCCCGAAGCCGCCATCCGCCGCGGCCAAGTCCCGCAAGCCCGCGCCAGCGGCACCGTCGCAGCCGGGCGCGCCCGAGCCCGCGCCGGCAGTGGCCGCCGCGCCCGCGCCGCAGCCCGCAGCGGCGGGACCGTCAGATCCGCAATCCATCTGCGGCGACCGCAATTTCATCGCCAAGGCGCAGTGCATGGCTGCGCAGTGCCTCAAGCCCGAATTCAAGCCGCACGCGCAATGCGAAGCGGTGCGCCGTCAGCAGCGGATCGAAGAAGAAAAGCGCAATCCCACGCTGGTGAACTGAGCGGGCTCCGAAGGCTGCGGCCGCCCCTGCCGGCGCCTTCTCTCAGCCTTTTTGCAGCCGCTCGATGGCGACCGCCAATGCGGCCGGCTTGCCCGACAGCACCAGCGTGTCGCCGTCCGTCAGCACCGTGTCGTCGGTGGGATCCTGCGGCTGGCCATCATGCCGGCGCAGGCCGGCAACGCGCACCCCCAGTGTTTCCAGCGCCATCCGCGCCAGCGTCTGGCCGACGGCGCGCGCGCCGGGCGTGAGCGTGAAGGTGTTGAGCCGCTCATGGTCGAGTTCGTCGGCGTTGTCGTCGTCGGCACCATGAAAGTAGCCGCGCAGCAAGTTGTAGCGTGCATCGCGCTGGTCTTGCACCACGCGGATCACGCGCCGCATCGGCACACCGACCAGCGCCAGCGCATGGCTCGCGAGCATCAGCGAACCCTCGATGGCTTCGGGCACCACCTCGGTGGCGCCGGCGGCCTGCAGCTTCTCCAGGTCGTGGTCGTCCTGGGTGCGCACGATCACCGGCACCTGCGGTGCGTGGGCGCGGGTATTGGCGAGCACCTTCATGGCGCCGGGCACGTCGAGGTAGGTGACGACCACGGCGCTGGCGCGGGCCAGGCCGGCCGCCATCAGCGCCTGCAGCCGCGCCGCGTCGCCGAACACCACCGAATCGCCGGCTGCAGCGGCCTGCCGCACGCGGTCGGGGTCCAGCGCCATGTACGGAATGCCTTCGCGCTCCAGGATGCGCGCCAGGTTCTGGCCGCAGCGCCCGTAGCCGCAGATGATCACGTGCTTGGCGGTGTTGATGGTCTTGCGCGCGATGGATGTCATCTGCAGCGACTGCTGGAGCCAGTCACTCGCCACCAGCTTGCGCACGATGGCGTTGGTGTACATCACGATGAAGGGCGTGGCCAGCATCGACAGCACCATCGACGCCAACACCGGGTTGGCCAGCCACGGCGGCAGCAGGCTGCGCTCCTGCGCGAGCGTCAGCAGCACAAAGCCGAACTCGCCCGCCTGCGCCAGGTAGAGGCCGGTGCGCAGCGACACGCCCGAGGTGGCGCCCAGCACCCGCGCCAGCACCGTCACCAGAACCAGCTTGAACGCCAGCGGTATCAGCAGCAGCACACCCACCAGCGCCCAGCGGTCCACCACGATGTGCCAGTCGAGCGACATGCCCACCGTGATGAAGAAGAGCCCCAGCAGCACGTCGTGGAACGGGCGGATGTCGGTTTCGACCTGGTGCTTGTATTCGGTCTCCGAAACCAGCATGCCGGCGATGAAGGCGCCCAGCGCCAGGCTCAGGCCGGCCAGTTCCGTCAGCCAGGCCAGCCCGAGCGTGATCAACAGCACGTTCAGGATGAACAGCTCCTCGCTGCGCCGCCGCGCCACCAGCGTGAGCCACCAGCGCATGATGCGCGGCCCGCCATAGAGCAGCACACCGATCAGCAGGATGGCCTTCACCGTCGCGAAGCCGATCGCCTTGGCCAGCGCTTCGGGCGGCGCGCCCAGCGCGGGAATGAGCACCAGCAGCGGCACCACGGCCAAGTCCTGGAACAGCAGCACGCCCATCACCCGCTTGCCGTGCTCGCTTTCGAGCTCGAGCCGCTCCGCCATCAGCTTGACCACGATGGCGGTGCTGCTCATGGTGAGCGCGCCCGAGAGGGCCAGCGCCGTCTGCCAGCCGAGCCGCCAGGCCGGTGGCAGCTGCGACGCGATCAAGAGCGCGCCGGCCGTGGCAAGGGTCATCGTCAGCAACACCTGCAGCAGGCCGAGCCCGAACACATGCTTGCGCATGGCGCGCAGCTTGGGCAGGCTGAACTCCAGCCCGATCACGAACATCAGGAACACCACGCCGAATTCGCCCAGGTGGCGGATGGCCTCGGAGTTCTGCGCCAATGCCAACGCATGAGGGCCGATCAGCACGCCGGCCGACAGATAACCGAGCATCGGCGGCAGCTTCAGCGAGCGGCAGACCACCACGCCGATGACCGCGGCAAGCAAATACAACAGCGTGAGATCGAACGAAGACATGGCTGGATGCTAGAGCAATGTCCATGCCCCGCGCGCGCCGCTTTCACCCGATGACGGCGGATGCCGGCCGCCCCGTAAAATCCGCCGATGAGTTCAGCTCCCCTGCCCCCCGTGGTCGACGCCGACGCCATCCTTGCGCGGGCCCGCGCCACCTTCGACATCGAGTCCGATGCCGTACTCGGCCTCAAGTCGCGCGTGGGCCCGAGCTTCGTCGAAGCCGTGCGCAAGGTCCTCGAGGTGCGCGGCCGCGTGGTCGTGATGGGCATGGGCAAGAGCGGCCACGTCGGCCGCAAGATCGCCGCCACCCTGGCCTCCACCGGCACGCCGGCCATGTTCGTCCACCCGGCCGAGGCCAGCCACGGCGATCTCGGCATGATCAAGTCGGTCGACCTGGTGCTGGCCATCTCCAACAGCGGCGAGGTCGACGAGCTCACCGTGATCCTGCCCGTGGTCAAGCGCCAGGGCGTGCCCCTCATCGCCATGACCGGCCGCACCGATTCCACCCTGGCGCGCCACGCCGACATCGTGATCGATGCCGGCGTTGCCAAGGAAGCCTGCCCGCTCAACCTGGCCCCCACCGCAAGCACCACCGCCCAGATGGCGATGGGCGACGCGCTGGCGGTCGCGCTGCTCGACGCGCGCGGCTTCGGCTCCGAAGATTTCGCGCGCTCGCACCCCGGCGGTGCGCTGGGCCGCAAGCTGCTCACCCATGTGAGCGACGTGATGCGCTCGGGCGACGACGTGCCGCGTGTGGCGCCCACCGCAACGCTCAGCGAACTGATGCGCGAGATGAGCTCCAAGGGCCTGGGCGCCACGGCGGTGGTCGACGCCGACGGCCGGGCCATCGGCATCTTCACCGACGGCGACTTGCGCCGGCAGGTGGAGACCGGCGGCGACCTGCGCGGCCTGACCGCCGCCGACGTGATGCACCCCGGCCCGCGCACGCTGCGCGCCGATGCGCTGGCGGTCGAGGCGGCCGAGCTGATGGAAGAACACCGCATCACCAGCGTGCTCATCGTCGACCCCGCGGGGCTTTTGATCGGCGCGCTCAGCATCAACGACCTGATGCGCGCGAAGGTCATCTGATGCCGCTCGACTTCCAGGCCGAAACCTTGCTGGCCGCGCAGGATGTGCGGGTGGCCTTCTTCGACATCGACGGTGTGCTGACCGACGGCGGCGTGTACTTCACCGAGCACGGCGAAACCCTCAAGCGCTTCAGCATTCTCGACGGCTACGGGCTCAAGCTGCTTCGGCTGGCGGGCATCACGCCGGCGGTGATTACCGGGCGCGACTCCAAGCCGCTGCGCGTGCGGCTCGAAGCGCTCGGCATCCAGCATGTGCGCTACGGCACCGAGGACAAGCTGCCCGCGGCCGAAGCCATGCTCGAACAGCTGGGCTTGGGCTGGCACCAGGCCGCGGCCATCGGCGACGACTGGCCCGACCTGCCGGTGCTGGCGCGCGTCGGCTTTGCAGCGGCGCCGGCCAACGCGCACGTGGAAGTGCGCGACGCCGTCAACTACGTTACCCGCGCGCGCGGCGGCGAAGGCGCGGCGCGCGAGTTCTGCGACCTGCTGCTGACGGCCTGCGGCCAGTACAGGCGCCTGCTCGACGCGGCACGAGGTCCCACGCAATGAGCCGCGCCTGGAACCTGCTGCGCAACGCCGTCGACCGCGCCACGATCTACCTGCCCATCATCCTGACGGCAGCCGTGGCGCTCGGCACCTACTGGCTGGTGCGCAATGCGCCCAAGCTGCTCGAGCCCACCGTCAAGGCCGCGCCGACGCACGAGCCCGACTATTTCATGCGCGGCTTCGTCATCAAGAACTACCTGCCCAACGGCGACTTGCGCAGCGAACTCCACGGCAAGGAAGGCCGGCACTACCCCGACACCGACACCACCGAGGTCGACGACGTGCGCGTGCGCTCCGTTTCGCCGCAGGGCTACACGACCCATGCCACGGCCAACCGCGGCCTGTCGAATTCCGACGGCAGCGAGATCCAGCTCTTCGGCAATGCCATCGTGATTCGCGATCCGGTCGTCGGCCCCAACGGCAAAGCCACGCCGCGGCTCGAGTTCCGCGGCGACTTCCTGCACGCGTTTCTCGACACCGAGCGCGTGACCTCGAACAAGCCCGTCACGCTCATTCGCGGCACTGACCAGTTCACCGCCGACAACCTCGACTACGACAACCTGAGCGGGGTCGCCAACCTGACCGGGCGGGTGCGCGGCGTCCTGATTCCATCGGCGGCCACCCCAGGCGGCAAGCCGCGCTGAAGAAGAAATTCACCGGAAGCCGCCCGCACCCATGACTGCGTCCCCGTTGGTCTTCATCACCGGTGCATCGAGCGGCATCGGCCAGGCCCTGGCCGCCAGCTTTCACCACGCCGGCTACCGGTTGGCGCTGGTGGCGCGGCGCACCGCGGAAATCGAAACCTGGGCGAACGCCCGCAATCTCGATCCGGCCAGCTACCGGATCTATAGCGCGGACGTGGCGCAGACCGACAGCATCCTGGCCGCTGGCGCCGCATGCATCGAGCGCCAGGGCCTGCCCGACGTGGTCATTGCCAACGCCGGCATCAGCGTGGGCATCGACACCACGGAGCGGGAAGACATCGACGTGATGGCGCGAACCTTTGCCACCAACAACGTCGGCCTGATGGCCACCTTCCATCCTTTTGTGGCGGCAATGAGGCAGCGCGGCAGCGGCCGGCTGGTCGGCATCGCGAGCGTCGCGGCCATACGCGGCCTGCCGGGACATGGCGCCTATTGCGCCAGCAAGGCGGGCGTGGTCGCGTACTGCGAGAGCTTGCGCGGCGAGCTGCACAACAGCGGCGTCAAGGTCGTCACCCTCTGCCCCGGCTACATCGACACGCCGCTGACACAGGGCAACCGATACGGCATGCCCTTTCTCATGAAGGCGGAAGATTTTGCAGACCAGGCGCTGCGCGCCATCGAGGCCGGCACCAGCTACCGCGTGATTCCCTGGCAGATGGGTGTTGTCGCCAAGCTCATGCGCATGCTGCCGAACGCCGTGCTCGACCGCGCCGTGCAGGGCCGGGCGCGCAAGAAGCGCAGCGGCGAAAGCTGAACTGCCGGGGCTCTCGGCAAGGCTGCGCGAGCGGATTCTTCGCGAGCACCAAAGAAAAAGGCTCCCTCGGGAGCCTTTTGCCTGTGTGCCTGGAATGCAGGGCTCAGTAGCCGCTGTTGCCGCCGCCGTAGCCGCCGCCACCGCCGGAGCGGCCACCGCCGCCGCCACGGGGACCGGCGCCGTAGGGGCTGCGGAAACCGCCGTCGCCACCACCACCGCCGCCGCCACTACGGCCACCACCACCGCCGTAGCCGCCGCCACCACCGGAACGGCCGCCACCGCCGCTGCGATCGCCGCCGCCACCACCGTAGCCGCCACCACCACCGCCGCCGTAGCCACCGCCACCACCGCCGCCATAACCACCACCGCCGCCGCCGCCGCCGTAGCCGCCACCACCGCTGCGCGGGGGACGTGCTTCCATCGGGCGTGCTTCATTGACGACGACGCTGCGGCCGCCCAGGGGCTGGCCATTCATGCCGTTGATTGCTGCTTGCGCTTCCGCGTCGCTGCCCATCTCGACGAAGCCGAAGCCCTTCGAGCGGCCCGTGTCGCGTTCCATCATGACCTTGGCGCTGGTCACCGAGCCGAATTGTCCGAAAGCCTGTTCGAGATCACCGTCGCGCACCGAGTAAGGCAGGTTGCCGACATACAGTTTGTTGCCCATCAAGGGACTCCTATAAACACATCAAGAAAAGCGATGGAGTCCCGAAAGCATCACTCAACCAAGAGCTGTCGAGTCGCGCGAAACTGACCGATCACCGAACTGCCGCCCCGGCAAAATGAAGAGGGAGGCTCGTGCATTATGGGTGAAATACACGAAATGCAAGCAGGAATTTGCTGCTTCCTGTAGGGCCTCCGAAAATTAAAAGAAGCTAGCGCCCGCTTACAAGAACGGCGCCGAAGGGGCCGCAAAGCCGCAGGTAGAATCCGCTCCGTCATTGGGGAGTAGCCGCCTTCCATCACGAGAAGGGCCCGCGTCAACAGACTTGTCCTGCCCCACACGGGACATGGCGCGTGCAGTGATTCACCTGGCGAGACCTTTGACCGTGCAACTTCGGGAATTTGGCCGAAGGTGTTGCACGGTCAATTGCGTCCTTCGGCCCAAGGAACCCCTGCTCTCATGGAAGCTTTTCTCGTTGCAACCGGCGTGGTCGCGCTCGCCGAAATGGGCGACAAGACCCAGTTGCTGGCCCTGCTGCTGGCTGCCCGCTTCAGAAAGCCCTGGCCGATCGTGCTCGGGATCTTCGTTGCCACCATCGTCAACCATGCCCTGGCCGGCGCCGTCGGCAACTGGATCACACACTGGCTCGGCCCCGACGTGCTGCGCTGGATCCTGGGCGGCTCGTTCATCGCCATGGCTGCCTGGATGCTGATTCCGGACAAGCTCGACGAAGACGACGCGCCCGCGGCGTCGCACTACGGGGTATTCGGCACCACGCTCATTGCGTTCTTCCTGGCTGAAATGGGCGACAAGACCCAGATCGCCACCGTCATGCTCGCCGCCCGGTTCACCGACGCCTACATCTGGGTGGTCACGGGCACCACGCTCGGCATGATGCTGGCCAATGCGCCCGTGGTCTGGCTGGGCGACAAGCTGGTGAAGCGCGTGCCGATCACGCTCGTGCACGGCATCTCGGCGGCGATCTTCCTGGTGCTCGGCATCGTGATGATCATCGGCTGGTAATGCAGCAGAGCGATATACTGCCGGCTGCGCCGATTTGCTTCAGCTTGCGGGCGCTTTATAAATTCAGCTAAAGACAGTCAGTTGGCGAACAACCCGGCTCGTTTTTGGCGAGGCCGGGTTTTTTATTGATGTCGTCAACTTCTTTGGTCGTCTCTGCGCAGTCGATGCAGTTCGCGGGCCCGCTGGCCCTGCGCAGCGGCGCGTCGCTCGGCAGCTACACGCTCGCCTACGAAACCTACGGCACCCTGAATGCCGAGCGCAGCAATGCGGTGCTGGTGTGCCATGCGCTCAATGCCTCGCACCATGTCGCCGGCGTCTACGAAGGCCAGGCCAAGTCCGAAGGCTGGTGGGACAACATGGTGGGCCCGGGCAAGCCGGTCGACACCAACCGCTTCTTCGTGATCGGCGTGAACAACCTCGGCTCCTGCTTCGGCTCGACGGGTCCGATGCACACCAATCCGGCCACGGGGCGCATCTACGGCGCCGATTTTCCGGTGGTCACGGTCGAGGACTGGGTCGACGCCCAGGCCGTGCTGCTCGACGCGCTCGGCATTCGCACGCTTGCGGCCGTGATGGGTGGCAGCCTCGGCGGCATGCAGGCGCTGTCGTGGACGCTGCAGTACCCGGACCGCGTGCGCCACGCCGTGGTGGTGGCCAGCGCGCCCAACCTCACGGCCGAGAACATTGCCTTCAACGAAGTGGCGCGACGTGCCATTGTCACCGACCCCGACTTCCATGGCGGCCACTTCTACGAGCACGGCGTCATTCCGAAGCGGGGCCTGCGCATTGCGCGAATGATCGGCCACATCACCTACCTGAGCGACGACGTCATGAACGAGAAGTTCGGACGCATCCTGCGCAGCGCGGTCGAAGGCGAGGCAGCGCAGGACTACCGATACTCCACGCAGGAAATCGAGTTCCAGATCGAAAGCTACCTGCGCTACCAGGGCGACAAGTTCAGCGAGTACTTCGATGCCAACACCTACCTCCTGATCACGCGCGCGCTCGACTACTTCGACCCGGCACGCGCGCACGGCGGGAACCTCAGCGCTGCGCTTGCGAAGGCCACCGCCAAGTTTTTGCTCGTGAGCTTCAAGACCGACTGGCGCTTTTCGCCGGCACGCAGCCGCGAACTGGTGAAGGCGCTGCTCGATAACCGCCGCAACGTGAGCTACGCCGAAATCGATGCGCCGCACGGGCACGACGCGTTTCTGCTCGACGACGTGCGCTATATGGGCGTGGTGCGGTCCTATTTCGAGCGCGTGGCCCTCGAAACCGAGGCTGAAGGGAGTGCCGCCCAATGAGCGATATCGAAACCCAGCGCCTCATCGCCAACCTGGTGCCCGAGGGCGCGCGCGTGCTCGACCTCGGCTGCGGCGACGGTGCCCTGCTCGACCTGCTGCAGCGCGAGCGCGGCTGCACGGGCTACGGCGTGGAAATTGCCGATGGCAACGTGCTGCAGTGCATTCGCCGCGGCGTCGACGTGATCCAGCTGAACCTCGACGAGGGCTTGGCGGTGTTCGACGACGCCACCTTCGACGTGGTGCTGCAGATCGACACGCTGCAGCACCTGCGCAATGCCGAGGTCATGCTGCGCGAAACCGCGCGCGTGGGCCGCATCGGCATCGTGGCCTTCCCCAACTTTGCGCATTGGCCCAACCGCATCAGCATTGCGCGCGGCCGCATGCCGGTGACGCGCCGCCTGCCCTACCAGTGGTACGACACGCCCAACATCCGCGTCGGCACGTTCAAGGACTTTGAAGTGCTGGCGCAAAAGAACAGCCTGCGCGTGCTCGACGCGTTCGGCGTGCAGGAAGGCCGCAGCGTGCGCTGGCTGCCCAATGCGCGCGCGAGCACGGCGGTGTTCAAGTTCGAGCGGGAGCGCTGAGCGCTTTCGCGCCTCGCAAGAACGAACACGGCGGCCCCATGAGCTTCACGCTCTCGCAACCGGCGCACAGCGACCTGCTGGTCAAGAAGAGCCGCTTCATCGGTTGCGTGCAGCCCGTGGCCGACCGCGCCGCTGCGCTCGCCGTGGTGGCGGCGCTGCGCAACGAACACCCTGCCGCGGCGCATGTCTGCTGGGCGTTGATGGCAGGCGGCCAATCGGCGGCCAACGACGACGGCGAGCCGGGCGGCACGGCCGGACGGCCGATGCTCGAGGTGCTGCGGCATCAGCAACTCGAGGGCGTGCTCGCCACCGTGGTCCGGTACTTCGGCGGCATCAAGCTGGGCGCGGGCGGTCTCGTGCGGGCCTACACCGATGCGGTTGCGCAGGCTTGTGTCGGCGCAACGCTGGTCCCGCTGGTGCGCCAGCGGCTGCTGCAATGCACCGTGCCCTATGCGCTCGAAGGACTCGTGCGGCGCGAGATTGCCGCGGCGGACGGCGCCGCGCTGGTGGACGTGCGGCACGGCGATGCGGTGGACTTCACGTTCGCGCTGCCCGAGCCCGACGCGAACGCCTTCATCGCCCGCCTCGACGATGCTGCGCAAGGGCGCGCCGTCTGGCAGCAGGCGTAAGCCGCCGCGCGGGAACCGCTGGCGCCGAGGGCGCCGTCATCGCCAGCACGCCCCGCGGCGCGAACGCCACCGGCGCCTCATCGTCGCCCGGACCGCGCCGCGCCATCTCGGCAGTGACGATGCCCGTCGGCACCGCCAGCACGCCCCAGCCCAGCAGCATCATCACGGAGGCAATGGCGCGGCCGAGATCGGTCTTGGGCACCAGGTCGCCGAAACCCACGGTAGCCATGGTCGAGATGGCCCAGTAGATCGCTACCGGAATGCTGGTGAAGCCGTGCACCGGGCCTTCGACCACGTACATCAGCGTGCCCATCACCAGCACCACCAGCATCACAAAGCCGACGAACACCGTGATCTTCCGGCGGCTGGCGGCCACGGCAGAGACCAGCGCGCGGTATTCCACCGAGTAGCGCGACAGCTTGAAGATGCGGAACACACGCAAAAGCCGCAGCACGCGCACATCGATGAGGTAGGCGAGCTCGGGCGCAAACGCCACCAGGTACGTTGGCAGCAGCGCGAGCAGGTCGATCACTCCATAGAAGCTCAGCGCATAGCGCATCGGCTTGTTCACGCAGGCGAGCCGCGCGATGTATTCGAGCGTGAAGAGAATGGTGAAGCCCCATTCGAACGCATTGAACAGAGGCCGCCACTGGTCGCGGATCGACTGCACGCTGTCCAGAATGACCACCAGCACGCTGGTCACGATGACGGCGATCAGCGCCAGGTCGAAGAGCAGACCGGCGCGCGTGTCGGCCTCGAAGATCACGGTGAACAAGCGGCGCCGCCAGCCGCTTGCCGGCTTGTCGAAGCGCGCGTCGATGGTCGAGGAGATAGCCAGGGTCCGGGCAGCGGGAGCGGTGTTCGATCGGGTCATCTTGCGAGCCAGGAGGTCACGGAAGGGGGCATTGTCCAATGCGGCGGGATTTATTCAGTTACGTTTCTTGCGCAATGAAGTGCCGCAGGCCGTGGAGTGGTTCTTACGATAGCCCCTTTGTTGAGGAGCTCCCCTTTGGCTACACAGTCCCCATTTTTCGGCAAGCGTGATCGTGACACCGACTCGTTGACCTCCCGCCCCGCGCCGCTGGTGGGCTCGGGTACCAATCTCTCGGGTTCGCCCGTCAACCCTTCTTCCCTCACCGCACAGCAAGGCGGCCTGGCTCCGGCGGCCGCTCCCGCCGCCAAGGAAGGCGGCAGCAAGCTCACCGTCGGCCCCAACATCAAGCTCAAGGGCGTCGAGATCACCGATTGCGACACGCTCGTGGTCGAAGGCCTTGTCGAGGCCACCATGGACTCGCGCCTGATGCAGATCGCCGAGCAGGGCGAATTCAAGGGCTCGGCCGAAATCGACATTGCCGAAATCCGCGGCATTTTCGACGGCAGCCTCACGGTGCGCGAAAAGCTCGTGATCCATTCGACCGGCAAGGTCACCGGCAAGATCCGCTACGGCAAGATCGTGATCGAAGAAGGCGGCCAGCTCTCGGGCGAAATCAGCTTCGGCGCCAAGCAGTCGCTGCAATCGGCCACCTGATCCATATCTGACTCCTAGCTGTCAGGCCGCCTCTTCGGGCGGCTTCCAACCCAGGCGCTCCAGCAAGGCACCGGCCGCGGCCGGTGCTTTTTCTTTGGCGCCGTTGATGAAATAGACGAACACGTCGCGCTTCTTGGGCGTTTCGGCCCATTGCTGCGCACGCTCGGCCCAGCTGTCGAGCGCTTTCGGCGCATAGCCGGTCTTGAGCTTGGCGTCGGCCATCATGAGCCGTGCGTAGGCGAAGTCGCCCTCGGGCTCCTCGAACGACGGAAACTTGTCGGCGTCGGTGAACACGGTCGACACCTTGTGCTTCTTCGCGAGCGCCCGGTAGGTGGGCGTGATGAAGCTCTCATGCCGCACGTCCATCACGTGGCGCAGCACGCGGCTGCCCTCCTTCTTGGGCAGCAGCTCCAGAAAGGCCTCGAAGTCTTCGGCATCGAACTGCTTGGTGGGCATGAACTGCCAGACGATCGGCCCGAGCTTGTCGCCCAGCTCGCTCACGCCGCTGTCGATGAAGCGCTTGATCGAGTCTTCCGCGGTGGCCAGCACCTTGCGGTTGGTCGAAAAGCGCGAGGCTTTCATCGAGAACATGAAGTCGTCGGGCACCTCGTCGTGCCACTTGCGAAAAGTCTCTGGCTTGAAGGTGCTGTAGTAGGTGCCGTTGATCTCGATGGCGCTGACCTTGCGGCTCGCATAGCGCAGCTCCTTTGCGTGCGCTAGCCCCTTGGGGTAGAAGTTGTCCCGCCAGGGCTCGTAGGTCCAGCCGCCGATGCCCACCTTGATATTCGCCTGCGTCCGAGTCGATGTTGCCTTGCTCACATTGCGCTCCGGGTTGAGAACGCCGCACTCTACGCGGGGTTGCGGCGAGGCGCAAAATGCGATTTTTCGTCACCCCCGCGGAGAACCCACCGATGAACGCCCCCCTGCACCGCGAAATGCCCGCCGGAACGCTCGACGCCGAGCGCGCCCTCTCCGATGTCACCGCCCAATGGGACGGCGACATCGTCAGGCAGCTCACCGACTACATCGCCATTCCCGCCAAGTCGCCGGGCTTCGACAAGGACTGGTCGGCCAACGGCTACCTGGAAACGGTGCTGCGCAACGCGGCCGCCTGGGTCGAGGCGCAGAAGGTCGAAGGCCTGAAGCTGGAAATCGTGCGGCTCGAAGGCCGCACGCCGGTGCTGTTCTTCGAAGTGCCGGCCACCGGCACCGACATGAGCGAAACCGTGCTGATGTACGGCCACCTCGACAAGCAGCCCGAATTCACCGGCTGGCGCAACGACCTCGGGCCCTGGACGCCCAAGTACGAGAACGGCCTGCTCTACGGCCGCGGCGGCGCCGACGACGGCTATGCGGTCTACGCCAGCGTTGCCGCGCTGCAGGCATTGAAGAACCAGGGCGCGGCCCATCCGCGCATCGTGGGCATCATCGAAACCTGCGAGGAAAGCGGCTCCTACGACCTGCTGCCGTACGTCGATGCGCTGCGCCCGCGCCTCGGCAATGTGGAACTGGTGATCTGCCTCGACTCCGGCGCCGGCAACTACGACCAGCTGTGGCTCACCACGTCGCTGCGCGGCATGGCCAGCGGCACGCTCAAGGTCGAGGTGCTGACCGAGGGCATTCACTCCGGCGATGCGTCGGGCCTGGTGCCCTCGAGCTTCCGCATCATGCGGCAGGTGCTCGACCGGCTCGAAGACAGCGTCACCGGCCGCCTGCTGCCCGCCAGTTTCCATTGCGAAGTGCCGGCCGACCGCCTGGCGCAGGCCAAGGCCACCGCCGCCATCCTTGGCGAAGAGGTCTACAAGCGCTTTCCTTGGGCGCACTACGACTGCGGCGGCTCGACCATGTTCGCGCTGCCGACCACCACCGACCCGGTCGAGGCGCTGCTCAACCGGACCTGGAAGCCTACGCTGTCGGTCACCGGCGCCGAAGGCTTTCCGGCGCTGAAGGATGCGGGCAACGTGCTGCGCCCCTATACCGCGTTCAAGCTCTCGCTGCGCCTGCCGCCATTGGTCGATGCGGCCGAGGCGGTGCAGAAGCTGAAGGCGCTGCTCGAGGACAACGCGCCCTACCAGGCGCGTGTCACCTTCGAAAGCGGCGGCGGCGCCACCGGCTGGAATGCGCCGACGATCACGCCCTGGTTCGAAGACGCGCTCAACAAGGCTTCGCAGGCGCACTTCGGCGCGTCGTGCGGCTATATCGGCCAGGGCGGGACCATTCCGCTGATGAACATGCTGAGCGCCGGCTTCCCCAAGGCGCAGATGATGGTCTGCGGCGTGCTCGGCCCGAAGAGCAATGCGCACGGCCCCAACGAGTTCCTGCATGTGCCCTATGCCAAGAAGCTGACGGCCGCCGTGGCCGAAGTGATTGCGGCCTTGCCGGCTGCGCACCGCACCGCCGCCGCGGAGCCGGCCGCCGCTTGAGCGGAACTGCGCCGCAGCGCGTTTCACTGTCCACGCCGGACGGCGAGACGCTGGCGCTGCGCCGCCTTCCTGCAGCCGGCGCGCCGCGTGCGGTGGTGGTCCTGGTGCACGGGCTTGGCGAGCATGCTGGACGCTATACGCAGCTTGCCGCGCGCCTGCGTGAATGGAATTTCGCGGTGTGGGCATACGACCACCACGGCCACGGCGAATCGTCGGGCGCACGCGGCGGTTTGCCGGGCGAGCTGCGGCTGGTCGAAGATCTTGCGCTGGTCATCGACGACGCTCGCCGCGAGAACGCCGGCCTACCATTGGTGCTGCTGGGCCACAGCCTGGGCGGGCTGGTCGCGGCCAGCCTGGTGTCGCGCAGCGTGCGGCCGGTCGATGGGCTGGTGCTGTCGTCCCCGGGGTTCGATCCCGGCCTGAGCGCTCTACAAAAGGCGCTGCTCGCGGTGCTGCCGCGCATTGCGCCGAACCTGCGTGTCGGCAACGGGCTCGACGACAAATTTCTTTCGCACGACCCGGCCGTCGTGCGGGCCTACCGCGCTGATCCGCTCACGCACGACCGCATCGGCAGCCGGCTGGCGCGTTTTCTCGCGCACGAAGGGGCGGCCATCCAGCAGGCCGCGCCGCATTGGCCCGTGCCCACGCTGTTGATGTATGCGGGCGACGATCATCTCGTGAGGCCGGCCGCCAGCCGTGCCTTTGCCGCGGCAGCCGCGGCCGGTGGCATGCTCGAGGCGCATTGCTTCGAAGCCATGTACCACGAGATATTCAACGACCTCGATGCCGGGCCCGTGTTCGCCGCGCTGCAGCAGTGGGTCGACATGCGCTTTCCGCCCCGCTGAGCGGGGTTCAGGCGTTTGCGGCGGCCTCGCGCCGGCGAGACTTTGCGAGCCACAGCAGCCCCGCGCCCGTGAGCACCACCGGCACCAGCGAACCGTAGTTCA
The DNA here is from genome assembly GCF_037204045.1 of Variovorax sp. CCNWLW225. NCBI lineage: Bacteria > Pseudomonadati > Pseudomonadota > Betaproteobacteria > Burkholderiales > Comamonadaceae > Variovorax > Variovorax sp. CCNWLW225. The sequence continues at coordinate 133,210 of NZ_JBBCBV010000008.1, read as the reverse complement.
ACAGCTGCCAGCCCTGCGTCGTGACCAGCACGCCCGAGGCGAACGAGGTCAGCGCCACCGTTGCGAACACACAGAAGTTGAGTGCACCCTGTGCCCGGTCTCGTTCTTCCGCCGTGTAGGCGGTGAGCGAAAGCGTGGTGCTGCCGGTGAACAGGAAGTTCCAGCCCACGCCCAGCAGACACAGCGCCACGAGAAAGTGCTGAAGCTCCACACCCGAGAGCGCGACGGCAATGCAGCCGAAGTTGAGTGCAACTCCCACGCCCATCACCGGCAGCGCACCGAAGCGGCGGATCAGGTGGCCGGTGAAGAAGCCGGGCGCGAACATGCCGATCACGTGCCATTCGAGCACCAGCGCGGCATCGGAGAAAGGCAGGCTGCAGATCTGCATCGCAATGGGTGTGGCGGCCATCAGCAGGTTCATCACGCCAAAGCCCAATGCACCCGCCGCGGCCGACACGACGAACACCGGCTGGCGGATGAGCTGCGACAACGTCCTTCCACCCATCGCCTGCTGGCGCGTGAGCGGGGGTGGAAATTCAATGAAGCGCATGACCGCCATCGACAGCAACGCCACCGCCGCCAGCGCAATGTAGGCCCCCGCGAACGGCACGGCGAACACTTCGCGCGTGGCCGTGGCGAGGTTGGGCCCCGCCACGGCGCCGATCAGTCCGCCGGCCATCACCAGCGACACCGCCTTCTCGCGCCACGCCGGTGCCGCGAGTTCGGCGGCTGCAAAGCGGTAGAGGCCGGCGTTGGCGTTGTAGTAGCCGGCCACCACCGTGGCAAAGCACAGCAGCCAGAAGTTCTTCGAAATCACCGCGAATGCGCACAGCAGGGCCGACCCGAGCCCGACGGCCAGGCCGATCTGGAACGACCCGCGCCGGCCGAAGCGTTGCTGCGTGCGTGCCACCAGCCCGGTGGTCAGCGCACCACCCACCACGTAGCCCATGATCGGCAGCGTGGCCATCCAGCCGCGCGGCGCAATGCTCAGGCCCACCAAGCCGTTGATGGCAATGAACGTGACGTTGTTGGTCAGGAACAAGCCCTGGCAGATGGCAAGCAGCCAGAGGTTGCGGTTCATCGGAAGAAGGTGGAAGCAGGTTGCGGCATGAAGGCTTGAGGTTCTACGTGATTCGCCGCGGATGCGCCAGTCGAAATGCGGCAGCCAAAAAAAAGCGCCCTCGTGGGCGCCGGAACTTCTATGAGCAAATTGGCTTACAGCTGCTTGTTCTGCAGCAGGCTGCTTAGCGAACCCAGGAGATCGTTCGGCGTGTCCAGGCCTTGCTCCGGCACCTTGCCTTGCGGCGTGAGCTGGTCGATGAGGGTGGGCAACATGGCAGCCAGCATGGGCAGCAGCGTTTGCGCATTGATGCCGAGCTTGGAAGCGATGCTGGCGATGGTGTCGCTGCCCAACGCGTCTTGCAGCTGCCCGCCGGAAACTGGCTGGTTTTCTCCCTTGCCAATCCATGAGCCGATGACGTCGCCCATGCCGGCCTGCTCGAATTTCGAGACCAGCCCTCCCAGGCCACCCTGGCCGCCATTGTTGGCGAGCAGGCCGCCCAGCGCGCCGGCCAGGCCGCCGAGATCTCCCAAGCCGCCGATACCGCCGCCTTGCGGCTGCTGCTGTTGGGCAGCGCCTCCCAGCACTTGGCCGAGTACCGAATCGAGCATTCCCATGGACGTTTCCTTGGTGTGTGACAGAACTGCCGGCATTGTCGCCAGCGCGATGGGCTGCGCGCGAAAGGGGTTGCCCACTTTCGAGCGCGCAGTGTGACAAATTACTTGGTGCGCGCCGCGCGCTTCGGCAGCAATGCGGGGCTGACCCCTTGCACGCCGACCAGGCCGAGCACAGTCACGAGCGAATTCTGCGCGCCTTTCCATGCGTCTGTCACGTCGATCGATTCGCTCAAGGCATGAAAGCCGGTGGACTTGCCGCCGCCGCCGATGATGATGGCCGGAATGCCGTACGACATCGGCACGTTGGCATCGGTGCTACCGCCGCGCAGCAGCGTCTTGTGGCCGAAGGCGGTGTTCGAGCGGATGGCCGCCTCCACGATCACCGAGTCGGACGGCGTGCGGCCGCCGGGACGGTCGCCGATCAGCTTGTTGCTGGCGCTCAGCGTGGACACGTTCCAGCGCTTGTTTTCCTCGGCCACGGCCTCGTCGATGGCCGCAAGAATCTTCTTCTCGGTTTCGAGCAGCGACGCCATGTCGTCCGAGCGAATGTCGATTGCCATGCGAGCGTCGGGTGCAATGGTGTTCACCGACGTGCCGCCGCCCACGGTGCCGACCGTGAAGGTCGTCTTTGGGAAGCTGGGCGTGCGCACTTCCGCGATCTTGGCAATGGCGCGGCCCATGCCGTGGATGGCGCTGGGCACCTGACCGAAGGCGGCAAAGCTGTGGCCGCCCGGTCCCTTGAACGTGACTTCATAGCGGTGGCTCGCGGTGCCGAGAATCAGCACGTTGCCGTCGGGCGAAGGCTCCAGCCCCACCATGCCGTCGATGTCCAGGTTGTCGCGGAAGATGGCCTTCATGCCGCGCAGGTTGCCGAGTTCTTCCTCGCCGACATTGGCGACGAACAGGAGGTCGCCGACCGTCTGCACCTTGTTGTCGTTGAGCACCTTGAGCCACGACAGCAGCACCGACAGGCCGCGCGTGTCGTCCGCGATGCCGGGCGCATGCAGCTTGCCGTCGCGCTCCTTCACTTTCACATCGGTGCCGGCGGGAAACACGGTGTCGAGATGGGCCGAAACGAGCAGCTTGGGGCCGTTGCCGGTGCCCTTGCGCAGGCCGATCACGTTGCCTTCGGCATCGATCTTCGCGTCGGTGAGGCCAAGAGCCTTCATGCGCGCGAGAAAAGCTTCAGCGCGCTTCTGTTCCTTGAACGGAGGCGCCTCGATCTCGGTCAGCATCTTCAGGTCTTCGATCGAGCGGTCATGGTCGGCCTTGACTGCGTCGAGCAGCTTCTGGATCGAAGGTGCCGCCGTCAGCTGGGTAAAGACCTTGTCCACCTCGGGAGCGACTTGCGCGGGCGTGGGCGCCACGGCGGTGTTCTGAGCCTGCGCACCCTGGGTGGCGAAGAGCATGGCCAGCACAAGGGGAGCGAGGGGCGCAAATCGGAGCGCGCGTGGCGAGCGAAGCATGACGTGAAGATCCTTCTCTGGTTGTGATGAATGGGTGAAGCAAGCATTGTTCCGCAACTTGCATCCCGGGGCGGGCTGGCCTAGTGACCGGCCAGCGATACCAGCGCGGCGAGTGCCGCGGTTTCCGCGCGCAGCACGCGGGGCCCGAGCGTGACCGGCGCAAAGCCGCACGCGAGCGCTTCTTGTTCCTCAGCGGCGCTCAGACCGCCTTCGGGACCGCTCAGCACCAGCACGCTTCGATCGGCCGGAGCCGACTCAATGGCGTCGGCCAGGCGGCGCGTGCCTTCGGCAAGGCTCAGGATGAGGCGCAGCGCCTCTTTGCCTACCGCTGCGTCGATCCACGCCGAGGGGCTCGAGAAAGACCGCACTGGATGAATCACCGGCACGCGGTTGCGGCCGCACTGCTCGCACGCCGCAATAGCAATCGCTTCCCAATGCGCCCTCTTCTTCTCGGCACGCTCGCCCGAAAGGCGCAGCACGCCGTGGGCGGTCGCCAGGGGCTGGATGCTCGCGACGCCCAGTTCGGTGGCCTTTTCGACCAGCCAGTCCATGCGTTCGTTGGCCGGCATGCCGACCGCGAGATGCACCGCGCGCGCAGCTTCGCGCTCCGCCGGCGTGTGGACGCCGACCGTGACGGAAACGTCGCTGCGCCCCATGCGCTCGACCGTGGCCGCGTATTCGCCGCCGGAACCGTTGAACAGCGTGAGTTCATCGCCGGGTTGCATCCGCAGCACCTGCACGTGGCGCGCGGCGCCGGGCGGCAGGGCCAGTGTGACGCCGGCGGCCAGCGGCACCGGGCAGTGAAAGCGGGGCATCTAGACCCTGCCGTAGGCAAAGCCGGTGATGGCCGAGCTGCCTTCGATTTCGTCGATCACACGCAGCAGCGGGGTCAGCTCCATGTAGCGGCTGGCCGTGGAGCGGATGTAGGCAATGAAGCGCGGCGTGTCGGCCAGGTAGCGCGGCTTGCCGTCGCGCAGCGTCAGGCGGGCGAAGATGCCGGCGACCTTGAGGTGGCGCTGCAGGCCCATCCATTCGACGGAACGATAGAAAGCGCCGAAATCCGGATCGACCGGCAGCTTGGCCTTGCGGGCGGCCTCCCAGTAGCGGATCGTGATGTCGAGCACGAATTCTTCGTCCCAGCTCAGGAAGGCGTCGCGCATCAGGCTGGCGATGTCGTAGGTGATGGGGCCGTAGACCGCGTCCTGGAAGTCGAGCACGCCGAGGTCTGCATCATTGCGGACCATCAGGTTGCGCGGCATGAAGTCGCGGTGCACATAAACGCTTCGCGAGGCCAGGTTGCTCTCGACGATGAGCTTGAAGCTGCGATCGAGCCGCTCCTTGAGTTGGCCCTCGACGGCAATGCCGCGATGGCGGCCGATGTACCACTCGGGAAAAAGCGCCAGTTCCCGCTCGAGCAGCGCCCTGTCGTACGGCGGCAGCACGCCCGGCCTGGACGCCAGTTGCCAGCGGATCAGCGCGTCGATCGCCTGGTCGTAGAGCGGACGGCTCGCGTCCGGCTGGGCCGGATCGATCACGTCGAGCATGGTCTGGTGGCCGAGATCGTCGAGCAATAGAAAACCGTTCGGCCGGTCCCATTCGAGCACCCGCGGCGCCGTGACGCCGGCTTCGGCCATCAGGCGGGCGACCTGCACGAACGGCTCGCTGTTCTCCTTGTCGGGCGGCGCATCCATCACGATGCGGGTGCCAGCGGCCTCAGCGGCGTCGACGCGGAAGTAGCGCCGGAAGCTCGCATCGGCCGATGCGAGGCGCACGGTGCCGGGCAGCAGGCGGTGCGCGGCGGCAATGCCGGCCAGCCAGCCTTCGAACACCGCGGCGCGCTGCGGATCGGCCCACAGAATGGGGTTGGCAGGGGGTGCGGGCTCGGTGGCCGGGGACGGGGGTGCTGTCATGGATAATCGATTCTACAAATCCGCCTGGCGCGGCAACTCCTGCGGTCCTCCCTGGTCGAACAGAGTTGCCGCCGGCCCCTGCAACCTGCCGGCCTGCCGCGCCGTCCTCCCGACGATCCTTCGTTCCTGACCGATGCCTACGATCCAAAGCTCCCACGTTTGGCACCTTGTGCACTCGCAGCCCTCCTTGGGGAGACTGCGGTCCTTCTCCGGAACGATGCGGCGGGGCGCTTGATGAGCCGACGTGCTGCTGCCTTGCGGCGTTCCGGCCCGCCGCTGCCGTTGGCGTTGCTGTCGCTGGCGCTGCTGCACGCGCACGGCGCCTCCGCGCAGCCGGCGGGCGGCCTCGACGGCCCGCTGGTGCTCAAGCGCACGCCGCAACTGACTGAAACACTGCCCCCCGCGGAGCGCAGCCAACTGCCGAGCCTGATCACCGGGGATCGCCTGTCGGGCCGCCAGGACCTCGAAACCGTGGTCGAGGGCAACGCCACCTTGCGGCGCGGCGAAGTCGCCATCACCGCCGACCGGCTCGAGTACTACCAGCCCGACGACCGCGCCAAGGCGCGCGGCAACGTGCGGGTGAACCAGGCCGGCAACGTGTACGAAGGCCCCGAGCTCGAACTCAAGCTCGAGACCTTCGAGGGCTTCTTCAACAACGTGCGCTACAGCTTTCTTGCCACCGGCGGGCACGGCGAGGCGCAGCGCATCGATTTCGTCGACAGCAGCGTGTCGGTGGCCCGAACCGCCACCTACACCACCTGCCGCCGCGAAGACTACCCGGGCTGGATGCCCGCCTGGCTGCTGACCGCGGCCACCATGACCACGGACACCGAGGAAAACATCGGCGTGGCCACCAATGCGCGGCTGAGCTTCATGGGCATCAGCACGCCGCCGCTGCCGAGCGTGAGCTTTCCGCTGTCCAGCGAGCGCAAGAGCGGCCTCTTGCCGCCGACGATCGGCATCGACAACACCAACGGCATCGAGATTTCGCAGCCGTACTACTGGAACATCGCACCCAACCGGGATGCCACGTTCACGCCCACGCTGATGAGCAAGCGGGGGCTCAATCTGGGCTCGGAATTCCGCTATCTCGAGAAGGGGTACAACGGCACCATCCGCCTCGACTTCATGGGCAGCGACCGCCTGGTGGGCCAGCGCTACAACGAGCTGCGCGCCAGCCAGCTCCAGCAGCTGGCCAACGGAGAAATCCAGGCCAAGGACCTGACCGCGGCGCCCAACAGCAGCAAGCGCTGGGGCATCTGGGGCACCCATCACCAGGAGTTCAATGCCAAGGCGCTGGGCCTGGATTCGCTGTCGGCCAACATCAACATCAACCGGGTCAGCGACGACGACTACTGGCGCGACTTCACGCGCACGCCCACGCTGGCGCAGCGCCAGCTGCCGAACGAAGCGTCGCTCAACTGGGCCAAGGACGACTGGAGCGGCATTCTGCGCACCACGCGCTACCAGACGCTGCAATACAACCTCTCGCCGATCGTGCCGTCGTACGACCGGATGCCGCAGATCACCGCGAACTATGCCAAGTACGACTGGCACGGCTTCGACGTGGGGCTCAACCTCGACTACACGCGCTTCCGGGTCAACAGCATCCTGAGCGGCCAGCCCGGCTTCGACGTCAACCAGCAGTCGCAGCCCGACGGGGACCGCGCCTTCGCGCAGGCAACCATCAGCCGCCCGTTCATCACGCCGAGCTCCTTCATCATTCCGAAGCTGCAGCTCCATGCGACTTCGTACAACTACTACCTGCCGCAGGCGGACGTTCCGAAGCTCACCGTCAACGGAATCACGTACGTCAACGGCGTGCCCTACAACCCGAACTCGCTGTACTTTTTCCCGACGTCGAGCAGCCGGACGGTGCCGACCTTCAGCCTCGACAGCGGGCTGATCTTCGAGCGCGATGCGAACTACTTCGGCCGTGCCTTCCGCCAGACGCTGGAGCCGCGCGCTTACTACGTCTACACGCCGTACCGCAACCAGAGCATGCTGCCGAACTACGATTCGGCGGCCAACGATTTCAGCTTTGCGACCATCTATACCGAGAACGCGTTCTCGGGCAACGACCGCATCTCCGACACCAACACGCTCACGCTCGGCGTGACGTCCCGCCTGATCGACCCCGCCACCGGCGTCGAGGCGGCGCGCTTCGGCATTGCGCAGCGGCTGCGCTTCAGCGACCAGAAGGTCACGCTGCCGGGCGGCGTGCCTGTCACCGACCGCGCGAGCGACCTGCTGGTGGGCGCGCAGATCAACTGGACGCCCAAGTGGAGCCTGGACACCGTCGTGCAGTACAACCCCGACACGCAAAGGTCCACGCGCTCGGCCATCAGCGCGCGCTACAACCCCGAGCCATATCACAACCTCAGCGCCGCATTCCGCTACCAGGCGCCCAGTACCCCGACCGCCACCGACGGCAACAAGTCGATCGACGTGGGCTGGCAATGGCCGCTCAACGACCTGTGGGGCGACAAGGGCAAGGACCTCGGTCCGGGCAAGGGCCAGGGTGGCGGCCGCTGGTATGCGGTGGGCCGGCTCAACTACAGCCTGCAGGACAAGAAACTCACGGACGGCGTGCTCGGTTTCGAGTACGACGGCTGCTGCTGGATCGGCCGCGTGGTGCTGCAGCGCGTGACCACCGGGCAGGTCACGGCCAACACCCGCATCATGTTCCAGCTTGAATTCGTCGGATTTTCCAGCATCGGATCGAGTCCCATGCAGGCCCTGCGGCAAAACATCCAGCGCTACCAGCCCCTTCGCGAGCCCACCGAGGCACCGAGCCGCTTCACCAATTACGACTGAGACGATTGAGCAACGCCATGAAACACATCCGTTCCATCCTTACCCTGAGCTGCCTTGCGGCGCTGGCCGCAACGTCGGGCGCGCAGGGCCTGCGTTCCGGCGGCGGCATCACGGACATCATGCGCGCGGGGCCGCGCCTTGCGCCTCCGGTGCAGCGCAGTGCTGCCCCTCCCGCTGCGGCGCCCGTGCAGCGCTCGGCCGAGTACATCGTTGCGCTGGTCAATTCCGAGCCCATCACCAACACCGAGGTGCAGACGCGCGTCACGCGCCTGGTCCGCGAAAACCCGGAGGCCGAGCGCGTGCCCCGCGCTGAACTCACACGCCTTGTGCTCGAGCGCCTGATCTCCGAGCGCGCGCAGCTCCAGCTGGCGAAGGAAAACGGCATCAAGGTGGACGACGTGGCGATCGACCAGGCCGAGCAGACCGTGGCGCGCCAGAACGAGCTCAGCCTCGAAGAACTGCGCCGCCGTGTCGCGGCCGAAGGCATCACGCCTCGCCAGTTCCGCAACGACCTGCGCGACCAGCTGCTGCTCACGCGCCTGCGCGACCGCGAAGTCGAATCGAAGGTCAAGGTCAGCGATTCCGAAGCCGACGAATACCTGCGCGACCAGCGCAACTCGCCCACCAAGGCCGCGGCCCTGCAGAACATCAATCTCGCGCAGCTGCTCGTCGCAGTGCCCGAGAACGCCACCGATGCGCAGGTTGCCACGCTGCAGCAGAAGGCGCAGGGGCTCGCGCAGCGTGCCCGCTCGGGCGAAGACTTCGCCAAGCTGGTGCAGGAAAACTCCGATTCGCCCGATCGCGCCAACGGCGGCGCCATCGGCATGCGCACCGCCGACCGCTATCCGACGCTGTTCGTCGAAGCGACCCAGTCGGTGCCGGTCAACGGCATTGCGGGCCCCATCCGCTCGGGCGCGGGCTTTCATGTGCTGAAGGTGCTGGCCAAGGCCCAGCTGGGCGCCACAGACGCGACCGTTACGCAAACCCAGGTGCGCCATATCCTGCTGCTCAACGATCCCAAGCGCACCACCGCGCAGGCTGTGGCGCAGCTGGCCGAGTTCAAGCGCCGCGTGCAAGCCGGCTCGGCCGACTTTGCCGGCCTGGCGCGCGACAACTCGCAGGACGCCAGCGCCAAGGAAGGCGGCGACCTCGGCTGGTCGCGCCCGGGCCAGTTCGTGCCCGAGTTCGAAGAAGCCATGGACCGGCTCGCACCGGGCCAGATCAGCGACCCCGTGGTGTCGCGCTTCGGCGTTCACCTGATCCAGGTGGTCGGCCGCCGTGAATCCAAGCTCACGCAGGCCGAGCAGCGCGAAGCCGCACGCGCGGTGCTGCGCGAGCAGCGGGTCGAGGAAGCCTTCACCACCTGGGTGCAGGAAGTGCGCGCGCGCGCCTACGTCGAATACCGCGAGGCGCCCCAGTCCTGATGGCACATATCGCCAGGAAGCGGTTCGGGCAGCATTTCCTGTCCGATGGCGGCATCATCGATGCGATCGTGCACGAGATCGCACCGCAGCCCGGCGATGCCATGGTCGAGATCGGTCCGGGGCTGGCGGCGCTCACGCAGCCGCTGGTCGAACGGCTCGGACGCCTGACGGTGGTCGAGCTCGACCGCGACCTGGCCAAGCGCCTGCGGGACCATCTGCAGCTCGATGTGATCGAGTCGGACGTGCTCAAGGTCGATTTCGCCGAGCTGGCCGCCCGGTTTCCGACGCCGCTGCGCGTGGTCGGCAACCTGCCCTACAACATCTCGACGCCCATTCTTTTCCATCTGCTGGGCTTCGCCCACCTGATTGCCGACCAGCACTTCATGCTGCAGAAGGAAGTGATCGACCGCATGGTCGCCAAGCCCGCCACTTCCGACTACAGCCGCCTGAGCGTGATGCTGCAGTGGCGCTACGAGATGGAAAACGTGCTGTTCGTGCCGCCGGAGAGCTTCGATCCGCCGCCGCGTGTCGACAGCGCCGTGGTGCGGATGGTGCCGCTGGCGCAGCCGCCGGCTGTCGATGCCGCGCGGCTCGGTGAGATCGTGCAGGTCGCCTTCAGCCAGCGCCGCAAGATCATGCGGCATACCCTGGGCAGGTGGCTCGAAGAGCATGGCTTTGCGGGCGAATTCGACGCCCAGCGCCGGGCCGAGGAAGTGCCAGTGGCCGAATACGTGGCCTTGGCGCAGGCCGTCCCCCCCGAGCCCAAATAAAAAAAGCCCGTCGAAACGGGCTTTTTTGCTCGCGCCGGAGGCGGGGCTTTTAAGCCGCCGCCAGCCAGTAGCCCGCATTGAAGGGGCTGCTCATGCGCAATGCGAGCGGAGAAACGTCGACCAGTTTGTCGGTCGGCATTTTTTCGCCTTCCGGCTCCGTGCCGGTTGCCGCGGCAGCTGTGCCGCCGTTGATTTCGATGCCATCGAGTGCTGCGCCGTTCGGCTGAGCCTCGTTCGCCCGTTCTGCTTGGCTGGTGTGTGCAGAACGGGCTACAGAAAAGAATAGAAGCACCGGAACGGGACTTTCCGGTCTCCCCAGTAGTCGGAGGCGTCGCGGAAGATGTCGAGCAGTTGCTCGCGTGCTTCCTTGTCGAACTTGGCGTTGGCCGGAATCTGCTCGAGCACGATGACGAAACCGGGCTGCGGGCCCGATTTATGCAACGGGTCGGTCATGCAGTCGTACAGCGCGTCGAAATTCTTGCCGAAGTGCGCCGGAAAGGTGAACTGCTGCGCGATGAGGTCGAGAACGTCCTGCTTGGTCTGGGCATTGCCCAGGTTGGCGTACAGGAAGTGCTGGCCCGCTGCGTTGGCGGCTTCCTGCAGGTCGTTCACGCGGAACGCACGAATCGATTGCACGATGTTCGGGCGTACGGCACGAAGGGATAAGGTCATCTCCGCTGGTCTTTCCATAGTCATCATCATTTCTTCGGGGCGCTTCGGGGCGCCGCTCAAGTCGTTGTCATCGCTCATGGTGCAATCCGTCTGAAACTCGCGTAGTGGTCTGCCGTATACCAGCAGGCCTCGGGTGTCGTGCGCTGTTCACCGCCGCAGACAATGCGCCGCGCACCGCGATCGCGCGAGCCGGGTGTTGCCACCGTGTACTCGCGGTAATGACCGCGCCGCGCCGGCGGCAAAAGACGCTCGCGATTGCCAAATACAGTGCCGTCCTTTTCGTATCGGAAGGGGCCGCCACTCAGGATGGCTTCGTAGGTTCGCTGGCCCTGAACCGGCAATTCGGACAGTGCGATCGATTCCTGGGCGGGCTTTCCGGTGCCGAACCACTCGCGGCGGGCCTCGGCCCCCGTCGCCAACGCCGCCAGCACAAAGCCGGTGAGCGCAAACTTAGTGACAGAGGACGTGATCGAGGCGTAAGCCGCCATGGGGCACCACAAGAAAAGAGCGGGGGTTCCGAATTGGCGGGCAAACCTTGGGGTTAACCCGCAAATTCAAGCCCGCGAGTGTGCACCACGCTGGCGAAAATAGCAAGCGACTGCCCAAAGTTTGAGCAGTGCGAAGGGGCGGAGGGTGGCTGTTTAAGTGGGCAACCACTCTCGCCAGAGAGCTTATCGCTCCGCGTTTGCGTCGGCGACAGTCAAAGCTGTCATGTTCACGATGCGTCGAACAGTTGCGCTGGCCGTGAGAATATGCACAGGTTTGGCGGCACCGAGCAGCACCGGGCCGATGGCGATATTTCCGCCTGCCGCGGTCTTGAGCAGGTTGTAAGAAATATTGGCTGCATCGATGTTCGGAAAAACCAACAGATTGGCGTCGCCCGCGAGCGCACTGTGCGGCATGACGACCGCGCGCTGCTTGCTGTCGAGCGCCACGTCGCCGTGCATTTCGCCGTCCACTTCGAGCCAAGGCGCCTGTACGCGCAGCAGGTCGAGCGTCTTGCGCATCTTGACCGCGCTGGGCTCGTTGCTGGTGCCGAAGTTGGAATGCGACAACAGCGCGGCCTTGGGCTTGAGGCCGAAGCGCATCATTTCCTCGGCCGCCATGGTCGTGATTTCGGCCAGCTCCTCGGGCGAGGGGTCGTAGTTGACGTGGGTGTCGACCAGGAACACCTGGCGGTCGGGCAGCAGCAGGCCGTTCATGCAGGCGTACACCGGCACGTCCTGCGGGGTGCTTTCGCAGCCGCCGGGGCGCTTGCCGATCACCTGGTCGATGTAGTGCAGGTGGATCAGCGTGGTGCCCCAGGTGCCGCAGATCATGCCGTCGACCTCGTCCTTGTGCAGCAGCATGGCGCCGATCAGCGTCAGGCGGCGGCGCATCTCGATCTTGGCGGTTTGAACCGTCTGGCCCTTGCGCTCCGTCATGCGGTGGTAGGTCTGCCAGAAGTCGCGGTAGCGGTGGTCCTGCTCGACGTTGACGATGTCGTAGTCGAGCTCTTCCTTCAGGCGCAGGCCGAACTTCTCGATGCGCTGAGCAATGATGGCCGGGCGGCCGATCAGCGTGGGGCGGGCAATGCCTTCGTCCACCACGATCTGCGCGGCGCGCAGGACGCGCTCTTCCTCGCCCTCGCAGTACGCCACGCGCTTCTTCTGCGCCCGCTTGGCGGCGTCGAAGATCGGCTTCATGGTGGTGCCCGAGGCATAGACGAAGCTCTGCAGGCGGTCGCGGTAGGCGTCCATGTCCTTGATGGGGCGCGTGGCCACGCCGCTCTCCGCCGCGGCCTTGGCCACCGCCGGAGCGATCTTCATCATCAAGCGCGGATCGAACGGCTTCGGAATGAGGTATTCAGGGCCGAAAGACAGCTTTTCGCCGACGTAGGCGGCGGCCACCCGTTCGCTCTGCTCGGCCTGCGCCAGATCGGCAATGGCGTGCACCGCGGCAATTTCCATCTCGTCGGTGATGGTGGTGGCGCCCGAGTCGAGCGCACCGCGGAAGATGTACGGGAAGCACAGGACGTTGTTGACCTGGTTCGGGTAGTCGGTGCGGCCCGTGGCCATGATCACGTCGGGACGCACCGCATGGGCGTCTTCAGGCGAGATCTCGGGGTTCGGGTTGGCCAGCGCAAAGATCACCGGGCGGGGCGCCATCTTGGCCACCATGGCGGGCTTGAGCACGCCGCCGGCCGACAGGCCCAGGAACACGTCGGCGCCTTCGATCACCTCGGCGAGCGTGCGCGCCGTGGTTTTCTGCATGTACTGGCGCTTGTCGTCGTCCATAAGCTCTTCGCGGCCTTCGTAGACCACGCCGGCCAGGTCGGTCACGAACACGTTCTCGCGCTTCAGGCCCACCTTGAGCAGAAGGTTCAGGCAGGCCAGCGCCGCGGCGCCCGCGCCGGAGGTGACCAGCTTGACCTGGGTGATGTCCTTGCCCGCCACTTTCAGGCCGTTGAGCATGGCCGCGGCCACCGTAATGGCCGTGCCGTGCTGGTCGTCGTGGAACACCGGGATCTTCATGCGCTTGCGCAGCTCGCGCTCGACGTAGAAGCAGTCGGGGGCCTTGATGTCTTCGAGGTTGATGGCGCCGAAGGTCGGCTCCAGCGCGGCGATCACCTCGACCAGCTTGGCGGGGTCCTTTTCGTCGATTTCGATGTCGAACACGTCCACGCCGGCGAACTTCTTGAAAAGCACGCCCTTGCCTTCCATCACCGGCTTGGCCGCCAGCGGGCCGATGTCGCCGAGGCCCAGCACGGCGGTGCCGTTGGTGATCACCGCCACCAGGTTGCCGCGCGCCGTGTACTTGAAGGCGTTGGCCGGGTCCTTGACGATTTCCTCGCAGGGCGCGGCCACGCCGGGCGAATAGGCCAGCGACAGGTCGCGCTGGTTCACCATCTGCTTGGTCGCGGCGATGGCAATCTTGCCCGGCACCGGAAGCTCGTGGTACTCGAGGGCGGCGCGCCGCAACTCGGCGCGCTTGTCTTCGGGCGTAGGGGTCGATGAGTTCGTCGAATCGGACATGTGCCGTTGCTCCTGGTGGCGCTTCTTCTGGGGGCGCCGATTGTAGACCTCGGCCCATGACGCCATAGGCCGCATGGCGGGGCATGGGCCTTGCCGAAAGCACGCCGGCCTGTCAAGGCGATGTGGCAATATGCGCAGTCTGTAAAAAAATTCGACGAGGAGCGGCCATGGCCCTGATGGATTTCATCAAGAAACAGTTCATCGACATCATCCAGTGGACCGAGACTGGCGATGGCACGTTGGCCTGGCGTTTCCCCATGGCCGAGATGGAAATCCAGAACGGCGCCTCGCTCACCGTGCGCGAGTCGCAGGTGGCCGTGTTCGTCAACGAAGGCCAGGTGGCCGACGTGTTCGGCCCCGGCATGTACAAGCTCACGACGCAGACGCTGCCCGTGCTCACGTACCTGAAGAACTGGGACAAGCTCTTCGAATCCCCTTTCAAGAGCGACGTGTACTTCTTCAGCACGCGCCAGCAGGTCGACCAGAAGTGGGGCACGCCGCAGCCCATCACCATCCGCGACAAGGACTTCGGCGCCGTGCGCCTGCGCGCCTTCGGCAACTACTCGTTCCGCATTGGCGACGCCAAGCTGTTCCACACCGAGATTTCCGGCACGCGCGACATCTACAGCGTGGCGGACCTCGACGGCCAGCTGCGCGGCCTGGTGCTGCAGAACATCAGCAACGCCATTGCCTCCAGCGGCGTGCCCTTTCTCGACCTTGCGGCCAACCAGATCCAGTTTGCGCAGGCGCTGGCCGCGCAGCTGGTGCCCGAGTTCGAGAAGATCGGCATCAAGCTCGAGAACATCACGGTCCAGAACGTCTCGCTGCCCGAAGAGCTGCAGAAGATCCTCGACCAGAAGATCGGCATGGGCATGGTCGGCAACGACATGGGCAAGTTCATGCAATACCAGACCGCGCAAGCCATTCCCAAGTTTGCCGAGGGCGCTGCCAACGGCGGCGGCATTGCGGGCGACGCCATGGGCCTGGGTGCCGGCGTGGCGCTCGGCCAGGTGCTGGCGCAAAACCTCGCGCAGGGCCTGAGCCCCAACGCAGCGGCGCAGGCTGCGGCAACCCAGCAGCAGCCTGCTGTTGCCGTGGTGAGCCCGAACGACGTCATGACCACGCTCGAAAAGCTCGGCGAGCTCAAGACCAAGGGCATCCTCACGCAGGAAGAGTTCGACGCCAAGAAGGCGGAGCTGCTCAAGAAGCTGGTCTAAGCACCGGCAATGGCTGAGCAACCAGGCGCCCAGCGCGCCTACCGTGCGCCCTGCCCTGGCTGCGGCGCACCGGTCGAATTCCGTTCCGCGCAATCGACGCATGCGGTGTGCCCGTATTGCCAGAGCACCGTCGTGCGCCAAGGCGACACGCTCGCGCGCATCGGCAAGATGGCCGAGCTGTTCGACGACTTCAGTCCGCTGCAGCTGCTTGCAGCCGGCCGCATCCAGGACCAGCCGTTCACCATCGTCGGGCGCCTGCAATACAGCCACCCGGGCGGGCGCTGGACCGAATGGATTGCCGCTCTCGACGACGGCCGAGCCGGCGTCCTGAGCGAGGACAACGGCGCCTATGTCTTTGCGCTGCCGTTCGAACTGCAGCGCGTCGCGCCGCCGCCCACCGACCTGCGCGTGGGCGCCACCAGCGCGTTCAACGGCCAGAGCTACACCGTTTCGTCGAACGAACAGGTGGCGCTGCTTTCCGCCCAGGGCGAGCTCTCGCATCTGCCGGAACTGGGCCGCTCGTTCCCCATGGTCGAGCTGCGCAGCGGCAACGGGCTGGTGCTCAGTCTCGACTACAGCACGCAGCCTCCGGGCGCGTACCTGGGCCGCTCGGTACAGCTCGAAGACCTGCAGCTCAGCGGCCTGCGCGACGAATCCGCCAAGGACGAAAAAGGCCGCGCCTTCAACTGCCCCAATTGCGGCGCGCCCGTTACCGTCAACCTGGCCGACAGCAAGAGCATCACCTGCGGCTCGTGCGACAGCATCATCGACCTGTCGCAAGGCATTGGCGGCGAGCTGAAGCACGCGGAGCAGAACGAACCCGTTCGCCCGCTCATCGCCATCGGCAGCGTGGGCCAGTTGCAGGGCGCACAGTGGCAGGTGGTGGGCTTCCAGCACCGCATGGGCACCGAGCCGGGCGACGACGAGCACTTCGGCTGGAGCGAGTACCTGCTGTACAACAAGAAGCGCGGCTTCAGCTTCCTGGTCGACGCCGAAGACGGCTGGAGCATGGTCAAGCCGACCACCGGCGCACCGGTCATGGCCGAGAACGGCAGCAGCGCCAGCTACCTTGGCAAGCGCTACACCCAGCAATACGCCTACAACGCCGAAACCACCTATGTGGCGGGCGAGTTCTACTGGCAGGTGGAGCGCGGACAGAAAACCTTCAACCGCGACTTCGCCAGCGGCAATGCACTGCTGTCGATGGAGCGCTCGGCCAACGAACTGACGTGGTCATCGGGCAGCAAGCTCGACAGCGGCGCGGTGTCCGCCGCGTTCAAGCTCGACGACAAGAAGGACATGTTCGTGCGCGGCGACGCACTGCCCGTCAGCGCTGCGTCGGGCATGGGCTGCGGCACGATCATCTTCATCGTGATCATCGTCATCGTTCTGCTCATCATTCTGAGCACCTGCTCGTCGCGTTGCGACCCGAGCGTGCAAAACTGTTCGAGCTCGCGCAGCACGGGCGGCTCGTACGGCGGCTATTCGAGCGGCGGCGGCCACAAATGACGGCGGAGTTTCTCGCGATGTCTTCTCTCACTACTGCTACTACGACTGGAGGTCCCCATGGGATTTGAATGGCTGAAACCGGGCGTGGTCCTCGGATCGCTCGTGTATGCGCTGCTTGGCGTGCTGATCTTCTGGCTGTGCTTCCTGATCATCGACAAGCTCACGCCCTACGATTTGTGGGGCGAGATCGTCGAGAAGCAGAACGTCGCGCTGGGGCTGGTGGTCGCGGCAATGAGCCTGGGCATCTGCGTCATCGTGGCCGCGGCAATCCATTAGCGCTTGCTTGCTTCCGTGGACGCTCCTGTCAGTCCGGCGCCGCCGGCCAAGGGGCCGCAGCCCGTTGAAATTGCGCTGCTCGCCAGCGTGTTCGTGGTGGCCGCCTGCGGCCTGGTCTATGAACTGACCGCGGCCGCGCTGAGCTCCTACCTGCTCGGCGACTCGGTGCTGCAGTTCAGCACCATCATCGGCACCTATCTCTTCGCCATGGGCGTCGGCTCGTGGCTCTCGCGCTATTTCGAGCGGCAGCTGCCCGCGCATTTCCTTCGCATCGAACTGCTGGTTGCGCTCATCGGCGGCGCGCTGCCGGCCATTCTTTTCCTGGCCAACGCGTATGTGCCCGGCGCCTTCCGCCTGCTGCTCTACGGCCTGGTGATGGTGGTGGGCACGCTGGTGGGGCTCGAGATACCGCTCGTGATGCGCATCCTCAAGCGCAACATCCAGCTCAAGAACCTGGTATCGCAGGTGCTCACCTTCGACTATCTCGGTGCGCTGGCCGTGTCGGTGGCTTTTCCGCTCATCCTGGTGCCGCAGCTCGGCATGATTCGCACGGGGCTCTTGTTCGGCTTCATGAACGCGGCCGTGGCCGTGTGGGCGCTATGGCTGTTTCGCCATGAACTGCGCCGCATGGGTGCCCACGCGGTGGCTTGCTTTCTTGCGCTCGCGGCGCTGCTTGGCGCCTTTGTGTGGGCCGACCACATCACCACGCTGGCCGAAGACAAGTTCTACCAGGACCACATCGTGTTCAGCGCCAGTTCGCCCTATCAGCGCATCGTGGTCACGCGCGGGCAACTCGGGCACCGACTGTTCCTGAACGGCAACCTGCAGTTCGCCGAGCGCGACGAATACCGCTACCACGAGGCGCTCGTTCACCCGGCAATGGCCGCGCACGGCGCACCGAAGAAAGTGGCGGTGCTCGGCGGCGGAGACGGCATGGCGGTGCGCGAGATTCTCAAGTACCCGTCGGTCGAATCGGTCACGCTGGTGGAGCTCGATCCGAACATGACCCAGCTTTTTACCGGGCATGAAACGCTGGCTGCGCTCAACGGACATGCGCTGTCGTCGGCCAAGGTGAAGGTCGTCAACACCGACGCCTTCCAGTGGCTGCAGCAACCCGGAGACATGTTCGACGTCATCGTGGTGGACTTTCCCGACCCGACCAACTTTGCCATCGGCAAGCTCTACACCAACAGCTTCTATTCGCTGCTGGAAAAGCGTCTTTCCGCGAGCGGCTACGCGGTGATCCAGACCACATCGCCGCTGGTGGCGCGCAAGAGCTACTGGACCGTGGCAACCACCATCGAGTCGGTCGGTCTGAAGGCCACGCCGTATCACGCGCATGTACCGAGCTTCGGCGAGTGGGGCTACATCATCGCCAGCCGCCGCCCGTACCGCATGCCGGATGCGCTGCCCTCCGGACTGCGTTTCCTGGCACCTTCGACATTGCCGTTGATGTTCGACTTTCCACTCGACATGGCGCGTGTGCCGGCCGAGGTCAACCGCCTGTCGAACCAGACTCTCGTCACCACTTACGAACAAGAGTGGGGCAAGGTCATGACGCACTAGCCCCGGCATGCAGCGGCGCGATTTTCTCGGTGCAGTGGGTGCGGCGGGCGCCTTTGCCCTCGCGGGCTGCGAGGCGCCGCAGCCAATCATCGAAGGCGGCTTCACCGGCATCGACATGGCGCGAGGCCACGCCATGCGCGACGGCGGGCTCAAGAGCCAGGCCCCTGCAACCGTGAAGCGCACGCGCGTGGTCATCGCCGGAGGCGGCGTTGCAGGCCTTGCCGCGGCGCGCGCCTTGCGGCTTTCGGGCATCGAAGACTTCGCCCTGCTCGAACTCGAAGACACGGCCGGCGGCAACTCCCGTGCCGGCATGGTCAACGGCATTGCCTGCCCGCTGGGCGCGCATTACCTGCCGGTGCCCGACGACAACGCCCGCGAGGTGCAAGACCTGCTGGAGGAACTGGGCCTGCGCCGCCGCGTGGCCGGGCGCTGGGAATACGACGAACGCAACCTTTGCCACAGCCCGCAGGAGCGCCTGTTCTTTCGCGGCGAATGGCAGGACGGCCTCCTGCCCGTGCATGACGTCGGCGAGAGCACCCATGCGCAGTACCGCAAGTTCGCGCAACGAATCGATGCGCTGCAGCACGCGGCGCATTTCGCCATTCCCGCGCTCAAGGTGGCGGCAACCCCCGAGCTGCTCGCGCTTGACGCCGTTCCGTTCGAGCGCTGGCTCGACAGCGAAGGCTTCAGCGATCCGCAACTGCGCTGGTACCTCGACTACTGCTGCCGCGACGATTACGGCGCCGGCATCGCCCATGTTTCGGCTTGGGCCGGCATCCACTATTTCGCAAGCCGGCACGGGTTTCATGCGCCGGGTTCGTCGGGCGTCGGTGCGGATTCGAGCCCCGAACGCGACGGCGTGCTCACCTGGCCCGAGGGCAACGGCTGGCTCACCAAGCGGCTCGCCGAGCCCCTGGGTGACCGGTTGCATACGGGGCAGGTCGTCACGCGCATCGCCGATCTGCGCGGGGGCGTGGAGGTCGACGCCTGGGACGCCGAAACGAAATCGCTGGTGCGCTGGCAGGCCGAGCGCTGCATCGTCGCGCTGCCGGTGTTCATCGCCGCCCGCATCGTCGAGAACGCGCCGGAGGTGCTGCGCAATGCCGTCGCGCACACGCGCTATGCGCCCTGGCTGGTCGCCAACGTGCACCTGAGTGGCCCGTTTGCCGACCGCCCCGGCGCGGCGCCGAGCTGGGACAACGTCGTGTACGGCACACGCGGCCTGGGGTACGTCGATGCGCGCCACCAGACGCTCGACCCTACGCCGCGCGGCACCGTCATCAGCTGGTACCGCCCCCTCGGGCCGAGCAGCTACGACTCGGTGGACGGACGCCGCCTGTTGCAGGACCGCCCCTGGACCGGATGGCGCGACGACCTGCTTGCCGAGCTCTCGGTGCCGCATCCGGACCTGCCGGAGCTGGCTACGCGCGTCGAGATCACCCGCTACGGCCACGCCATGGCCATTCCAACGCCGGGCCTGTTGGCACGCATGGGTACTGCGCACCGCGGCCACGTTGCCGCCGGGCGTCTCTCGTTCGCGCATGCGGACTGGTCGGGCTACTCCATCTTTGAAGAAGCGTTTACGCGTGGGCACGTTGCGGGCATGGTCGCCGCGTGACGATCCTCGCCGCACTGGCCGTGTCCCGGCTTCTGGCGAACAAGCCTTCGCTCCAGTTCTGAACGCTGCATGTCATGGCCGCGTCACGCGCAATCGGCATGGTCTCCCGTTTCGATTGAAACCTTTCTGCTTGCTCTCATGACGCGCATCGCTTCTCTCTCCTTCGTCGCCCTTGCCGGCGCATTTGCTTGCGGCAACGCCGCCGCACAGACCGTTTTTCCGGTCACGCTCGCCGGCCATGCCGTGCTGCCCGCGCAGAGCTTCGTGGCCGCGCCCAAGGACGCGCCGGCCGATCTGCAAGTGAGCGGCAAGTTCACCTCGGGCAAGCGCGTGGAGGCGCTGGGCACTGTGGAAGGTCTCTCGGGCGGGCGAGGCACGGGCGTTTCGGTGCCCTTCAAGGGCCAGTCGCTGCAGGGCCATTCGGGCATCAAGAAGATGGACGACGGCTCGTTCTGGATCCTTACCGACAACGGTGCGGGCGCCAAGGCCAATTCGCCCGACTTCATGCTCTACCTGAACCACTACAAGGTGGACTTCAAGAGCGGCAAGTTCAACCGCCTCGACACCGTTTTCCTGCATGACCCCGACAAGAAGGTGCCCTTCCGCATCGTTCATGAAGGCACGAAGCAGCGCTACCTCACGGGGTCCGACTTCGATCCCGAGAGCCTGCAGTTTGCCGGCGGTGCGATGTGGATCGGCGATGAGTTCGGTCCCTTCCTGATCAAGGCCGACCTGAAGGGCAAGGTGCTCGCGGTGTTCGACACGCTGGTGGGCGGCAAGGCCGTACGCTCGCCTGACCATCCGTCGGTCACCACGCCGGGGGCACCGGGTGGCGCGGTCGATTTCCAGGTCAAGCGCTCCAAGGGTTTCGAAGGCATGGCGGCGTCGAAAGACGGCAGCAAGCTCTATGCGCTGCTCGAAGGCCCGGTGTGGAACGCGGAGACCAAGGACTACGAGAAACAGGACGGCAAGGAAGCATTGCGCGTGCTGGAGTTCGACGTGGCCTCCGAAAAGTGGACGGGCCGCCACTGGCACTACGTGCTCGAGGCCAACGGCCATGCCATCGGCGACTTCAACATGATCGATGGCACCACGGGCCTCATCATCGAGCGCGACAACGGCGAAGGCACCAGCGACAAGGCCTGCCCCGAAGGCCAGAAGCGTACCGACTGCTTCCACGACATCGCCAAGTTCAAGCGCATCTACAAGGTCGAGCTGAACGACGCCAACGTGGGCGGTGCGGTGCGCAAGATCGGCTACATCGACCTGCTGAACATCGCCGACCCGGCCAAGCTCGCGCGCAAGCCGCTGAACGACGGCGTGCTCAAGTTCCCGTTCTTCACCATCGAGAACGTCGATGTGGTCGATGCGACGCACATCGTCGTGGGCAACGACAACAACCTGCCGTTCTCCAGCAGCCGCGAGCCGAACAAGGCCGACGACAACGAGCTGGTGCTGCTTGAAGCGGGGGCGTTGCTGCAGGCCAAGTAGCCTGAGTCTGCCGCGGTCTCGATAATCGGGCGCATGTCGCCCGAACTGCTTCCCGCCATTGCCGCCTTCGCACGCGTTGCGCACCACGCCAGCTTCACGCGAGCGGCGGAAGAACTGGGTGTCTCGCCTTCGGCCCTGTCGCAGACCTTGCGCACGCTCGAGCGGCGGCTGGGCGTGCGCCTGCTCGATCGCACCACGCGCCGCGTGGGCGTGACCGAACTGGGCCAGCAGCTGCTGAAGGGTGCGCAGCCGGCGCTTGCCGCGCTCGCGCAAACGGTCGAAGGCATCAATGAGGCGCGCGACAAGCCGGCGGGGCTGCTGCGGCTGAACGTTGCGCGCGCGTCGGCGGAGCTCCTGCTGTATCCGCACCTGGGGGACTTTGCCGAAGCGTTTCCCGACATCACGCTCGAACTGGTTTGCGACAACCGCATGGTCGATCTGGTCGAAGGCGGTTTCGATGCGGGCATCCGGCTTGGCGAAAGCCTGGCGCAAGACGTGGTGGCGTTGCCGATGGGCGGGCCGCAACGCATGGTGACTGTTGCGTCGCCGCGCTACCTCGCAAAACGCAAATTGCCGAAGACGCCCGAAGACCTGCGCGAGCACCGGTGCATGAACTACCGCCTGACCACCGGCGGCCTTTATCGGTGGGAGTACGCGCAGGACGGCCGCGTGCTCGATGTCGAAGTGGCCGGCCCGTTGATCAGCAACGACGGCGACGTGCTGCTGGCCGCCGCGCGCGACGGCGCGGGCATCATGGTGGCTTTTGAAGGCGTGGTGCGCGGCGATCTGGACAATGGGCGGCTGGTGCCGCTGCTCGAGCCCTGGTGGCCGACCTTTCCGGGCTTCTATCTCTATCACCCGAGCTCCGCGCAAATACCGCGCAAGCTGCGGGTCTTCATTGACTTCCTGCAGGCGCGGCATGCGCCGCCGCCGGTGTCTCAGCGAGCGGTCAAGCTCGCATCAGTGCCTCGATCTCGTCCGCCTTCACCGGCACGCCGCGCGAAATAAGTTCGCAGCCGGTGGCCGTGACGATGGCGTCGTCCTCGATGCGAATGCCGATGTTGTGGAACTGCTCGGGCACGCCGTCGGCGGGCCGCACGTAGATGCCGGGCTCCAGCGTCAGCACCATGCCCGGATGCAGGATGCGGCTCGGCCGGTTCTTGATGACCTCGTTCGACAGCGGATCTTTTCGCTCGCTCACTTCGCCCACCTGCGTGGGCTCGACGTAGCTGCCGCAGTCGTGCACGTCCATGCCCAGCCAGTGGCCGGTGCGGTGCATGTAGAACTGGAAGTAGGCGCGCGAGTCGATCACGTCGTCGACGCTGCCCACCTTGTTTGCGTCGAGCAGGCCCAGGTCGAGCATGCCCTGCGCCAGCACCTTCACGGCCGCGTCGTGCGGGTCGTTGAAGCGGTTGCCGGCCTTGGTGGCTGCGGCCGATGCGTCCTGGCTGGCAAGCACCAGGTCGTACAGCGCGCGCTGCGGGCCGCTGAACTTGCCGTTGGCCGGAAAGGTGCGCGTGATGTCGCTCGCGTAGCCATCGAGCTCGCAGCCGGCGTCGATGAGCACCAGCTCGCCGCTTCGCACCGGCGCCGCGTCGGCGCGGTAGTGCAGCACGCAGGCATTGGCGCCCGCCGCCACGATGGAGCCGTAGGCCGGGTACTGCGAGCCGCCCAGGCGGAACTCGTGCAGCAGCTCGGCATCGAGGTGGTATTCGCGCACGTCCTTGCCCTCGCGCAGCATGCGGGCCGAAAGCTGCATCGCGCGAATGTGCGCCCTGGCGCTGATCTGCGCGGCACGCCGCATGATGTCCTGCTCGTGCGCGTCCTTGATCAGCCGCATTTCGTCGAGCGGGCCGCACAGGTCGTGCTGCTCCTGCGGACACAGCGCCCCGTAGCGCACGCGCGCGCGCACCGATTGAAGCCAGCCGTCGACGCGGGTTTCGAGCCCCTTGTGGGTGGCGAACGGAAACCACACGGTCGACCTGTTCTCGAGCAGCTTGGGCAGCTTGGCGTCGAGGTCGTTGACCGAAAAGGCCTCCGTCACGCCTAGCGCCTCGGGGGCCGCGTCGGGGCCCAGGCGGTAGCCGTCCCAGATCTCGCGCTCCAGGTCTTTGGGCGCGCAGAACAGCGTGCTACGGCCGTCGCCCGCCAGCACCAGCCAGGCGTTCGGTTCGGTAAAGCCTGTCAGGTAATAGAAGTAGCTGTCGTGCCGAAACAGGAAGTCGGTGTCGCGGTTGCGCTGCTGCTCGGGCGCGGTCGGCACGATGGCGATGCCGTCCTTGCCCAGTTGCGAGGCGAGGCGCGCGCGGCGCTCGGCGTAGATCTTGTTGTCTTCTGAGGTCATCTTGGCGTGTTCAGTTGAAGAAGCCGTTCGGGCGTTCCCACATCGGTCCAGGGCCCGGTGTAGAGCTCGGCGCTCACGAGTTCATTGTCCATCGCGGCGCGCAAGATGGGTGCCAGCGGGGCTTTGAGGCCCGCCGGGTTGCCGGCGGGAATGCTGCAGTAAGGCGGCGAAAAGAGCGCGGCGCGGTACAGGCCGATGGTCGAGAAGGTGTACTTCTCGGCCGCCGAATTGAGCGCCAAACCCTCGGCCGAGAGGCCAAAATCGCCCTTCGGGTTGTGCGGCGGGTTGGGCACCAGCCACAGGTGCGCGAGCTTGCCACTTGCCGCAAAGCGCTCCACCGAGGCTTGCGTGAAGGCGAAATCCGGCGCGAACACATCGCCGGCCGCCACCCAGAAAATATCGCCCAGCCGCGGCAGCGCGCGCACGATGCCGCCCGCCGTTTCCAGCGCGCCGCCAAAGTCGCGGCCTTCGTCGGAATATGAAATTGATAGCGCGCGCTGCTCGCCAAGCTGCGATTCGGGGCCGAAGCGGCCGGAAATCTGCTCGCCCAGCCAGTCGGTGTTGACCACCAGTTGGGTAAATCCGCCGGCCGCCAGGGCTTCCATGGGCCATTGCATCAGCGGCTTGCCGCGCACTTCGAGCAGCGGCTTGGGCGTGGTGTCGGTCAGCGGCCGCATGCGCTCGCCGCGGCCGGCCGCGAGGATCATGGCTCGCACCGAGGAGGGCGCCGGCTTCAAGCGGCCACCTGGCCGACCTGGCCGCGTACGAGCTCGTTGCGTTCGCTGCGGCCGGGTTGGAACAGCGCCACCAGGCATTCCATCAGCGCATGCGCCTTGGCCGAATGGTCGGCGCCGAAGTTGCACACATACACATCGAGCGTGGCGCCGCGCTGCTCGGGCCAGGTGTGGATGCACAGGTGCGATTCGGCCAGCAGCACCGTGGCTGTGACGCCGCCCGGCCCCTGCGGAGTGGCCGGAAACCCGTGCACCAGTTTGCCCACCGGCTGCAGCCCGGCGGCCGTGACGGCCTTCAGGCAAACGGCGCCGAGCGCCTCCTTGTCGGTGAGCCATTGCATTGCG
This sequence comes from Variovorax sp. CCNWLW225, assembly GCF_037204045.1. Taxonomy (NCBI): domain Bacteria; kingdom Pseudomonadati; phylum Pseudomonadota; class Betaproteobacteria; order Burkholderiales; family Comamonadaceae; genus Variovorax; species Variovorax sp. CCNWLW225. The sequence continues at coordinate 108,360 of NZ_JBBCBV010000008.1, read as the reverse complement.
CATTGACAGTCGTGGAGATCGGCGGTGAGGTGCAGCCCGTGCATGGGTGGCAACTCTAGCAGTCCGGGTGTCGCCAAAGAACATCAGTCGGGTGTTCAGGCCGTATTGGAGCGGGTTGGAGCGAGCCCGGTAAAATCGCGGGTTCCCCCCAATCCACATTCCCCGAAAGTCCACCGCCCATGGCAAACCAAGCCCTGATGGCCAACGCGATTCGCGCGCTGGCCATGGATGCCGTCCAACAAGCTAACTCCGGACATCCGGGCGCACCGATGGGCATGGCCGACATGGCCGTCGCACTCTGGGGCGAACACCTGCGCTACAACCCGGCCAACCCGCACTGGTTCGACCGCGACCGCTTCGTGCTCTCGAACGGCCACGCCTCGATGCTGCTGTATGCGGTGCTGCACCTCACGGGTTACGACCTGCCCATCGGCGAGCTCAAGAACTTCCGCCAGCTGCACAGCAAGACCGCCGGCCATCCCGAGGTCGACGTGACCCCCGGCGTGGAAACCACCACCGGCCCGCTGGGCCAGGGCATTACCAACGCCGTGGGCTTTGCATTGGCCGAGAAGCTGCTCGCGGCCGAATTCAACCGCAAGAACCACGACATCGTCGACCACCACACCTACGCCTTCCTGGGCGACGGTTGCATGATGGAAGGCATCAGCCACGAAGCCTGCGCGCTGGCCGGCGCCTGGCACCTGAACAAGCTGATTGCGCTGTACGACGACAACGGCATCAGCATCGACGGCCAGGTCAGGCCCTGGTTCATCGACAACACCGAAGAACGCTTCAAGGCCTACGGCTGGAACGTCATCGGCCCGATCGACGGCAACGACGCCAAGGACGTGTCCAAGGCCATCGCCAAGGCCAAGAAGGAAGATTCGAAGCCCACCCTCATCATCTGCAAGACGCAGATCGGCAAGGGCAGCCCGAACCGCGCCAACACCGCCAAGGCCCACGGCGAGCCGCTGGGCGCCGATGAAATCACCCTCACCCGCGCCGCGCTGGAGTGGCCGTACCCTGCCTTCGAAGTGCCGCAGGAAGCCTACGCCGACTGGGACCACAAGGCCGAGGGCGCCAGGGCCGAAGCCGCCTGGAACGACAAGTTCGCCGCCTACGCTGAAGCCTTCCCGGGCTTGGCCGCCGAGTTCACCCGCCGCATGAAGGGCGAGCTGCCCAAGAACTTCCACCAGGTGGCGTTCGACACCGTGGTGGCCGCCCACACCAAGGGCGAAACCGTGGCCAGCCGCAAGGCCAGCCAGCTGGCGCTGGAGGCCTTCACTGCAGCCCTGCCCGAAATGCTCGGCGGCAGCGCCGACCTCACCGGCTCCAACCTCACCAACACCAAGAGCACCGCGGCCCTGCGCTTCGATGCGAAGACCGGTGCCGTGGTCATGGGCCAGCCGCAGCAGCCCGCCCAGGGCGCCGAAGACGAGCCCAAGCCCGACAGCACCGCCGACAAGGCCGAGCCGCCCCACGGCGTGATCGGCCGCCACATCAACTACGGTGTGCGCGAGTTCGGCATGGCGGCCATCATGAACGGCGTGGCGCTGCATGGCGGCTTCATTCCCTACGGCGGCACCTTCCTTACCTTCAGCGACTACAGCCGCAACGCCATCCGCATGGCCGCGCTGATGAAGCGCCGCGTGGTGCACGTGTTCACGCACGACTCCATCGGCCTGGGCGAAGACGGCCCCACGCACCAGTCGATCGAGCACGTCGCCTCGCTGCGTCTGATTCCCAACCTCGACGTCTGGCGTCCGGGCGACACGGCCGAAACCGCCGTGGCCTGGGCCGTGGCGCTGCAGAACCAGTCGCGCCCCACGGCGCTGCTGCTCAGCCGCCAGAACATTGCCTATGCGCCAAAGGGCGACCTCGGCGACATCAGCCGCGGTGCGTATGTGCTGTCGGAGCCCGAGGCCGTCGGCCTCAAGAGCAAGAAGACCGCTGCGGTCATCATTGCCACCGGCTCCGAAGTGCAATTGGCCCTTGCCGCGCAGAAATTGCTGGCCGAGAAGAAAATTGCCGTGCGCGTGGTGTCGATGCCCTCGACCACCACCTTCGATCGCCAGGACGTGGCCTACAAGAAGAGCGTGCTGCCCAAGAAGCTGCCGCGCATCGCCGTCGAAATGGGCTGCACCGGCGGCTGGTGGAAATACGGCTGCGCGGCCGTCGTGGGCATCGACAGCTACGGCGAGTCGGCACCCGCACCGGCGCTGTTCAAGCATTTCGGTTTCACGGCAGAGAACGTTGCCGCCACCGTCGAAGCCGCCCTGCGCGACTGAGCCGGCAGCCAGGCGTTTCTTCTTTCCGTCAGATCACAAGTTTTTCAACCTTAGGAGCAAATCAGATGGCTATCAAACTCGGTATCAACGGCTTCGGCCGCATCGGCCGCAACGTGCTGCGCGCCGCGGTGCAGAACTTCAAGAACGACATCGAGATCGTCGCCATCAACGACCTGCTCGAGCCCGACTACCTGGCCTACATGCTCCAGTACGACTCGGTGCATGGCCGCTTCAAGGGCGAAGTCACGGTTGAAGGCAACATGCTGATCGTCAACGGCAAGAAGATCCGCCTCACGCAAGAGCGCGATCCCTCGCAGCTGAAGTGGAACGAAGTCGGCGCCGACATCGTGCTCGAGTCGACCGGCCTCTTCCTCACCAAGGAAACCTGCCAGAAGCACCTCGATGCGGGCGCCAAGAAGGTGATCATGTCGGCCCCGTCGAAGGACGACACCCCCATGTTCGTCTACGGCGTGAACGACAAGAAGTACGCCGGCGAAGCCATCGTGAGCAACGCCAGCTGCACCACCAACTGCCTGGCCCCGCTCGCCAAGGTGCTGAACGACAAGTGGGGCATCAAGCGCGGCCTGATGACCACCGTGCACGCCGCCACCGCCACGCAGAAGACCGTTGACGGCCCGAGCAACAAGGACTGGCGCGGCGGCCGCGGCATCCTGGAAAACATCATTCCCTCGAGCACCGGCGCTGCCAAGGCCGTGGGCGTGGTGATCCCCGAGCTCAACAAGAAGCTCACCGGCATGAGCTTCCGCGTGCCGACCTCCGACGTGTCGGTGGTCGACCTCACGGTCGAGCTCGAGAAGGAAGCCACGTACAAGGAAATCTGCGCCGAAATGAAGTCGCAGAGCGAAGGCGCACTCAAGGGCGTGCTGGGCTACACCGAAGACAAGGTGGTGGCTACCGACTTCCGCGGCGACCCGCGCACCTCGATTTTCGACGCCGAAGCCGGCATTGCGCTCGACGGCACCTTCGTCAAGCTCGTGAGCTGGTACGACAACGAATGGGGCTACTCGAACAAGTGCCTGGAAATGGTGAAGGTCGTCTCGAAGTAAGGCTTCGACGCTGCAATGAAAAACGCGCCTCATGGGCGCGTTTTTTTATGCGTCCGGCCGACAAGTGCAGTGCTTCAACGCAGCTTCTCGTTTCTGCGAATCTCACTGCTGAGCTGCGAAGTCATCTGCTTGGCCGCGCGCCGGGCGGCGAGCCCATAGTCGCCGTTGAACTCGCCGAAATCCGCCGAGCCGTTGCCCACCGCGCGCACGCGCGTGACCTCGGCGCCCGCGGTGTCGCTCACCACGCAGTTCACCTCGGCGGTGAACGAAGTGGGCGGCCAGGTCACCCATGAAGACGAGCTCGAACCGGTCTTGATCTGCGGCGTGAACACCAGCGACACGCCCGCCGCCTCATTGGCCTTGGCGTCGCCGGCGGTGCGCAGCACGATCACGTCGCGGTACACCGCGCGCAGCGCATCGCGAATCGATTTTTCCAGATCGCGGTAAGGGTAGTAGCTCACGCGGTCGCCGCTGCCGCCGGGGCTCGTCACCTGCTGGTCGCGCTGGGCGTCAGTCATCACATAGGCCACCTTCTTCGGGATGAGGTGGGCCATCGACCGCGGCGGCGCGGTCTCGGTGATCATGGTGATCGGATGGGAGCAGGCGGCCAGCAAGGCCGCGAGCGCAGCGGCGGCGCACAGGCGTGCGGCCGAAGAAAAGGCGAACGACATGGTGCGGCTCATTCCGGTTCTACGGCGCAATGGCCGCGATGAATTGCGGGTCGGCATACACCTGCCGCAAAAGCGCGCGCACCAGCCTCGGGTAGGCGGCCTGTCCGGCGGGCACGGCGACGATGTTCGCGTAGCTCGAATCGAAGGCGATTTCGCCGCGGTAGGTCTTGCGCAGCCGCTGCGCGTTGGCGCGCGTAACCACCACCTCCACGTCCATGCGGCCCGTGCCGTTGATCACGCCAAGGTCGAGTTCGTTGACCAGTATTCGCGCCGCGATGCGGGTGGGCGCCTTGGGGTCGTAGGCCGATATTTCGCCCAGGTCGCGCATCAGCGCGTCTTCCAGGTATTGCGCGAAGGTGCCGCTGGGCGAAAGCAGCCTCGCGCGGCGCAGGCTCAAACTGTTGATCTTGTCGTTCGGATCAGTCGGCTGCACCTTGGCCACGGCCACCATGCCGGGGCGCGTGGCCTCGAGCCGGTCGAGCGCTTCGTAGTCGGCCGCGTAGGGCGGCGCAGCGAGTTGCGCGCAACCGGCCGACAGCACGGCCGCGGCCATTGCGCCCAGGCTCAAGGTGAAAGCGCGCACGCGCCAGCCGCGCGGTCTGCAGAAGATCGCCATGCCGTGATTCCCTCCTCGGGATGCCTGATCCCGGCGCGAGGGTAGCAGGCATTGCGCCGCGCGCGAAGGCCCGTTGCCCGATCTCTTAGACGGGTTCGAGCACGTGGATCACCTTGCTCTCGACCAGCGCCTTGGTCTTCTCGCCATGAGCCTTCATGTGCGGTGCGACACCATGCGCCTGCAGGTGGGCCAGCGTTTCCCACTTCTCGATCACCACGAAAGTGTCGGGCCCGAAGCTCGCTTTCGACGTCGGAACGCCCTGCGCGTCGACCGTGGCGCTGTACTCGATGCAGCCCTCTTCAGCCAGCACGGCCGCGCGGTTGGCGGCAAAGGCTTCGAGCAACTGGGCGCGCTGGCCGGGCTTGGCGGTAATGACGGCGACGACGTGGATCATTGCAATGGACTCCGGTGTTGTGACGGTAATGGATGGCGAGCGTCGAATCTAAAAGATCCGACGCTTTGGTGTCGGTCCCGCGCGAGACCCGATGCGCCACCCTATCATCGTCCGCATGTTCTTTCCCCTGCCCCGCACCGCCACCGCGCCCTTCTGCCCTTCCGAAGTCAAAGGCAGCGTGGCGGTCCCGCAGGACCTGCCCTTCGGCAAGAAGCTGCTGCGCTATGCGGGGCCCGGGCTGCTGGTGTCGGTCGGCTACATGGACCCGGGCAACTGGGCGACCGACATCGAGGCCGGCTCGCGCTTCGGCTACGGCCTGCTCTTCGTGGTGCTGCTTGCGAGCCTGGCGGCCATGCTGCTGCAAACGCTGTGCGTGCGGCTCGGCCTCGTGGCGCAGAAAGATCTTGCCCGCGCTTGCCGCGAGCACTATTCGCCGCGCGTCAGCCGCTTTCTGTGGCTGGGCGCGGAACTCGCCATCGTGGCCTGCGACCTGGCGGAGGTGCTGGGCAGCGCCCTCGCCTTGCACCTGCTGTTCGGCGTGTCGATTCCGGTCGGCATTGCGATCACGGCATTCGACACGCTGCTCGTGCTCGGGCTGCAAGGCGCTGGCTTCCGGCGCGTCGAAGCGATCGTGCTCGGGCTGGTGGGCACCATCGCGGGCTGTTTCGTGGTGGAGCTTGCAATGTCGCAGCCCAACTGGTTTGGCGTGGCCATGGGCTTTGCGCCGAGCTTCGAGCGGCTGCAGCAGCCCGGTGCGCTGTACCTTGCCATCGGCGTGGTCGGCGCCACGGTGATGCCGCACAACCTGTACCTGCATTCATCCATCGTGCAGACCCGGCTGGTGGCCGACAGCGATGCGGCGCGGCGCGAGGCGGTGCGCTTCTGCACCTTCGACGCGGTCATCTCGCTTTCGCTCGCGCTGCTGGTCAACGCGGCCATCATGGTGCTGGCGGCCAGTGCCTTCCACAGCACAGGCCATGTGGAAGTGACGGAGATCGACGATGCCTACCGGCTCATCGAACCCATCGTGGGCAGTGCGGTGGCGGCCACGCTGTTCGGCATTGCGCTGCTGGCATCGGGCCAGAGCTCGACCTTCACCGGCACCATTGCGGGCCAGATCATCATGGAAGGCTTTCTCGACCTGAAGATTCCGTGCTGGCAGCGCCGCCTCATCACGCGGGCGCTGGCACTCGGGCCGGCCTTTCTGGGCGTGTGGTGGTTCGGCGACGGCGGCGTGGGCAAGATGCTGGTGCTGAGCCAGGTGGTGCTGAGCTTCCAGCTGCCGTTCGCAATGTGGCCGCTGATCCGCTTCACGAGCAGCCGCGCAATGATGGGCGGCTTTGCCAACGGCACCGTGGTCAAGCTGTTGGCGTGGGGGCTGTTCGGCGTGATCAGCTCGGCCAACGTGTGGCTCGTGGTGTCGACGATTCGCGGTGGGCTCTGAACCGAGGCCGCGCTCAGCGGTCGGCCGCGTCTTTCCAGAGATGCACCAACGCTTCCGGCGCTTCGTTCTCTGGCACTTCGAAGCTGACCGAACCCGAATGCGTGGTGGCGCTTTCCACCACCACTTCCACGCGGTAGAAGCGCTGGTCGCCGCCCGGCGAGGCGGGTCCGCCGCGCTGCTCTGCATGCGGTGCGGCGCTTTGCAAAGCCTCGCCGATCTGCTGGCGCAGTTCTTCGCTGCAATTGCCCAACTGGTAGCTGCGCGGCCGCGAAAGGCCCGGCAGGTAGGCAACGCCGCCTTCGCGCGTCACTCGCACGACCGTAGCCTGGTCCAAAGGCGGAAGCTGAATCATGATGGTGTGACCCCCACGGTGTTCCATGCGGCGCCGATGGCCTTGTGCGCCGCGCTGTCGGCGCCGAAGCGCCTGGCCGCATTCTCCACCGTCAGTTGCGCGAAGGCCAGGAAGTCAGAATCCTGGCGCAGCCGCCTGTCGCACACGGTGTCGTACCAGACGCGGCCCGCAGTCTCCCAGGCCGGGCCCTGGATGGCGGTGGCCGCAAGATAGAAAGCGCGGTTCGGAATGCCGGAATTGATGTGCACGCCACCATTGTCCTGCCGCGTGACGACCAGGTCTTTCATGTGGGCGGGCTGCGGGTCTTTGCCGAGCACCGGATCGTCGTAAGCCGTGCCGGGCTCGGCCATCGAACGCAGAGCGCGTGCCTCTACCTTGGCGGTGAAAAGCCCCGCACCTACGAGCCAGTCGGCCTGCTGCGCCGTCTGCTTGAGCAAGTGCTGCTTGACCAGAACACCGAACACGTCGCAGACCGATTCATTGAGCGCGCCCGACTGCCCCTGGTAGATCAAGCCCGACTCGTGGTCGATGACGCCGTGCGTCAGCTCGTGGCCGATGATGTCCACCGCGATGGTGAAGCGGTTCATGACTTCGCCGTCGCCATCGCCGAACACCATCTGCTTGCCGTTCCAGAACGCGTTGTCGTAGTCGTTGCCGTAGTGCACGCTGCCCGTGAGCGGCATGCCGGCGTTGTCGATGGAGTCGCGCTCGTAGATGTCGCGGTATAGCCGGTAGGTGGCGCCCAGGTAGTCGTAGGCCTCGTCGGCTGCAATGTCGCGTGTGGGTGCCTGCCCTTCGGCGCGCACCAGCCGGCCGGGCAGGCTCATGGTGTGCTCCGCGTCGTGAACGGCGCGCTGGGGCGCGCCGCGCCGCACATAAGCCGGTGGCCGGCCCGACGAGACGCCTTGCGTCGTGGCTACCGCCTCGCGAAGGCCGCGGTGCTCGCGATCGATCATCAGCGTTTGCGCCGCCCGCGCGCTTGCATGCGCGCTCGCACGCTCGGCCAGCCGGTCCAGAAGATATGGCGGTACGAAACCAGGCGGCAAAAAACGCGGCGACTGAAGCGGCATTGAACGACTCCTCTGGGCGTTGAAACAATGAAAAAGAAGTTAGCAGAAGCTGCAAAACATAGATCACTCCGTTACTTCTCGTGTCACGGAATGCCCACGCTTCAGGCCATAGGATTGCAAGTTCCAGATCTACTTGCCGCCTCGTCCATGTTCATCGTCACTCTCACCTACATCCGTCCGCTTGAAGAGCTCGATGCGCTGATGGATGGGCACATGACATGGCTACGAAAGCACTACGCAAGCGGCCTCTTCGTGGCTTCGGGCCGGCAGGTGCCGCGCAAGGGCGGCGTGATCCTCGCGCGCTCGGGCGACCGGGCCGCGCTCGACGCGGTGCTGGCACGCGACCCGTTCGTGCAGAGCGGCGTGGCAAGCACTCACGTGATCGAGTTCGTGCCCAGCATGACCGCTCCCGCTGTCGAGCTGCTTAAAACTTTCTGATTCGCCGCAGGCTGGCCTGCGTCTTCTTCCTCAAGCCTTCGGCTTCTCTTCGCGCCCACCCGGGTGCCGCGCAAATCGCGCCTCATCGCGGCCATGCACCGGCGCCGGGTCGCTCCACGGCCAGCCGCCAAATTGTGTGCGACGGTAATCGGCCAGCGTCTGGCTGATCTCCGCCTGCGTGTTCATTACGAAGGGCCCGTACTGCACCACCGGCTCTGCGATGGGACGGCCTTGCAGCAGCAGGAATTCGCTGGCCTCGTCGTTGCCGTTGATCAACTCCACCGCCGTATCGGCACGCAGCTCGATGGCGGCCGGGCCTTCAATGCGCTGTCCCGCTACGTGCGCTACGGCGCCCTTGAAGAAGTACAGCATGCGCCGCGTGCCCTCGCCGGTTGCGGCGGGCAGCGTCCACTGCGCGCCGGGCGTCATCTTCAGCGTCCAGATCGCCACGTCGGCATCGGCCTGCGCAGCCCATGAATCGGGCGGCGGCGCAAGCGGGGCGATCGGCTCCGGTGCGTTGCCGTTGCCCGCTGCATCTCCGAAGCGGCCCGCGATGATCGCGACCTCGGTGCGGCCGCCGTTCGCATCGTCGGACGCAAAGCGCGGAATCGCTTCCGACCAGAACATCGTGAAATGCGGATCGGCCATCTTGCTCCTGGCGGGCAGGTTGAGCCAGATCTGGAACAGCTCCAACGGGTTGGGCGCGTTCGCATCGAGCAGCGGAAACATCTCCGAATGCACGATGCCTTTGCCGGCCGTGAGCCACTGCACGTCGCCGCCGCCAAAGCGCGCGGTGGCGCCGAGTGAATCGGAATGATCGACCAGCCCCTTGCGGACGATGGTCACGGTTTCGAAGCCGCGATGCGGATGCGATGGAAAGCCCGGCACCGTTTCGCCGTGGTACATGCTCCAGCCGTCCTTGCGGCTGAAGTCCTGGCCGATCTGGCGGTCCGCCAGCGCAGCCTCGGGCCCCATCTGCGCATTGGCCTTGGGATAAGCGTCGTCGTGATAGACGCAGAACAGGAACGGGTCGATCGTCTGCCACGGAAAGCCGAGCGCGCTCACCTGCAGCACGGGGCTGCGGCCTTCTTCATTGCTGTTGTTGCTGCTGGACACCTCGATATTCCTTTCCGTTGATCGCGCCGCGGAACGCGCGGCAGCATTGTTCTTCGGAATATCGGGGCGAACGTGCTTTAAGGAAGGTGCCTTCCGTGCAACAGTGAAGAGCGCATATGGAACGATGGGCATCGTTCTTGTTCTTTTCAGCCGTGCCTCACTGCGGGGGCATCTCGGCGTTCGGGTCCATGAAGCTCAGCTCCCACAGGTGGCCGTCGATGTCCTGGAAGCCGTGGCCGTACATGAAGCCGTAGTCCTGCGGCGCGCGCGGCACCGTGCCGCCCGCGGCCACCGCCTTGGCCACCATCTCGTCGACCTCGGCGCGGCTCTCGCAAGACAGGCACAGCAGCACCTCGGTGCTCTTGCTGGTGTCGGTGAGGCTCTTGTCGGTAAAGGTCTTGAAGAAGTCTTCGACCAGCAGCATGGCGTGGATGCTGCCTTCGTTGATCACCATGCACGCGGCGTTGGCGTCGGTGAATTGCTCGTTGAAGGTGTAGCCCAGTGCGGCAAAGAATGCCTTGGACTTTTCCAGGTTCTTGACGGGGAGGTTCACGAAGATTTGCTTGTTGGCCATGGTTGTCTTCCTGTGTCGATGAAGAGTGGATCGGGTGGTTTGCCGGTGTGTTGTGTACACCGTCCACAAAAGATATCAAAGAAAATGGACGGTGTCCACATATTTTTTCAAGCCCGGAATCGCGGGGCATCCCTGGCCTGCCCGGAAGTGGCTCCGAGCGGAAAAGAGCGGGCATCATGGCCCTCATGGAAATCGAGTTCAAGTTTCATATCCCCGCCGAGCGCCTGAAGGCCGTCGAGGCGGCCATGCGGCGCGGCACCGTGGTGCGCACCCGGCTGCAGGCGCGCTATTTCGACACCGCCGACCAGGCGCTGGCCGCGCAAGGCATCGTGCTGCGCCTGCGCAAGGAAGGGCGGCGCTGGGTGCAGACCGTCAAGGCCACCGGCGACAACGCCTTGCACCGGCTCGAACACAACGTCGATCTTGGCGCTGCGGCGGGCGGCGCATCGCCCACGATCGACCCGCAACGCCACCAGGGCACGCCGGTCGGCGAGCGGCTCGGCAAGGTGCTGGCCGAGAGCGGCGCGGCCTTGGTCGAGCGCCAATCGACGGACATCGTGCGGCTCACGCGCGACGTGCGCACCACGGGGGCCAATGCCGCCGTGGTGGAGCTGGCACTCGACGTCGGCAAGGTCGTCGCCCACACAGGCACGCCCGAGCAGCGCGAATCGCCGGTGTGCGAACTGGAGCTCGAACTCAAGCGGGGCGATGTGCAGGGCTTGGTGGCGCTCGCGCGCCGCTGGTCGCAGCAGCATGGCCTGTGGTTCAGCACCGTTTCCAAGGCCGAACGCGGCGCCCGCCTGCTGGCAAAGCTCGAGCTCGTGCCGGCCGTCAAGGCCGAGCCGCCCCGTTTCGCCGATGAAAAAAACAACAAGCTCGACGGCCGCACCGTCCAGCAAGCCGTGGTCGCGGCTTGCCTCGCCCAGATGCTGCCCAACGCCAGCGAGATTGCGGCCGGCAGCACAGATGAGGAACAGATCCACCAGTTGCGCATCGGCATCCGCCGGCTGCGCACCGCATTGCGCGAACTCGCGGGCCTCGATGCGACCGCGGCTCTTTTCGACGCGGCCACATGGGAGCCGCCCCTGGTCGAAGCCTTTCGCGCCCTTGGCGCGCTGCGCGATCGCGAGCAGGTCGTGAAGCTGGCGCAGCCTCAATTGCGCAGCGCGGGCGCGCCGGAGTTCGATCCGCTCGCGGGAGACCCGAGCGCGGCGGGCGCGCAGTCAGCCGGCGACATCGTGCGCGCTCCGGCATTCCAGTCGGTGCTGGTTTCGCTCATCGGCTTTACCGCCACGACGACGCACGCGGAAGCGCCGAAGGCCGGAGAAGCTGCGCAGCAGCAGGAGCAACCGGCGCCGCTGGATGCCGGCGATGCCCGCCGCTTCTTGCGCAAGCGCCTCCAGCGTTTGCACAAGCAGGTCGTCCGAGACGGCCAGCGCTTCGAGTCCTTGCCCACCGAAGACCAGCATCGCACCCGCAAGCGGCTCAAGCGCCTGCGCTACCTGGCCGAATTCGTGGCGCCGCTCTTCGCCGATGCGGGCGACGGGAAAAACTCAGCCGCCGAGCGCTACCTCAAGCGGCTGCGCCCGGCGCAAGACGCGCTGGGCGAGTTCAACGACGAAGCCGTGGCAATGGCGCTCTACCGCGAAGCCGCCGAGCGCGATGCGCGCGCATGGTTCGCAGTCGGCTGGTTCAGCGCGCGCCATGCGGCCGGCGCAAAGGCGTGCCGCAAGGCGCTGGGCAAGATCGAGAAGGCGCGGCGCTTCTGGAAGAAGCGTAGCTAGTCGCCCAGCTCCAAACTCAACTGGGAACCTTGCAGAGATGGGTCAATCCCCCGCTTTGCCAACCTGTGAGCCGCGGATCCGGCTGCCCATGAAAACAGGCCTATCCACGAGAGCCACAGGGCTAGCCCAATCAACATGATCAGAGACCATCGCTGCTCGCTCAACGCCTTCTTCATGAACTCGGCCGTACCCTCGGACTTCAGCACGCCGCAAAGAATGTTGACTTCCTGTTCGCTGAACGACGTGCGCATGGCATTCGCACCTGCAGCTTGCGAGCAGTCGTCCGCTCTCAATGCCTCGACATTGAGAGGCCAAGCCGGCTTCATCTGAGTTGGGCTCGCCCAGAAATACCGCTGCGTACCCTTCAGCACGAGAAGCGACTGAGACGAGAAGAGGCTCATCACACATGCGCAACCGATCGCGACAACGAAAAAAAATCGGGCCAGCTTCAACGCTTGCGAAAAGCGCGACGGCAGCTTATGGACGCGAACTTGACGAAGCTCCGGATCAAAGAGTTCTCCACAGATGCTCAACGTGCGCATCTGCACTCCGTTCAGCTTCGTCCATTCAATGAGTTGATGCGCCTCCTTCAGACTGGCAACGGGCACGCCGGCAAACATGCGAAATGAGATAAGGCTCGTTTGCTCATCAACAAATGCGCGAACCTGTGGGTCGGAGATTTCCTGTTTCCCATGAACCAACTGCCACAAGCGGCTTAAAAGCACGTGGCGCGACTCGGTGCACCACACAACCCAGAGGAAAGCCGCTCCATCAGTAGAGGCGCGACGACGCTGAAAACACTGGAGATGTTGGAGGCGTTCGGGAAATCCATGATCCGATCAAGGATCAGTGATGGTGCCCGTGCGCCCCATGCACGTGACGATGCTCAATCTCCACCGGCAGCGCGGCGCGCACGTCCGTCACCTGGAGGCTGAACTTCAGCGCCTTGCCCGCCCACGGATGGTTGCCGTCGAGCAGCACCACCGGGCCCTTGATCTTCATCACCGTGAAAACGTGCTCGGTGCCGTCGTCGAGCCGCCCCTGCAGCTGTCCGCCCACCTTCACGCCCGGCGGAAACTCGGATTTGGGAATGCTGCGCACCAGCGATTCGTCGCGCAGGCCGAAGGCGTCTTCAGGCGCAAGGTTGAGCGTGGTCTGGTAGCCCTTTTCCTTGCCATCGAGCGCTTCCTCGATCTTGGGCAGCGTGTTCTCGTACCCGCCATGCAGGTAGGCCATCGGCTCGGGGCTGGCTTCGATGAGCTTGCCCTGGGCGTCGGCGACCTTGTACTTGAGGGTGACGACGGTGTCTTTTTCGATTTTCATGAAGGCATTTTCTGTGCAAATCGATCGGCCGGTGAGGCTAGGTCTTCGCCACCCGCAGCATCTCCGGCAACGTCTCCTCCGCACTCAGCTTCTTCGTCACCATGCCGATGAACGCCGACACCGCCAGCGGCAGGTGCTTGCGGCTCGGATACAGCACGCTCAGCCCCTGCCCCGTGCGCTGGTATTGCGGCAGCACCGGCACGAGCCGGCCGGCCCGAACGTCGATCCGGGCCATCGTGGGCGGCAGCAGCGCGACGCCCAGTCCGGCGATTGCGGCCTTGCGCAGCGCCTGGGCGGTGTTGCCGCTGAAGCGGCCCGCGACCTGCACTTCTTCCTGCACGCCGTCAGGGCCCGCCATGCGCCAGATGGTGCGGCCGCTGGGATGCGGCGAGGTCACGCAGTCGTGGTTCGCCGCCAAGTCTTGCAAGTTGGCGGGTGCACCGCGCGCGGCAAGGTAGGCGGGGCTGGCGACCATGCCGTCGGTCAGGGCGTTCAGGAGCTTGCGGGCGATATAGCCTGAATCCGGCAGTTCGCCGCCGCGGAACGCGATGTCGATCTGTTCGGCGATCAGGTCGGCCTTGGCGTCGCTGAGCACGAAGTCGACGCGCACCAGCGGATGCGCGGCCAGAAAGTCGGCCACCCACTCCATGGGAAAGAAGTCGAAGAAATCGGCCGTTGCCGCCACGCGGATCAGGCCACTCGGCTCGCGGCTGCCGGTCATCAGCTCTTGCCCGGCCTCGACCAGCCCGTCGACGGCGCCCGCGCAGCGCTCGTGAAAAGCCTGGCCCGCGCTGGTGAGGGTGAGCTTGCGGGTGGAGCGCTGCATCAGCCGCGTGCCCAGCTGGGCCTCCAGTTGCTGGATGCGCCGACTCACCGTGTTGGGCGGTAGGCCCAGCCGGCGCGCCGCCCCGGCAAAGCTGCCGTGGCGCACCACCTGCACGAACATGGCGATGTCGTTGAGGTCGAGCATGGCGGCAATTCCTTCTGCAAATGGACGAGTGAAATCCGATTCTGCCGTCTAGTCGATCAATGGGTGCAACCCTAACCTTGTACCCATGACCTCGCAACAACAACCACCCCGCATCGGAATCATCATCGGCTCGACCCGCGAAGGCCGCTTCGGCGAAAAGCCCGCGCATTGGATTTACGAACTGGCCAGGCAGCGCACCGATCTGTCGTTCGAACTGATCGACCTGCGCGACCATCCGCTGCCCTTTTTCAACGAAGCGGGCGCGCCGGCCTGGGGCCCGGTAAAGAACGAAGCCGCGCAACGGTGGGCCGCCAAGCTCGACACACTCGACGGGCTCATCGTCGTCACGCCCGAATACAACCACGGCCCGAGCGCGGTGCTGAAGAACGCCATCGACTGGGCCTACAAGGAGTTCATCCGCAAGCCGATCGCCTTCGTGGGCTACGGCGGCGTGGGCGCTGCACGTGCCGTGGAGCAGCTGCGGCTTGTCGCGGTCGAGATGCAGATGGCGCCGGTTCGCAACGCGGTGCACATCGGCATGGTCGAGTTTCTCGGCATCTGGCAGCAGGGCAAGACCTTCGACGACTTTCCGCACCTGGCGCAGGCCGCCAACGGCATGCTCGACGACCTCGCGTGGTGGGCCAAGGCGCTGAAGACAGCCAGGGAGGCCGCATGACCGCCGCAACCGCCATTACCCCTGCCGCCACCGCGGCCCGCGCCATCGTCTACCGCACGTTCGGCTCGCAGCACGGGCCGATCGTCCGGCTCATGAGCCCGGGCGACCTGGGCGAGTTTCTGAAGCCGTTCGTGTTCCTGGACCTCTTCGGTTTCGACACCACGGGCGACCACAAGGGCTTCGGCATGCACCCGCACTCGGGCATTGCAACGCTCACCTGGCTGATCGAAGGCGACACGCTGTACGAAGACACGACCGGCGAGCAGGGCGTGCTGCGGGCCGGTGGGGTCGAGTGGATGCGCGCCGGCAACGGCGTATGGCACGACGGCGCGCCCGCGCCCGGCACCAAGCGCGTGCAAGGCTTCCAGCTCTGGGTGGCCTTGCCGGCTGCGGAAGAAAACGCGCCTGCCCAGAGCATCTATCTCGCGCCCTCGCAGGTGCCGAAGGAAGGCCCGGCGCGCGTGCTGCTCGGCCGCTACGGCGCAGCGCAAAGCCCCATTCCGGCACCGGCGCCGATGAACTACCTGGCCGTTCAGCTGAAGGACGGCGAGCATTGGCGCTACACGCCGCCCGCCGGCCACACCGTAGGCTGGGTGGCGGTGAGCGCGGGCCGCCTCGGCACGGGTACCGGCGGCGAACCCATCGGCACGGGCGAGCTGGCGGTGTTCGAAGAGTCCGGCGCGGCCATCGACTTCGTGGCGCGCGGCGACACGTCTTTCGTGTTGGGCTCGGCCGTGAAGCATCCGCATGAACTGGTGATGGGCCACTACTCGGTGCATACGAGCAAGGCCGCACTGGACCAGGGCGACGCCGAGATCCGCCGCATCGGTGCGCGGTTGCGGCAGGAAGGCCGGCTCGCCTGAGCCTGTGTTCGCGCCCGCTGGTTGTGCTTGTGTAGCGCAAACCAGCGTGCGCTCGATGGGCAGCTGCGCCAGAATCGTTCGCTCCGAACGACTCCGCTGCAGCCCCCATCCTCATGAACATCGTCGATTCCTTCGCCGCCAACGTCTCCCGCTTCGTCGACATCCGACGCGACATTCACGCCCACCCTGAACTCGGTTTCGAAGAGCACCGCACCTCCGAAAAGGTGGCGAGCCTGCTCGCCGAATGGGGCATCGAGGTGCACCGCGGCATTGCCGGCACCGGCCTTGTGGGCGTGCTGCGCAAGGGCACCAGCTCGCGCACCATCGGCCTGCGCGCCGACATGGATGCGCTGCCTCTGAACGAGGCCAACGAGTTCGCCCACAAGTCCACGCATGCCGGCCGCATGCACGCCTGCGGCCATGACGGCCACACCACCATGTTGCTGGCCGCGGCCTGGCACCTGTCGCAGCAGGGGCCAAATGATTTCGATGGCACGGTGCATTTCATCTTCCAGCCGGCCGAAGAGATGGGCAAGGCCGGCGCCAAGAAGATGATCCAGGACGGCCTGTTCGACCGCTTTCCGTGCGACGCCGTCTTTGCGCTGCACAACTTTCCGGTGGGCGACGTCGGCCGCTTCGCGCTCAACGAAGGCGCGCTGATGGCCTCGAGCAATACCTACAAGATCACCGTGCGTGGGCGCGGCACGCACGCCTCGATGCCGCACACCGGCATCGACCCGGTGGCCGCGGTGGTCACGCTGGCGCAGCAGCTGCAGACCATCGTGCCGCGCACCATTCCGAGCACCGAGCGTGCCCTGCTCGCGGTCACGCAGCTGCAGGGTTCGGATGCGCCCAACGTGATTCCCGACGTGGCCACGGTCGGCGGCACCATCCGCACCTTTTCGATCGAAGCCATCGACAAGATCGAGGCGCGCCTGCGTGAAGTGGCCGCCGGCGTGGCCGCGGCGCATGGCTGTACGGCGGAGGTTTTCTTCAACCGCTCTTCGCCGCCGGTGGTCAACCACGCGGCCGAGGCGCGCTTTGCCGCCGGCGTGATGCGCGAGGTGGTGGGCGACGACATGGTGACCGACAACTTTCCTGCCGTGATGGGCGCCGAGGACTTTGCGCACATGCTGCTTGCGCGGCCCGGCTGCTACGCCTTCCTGGGCAATGGCGACGGCGACCATCGGCTCGACGGCCACGGGCCCGGCCCTTGCATCATCCACAACACCTCGTTCGACTTCAACGACGAGATCATTCCGATCGGCGCCAGCTACTTCGTGAAGCTGGTACAGCGCTGGCTGCCGTCGGGCGCCTGATTTTTTACTGCCAACGATGATGAAAGCGGCCACCCTAATGACCCCGACCCTGTTCACCCGACGTTCGCTCGCTGCCCTTGCAGCTGCCATGGCCGTGGGTGCCCTCGCACCCGTTCACGCGCAACAGCGCGTGATCCACATCGTCGTGCCCTTCGGCACCGGTGCGGTGCAAGACACCGTGGCGCGCGCCTTCAATGCCGAGCTTGGCGCGGCACTCAATGCCAGCGCCGTTGTCGAGAACCGCGCGGGCGCGGGCGGCACCGTGGGCGCGGCGGCCGTGGCCAAGGCGCCGGCGGACGGCAACACGCTGGTGCTCGCCGCCGCGAGCCACAACATCGCCGGCTTTCTGTACAGCAAGCTCTCGTACGACCCGCTGAAGGATTTCGTGGGCGTGGCCAACATCGGCAACGCGGGCTATGTGCTGGCGGTGGCGAGCGGGCTCAACGTGTCGAGCACGGCCGACTTCATCAAGGAGGTGAAGGCCAACCCGGGCAAGTACAACTACGCCTCGGCCGGCAACGGCAGCGCCACGCATCTTGCAATGGCGTCTTTCCTCGCCAAGGCGGGGCTGGAGATGACGCACATCCCGACCAAGTCCACGGGCGAGGCGGTGAACGAAGTGCTCGCGGGGCGCGTGCAGGCGGTCATCTCCTCGAGCATCGGCGTGATGGGTTTCCAGGCGGACCCGCGCATGAAGCTGCTCGCGTCCACCGGCAAGGCGCGCAGCCCGTTCCTGCCCAGCCTGCCGACCGTGGCCGAGAGCGGGCTGCCGGGCTACGCCTTCGATTCATGGATCGGCCTGCTCGCACCTGCCGGTACGCCCAAGGCCGAGGTCGAGCGCCTGAACGCGGCCACCAACAAGGTGCTGGCCGATCCGGTGATCCAGGAGCGCTTCAAGCGCCTGGGCGTGGAGCCCCGCACGCAGAGCGCCGAGGAGTTTCAGAAGTTGCTGCGCGCGGATTGGGATGCGATGGGGGCGGTGGTGAAGGCTTCTGGGGCGAAGATCGACTGAGGCCTGCTGTCGTTTGGAGCGCCGCTTGTTCAGGGCGGGTGCAAAGGCCACCGGGTGCTCCCCTCCGCGAATGTTCCCCGTCGGCGCGTGCGCACGCCGAACCCCGCCAAAAAGAGCGCTTGCTCTACGCATATCCTGAAGATATATTATTAATATATTTAAGCGGCGACCGTTTGCCGTCGCACAACCCAGGAGCGATTCACGTGACCAATCCCCGCTGGCAAGGCATCTTCCCCGCCATCACCACCAAGTTCCACGCCGACGAGAGCATCGATGCCGAAGGCACCGCCCGCCACATCGATTTCCAGATCCGCAACGGCATCCATGGCCTGGTCACCTGCGGTTCGCTGGGCGAGGCAAGCACGCTCACGCTGGAAGAAAAGCTGCAGGTCGCCAAGATTGCGCTCGAAGCCGCGGACGGCCGCATTCCGGTGCTGGCGAATGTGTCTGAAACCAGCACGCGCGAAGCGCTGCGGTATGTGGACGGAGCCAACAAGCTGGGCGTGGCGGGCTTCATGGTGATGCCGTCGGTGATCTACGTGGCCGATGCGCGCGAGGCAATGCTGAACGTGCGCACCATCGCCAATGCGGCGCAAAAATCCATCATGGTCTACAACAACCCGGTGGCCTACCGCGTGGACCTGAAGCCAGAGCACATGGTGGAGCTGGCGGACTGCGAATGGATCGCGGCCATCAAGGAGAGCACGGACAACATCCGCCGCATCACGGACCTGCGCAACACGGTGGGCGACCGCTACCAGCTGTTCCTGGGCGTGGACGACTTGGCGTACGAAGGGCTGGCGCTGGGCTGCGACGGCCTGCTGGCCGGCGTTGGTTGCGCATTCCCGCGCGAAACGGTGGCGCTGTACGACCTGATGAAGGCCGGCAAGTTTGCCGAGGCCCTGAAGCTCTATCAGTGGATGACGCCGATGCTGCACCTGGACGTGTCGACCAAGCTGGTGCAGAACCTGAAGCTGATCGACGCACTGGTGGGCGTGGGCAGCGAACACATGCGCCGCCCGCGGCTGCCGCTCATCGGCGAGGAGCGCGCGGCGGTCGAGGCAATCGTGAAGAAGGCGCTGGCAACGCGGCCTGTGCAGTACCAGTCGGTTATGTAATAACCGGTCTTTTCGTCGTTCCCCAACCTAGGAAGAAGCATGAAGACAAAAGTAGGCATGGTTCCGTTCATCGGCCTCGTGGGCCTGGCCGCCCTCACCCTCGCAGGCCACGCCGGTGCGCAAGAGCAGGTCGTCAAGATCGGCCACAGCGGTCCTCTCTCCGGTCCCAATGCGTTCGCGGGCAAGGACAACGAAAACGGCGTGCGCCTTGCGATTGAAGAACTCAACGCGAAGAAGATCACCGCCGGGGGCAAGACGCTGAAGTTCGAGCTGGTGTCCGAAGACGACCAGTGCGACGCCAAGACCGGTGTGAGCGTTGCGCAGAAGTTCGTGGACGATGGCGTCAAGTACGTCATGGGCCCGTACTGCTCGGGCGTGGCCATTCCGGCTTCGCGTATCTACGCCAGCGGCGGCACCATGGTCTCCACCGTGGGCACCAACCCGAAGGTCACGCAGGGCGGCTACAAGAACCTGTACCGCATCATCGCGAGCGACAACCAGATCGGCTCCAGCATGGCCGTGTATGCGGCCAAGGTGCTCAAGGTCACCAAGGTGGGCGTGATCGACGACCGCACCGCCTTCGGCCAGGGCCTTGCGGAAGAGTTCACCAAGGAGGCGAAGAAGCAGGGCCTCACCATCGTCGGCCAGGAGTTCACCACCGACAAGGCCGTGGACTTCACCGCCATCCTCACCAACATGAAGTCCAAGGCGCCCGAAGCCATCTTCTTCGGCGGCTACGCGCCGCAGGCCGCCCCCATGGCGCGCCAGATGAAGCAGCTTGCCGTGCCCGGCAAGCTGCTGGGCGGCGACACGGTGTGCAGCCCGGCCACCGGCAAGCTGGGCGGCGACGCGGTCAACGACCTGGTGTTCTGCGCGCAAGGCGGCTCCATCCTTGAAAAGGCGCAGAGCGGCCCGGCGTTCAAGGCCAAGTTCAAGAAGCGCTTCAACGTCGACGCGGACGCCTATGCGGCCTCGTACTACGACCAGGTGATGTTCATCGGCGAATCGATGCAGAAGGCCAACTCCATCGATCCCGACAAGGTGGGCGCCGAGCTCTACAAGACCACCTACAAGGGCGTGGCCGCAACCTACGCCTACGACGAGCAGGGCAACATGAAGCAGGCGCCGATCACGGTGTACACCTTCAAGAACGCAGCGCCCGTTCCCCTGGCCAGCTACTGAGCCGAAGGAAGACATGCAGCGCATCCAGATCGTCGATTCGCACACGGGCGGCGAGCCCACGCGCTTGGTAACCGGCGGGTTTCCCGACCTGGGTGGCGGCAGCATGGCCGAGCGCCGCGCGCTGCTGGCCGAGCGGCACGACAAGTGGCGCGCCGCCACGGTGCTCGAGCCGCGCGGCAGCGACGTGGTGGTGGGTGCGCTGCTGTGCGAACCCGTGTCCAGGGATGCAGCGGCCGGCGTGATCTTCTTCAACAACACCGGCTACCTCGGCATGTGCGGCCACGGCACCATCGGCTTGGTGGCCAGCCTCGCGCACATGGGGCACATCGACGTGGGCGAGCACCGCATCGAAACGCCCGTGGGCACCGTCACGACCACGCTGCATGCCGATGGTTCGGTGAGTGTGCGCAACGTGCCTGCCTACCGGCATCTTCACCAGGTGGCCGTCGAGCTTCCGGGGCACGGCACTGTGCATGGCGATGTGGCGTGGGGCGGCAACTGGTTCTTCCTGGTGAGCGATCACGGCCAGCGCGTGGCCAGCGACAACCTCGCCGCGCTGACCGGCTACACCGAGTCACTTCGCAAAGCGCTCGCTGCGCAGGGCATCACGGGGGCGGAAGGCGCGGAGATCGACCACATCGAACTCTTTGCCGATGACGATGCAGGCGCGGACAGCCGCAACTTCGTGCTCTGCCCCGGCAACGCCTACGACCGCTCGCCATGCGGCACCGGCACCAGCGCCAAAATTGCCTGCCTCGCGGCCGACGGCAAGCTCGCGCCGGGCGAGGTGTGGACGCAGGCCAGCGTGATCGGCAGCCGCTTCGAAGCCAGCTACACGGTGGAAGACGGCAAGGTCATTCCAACCCTGCGCGGCCGTGCGCACATCAGTGCCGAAGCCACGCTGCTGATCGACGACAACGATCCTTTCGGGTGGGGCATCCGGATATGAAGCTCGTCCCCAGTCTTCGCGCACGTCGTGTCGCTACGCCAACCCCCTACCGGGGGCAACACCAGCGGCCCGGCAAAGCCGGTTCCGCGGTGTTCCGCGAAGTGCAATAGGCTGTGCACGCCGAGGTCATCGTCATAGGTGCCGGCATCGTCGGTGCCGCTTGCGCGCATGCGCTGGCACAAACCGGCCGACGCGTGCTGGTGCTCGACGCGCGCATCGGCGGGGCCACAGGCGCCGGCATGGGGCACCTGGTGGTGATGGATGACAACCCGGCCGAACTCGCACTGAGCAGCCATTCGACCGCGCAATGGCGCGCCCTGGCGCCGCGCATGAGCGAAGACTGCGCATACAGCGCCTGCGGCACTCTGTGGATTGCCGCGAACGAAGAAGAAATGGCGGAGGCCGAACGCAAGCAGCAGCGGCTGCGGACGCACGGCATCGAAAGCCGCCTGCTCGATGGGGTCGTACTGGCGCGCGCAGAGCCAGCGCTGCGCAACGGCCTTGCAGGCGCGCTGGAAGTGCCTGGCGACGGCATTCTGTATGCGCCCAATGCAGCGCGCTGGCTGCTCGCGCAGGGTGGAGATTCGGTCCGAGTCGAACATGCGAAGGTCGATGAGATTGAAGGCGACGGCACGCTGCGGCTCGTTGACGGCAGCCGCCGCACCGCGCCGCAGATCGTGCTCGCCAACGGCATCGAGGCCACCACGCTGTGCCCCGAACTGCCGATCCGACCCAAGAAAGGCCACCTGCTGATTACCGACCGCTATCCGGGCACCGTGCATCACCAGCTTGTCGAGCTCGGCTATGTCACCAGCGCGCACCACAGCGACGGAGATTCGGTCGCCTTCAACGTGCAGCCGCGCCCGACGGGGCAACTGCTGATCGGTTCCTCGCGCCAGTTCGACACTACCGACCCGGCCGTCGAGGCGCCGATGCTCGCGCGTATGCTGCAACGCACGCTCGAGTACCTGCCGGGCCTTGCGGACCTCACCGCCGTGCGCTCGTGGACCGGCATGCGCGCTGCCACGCCCGACGGGCTGCCCCTTCTAGGCAAGCATCCGTGGCGCGAGAAGCTCTGGCTCGCGGTCGGCCACGAAGGCCTGGGCGTGACGACCGCGCCGGGCAGCGCACATCTGCTCGCGGCGTTGATGAACGGCGCCAATCCCGAATTCGACGCGGCGCCCTATGCGCCGCGCGGCCTGCTGGAACCAGCATGATCGGCACCACCCAGCTGCATATCGATGGCCGCCTGGTCCGCGTGAAGGCGGGCAGCTCAGTGGCTGCGGCATTGCGCGTCGCCGGCGGCACGGGCACTGCGCGCACCTCCGTTACCGGCCAGCCGCGCGCCCCGTTCTGCGGCATGGGCGTGTGCCAGGAGTGCCGCGTGCGGGTCGACGGACGCCGCATGCTGGCCTGCCAGACGGTCTGCGCCGAAGGCATGCAGGTGGAGACCACGGCATGACCATCTTGGCCCTGGAGCATTGCGATCTGTTGATCGTCGGCGCGGGCCCTGCCGGCATGGCCGCGGCGGTGGCGGCGGCGCCCAGCGGCGCATCCGTCGTCGTGATCGACGACAACCCCGCGCCTGGCGGCCAGATCTGGCGCGACGGTCCCGGCGCCGCACTGCCACCCGCCGCGCGCAAGTGGCGCGAGGCGCTCGAGCGCCACGCCAACATCCGCGTGTGCGGCGGTACGCGCGTGATCGCTGCGCCTGCGCACAACGAACTGCTGCTCGAAGACGCCGTGCGCGGCTGGCGCATGCAATGGAAGAAGCTGATTCTCTGCACCGGCGCGCGCGAGTTGCTGCTGCCCTTTCCGGGCTGGACGCTGCCGGGCGTCACGGGCGCGGGCGGCTTGCAGGCGCTCATCAAGGCGGGCTTGCCTGTCGAGGGCGAACGCATCGTCGTTGCGGGCAGCGGACCTTTGCTGCTCGCAGCCGCAGCCACCGCGCGCGCCGCGGGCGCAAAGGTCGTGCGCATCGCCGAGCAGGCCTCGCTCGCGGCGGTGGCGGGGTTTGCCGTCAACCTTCTGCGCTGGCCGGGCAAGGCTGTTCAAGCCTTGGCGCTGGGCGATGCGCAATACCGCACCTCGTCGCGCATCGTCTCCGTCCAGGGCAATGGCCAGGTCGAATCCGCAAAGCTCCGCCAGGGCGGGCGCGAAGTTCAGATCGAATGCGATCGCGTGGCGTGCGGCTTCGGCCTCACGCCCAACACGCAACTCGGCCAGATGCTCGGCTGTGCTCTCACGCCCGAAGGCGGCGGTGCGCGGGCACTGGCGGTCGATGCCTTGCAGCGCACCAGCCTGCCAGGCGTCTTTGCGGCCGGCGAATGCACCGGCTTCGGCGGCAGCGAGCGCGCCCTTGCGCAGGGCAGCATCGCCGGGCTCGCAGCGGTCGGCAACGAACGCGCCGCAGAGCAGCATGAACACGAACGCGCCCGATGGAATGCCGTTGCCTCGCAGCTGAACCGCAGCTTTGCGTTGTCCGCCGAGATCCGCCAGATACCGCAGCCCGACACCCTCGTGTGCCGCTGCGAAGACGTGCCGCTTTCCGCGCTCGCCGGCTGCAGCGGCTGGACCGACGCCAAGCTGCATCGCCGCTGCGGCATGGGCGCCTGCCAGGGCCGCGTGTGCGGCGATGCGGCGCAGTTCCTGTTCGGCTGGACGTCGCCCGCACCGCGGCCACCGCTTTCGCCGGCGCGCATCGCAACTCTTGCAGGCCTTGCGGCCCACGGAAACGATGTGGACCGACAATGAAACCGAAGCAGCTCCAGAAGAAAAAAACCATGGCCCCTCCGAAGACCGTCTCCCGCCCCCAGCCCAAGCGACGGGCCGCCGACCTCGCCTACGACGCGATCGAGACGCTGCTTTCCACCATGCAGCTGGAGCCCGGCAGCCAAGTGGTCGAAGCCGATTTGGCCGAGCGCACCGGCCTCGGCCGCACGCCCGTGCGAGAGGCGCTGATGCGCATGGTGTCGATCGGCCTCATCGTGCAGCAGCCGCGCCGCGGCTTGCTGGTGTCGACCATCGACCTGGCCGACCACCTCGACGTGATCCAGACCCGGCGCGTGCTCGAACTGCTGATTGCGGCGTGCTCGGCGCGCCGCGCCACCGCGCTGCAGCGCAAGGAGATCGTGCGCTGCGCCGAGGTGATGGTCGAGGCGGCCCATCGCGGCGACCTGAACGACTACATGCAGGCCGACCGGGCGCTCGACCTCGTCAATCACCAGGCGAGCCACAACGATTCGGCGGTGAAGGCGGTGGTTCCGCTCATCGTGCAGTGCCGGCGCTTCTGGTACGCCTACCAGCATGAAGGCGAGATCGTCGAAGGCGCCAATGCGCACCTCGAACTGGCGCAGGGCATTGCGACCGGCGACGAGGCCGCGGCCGTCGCGGGCGCCAACCGGCTCATGGATTACCTCGAGCTTTTCGCCCGGAAGATCATCGACAAGTAGGCCGAAGGGCCTCGCGCCCGACACCGGGGAACTACGCGTGATCTGCCGAGGCCCCCGGCGCATACTGGCCCGATGGCCGTCGCACCCCGCGCGCAACCCGAAGACTTCTTCACTGCTGAAGAGTGGCAGTCGCTCACCAGCCGTTCCTCATGGAAGGGGCTGTGGCTGGTTGCGCATTGCTGGGGTGTCATCGGCGCCGCGATGCTCGTGGGCATCGCGTGGCCCTGGACTGTGCCGTTCATGGTGCCGATCGTTGGCGCGCGGCAGCTGGGGCTCTTCATCCTCATGCACGACGCCGCGCACGCGGGATTGCACCGCAACCGCAAGGTCAACGACTGGGTGGCCTACTGGCTGTGCTCGTCCACGCTGCGCGACTACCGGCCGTATCACCTGCAGCACCACCGCTTCGTGCAGCAGACCGAAGACCCGGACCTGGTGCTGTCGGCGCCCTTCCCCATCACGCGTGCGTCGATGTGGCGCAAGGTCGTGCGCGACCTGAGCGGCCAGACCTTCTACAAGCAGCGCTTCGGCCATATCGCCGAAGGCATCCGGAATCGCGCGCCGGGTGAATCGGCGCTCAAGGTCTTGGCGCGCGAGCTCGCGAAGGACCGGCGCTTTCTGGTGGGCAACGGCCTCGGCTTCCTGGCATTTGCACTGGCGGGCTTCTGGTGGGCCTGGCTGCTGATGTGGCTGCTGCCCATGGCCACCTGGCTGCCGCTCGTGAGCCGCGTGCGCAACATCGCCGAGCATGCGCTGGTGGCGCAGAACGAGGCCGATCCGCTGCGCCAGGCGCGCACCACGCATGCCGGCTGGCTCGAGCGCGCGCTGGTCGCGCCCTACTGGGTCAACTACC
Source organism: Variovorax sp. CCNWLW225 (assembly GCF_037204045.1). Taxonomy (NCBI): domain Bacteria; kingdom Pseudomonadati; phylum Pseudomonadota; class Betaproteobacteria; order Burkholderiales; family Comamonadaceae; genus Variovorax; species Variovorax sp. CCNWLW225. The sequence goes on along the minus strand of NZ_JBBCBV010000008.1, from coordinate 82,829 downwards.
ACTGCGAACACCACATGTTCACGAATCTGCCCTGCTGGAGCCTGCCGAAGGCGCACCGGCTGCTGCAGCGACGCGGCGCGACCGCGCGCATGGAAGTGCAGCCCGGCTACCTGAGCCTGCTGAAGCGCGCGGCCTCGGCCCAGCCGGCCTAGCGCGCTGCGGGCCTTGCCAGTACCTGCGGCGCACCGCGCTGCGCATGCTGGCTGAGCCAGATGCTTGCGATCACGACGACGATGCCCACGATCTGCGGTACCGACAGGCTCTGCCCGAGCAGCGCCCAGCCCAGGATCACGGCGGTGACGGGGCTCAGGAAAGTCAGCGGCGCGACCGCCGACGATTCCAGCCGGGCCACGCCGCGGAACCAGACGATGTAGGTCAGCGCGGCACCCACCAGGCCGAGCCAGGCAAAGCCGATCCAGTTTGCCGCGCTGAGCGCCGGCAGCGGTGGCTCCAGCCACAGCGCCACCGGCAGCAGGAGCAGCCCGCCCGCGGTCAGTTGCCAAGCGGTGAAGGTCAGTGCGGAAACCGGCGGCTGCCAGCGGCGGCTCAGCACCGTGCCGAAGGCCATCGACACCGCGGCGGCAAAGGCCGCGGCAATGCCGAGCGCATCCAGCGCGGCATCGGGCGTGAGCACCAGCAGCGCCACCCCGCCGATGCCGACGACCGCCGCCGCCACCGAAAGTGCGCGCACCGCCGACCCGAGGAAGAAGCTCGCAAGAAACACCACGAAGAGCGGCTGTACCGACGTGATCGTTGCCGCGACCCCACCCGGCAGGCGATACGCCGCGACGAACAGCATCGCCCAGAGGATCGAGAAGTTCAGCGCCCCCAGCACGAAGATGCGGCCCCACCAGGCGCGTTCAGGCAGCCGGCGGACGATCAGTAGCAGCAGCAGCCCCGCCGGCAATGCGCGCAGCAGCGCCACCGTCAGCGGGTAGTTGGCCGGCAGGAGCTCGGTGGTGACGATGTAGGTGCTGCCCCAGATGGCGGGCGCGGCCGCGGTGAGCAGGACGTCGGTGGTTCGGCTCGTCATTCGGTTCGATGCGGCGAGCTAGTTGCCGGCCTGTTCAGGCTCCGGCCCGGGCCAGCCCAGCAGTTCGGCCAGCCGCTGCACGATCCAGCCGGCCTCGGCGGGCGACACGCCGGATTCCGGGGTGGCCAGCCCGGCGTGGATGCGCCGCAGGATCTCGCTTTCGACCGGCACCTCGGTGTGGTGCTGGATCTGCGCGTGGCCCACGAGATGGTTGGCCAGGTCTTCACAGATCTCGTAGCGCTCCCGCACCACACCGATGGGCTCCAGCAGGCGCTGGCGCGCGTCGCTGTACACCGCGAAGAACGAGGGCGGAATGAAGATCTGGTTGTCGTCGGACATCGCGCGTGCACCTGTGGCTGCCCCAATGACAAAACGCGCCCGGGGGCGCGTTCGTCGTGGCCCTTGCGAGCCGGCGGGGGCTGCTGGATCAGCCGCCCTTCTTGGCGCGCTTGCCGGGGTTCTTCTTGCTGCGCGTGGCGGTGCCGCGTTCCAGGCTGACCTTCTGGCCGCCACCGGACCTGGGCACGGCGTAGCCGGGCAGGGGCGTCGGCTTCGGGGTGGCAACGCGGTCGGCTTCGGTACGAATTTTCTTGGGCATGAAAAGCTCGGGTAAAAAAGTGATGTTCGAGGCTCAATTAGGCCACAGCGGGGATTTTGCCTGCCAGAAGCCGAAGCAACGGGCATGACAGGGTTTCTTTCAGAGTTCCAGCAGGCGCACTTTCACGCTCTTGCCCTTCACGCGGCCGCTCGAGAGCTTGCGCGCCGCTTCGGCGGCAATGCCGCGCTCCACGGCCACGTACGTCGAGAACTCATTGACGTTGATCTTGCCGACCTGCTCCTTGGTGTAGCCGCAGTCGCCGGTGAGCGCGCCCAGCACGTCGCCGGCGCGGATCTTTTCTTTTCGGCCGCCCACGATCTGCAGCGTGGCCATGGGCGGGCGCATCGGCTCGCCATTGCCGGGCGTGAGCTCGGCCAGGTCGTGCCATTCGGATTCGCGGCCCTGCAGCTGCTCGATCTTGCCGACGCTGCCCATCTCGTCCATGCTGGCCAGGTTGAGCGCAAGGCCCTCGGCGCCGCCCTGCTGGCCCACCCGGCCGGTGCGGCCGACGCGGTGGATGTGAATTTCGGAATCGGGCGTCACGTCGACGTTGATCACCGCTTCGAGCTGAGCAATGTCCAGCCCGCGCGCGGCCACGTCGGTGGCCACCAGCACCGAGCAGCTGCGGTTGGCAAACTGCACCAGCACCTGGTCACGCTCGCGCTGCTCCAGTTCGCCGAACAGCGCCAGCGCGCTGAAGCCCTGGGCCTGCAGCACCTCGACCAGGTCGCGGCACTGCTGCTTGGTGTTGCAGAAGGCCAGCGTGCTCACGGGGCGGAAATGATCGAGCAGCAGGCTCACGGCGTGCAGCCGTTCGCTCTCCTTCACCTGGTACCAGCGCTGGCGGATCTTGCTGCCTTCATGCTGCGCCTGCACCGTGATCTGCTCGGGGCTCTTCATGAACTGCTGAGCGAGCTTGGCGATACCTTCGGGGTAGGTGGCCGAGAACAGCAGCGTCTGGCGCTCTTTCGGGCACTGGCGCGCCACCTTCACGATGTCCTCGAAAAAGCCCATGTCGAGCATGCGGTCGGCTTCGTCGAGCACCAGGGTGTTGAGCGCCTCGAGGTTCAGGTTCTCGCGCTCCAGGTGGTCCATGATGCGGCCCGGCGTGCCCACCACGATGTGGGCGCCGTGCTCCAGGCTGGCAATTTGCCCGCGCAGCGCAACGCCGCCGCAGAGCGTGACCACCTTGATGTTTTCTTCGGCGCGCGCCAGGCGGCGGATTTCGGTCGTGACCTGGTCGGCCAGCTCGCGCGTGGGGCACAGCACCATCGCCTGGATGGCAAAGCGGCGCGGGTTCAGGTTGGAGAGCAGCGCCAGGGCAAAGGCGGCGGTCTTGCCGCTGCCGGTTTTTGCCTGGGCGATCAGGTCCTTGCCGAGCAGTGCCGGCGGCAGCGCGGCGGCCTGGATGGCCGTCATCTGCGTGTAGCCGAGCTGCGTGAGGTTGGCCAGCATCTGGGGCGAGAGCGCCAGCGTGGCAAAGCCGTGGTCGGCCTGGGCCTGGGCTGGGGAGCCGCCGGCTGTGGAATTGGTCGTGGTCATCGTGCGGCAGCCGGACCCGGAAAAACAAAGGCCTTGCCAGCACCCTTCGCGGGGTGCCGCAAGGCCCTTCGTCCGTCGCGGATCAGCGGCGAGGTGCGTTGTTGTTGCCGGAGTTCGTCGGCGGTGGGCCGCGGCGCTCCAGGTGGCGGAAGGTGATACGGCCCTTGGTCAGGTCGTAGGGCGAGAGCTCGAGCGACACCTTGTCACCCGCCAGGATGCGGATGTGGTGCTTGCGCATCTTGCCGCCGCTGTAGGCGATCAGCTGATGGCCGTTGTCGAGCGTTACGCGGTAGCGCGAGTCGGGCAGGACTTCGGTCACTGCGCCGTTCATTTCGATCAGTTCTTCCTTGGGCATGTGTGATTACCTCTGACTCGTTCGATGTGTGTTGGATATGAAGATGGGCGTAATTGTTTCAGCCTGCGCACGAAAGCGCGAGCGGGGCAACGCTGCGGGGGCTGCTGCTTTCGCGCACCCAGCAGAGGCCCTCGTCGACGGCATAGCGCACCGCGGCGGCGTGGCTGGCAAAGCGCGGCGTGAAACGCATCACGCGGTCGTGCATGCCGCTGCCCCGGCCGGAGCGGATCGAGACGGATGCGGCGTACTTGCCGTCGTCCTGGTGGCGAATGAGCGGAGAAACAAGGTACTTGCCCACCGCGATACTGTGTTGAATGATGTCCATGAAGCCTTGGCACGCTGCGCGGAAAGTGTGCGCAAAATGCCGAAAAAATAATTGAAAACGGGCGTGGGCCGGCCAGAACGGCGCGGCGGACGCGCTATTCGCTTCAACAAGAACGAAGGCAGTGGTGGCAATCATGGGCGCCCGGTCTGGCGCTCCAACACACTGTGAAGCCGGCTTGAAAGAAAGAGGCCTGAAAAATCCAAGGGACGGTACAGGTCAGCCGGCGGAGTGACGAAAAGTGCTTCGTCGTGGTATCGAAACGAACCCGACATTATAGCCCGCGGGGCATGACAGTTGCTTGTCTTAAAAACAACGATTGCATGAATTAACTGTCGGTGCCCGCCGCCGGTACGTCTGACGCTATCAAAAATGTAGCTAAAGAGCTTCAGGCGATACCGAGCATCCGCTTGTTTGCGGCCACATCCACGCCGCCGGCCGCAAAGTCGTCGAACGCCCGCTCGGCCACGCGGATGATGTGATCGGCAATGAAGGCAGCGCCCTCGCGTGCGCCGTCTTCGGGATGCTTGATGCAGCACTCCCACTCGAGCACCGCCCAGCCCGGAAAGTCGTACTGCGCCATCTTCGAGAAGATGGCGCCGAAGTCGACCTGCCCGTCGCCCAGCGAACGGAAGCGGCCCGCGCGGTTGATCCAGCTCTGGAAGCCGCCGTACACGCCTTGCTTGCCGGTCGGGTTGAACTCCGCGTCCTTCACGTGAAAGATCTTGATGCGCTCATGGTAGTGGTCGATGTAGGCCAGGTAATCGAGCTGCTGCAGCATGAAATGGCTCGGGTCGTACAGCAGGCAGGCGCGCGGATGGTTCTTCACGCGCTCCAAGAACATCTCGTAGCTCACCCCGTCGTGCAGGTCTTCGCCGGGATGGATTTCATAGCCCACGTCCACGCCCGCCGCATCGAAGGCATCGAGGATCGGCCTCCAGCGGCGCGCGAGTTCGTCGAAGGCTTCTTCGATGAGCCCTGGCGGGCGCGGCGGCCACGAATAGAGGTACGGCCAGGCCAGCGCACCCGAGAAGGTGGCGTGCGCCGTGAGGCCCAGGTTGGCCGAGGCCTTGGCCGCGAAGTGCAGTTGCTCCACGGCCCACTGCTGGCGCCGCACCGGGTTGCCGCGCACCTCGGGCGCCGCAAAGCCGTCGAAGCCCGCGTCGTAGGCCGGATGCACCGCGACCAGCTGGCCTTGCAGGTGGGTCGACAGTTCGGTGATCTCGATGCCGTGCGCGGCAAGCGTGCCCTTGACCTCGTCGCAGTAGGTCTTGCTCTCGGCGGCTTTCTTCAGATCGAACAGGCGCGCATCCCAGCTGGGAATCTGCACGCCCTTGTAGCCCAGGCCGGCGGCCCAGCCGGCAATGGCGTCGAGCGAGTTGAACGGGGCTTTGTCTCCCGCGAACTGGGCCAAAAAAATGGCCGGGCCCTTGATCGTCTTCATGGCTTTGTCTTCCTTCTTGGTCGTGGCGGCGTTGAAAGCATACTTGGCGTGTCGTCCGACCCCGTGCGAGAGGCCAAAGCGCCAAAATGGACTTTCCTTTTCGCACTGCACCCGCTGCCAGCACCGCGATGCCACAACCCGTTTCCGCCCGGCTGAAGATCGGCCTGTCCGCCTGCTTTTCCCACGCGGACCCGGCGCGCTCGCTGTTCACCAACAAGACGCTGCAGTACGTCGAGCAATCGATCGCGCATTGGCTCATGTCGGCCGGCGCCATGGTGGTGATGGTGCCTTGCCCCACGGGCGAAACCGCGCGCGGCGACACCAAGCTCTCGCACTACGCCGAATGGCTCGACGGCGTGGTGATGCACGGAGGCGCCGACGTGTGGCCCGGCAGCTACGGCGAGGTGCCGCTCAAGGACGCGTGGGTGGGCGACCGCATTCGCGACCTGTACGACCTGGCGCTGGTCGAAGCCTTCGAGCAGGCCGGCAAGCCCATCTTCGGCGTGTGCCGCGGGCTGCAGCTGATCAACGTCGCCTTCGGCGGCACGCTGTACCAGGACATCGAGGCGCAGCACCATCATCCCGAGGCCGTGCGGCACCGCGACCCGGTGACCTACGACCAGAACTTCCACGATATCGAAATCGTGGACGGCACGCGCCTGTCCAAGCTCTACCCCGAGGTGAAGAAGGCGCGGGTCAACAGCATTCACCATCAGGGGGTGAAAGACCTTGCACCGGGTTTCGAGATCGAGGCCTGGAGCCTGCCCGACCGCGTGCCCGAGGCCATCCGGCGCCGGCCCGAGCGCGGCCGCAGCTATATCGCGGCCACGCAGTGGCACCCCGAGTTCCACAAGTACGGCAGCACCGAGACGGTCGACGACACGCCCATCCTGCACGACTTCCTGTGGGCCTGTGCCACAGCAAAGGTGGCGCCTCGCACCACCACGCCGAACGCGGGGCAGGGCCGCATTCGCGACCGTGCGGCGCGCGTGCTGCGCCAGGCGCTGCTGAGGCGCTGACCGAACGCCGACCGAACGTCGGCCGAAGAGGGCCGGCTAGCGCCGTTCGGAACGGTTGGTGCTGCCGCTGACGCCGGCGTCGATAGTGCCGAACACCGTGACGCCGCTGCCCGATGATGACGCGGCGCGATCACTGCTGCCGGCCGACCCCGTGCCGGCGCAGCCCGCTACCAGGGCGCCCATCGCAATGGCAAGAACAGCTGCAATGAATGGCTTCACAGAATCTCCAAGAGGTTTGACTTGGCCCACTATAGGCGTGGGGCTCGTCAAGTCGCTGTAACAACACGCACCCCGCATGGGATGCACGCGGGGGCCGCACGCGCAGGGGTGTTCAGCCCTTGCGCGGATCGGTGGCCAGCAGCATCTCGACCAGCGACTTCAGGTGCTCCTGCAGCCGCGCCGCGCCCGCTTCGTCGAGCGCCAGTGTGGCCTCGTCCATGTAGAGCTTGCGATTGATCTCGACCTGGATGCTGTGCCGGTTTTCCGCCGGCCGGCCATGCCGGCGCACCAGTTCCACGCCTTTGTAAGGGTGGTTGTAGTCCACGCTGTAGCCTCGCTCGCGCAGGTGCTCGCAGATCTTGTGCGACAGCGCCGGATCGGCGGTGCTGCCGTCGCGGTCGCCGATCACGAAGTCCGCATGCGCAAGGCCCGGAAAGTCCGTGGCATGGCTGCCCGCGATGGCCGGCATCGAATGGCAGTTGATGTGAATGCTGTAGCCGTGCCGCGCATGCGCGTCGTCGATGGCCCGGGCCACCGCGGCGTGATACGGCCGCCAGCAGTGGTCGATGCGTCCGCGCACCTCGTCCACGCTCAGCAGCCGGTCGTAGATGGGCAGGCCTTCGTCGGTGAGCTTCCAGATCAATCCCTTGCCGAGCCGCACCTTGGAAAGCACGCGCGGGTCGTCCGACAGCGGCTCGGTCCACGGGCCGTCGAGCAGGGTGGTGTCCAGTTCGGTGGTGTCGCGGTTGGCGTCCAGGTAGCTGCGCGGAAAGTGCGCCTCGATCCACGCCACGCCCATGGCGGGCGCAAAGGCGTAGAGCTTTTCGACGTGCGTGTCTTCGGCCCGGCGCAGCGTGGCCAGGTCGCACACGGGCCGGAAGTCCTCGGGGTACACAGTGCCGCTGTGCGGCGAATCGAGCACCAGCGGCGTATGCCCGGCAACGCTGGTCACCTGGGCGCGGGTTTGGATCAGTTTCAGGACAGGATGCATAGGCGGCCGGGGGTCAGTCCAATCGGATTCGAGCAAAGGCCGCGACCTTCTTCATCTTCTCGATCTCGCTGTCGATCTGCTTGGCGAACTCCGCCGGGGTGGTGCCCGACGCATAGAGCCCCTGCAGCGCCAGCCGCTCGCGCACCGAGGCGTCCTTCAGCGCGGTGGCCACGGCCTGCTGCATGCGCAGCGCAACGTCGGCCGGCGTGCCGGCGGGTGCCACAAGACCGAACCACGAGGGATCGTTGTTGGCCGGGTAGCCGAGTTCGCGATACGTCGGCACCTCGGGCAGCACGTCGAGCCGGCTGCTCCACGACACGGCCAGCGCCTTCAGCTTGCCCGCCTTCACGTGCGGCAGCGAGGAGGCCACCTGGTCGAAATACACCGGCACCTCGCCCGCGAGCACGTCGTTGATGGCCGGGCCCGCACCGCGATAGGGGATGTGCACCATCGAGGTTCCGGTGCTGCTCTTGAAGAGCTCGCCCCACATGTGGCCGATGGTGCCGTTGCCCGGCGATGCGTAAGACACCTTGCCCGGGTTCGCCTTCAGGTACTTCACGAGTTCCGCGAAGCTGTTCACCGGCAGCACCCGCGGATTGATGACGACCACGCCCGGCGCCTTCACCAGTTCGGTCACCGCGACGAAGCCCTTGATCGGGTCGTACGGCAGCTTCTGGTACACGGCCGGATTCACGCCGTGGGTGGAGAGCGTGGCCACGCCGAAGGCAAGGCCGTCCGGCGCCGCGCGCGCCACTTCGGCCATGCCGATGGAGCCGCCGGCTCCGGCGCGGTTGTCGATGACCACGGGCTGCTGCAGGATCTTAGCCAGCGGCTCCGAGAGCACGCGCGCGGTGATGTCGGTGGCGCCGCCGGGCGGGAAGGGCACGATCATGCGGATCGGCTTGCCTTGTTGGGCAAAAGATATTCCTGGAGCGACAGAAACAGCGGCCAGGGCGGAAAGAAGATGACGACGTTGCATGGGGTCTATTCCAATGAGACAGGGAGTAATGAAGCAAAAGTTGCTGCCTTGCCTGAAGCAAAGGATAGACCAGCTAACATTCTGATCTGGAATGTTTTAATGGGCTTCCAGCCATGTCGCTCCGCCGCCTCAATCCGCCCCTGAACCTGCTGCGCGCCTTTTCCACCGTGGTGCGCTTCGGCGGCGTGTCGCGCGCCGCCGAAGCGCTGCACCTGACCCAGGGCGCGGTCAGCAAGCAGGTGCAGGAGCTGGAGCGTTGGATCGGCGTGCCGCTGTTCGAGCGCAGCCGCAAGCGGCTGGCGCTCACGCCCGCGGGCGAGCGCTACGAGAAGTCGGTGCGCGCCGTGCTCGCGCAGCTGGAGGCCGCAACGCTCGAGCTCATTACCAGCGGCGACGGCGGCGGCGCGCTGCACCTGTCCACGCTGCCCACCTTCGGCGCCAAATGGCTCATTCCGCGCCTGCCCGACTTTCAGCGGCGCCATCCGCAGATCACCCTGCATTTCGTGCCCTATACGCACGGCTACGACTTCGAGCGGCCCGAGCTCGACTGCGCCATCCTCTTCGGCGACGGCCACTGGCCCGGGGCTCGCTCGCACTACCTGGCGGGGCAGGACGTGGCGCTGATCGCGCCGCGTGCCGGCCAGGCCGAAGTGGCCATTCGCACGCCGCAAGACGTGGCGCGCTGCACATTGCTGCGCCACGTGACGGTGCCGCAGTCATGGCTGCAATGGAGCGAGGCGCACGGCGTGCGCGGGCTCGATCCGCTGGCCGGCCCGCAGTTCGACCAGTTCCAGACCATGATTCGCGCCGTGATGGTGGGCATGGGCGTGGCGTTGGTGCCGCGCTGCCTGGTGCAGGATGAAATCGCTTCGGGGCTGGTGGACGAGCCGCTGCCGGGCGGCGGCTACCGCGGCAACGAAGGCTATTGGTTCTGCTACCCAGAGGGCCGAGGCCAGCTGGCCACGCTCGATCATTTCCGCCGCTGGCTGCTGGCGGAGGTCGATCGCAACGCCGGAACGCCGCCGGCCGCCGCCTGACGGGCGTGGCGCTTATTCGGGCTTGGCGCCCGATGCCTTCACCGCGCCGCCCCAGCGCTGGATCTCGCTCGCCACGAAGCGGTCGAACTCGGGGCCCGTGGTGGGCGTGGGCTCAGAGCCCCGCTCGCGTATGAAGCGCGCCATCTGTTCGCTCTTCAGGATGTCGGTCACTTCCTGGTTCAGACGCGCCGTGATCTCGGGCGGCGTGCCGCGCGGCGCCATCAGCCCGAGCCAGCCGACGGCTTCGAAGTCCTTCGTTCCCGAGACGCCGCTTTCGCGTACCGTCGGCACCTCGGGCAACTGCGAGGTGCGCTTGGCCGATGTCACCGCCAGCGCAATTGCCCGGCCCGACTTGATGTGCGGCAAGGCGGCCGTCACCGAATCGACCATCAGCGGCACTTGGCTGCCAAGAAAGTCCGCCTGCGCCGGCCCGCTGCCGCGGTACGGAATGTGGGTGATGAAGACGCGAGCCGCCGACTTGAACATCTCGCCCGACAGGTGCTGCGTGCCGCCGATGCCGGCGCTCGCGTAGCTCAGCTTGCCGGGCTCGGCCTTGGCGCGCGCCGCCAGGTCGGCCATGCTGCGAATGCCGCTTTCGGGCGTGGCCAGGAACACCAGCGGCACCGTGGCGATGAGCGAAATGCCGACCAGGTCCTTGCGCGGATCGAAGCCCGGCTTCGCGTAGAGCGTCTGGTTCACCGCCATGGCGCTTCCGGCCACCACCAGCGTGTAGCCGTCGGCCGGCGAGCGCACCACAAACTCGGTGCCGATGTTGCTGCCGGCTCCGGCCTTGTTGTCGACGATGACCGGCTGGCCCAGCCGCTTGCCGAGTTGTTCGGCCAGGGCGCGCGCGAAGATGTCGGTGGCCTGCCCGGGCGGGAAGGGCACCACCAGCTTCACGGGCCGGTCGGGCCACGCAGCGGCCTGCGCGAGGCCGGCAGTGCCGCCAAACAATACCGCCGCACCGGCCGCCAAGGCAGCGGCGAAACGCCTGCGCTGCACCCTCATGGCGCCGACAGATGCTTGCCCACGATGCCCGCCAGTTCGAACATCGTCACCTGGTCCTTGCCGAACACCGGCTTGAGCTTGGCGTCGGCATTGATCGCGCGCTTGTTGGTCGCGTCCTGCAGGCCGTTGGCCTTGATGTAGTCCCACAGCTTCTTGATGACCTCGGTGCGCGCCACCGGCTCGGCGCCGATGACCGCAGCCAAAGAGTCGCTCGGCTTCAAGCCCGCGCCGGGCTTGCGCGGCGCGGCGGCCTTCTTCGCAGCCGGTGCCTTTTTAGCGGCCGGTGTCTTCTTTGCCGCCACCTTCTTGGCCGCGGCCGTCTTGCCCGCAGGCGCCGCCTTGCCGAAGGTCTTGCGCGGCGGGAACTTGCTGCCGCCTTCGCGTGGCGCGAATTCGAAGGTCACCTTGCCTTCTTCGGCATTCCAGGTCAGGAAGGCCTTGAAGGCGCGGCGGGTGCGCATGCTCACGAACTTGTCGAGCAGGTCGGTCTTGCCGGTGGCCAGCAGCTTTTCCATCTGCGCGCGCTCCACCGGCTGCTGCAGGATGATCTTGCCGGTCTTGAAGGTGCAGCTCGGCGTCGGCTGCGCGTTGGTGGGCACCGACTTTTCGCAGACGTAGTTGCTGCCGTGCTCGAACACCGGCGCGCCGCAGATGGGGCAGGGGCCCACGGTGTCCTGCTCGCTGAAGTCGACGATCTCGCCGGTGTCGGCGTTCTTGTCGTCGCCAAAGTCGAACTCCAGCTTCCAGTTCTTCGCTTCGTCATCGAACTTCAGCACGATCTCCGACGTGAAGGGCCAGCCGGCCTTGGAGCGGAAGCCTTCCAGCGGGCCGATGTGCTTGTCGCGCAGCAGCGCCTCGGCCTCGGCCACCTCGAAGGTGCGGCCCGCCGGCGACTTGCCGAACGAGAAGCCGCAGGGCTCTTGCCCGGCCTTGCCGGTGCAGCTGTAGCGGCGGTAGTTTTCCTTCACCACGCCGCCGCAGTTGGGGCAGGGCGTGGCAAGCGTGGCGTAGTCGCCCGGCACGGTGTCGCGGTCGTATTCCTTGGCCTTCTTGACGATGTGCTGCGTCATCTCGGCAATTTCGCGCATGAAGGCGTCGCGGCTGAGCGCGCCCTTTTCCATCTGCGCGAGCTTGTATTCCCACTCGCCCGTGAGCTCGGCCTTGGAGAGTTCTTCCACACCCAGGCCGCGCAGCAGCGTCATGAGCTGGAAGGCCTTGGCCGTCGGAATCAGCTCTCGGCCTTCGCGCAGCATGTATTTCTCGTTGATCAGGCCTTCGATGATGGCCGCGCGCGTGGCTGGCGTGCCGAGGCCCTTTTCCTGCATGGCCTCGCGCAGTTCGTCGTCGTCGATGGTCTTGCCGGCGCCTTCCATGGCGCCCAGCAGCGTGGCTTCCGAATAGCGCGCCGGCGGCCGGGTCTTCAGCGCCTTCAGGTCGGCCGATTCGGTCTTCACCGTCTCGCCGGGCTTCACCACCACCAGGTTCTTGCCGTCCTTCTCATCGTCGTCATTGATGGCTTCCTTGCCCCAGATGGCGAGCCAGCCCGGCTTGACCAGCACCTTGCCGTCGCTGCGGAACGGATACTTTTTGCCGCCGGCTTCCACCGTGCTGATGCGGGTGGTTACCTGGAATTCGGCGCTCGGGAAGAACACCGACATGAAGCGGCGCACCACGAAGTCGTAGAGCTTCTGCTCGGCGTCGGAGAGGCCGCTCGGCGCCTGCAGCGTCGGAATGATGGCGAAGTGATCCGACACCTTGGCGTTGTCGAAGATGCGCTTGTTCGGCTTCACGTAGCTGCCGTCGACCGCCTGCTGCGCGAAGGGCGCGAGATGCTTCATGCCGCTGGTGGCGAGCATCTTCATTGTGTCCTTCACCACCGGCAGGTAGTCCTCGGGCAGCGCGCGCGAGTCGGTACGCGGATAGGTCAGGGCCTTGTGGCGTTCGTACAGGCTCTGCGCCAGCGCCAGGGTGGTCTTTGCCGAGAAGCCGAAGCGGCCGTTGGCCTCGCGCTGCAGCGAGGTCAGGTCGAACAGCATCGGCGAAGCCTGGGTGGTCGGCTTGCTTTCCTCGGTGACGGTGGCGGGCTTGCCGCGCGCCGCATCGGCGATCTCGCGGGCTTCGCGCTCGCTCCACACGCGGTCGGCGCGAATCTCGGCGTCGGTTGCGCCGTCCGGGCCCGCGGGCGGCTTCTTGAAGTTCGCGTCGAACCACTTGCCGGGGTACTGGCCGGCCTCGGCCTGGAACACGCCGTGGATTTCCCAGTAGTCGCGGCTCACGAACTTGCGGATCTTTTCTTCGCGCTCCACCACCACCGAGAGCGTGGGCGTCTGCACGCGGCCCACGGTCGTCAGAAAGAAGCCGCCGTCCCGCGAATTGAAGGCCGTCATGGCCCGCGTGCCGTTGATGCCCACCAGCCAGTCGGCCTCGGAGCGCGAGCGCGCGGCGTCGGCCAGGCCCTGCATCTGCTTTTCGGTGCGCAGCGCATCGAAGCCGTCGCGAATGGCCTGCGGCGTCATCGACTGCAGCCACAGGCGCTTCACCGGCTTGTTCAGGCCCGACTTGCCGCCCGCGTACTGCTCGATCAGGCGGAAGATCAGCTCACCCTCGCGGCCCGCGTCGCAGGCGTTGATGAGTTGCGTCACGTCCTTGCGCTTGGCCTGTTTGACCACGGCGTTCAGGCGCGTCTTTGTCTTGTCGACCGGCTTCAGGTCGAAGTGGGGCGGAATCACCGGCAGGTTCGCGAAGCTCCACTTGCCCCGCTTGACGTCGAACTCCTCGGGCGCCTGGATTTCGACCAGGTGGCCGACAGCGCTGGTCACGACGTAGCTTTCGTTCTCGAAATGCTCGTCGTGTTTGTCGAACTTGCCGGCCACCGGCGTGAGGGCGCGGACGATGTCCTGTGCCACCGACGGCTTTTCTGCAATTACCAAAGTCTTCATCAACATTCCTAAAAGAGTTCCCAGGCCGGCGCCGAGCCGCCTCAAGGCGGCCTGCGGCCCCCTTCGGGGGGCAGCGACGACACGCAGTGCGAGAGCGTGGGGGCCACATACAATCTGCGGCTTCCCGCGTGTGCGCACGCGCACACGCGCATGTGTGCATATTCAACCTAACAGACTTCGGCGATGCCTTCCAAATCCCCACAATTCGCCGGCCGCCGCATCCAGATGCGGCGTTCGGATGTCCACGGCAACGGCGTGTTCGCCGTGGACGACCTGGCCGAAGGCGAGACGCTGATCGAATACAAGGGCGAAGTCATCAGCTGGAAAGAGGCGCTGCGCCGCCATCCGCACGACCCGTCCCAGCCCAACCACACCTTCTACTTCCACATCGACGACGGCCGCGTGATCGACGGCAACGTGAACGGCAATGCCGCACGCTGGATCAATCATTCGTGCGAGCCGAACTGCGAGGCCGACGAAGTCAACGGGCGCGTTTATATCAAGGCCCTGCGCAACATCGCTGCAGGAGAAGAGCTCAACTACGACTACGGCCTGATCATCGACGAGCCCTACACGCCCAAGCTGCTGGCCGAGTTTCCGTGCTGGTGCGGCTCCGAGAATTGCCGCGGCACGCTGCTGACGCCCAAGGACGAAGACGAAGAAAAGAAAAAGAAGAAAAAAGCCAAGAAGAAGGCCGAAAAGAAAAAGGCCGAGAAACAGGCCGAGAAAAAAGAAGCCAAAAAGGCAGACAAGAAAGCCGAGAAAAAGGCTGAAAAGAAGTCCGAGAAAAAGATGGCCAAAAAGGACGAGGCCGACAAGGGCTGAGCATGAGCACCACGGCCGACTGGTTCGAAGACCGGATTGCCGCGGCAGTGGCGCCGCTGCTGCCCGGCTTCGCGGTCGAGGCCGTGGCCGAGATCGACTCGACCAACACCGAGCTCATGCGCCGCGCGCGCGCCGGCCGCGCCGAGCCGGTGCTCCTGGTGGCCGAGCGCCAGACTGCCGGGCGCGGCCGCCTTGGCCGGCCCTGGCAAAGCGCGCAGCAGGGCGAGCAGCAAAACGCCGCCTCGCTCACCTTTTCGCTGGGCCTGCCGCTCGCGCCGCGCGACTGGTCGGGTCTCTCGCTGGCCGTGGGTGTCAGCGTGGCGGAAAGCCTCGACCCGTCGGGCGATGCCAAGGTGGCGCTCAAGTGGCCCAACGACCTGTGGGTGAACGACCGCAAACTGGCCGGCATTCTGATCGAAACCGCCATGCCGCATACGGGCCGTGCCGATGCGGCGGCGACGCCGCGCTACCTGGTGATCGGCATCGGCATCAACATTGGCCCGCGCGAAGCCGAGGGCATGCGCACGCCGCCCGCGTGGCTGCGCCAATGGCGCCCCGACGCCACGGCGCCCCAAGTGCTTGCCGAACTGGCCGCGCCGCTGGTGCGCAGCGTGCAGGCCTTCGAGGCGCAGGGCTTCGCGCCCTTTGCCGAGCGTTTTGCCGCGCGCGACGCGTTGCGCGGGCGCGAGGTCCAACTCAGCGACGGCAGCTTTGGCACATGCGAAGGCGTGGCCTGGGGCGGCGAACTGCAGGTGCGCACGGCCGGCGGCTTGCAGATGGTTTCGAGCGACGAAGTCAGCGTGCGTCCTCGCGGCATGGCTTTTTGAGATTCACCATGAAGTTGCGCCTTGCACTGATCGTTCTCGTCCTGGCCAATGTCGGCTACTGGCTGTGGGCCCGCGGCGACCTTGCCGGCTTCGGATTGATGCCGGCCGGCATCACCGAGCGCGAGCCGCAGCGCCTCTCGCGCCAGGTTCATCCCGAGTGGCTGCAGATCCGCAAGGACGGCAAGACCGGCAACAGCAACACTACCGCCGCGCCCTGAACGCGCCGCAGCTCATGGCGCCAGTTCTTCGCCCTCGAAGCGCACCGTGAAGCGCGCGCCCGGCGGTTGCCGGCCCGGATGCGCGTCTTCGAGCTTGACCTGCGCATGGTGCTGGTTGGCAATCTCCCGCACGATCGGCAAACCCAGCCCGGAGCCGTCGGCCTCGTTGCCCAGCACGCGGTAGAACGGCTCGAACACCAGCTCGCGGTCGGATTCCGCAATGCCCGGGCCGTTGTCTTCCACCTGCAGCAGCACCACGTGCCCGAAAGGGTCGGCCAGCACGCGCGCGGTGATCACGCCCGGCCGCTCGGGGGTGGAGGGCGTGTAGTTGATGGCGTTGTCGACCAGGTTGCGCACCAGTTCCTTCAGCAGGGTCGGGTTGCCTTCGAGCACCACGCCGGGCGCACCCGCTTCGGCGCCGTCGTAGCCCAGGTCGATGCGCTTTTCGATGGCGCGCGGCACGGCTTCGCGCACCACTTCAATGGTGAGCCGGGCCAGATCGCAGGGCTGGCGGCCCGTGCCGGCGCCGGTGCTTTCGGCGCGCGCGAGCGAGAGCAGCTGGTTCACCGTGTGCGTGGCGCGCACGCTGGCACGGCCGATCTGCTTGAGCGACTGCTTCAGCTCGTCGGCGTTGGCGCCTTCACGCTGCGCCAGGTCGGCCTGCATGCGCAGGCCCGCGAGCGGCGTCTTGAGCTGGTGCGCCGCGTCGGCGAGAAAGCGCTTTTGCGTGTGGATCGAGTCGTTGAGCTTGTCGAGCAGCTCATTGACCGAAGACACCAGCGGCACCACTTCGAGCGGCACCGACGATTCGTCGAGCGGACTCAGGTCGCCCGGGCGCCGCTCGCGGATGCGCGCCTCCACCACCGACAGCGGCTTGATGCCGCGCACCAGCGCCAGCCAGATCAGCAGCACCGCGAGCGGCAGGATCGCGAATTGCGGCAGCAGCACGCCCTTGATGATCTCGGTGGCCAGCACCGACTGCTTCTCGCGCGTCTCGGCCACCTGCAGCAGCGCGGGCGCCGAATCGTCGTCGCCGTCGGCCAGCCAGAGCGAGGCCACGCGAACCGGTTTGCCGCGCATTTCGCCGTTGCGCAACGTGACCACGCCCGGCACCGGGGGCTCGTCGGTGTTGGGATGCGGCACGTCGGACTCGCCGCTCAGCAGCTTGCCGTGGCTGTCGAGCAGCTGGTAGTACACGCGGTCGGCGTCGTCGGCCCGCAAGATTTCGCGCGCCGGCTGCGGCAGCACGAACTGCGTCTGGCCCTGCTGTACCGTGACGAGCCGCGCCAGCGTCTGCACGTTGTATTCGAGCGCGCGGTCGAAGGGCGCATTGGCAATGCCCTGTGCCACCAGCCACGTGACGCCGATGCTCACCGGCACCAGCAGCAGCAGCGGCGTGAGCATCCAGTCGAGGATCTCGCCGAACAGGGAGCGCTGCGCGCGTTGGAACAGTTTCAAGGCTTACGGCCTCCGAAGCCGCGGGGCAAGCCCGCGTGTCATTGCTGGATTTTTTCGAGGCAGTAGCCGAGGCCGCGAACCGTGGCAATGCGCACCGGCCCCTTCTCGATCTTCTTGCGCAGGCGGTGGATGTAGACCTCGATCGCGTTCAGGCTCACTTCCTCGCCCCATTCGCACAGGCGCTCCACCAGCTGGTCCTTGCTGACCAAGCGGCCCGCGCGCTGCAGCAGCACCTCGAGCAGGCCGAGTTCGCGCGCCGAGAGCTCGACCATCTTGCCGTCGATGGTCGCCACGCGGCCGGCCTGGTCGTACACCAGCGGACCGTGCCGGATGGTGTTGCTGGTGGCACCCATGCCGCGCCGCGTGAGCGCCCGCACGCGCGCTTCGAGCTCTTGCAGGCTGAAGGGCTTGGCCATGTAGTCGTCGGCGCCGTGGTCCAGGCCCTTGACGCGTTCTTCCACGCTGTCGGCCGCGGTGAGCACCAGCACGGGCAACTGCGAACCACGGGCACGCAGGCGCTTGAGGATCTCGATGCCGTGCAGGTTGGGCAGCCCGAGGTCGAGGATCAGCAGGTCGAACTCGCTGTGCGTCATGAGCGCGGTGTCGGCCTGCGAACCGTTCGCCACGTGGTCGACCGCCGCGCCCGAGGTGCGCAGGCTGCGCAGCAGGGCATCGGCCAGCACCTGGTCGTCTTCGGCAATCAGAATCCGCATGAGCCACCTCCGGCCGGTTCGGGCGCCGCGCCGGCGCCGTTCACATTTGTCTCTCTCCCAGCCGAGTCTAGCCCGCTGTGTACGCTTCCAGACCGATGGTTACCACCGTGGCGACGTCGTTGCCGACGCTGGCGCGGAATTCGCGCTCGGCCTGCGTGACTGCGCCGCGAAAGGCGTCGAGCCATGCCAATCCGTCGGCGGTGAAAAGCACGCGCCGCGCCCGCGCATCGAGGGGGTCGGGCCCGCGGGTGACCAGGCCCCAGGCTTCGCACTGGTCTACCAGCGCGCCCATGGCCTGCTTGGTCATGCCGGCGCGCTCGGCCAGCTCGGTCAGGCGCGAACCTTCGCGCGCCAGGTGCCGCGTGATGTGGATGTGCGCGGCGCTCACCTGGGCGCGGGCGGCCAGGTTCGACAGCGCCAGCGGCACTTCGACGTCATGCGCCATGAGCTCGAGCACGCGCTCGTCGAAGCGGCGCATCGCATGGCCCAGCAGGCGGCCCAGGTGGGTTTGCCGCCAGGCATCGGGATCGGTCGGAAAAGCATTTTCGGCCATGGCCCAAATGGTAAAGCAAACTGACTAAAAAATGGGTTTACTGAAACCAATGAGCCCCTACACTACTGTTCAAGCATCCAGCCTGTAATTAAAAGCAGATGGATGGCAGTCACACACAAACCGTTGATTTTCAAGGAGATTTCCACATGGACGCAGTCGTCAAGGGCGCAAGCATCTCGGTCGCCAACAGTGAAAAGGCCAAGGCCCTGCAAGCCGCGCTGGCGCAAATCGAAAAGCAGTTCGGCAAGGGCACGATCATGCGGCTCGGCGAAGGCGAGGCGCTTGAAGACATCCAGGTGGTCTCCACCGGTTCGCTCGGCCTGGACATCGCGCTCGGCGTCGGCGGCCTGCCGCGCGGCCGCGTCATCGAAATCTACGGCCCTGAATCGTCGGGCAAGACCACGCTCACGCTACAGGTCATTGCCGCCATGCAAAAGCAGGCCGGCACCTGCGCCTTCGTCGACGCCGAGCATGCGCTCGACGTGCAATACGCCCAGAAGCTCGGCGTGAACCTGTCCGACCTGCTGATCAGCCAGCCCGACACCGGCGAGCAGGCGCTCGAAATCGTCGATTCGCTGGTGCGCTCGGGCGCCGTCGACCTGATCGTGGTCGACTCGGTCGCCGCGCTCACCCCCAAGGCCGAAATCGAAGGCGAAATGGGCGACTCGCTGCCCGGCCTGCAGGCCCGCCTGATGAGCCAGGCGCTGCGCAAGCTCACCGCCACCATCAAGAAGACCAATTGCATGGTCATCTTCATCAACCAGATCCGCATGAAGATCGGCGTGATGTTCGGCTCGCCCGAAACCACCACCGGCGGCAATGCGCTGAAGTTCTACGCCTCGGTGCGCCTGGACATCCGCCGCATCGGCACCATCAAGAAGGGCGACGAGGCCATCGGCAACGAAACCAAGGTGAAGGTGGTGAAGAACAAGGTCAGTCCTCCGTTCAAGACGGCCGAGTTCGACATCCTGTTCGGCGAAGGCATCAGCCGCGAAGGCGAAATCATCGACATGGGCGTGAACGCCAAGATCCTCGACAAATCGGGCGCTTGGTACGCCTACAACGGCGAAAAGATCGGCCAGGGCCGCGACAACGCACGCGAATTCCTGCGCGAGAACCCCGAGCTGTCGCGCGAAATCGAGAACAAGGTGCGCGAATCGCTGGGCATTCCGCTGCTGGCGGCCGATGCCGACACCCCGGGCGCCGAAAAGGCCGAGAAGCCTGCGAAGGCAGCCAAGGCCGAGAAGGCCGACAAGGGCGAGTAAGCAAGGTACGGCGCGGCCTCTCGCGGGCCGCGCAAGCGACCACCAGGCATGGCATTCGGTGCCCCCTCACTCAAAGGCCGGGCGTTGCGGCTCCTGAGCCAGCGCGAGCATTCGCGCGCGGAGCTGGAGCGCAAGCTGGCCAGGCATGAAGAAGAGCCCGGCACGCTGGCCCGCGCGCTCGATGAACTGGCCGCCAAGGACTTCATCAGCGAGCCGCGCGTGGTGGCTTCGGTACTGAACCAGCGCGCCGCCCGCTCGGGCGCACTGCGGGTGCGCCAGGAGCTGCAGGCCAAGGGCATTGCGCCCGAAGCCATCGCACAAGCCGTGGCCAGCCTGCAAGACACCGAAGTAGAGCGCGCCACCGCCTTGTGGCGCCGCCGTTTCGACGCACCGCCCGCCGATGCGAAGGAGCGCGCCAAGCAAATGCGCTTTCTGATGGCGCGCGGCTTTTCGGGCGCGGTGGTGGCCAAGGTACTCAGGAGCGATTTTGACGGCGATAGCGGCGGCGAATGAAGCAAGGGTTGTCGGCCGCATCGCTGTGCGAGCGATGCTGAAGATGACGCGAGTGGCATGATCGGCGCGGGCCGGTCCCGCACGAGGACCGCCTTCATATAAAACTTCGGAGGAGGAACTCTCATGTCTTCAGGACCTGCAGGCCAGCCGTCGCTCGTGCGCACGGGCGCCAAGGCCGGCGCCGCCTTCATCGGATCGGTGGTCAAGGGCGGCTTGCTCTCGCTCATCCTCGGTGGCGGCGCCTTCTTCTATTACCTGAGCCAACTCCAGGGGCCAGGCAATGCGGGGGCGCGTGCGGGCGGCGCCGGTGCTGCGCTCGCGTTGATCACATCGCCTCCGCTGCTGGTCGCGGTGCTGCTGCTTCTCTTCGTGGTCGTCTACGTGATGCTGGGTGTGCAGCAGGGCCGGGCCAAGGCGATGCAACACCTGGTGGCGGCGCGGGGCGAGGCCGTGTCCGAGCGGCTGGGCGGCGCTATCGCAGGCCGCATCGAAGCCATGCCGCGCACACACGGCACGCTGCAGCGTGCGGCCGACTGGCTGTCCGTCGACGCGCTGAGCAAGCAGCTTGCGCCGGTGCTGGGTGAGGGCAAGGCGGTGCGCGCGGTGGTCGGCTTTGTGCTCAACCGTTTGCCATTGAGCGACATGCTCGCCGAATGGCAACAAGGCCGTGCGGAACACGGCCTGCCGGCGGCCGCAGAAGAGGGCGCGGCGCAAGATCCCGCGCTGCGCGCCCTGCTCACGCGCCGCATCAACGAAACGCTGCAGGAGATGGCGGAGCCCTCGAGCAAGCCGCTCTACATTGCGCTGGGCGCGCACGCGGTGCTGTTGGGCGTCGGCCTTTGGCTCGTCAGGTGAACTGACTGGGAACGGTGGCTGGCGCTCAGAGCGCCAGCATCAGCTTCAGGTTCTGCACCGCGGCGCCGCTGGCGCCCTTGCCCAGGTTGTCCAGCCGCGCAATCACCACCGCATGGCGGTGGTCTTCGTTCGGGAACACGCGAATCTCAAGCTCGTTGGTGTCGTTGAGCGCCAGCGCGTCGAGCTTGCCGTTGTCGGTAGGCGGCAGCACCTTCACGAACTGCTCGGGTGTGTTGCTCCTGGCGTAGTGCGCGGCAATGGCGTCGTGCAGGTCGCCGGCCTTCGGCTTGCCGGGCAGCAGGTCGAGGTGCAGCGGCAGCTGCACGAGCATGCCCTGCTTGAAATTGCCCACCGAAGGAATGAAGACGGGCCGGCGGGTGAGGCCGGTGTACTTCATGATTTCAGGAATGTGCTTGTGCTTGAGGCCGAGCGCGTAGGTTTCGAAGAGCGGCGCCTTGCCGCCCTCGTAGTCCTCGATCATGGCCCGTCCGCCACCCGAATAGCCGCTGACCGAGGGCAGCGAAACCGGGAAGTCGGCCGGCAGCAGGCCCGCATCGACCAGCGGGCGCACGATGGCGATGGCGCCCGTGGCATAGCAGCCCGGGTTGCCGACGCGGTCGGCCGCGGCCACGGCCTGCCAATGGCCTTCCACCAGTTCAGGGAAGCCGAACACCCAGCCCGGCGCCACGCGGTGCGCGGTGGAGGCGTCGATGATCTTGGGCTTCTTGCCCGGCAACTGGTCGATCAGCGCGACCGACTCGCGGGCCGCGTCGTCGTGCAGGCACAGCACCACCAGGTCGACGCCGGCCATGAGTTCGCGCTTGGCGTTCACGTCTTTTCGCAGCTCGGGCGCAATGCTCACGAGCTCGATCTGCGGCATCGTCTGGAGCCGCTCGCGAATTTGCAAGCCGGTGGTACCGGCTTCGCCGTCGATGAAAACCTTGGCCATATCGGAGTATCCGTGGGGTCGCTAGAAGAAAGTACGTATTGACCGCAAGGTCACGTCGAGTATTGGTGCGCCGCACCATGATACAGTCCGCGGTTGTTCGCCGCCCCCAGCCGTCAGGTTGCCGTCGCCCGCGAACAACAGAGCCAAAGACGCCTCAGACCCCAGATCTCCCGTTCTCAACTTCCTCCTTCCGAGAGACAACCCTCATGAAGATTCACGAGTACCAAGGCAAGGAAATTCTTGCCAAGTTCGGCGTGCCGGTGCCGCGCGGCATTCCGGCCTATACGGTTCAGGAGGCGGTCGAGGCCGCCCAGAAACTTGGAGGCCCGGTCTGGGTCGTCAAGGCCCAGATTCACGCGGGTGGCCGCGGCAAGGGCGGCGGCGTCAAGGTCGCCAAGTCCATCGAGGACGTCAAGAAGCTCGCCGGCGAAATCCTCGGCATGCAGCTCAAGACCCACCAGACCGGCCCCGAAGGCCAGAAGGTGCGCCGCCTCTACATCGAAGATGGCGCCGACATCAACAAGGAATACTACGTCTCGGCCGTGACGGACCGCGCCACGCAGAAGATCGCGTTCATCGCCTCGAGCGAAGGCGGCATGGACATCGAGGAAGTGGCCCACTCCACGCCCGAGAAGATCATCACGGTCTACGCCGACCCCAAGGAAGGCCTGACCGACGCGCAAGCCAAGGAAATTGCCGACGGCATCGGCATGCCGGCCGACTCGACCGCACAGACGGTCGACATCCTGAAGAAGCTCTACACCTGCTACATGGAGACGGACGCCTCGCTGGTCGAGATCAACCCGCTCAACCGTGACAGCAAGGGCAAGGTCATGGCGCTGGACGCCAAGTTCAACTTCGACAGCAACGCGCTGTTCCGCCACCCCGAGATCGTGGCCCTGCGCGACCTCGACGAAGAAGACGCAGCCGAAGTCGAAGCCTCGAAGTTCGACCTCGCCTACATCTCGCTCGACGGCAACATCGGCTGCCTGGTGAACGGTGCCGGCCTGGCCATGGCCACCATGGACACCATCAAGCTGTTCGGCGGCGAGCCGGCCAACTTCCTGGACGTGGGCGGCGGCGCCACCCCCGAGAAGGTCACCGAAGCCTTCAAGATCATGCTGAAGAACAAGAATGTCGAGGCCATCCTCGTCAACATCTTCGGCGGCATCATGAAGTGCGACACCATCGCCACCGGCGTGATCGCAGCCTGCAAGGCCGTGAACCTGCAAGTGCCGCTGGTCGTGCGCATGAAGGGCACCAACGAAGTCGAAGGCAAGAAGCTGCTGGCCGAATCGGGCCTGCCGATCATCAGCGCCGACACCATGGCGGAAGCGGCCCAGAAGGTCGTGGCAGCAGTCAAGAAGGCCTAAGGAACAAGTCATGTCGATCTACATCAACAAAGACACCAAAGTCATCACGCAAGGCATTACCGGCAAGACCGGTCAGTTCCACACTGAAAAGTGCCAGGAATACGCGAACGGCAAGAACGCCTTCGTGGCAGGCGTGAACCCCAAGAAGGCCGGCGAGTCGATCTTCAACATCCCGATCTTCGGCTCGGTGAAGGAAGCCGCTTCGCAAACCGGCGCCACCGTGTCGGTGATCTACGTGCCGCCGGCAGGCGCGGCCGCCGCCATCTGGGAAGCCGTCGAGGCCGACCTGGACCTGGCGATCTGCATCACCGAAGGCATTCCGGTTCGCGACATGCTCGAAGTGCGCAACAAGATGAAGGCCAAGGAAGCGGCCGGCGGCAAGAAGACCTTGCTGCTGGGCCCGAACTGCCCCGGCCTGATCACGCCCGACGAAATCAAGATTGGCATCATGCCCGGCCACATTCACCGCAAGGGCCGCATCGGCGTGGTCTCGCGCTCGGGCACGCTCACGTATGAAGCCGTGGCACAGCTCACCGAAATCGGCCTCGGCCAATCGTCGGCAGTGGGCATCGGCGGCGACCCGATCAACGGCCTGAAGCACATCGACGTGATGAAGGCTTTCAACGACGATCCGGACACCGACGCGGTCATCATGATCGGCGAAATCGGCGGACCGGACGAAGCCGACGCGGCCCGCTGGTGCAAGGAACACATGAAGAAGCCGGTGGTCGGCTTCATCGCCGGTGTTACCGCTCCTCCCGGCAAGCGCATGGGCCACGCCGGCGCGCTGATCTCGGGCGGCGCCGATACGGCCGATGCCAAGCTCGCCATCATGGAAGAGTGCGGCTTCACCGTCACGCGCAACTTCTCGGAGCTGGCAAAGCTGCTCAAGGCACAGCTCTAAACCGCAGCAGACCTTCTCTCTGCGCACCACGCAAAAAGAAAAAAGCGCCCGCAAACCCTGCGGGCGCTTTTTTCACTACAACACAGTGGAAAAGAGACATGGAACTCCTTCAAAGCACCGATTTCTGGATCGGCCTGGTCAAGATTGTCTGGATCAACATCATTCTTTCGGGTGACAACGCCGTGGTGATTGCCATGGCTGCCCGTTCCCTGCCGCCCGCGCAGCAGCAAAAAGCCGTGCTGTTCGGCTCGGGCGCGGCCGTGGTGCTGCGCATCGTGCTGACCATCGTCGCGGCCAGGCTGCTGGCGCTGCCGTACCTGCAGATCGTCGGCGGCCTGCTGCTGCTGTGGATCGGCCTGCAGCTCCTGGGCGAGGAAGAAGAGGATGACGGCGAGGCCAAGGAATACGGCAGCATGCTCGCTGCCGTGCGCACCATCCTGCTGGCCGACCTGGTCATGAGCCTGGACAACGTCATTGCCGTGGCGGCTGCCGCGCAAGGCAGCATGGTGCTGCTGGTGCTCGGCCTCGCAATCAGCATTCCGCTGGTGATTTTTGGCAGTACGCTCATGATCAAGCTCATGGAACGTTTTCCGATCATCGTCATGCTGGGTGCCGCCCTGATCGGCTGGGTCGGCGGGGAGACGATTGCAAGCGACCTCTCGCTGCATGGCGTGCTCGCGGCCAACCCCTGGCTGCACTATGCGGCCGCGGCCGCCGGTGCGTTCTTTGTCGTGGCCGCCGGCCGCTTGCTGCAGCAGCGCGCACGCGCTGCGGCCGGGCACTGAATGCCGCGCGCCCACGCTTGTACACAATGGTGAGCGTCGGCGCGTCCCTCTTTTCCAATCGGCCCCCGCTGTCCTGGGAGTTCGCCGCGCTCACCGACGTGGGGCGCGCGCGCGCCCACAACGAGGACGATCTCCATGTCGATCCGGCGCTCGGCCTTGCCGTGCTGGCCGACGGCATGGGTGGCTACAAGGGCGGCGAAGTGGCCAGTGCCATGGCCGTGTCGCTGGTGCACGCCAGTTTTGGCCGGTGGTTCGCGCAAGCCGGCCCCCAGGCGCCCGCGCGGGTGATCCGGCGTGCCTTGCAGGCCGCCACCGACGAGGCGAATTCGGCCATTCTCGAAGCCGGCATTGCCAACGAGGAGCTGCAGGGCATGGGAACGACCCTGGTGCTGGCGGCTTTCCGGCCCCAGCGCGTGCTGGTCGGCCACATCGGCGATTCGCGCTGCTACAGGCTTCGCAACAACAAGCTCGAGCAGCTCACGCGCGACCATTCGCTGCGCCAGCAGCAACTCGACGCGGGCGCAATCACCGCCGAGGAGGCGCTGCATTCGCCGCACCGCAACCTCGTGACCCGGGCCGTGGGTGTAGAGGCGCAGGTGGTGCTCGAAATGCATGAGCACACCGCAAGGCCCGACGACCTGTATATGCTGTGCTCCGACGGACTCAGCGAGATGATTTCGGATGCGCAGCTTTTCACGCTTTTGAACCACGATGTCGGACTTCAGCAGAAAGCATCACTTTTGGTTGCAATTGCAAACGACAATGGCGGACGGGATAACATTTCCGTTGTCCTGGCAAAAGCGCGCGTCGGCGATGCGCCTGCTGCCGCCTAGCCCCAGGCCCGAGCGACCGCCCGTTGTTCCGCCTGCCACCAACCAATTTCTGTAAATCGGGGAGTCGGCAATGCCGAAAATGATCATTTCGATCGATGGCGTTGTCATCGAACAAGTGGCGCTCGCCAAGGACCGCACCACGCTGGGACGGCGCGCCTACAACGACATCGTCATCGACAACCTGGCGGTGAGCGGCGAGCATGCCGTGCTGCACATGCGCGGCGGCGAAGTCGAAATTGAAGACCTCAACAGCACCAACGGCACCTACGTCAATGCGCTCGTCGTCCAGAAGCAGGTGCTCAAGGACAACGACGTCATCGAGCTCGGCGGCTGCCGCATTCACTTTCGCGCCCGCAACAACCTGGAGCCCGGCGCGGGCTCGGTGCACAACGTGTCGGACGATTTTTCGTCCCCCATTCCCCTCTCGTCCGCACCGACCGAAGCCGGCGCGCTGGTCGAACTGGGCGTTCCGGTGCTGCGTGAACTCTCGGACACCGGCGGCGGCCAGGACCTGCCGCTGCAGAAGGTCGTCACCACCATCGGCAAGCCCGGCGTGGCCGTGGCAGTTGTCACGCGCCGGCGCCAAGGCTATGTGGCGGCCAGCGTCATGGGCGAGGTCAGGCTCAACGGCAATCCCCTTGGTACCGACGCCGTCGGCTTGCAGGAACGCGACGTGCTGGAACTCGGCGGCGCCACGCGCATGCAGTTCGTGCGGGTCTGAGCTCAGGGCCCGCGTAGCGCCGACGCCATGAATGCGCTCCGGCGGCATTGGCCACGCATCGTCATTACCCTGCTGCCGGTTTTGCTGGCCTTGGCGCATGCCACCGGCGCCTGGCGCCTGAGCGTGCTCGACCACCTCGACCACCTGATCTACGACACCCGCCTGCGCGCCACCATGCCGGGCACGCTCGACCCCCGCATCGTGATCGTGGACGTCGACGACGCCAGCCTGGCGCGGCAAGGGCAATGGCCCTGGGCGCGCGACAAGCTGGCCCGGCTGACCAGGGAACTCACGGGGCGCCAGCAAGTGGCGGTGCTGGGCTTCGACGTGATGTTCGTCGAGCCGGACCGAAGCTCCGGCCTCGACAAGCTGCGGCAGATTGCGCGCGGCCCGCTTCGCGACATGCCGGGGCTTGCCGGTGAAATCGAACGCGTGGCGCCATCGCTCGACAACGACGCCATCTTTGCCAGGGCACTGGACGGCCAGCGCGTGGCCCTGGGCTATTACTTCACGCGGACCGAAAAGCCCGGCGCCAAGGGGCAGCTGCCGGCAACGCCGCTGTTGCTGCCCGAAGCCTTTCCGGCGGGCCATGGTTACGCCACCGAGTGGAACGGCTTCGGCGCCAACCTTCCGGTGCTGGCGGCCGCCGCGCCCGCATCGGGTTTTCTCAACACGCTGGTTACCTCGAGCGACGAGGGCATCATTCGCACCGTGCCGCTCATTGCCCGCTATGAGGGCGACAGCGGCCGGCCGGGGTATTACGAATCGCTGGGCCTGGCCGTCTACCGGCTCGCCAATGGCATGCCCCCCGTGCTGCCGGCCTTTGCATCGGGCGGTGCCGTGCCCCGGCTGCAATCGCTCATCGTGGGCGGTCTGCGCGTGCCGGTCGACGCCACGGCCAGCATGCAGGTGCCGTTTCGCGGCCTGGGTGGGGCGAACGGCGGCTCGTTCCGCTACGTGCCGGCCAGCGACGTGCTCGAGGGCCGCCTCGCGCCGGGCGAACTGAAGGGCCGCATCGTGCTTGTGGGCGCCACCGCGCCGGGCCTGCAAGACCTGCGCGCGACGCCCGTGGGTGCCGCTTTCCCTGGGGTCGAGGTGCATGCCAACGTGGTGTCGGCCATGCTCGACCGCCGCCTGCTCGCGGTGCCCGACTACGCGCCCGGCTACGAGGTGCTGAACGTGCTGGCCGCGGGCCTCGTGCTGGCGCTGGGCCTCACGCTGCTGCCGGCGCCGCGGGCCGTCGTGCTGGGCATCGTCACAGCTGCCGTGCTGGTCGGCGTGAACGCCTGGCTCTACCAGAACCACAGCCTCGTGCTTCCACTGGCGTCGGCGATGGCCATGGCGGCGCTGGCTTTCGTTTTCAACATGGGTTGGGGCTACTTCATCGAGGCCCGCGCGCGCCGCGGGCTGGCGCGGCTTTTCGGCACCTACGTGCCGCCCGAACTCGTCGACGAAATGCTCGTGACCCCCGGCCGCTACAGCATGCGCGCCGAGAGCAAGAACATGACCGTCATGTTCTGCGACATGCGCGAGTTCACCCGCCTTTCGGAGCAGATGACCCCGGCCGAGCTGCAGGCCTTTCTCAACACCCTGTTCAACCGGCTCACCAGCGTGATCAGCGCGCACCGCGGCACCGTCGACAAATACATGGGCGACTGCGTCATGGCCTTCTGGGGCGCGCCCATCGACACCCCCGACCACGCCACCCTTGCCGTGCGCGCCGCGCTCGAAATGGCCGAAGCCGTGCGCGACATCAACAAGCTTCACGTTGCCGACGGGCGCCCGCAGATCAGCGTGGGCATCGGCATCAACAGCGGCGTAATGAGCGTCGGCGACATGGGCTCCGCGGCGCGGCGCAGCTACACCGTCGTGGGCGATGCGGTCAACCTCGCGTCCCGGCTCGAGGGCCTCAGCGCGCACTACGGCGTGGAGATCGTCGCCAGCGGCGCCACCCGCGAACTCGCGCCCGGCTTTCTCTGGCAGGAGCTCGACAGCGTACTTGTCAAAGGCAAGGCCCAGGCCATTACCGTGTTCACTCCTCTCGCGCCCGACGCCGCGCCCCAAACCGCCGCCGCACAACAGCAAGCCGAGCAACTGCACCGCTGGGCCGGCGTTCTGGACGCCTACCGCCGCCAGGACTGGGCTGCCGGCCGAAACTTGCTGGACCCGCTGCTCGCCGCGGATGCCAAAAAAGTCCTTTACCAGCTCTACGCGCAGCGATTAGCCTCCATGGCATTGCGGCCTTACGACCCTGAATGGGACGGCGCAACCCGGTTCGAAACCAAATGACGACAGGCACAAGCAGGGGGTCTTTCACAATGCAGGTTCGCGTGCTGGGTTGCTCGGGCGCCATCGCCAAGGACTGCCGGACCACATCGTTCCTGGTCGACACCGACCTGCTCGTCGATGCCGGCACCGGCGTGGGCGACCTCACGCTCGACGAAATGGCAGGCATCGACGACGTAGTGCTTACTCACTGCCATCTCGACCACATCGCGGCGCTCCCCCTCATGCTCGACGCCGTCGGCGCCCGCCGTACCCGCCCCGTGCGCGTACACGCCCTGCGCTCCACCATCGAAGCGCTGCGCGCCCATGTGTTCAACAACGTCATCTGGCCCGACTTTGAAACCATTCCAAGCCCGCAGGCGCCCTTCGTAAGCTTTCACGACATAACAGTCGGCCAAGTCCTGCAGCTTGGCAGCGCAAGCCCCAAGCGCATCGAGGTTCTCCCCGCCGTTCACACCGTGCCCGCCTGCGGCTTTGCCGTGTGCCGCGCCGAGGGCGGCGCCAACTGGGTTTTTACCGGCGACACCGAACGCAACGCTCCCTTCTGGGACCGCGTCAACGCGCTGGACGTGGCGATGCTGGTCATCGAAACGGCCTTCAGCAATCGCGAGCAGGCGCTGGCGGAACGCAGCCTGCACCTGTCGCCCCGCGTGCTGGCCGACGAGCTGGCGCTTATCGACCCCGGCAAGCACTACCCGATCTACATCACCCATACCAAGCCGGCTGAAACTGAAGAAATCATGAGCCAGATCCAGCTGCTGGCCGGGCATCAGGTGCCGGGGTTGGCGCAGCGGGATATCCGGTGGTTGAAGGCGAATGGGGTGCTGACTTTTTGAGCCCTAGGCAGGCTGGCATGACAAATTTGTCACGTTTTGGGGCGTTTGCAAACGGTTTGTGTCACTCGATGTAACTTGTGTACGTATGAAGTGACCGGTTTCGTCGGCCAAACGCTCGAAACGGGGTGGCACAGATGCTGCGGTAGGTACTGCGCTCCGGGCTTGGTTCCCGGGCTGTACAAACCAACCTGGAGTTTTTCAAATGAACCGTCGTTCCATCGCACGCAACGTGCAAAAGGGTTTCACCCTTATCGAATTGATGATCGTTGTGGCGATCATTGGTATCTTGGCTGCTGTGGCTCTGCCGGCGTATCAGGACTACACCATTCGCAGCCGTGTGGCAGAAGGTCTGTCGCTGGCTTCGGAAGCGAAGGTCACGGTGGCCGACAACGCCGCGAATGGCTCGCCCGACGCAAATGGCGGTTTGGCTGCAGGAATGCGTACGGGCGCTGCAACGACTTGCGTCGCAGCGGGTACTTGCGTCAACCCAATCGGCTCCACGAACGTGACCAGCGTTACGGTCACCACGGCGACTGGCCAGATTGACGTCCTTTACACTGCGCGCGTTGCGCCTGCTGCGACCGCAACCATTTCGCTCGTTCCCCAATCGGGTGCCGCCGCAATTGCCGCGGGCACGCCGCCCACCGCTCCAATCACTTGGACCTGCTTTGCTGCAGGCAAGACGGGCGCACCGGCTGCTGCGACTCTCCTCGGCAAGTACGCTCCTGCAGAATGCCGTGCATAAGCACGATGCTGCTGAACTAGTCAGTTTCTGACTCTTTCAAAAAAACGACGTGCTTGCACGTCGTTTTTTTTTGACAATTGGTTTCCCGGAGAGAGCGGCAAGGATTTGCCGGCTACGTTGGGTTCTATTTAGTAATTTTTGAGCGAAGTTGAAGTTCGTCTCATATATCATGATTTCCAAGTTGCGTGCATCTTTGGTCCATCTTTGTGGATCGATCTTATTGGCACTTTTCGCGGTTGGATTGGTCTACCTGCTTTGGTATCCTCCTCCCATGGCTTCGGCTTTGGGGGTGAGCGGTATTTTTTTAATTGTGCTGGCCGTTGATGTCATAGTAGGTCCCATCCTGACTTTTATTGTCTATAAAGTTGGGAAAAAAACACTGCGACTTGATTTGACTGTCATCATTGCTTTGCAGTTGAGCGCGTTTTGCTATGGATTGGGGACAATCGCTATTGCCCGACCAGCATGGCTGGTATTCAATGTTGATCGATTCGACGTCGCTCAAGCGCATGAGCTCGATACTCGTTTCGCAGTTGAGACTCGCCCTGAATTCCGCCAGCCGCCCTGGACAGGTCCCCGGTGGGTGGCGTCCCGTAGGCCCAGTGATCCAAAGAGACATAACCAGCTTGTGATGGAGTCGGCCATTGGGGGACCCGATCTACCTCAACGCCCGGACTTATACCTGCCACTCGTGGACGAAGTCGGCAGCATTAAAAACAAAGCCCACCCGTTGAACGAGCTGGCTCAGTTCAATCATAAGATAGAAATAGATACTATTCTTGCGAAATGGCCCGAGGCAAACGCTTGGCTTCCCATGATGGCTAAAGCTAGGCCAATGACAGTTTTGCTGAATAAAAATAGTGGAAAAATTGTCGCAGTTGTTGATCTCCGGCCATGGAACTGAGCCGAGTTCCTAGAGCTAACCTTCGAGTCGCTCTGCCGAGGTGCTAGCTATCGCGGAATGAAGCGCCGATTGGCGTCTTTGGTTCAAGGCTTCAATAGGTGTTGGTCAAGAATTTCTAGATCGGGCCACACTGCAGCTACCTTCGGGCGGACGAGAGGGTGAACTGCAAGAAGTGCTAGATCGATCTTTCCATCAAGTCGAGCAACTGCGCAGTCGCGCATGAATCCGGCTACACCGTTGGCGCTACCAGCGTGGCTCCAGTTTGATTGCGCACGAACGGAATACGCGTGCGTGGTCATTTGGCGGCTACTTGCGCGCCGCCCCCGGACTGCGCGCCGTTGAACTGCGTCTCCTACCGTTCGTTCTCTCGCGCGACGCATGCGAAGCACCTGCCATCAAAAGCACACACGTTTGACAGCCAAGAGCCTGCAATTCCGGACAAACGGTCATTCCGACGCGGCGAGCGGTCCGATGTTCAGGTAACAATTCGACGGACAAACGTTACCATCAGAAACGTTATCAATCCACCTTTGACACCTAGGTCAACGACCGGGCGCGCAATGAAAAACTCAACTTTGTCACCGCAGGCGCAAAAGGGCTTCACCTTGATAGAGGTGATGACTGTCGTCGCAGTGGTGGCTATTTTGGCGGCGATAGCGGCACCGTCGTTCACGACGATGATCGCGAATCAAAGGGTGACATCCGCAGCCCAGGAACTCCAGACCCTCTTCGAGTTCGCCCGCGCCGAGAGCGTTTACAAGCGCACTGAAAGCACCGTTACCGCGATGGGCCAGAAGTGGCAGGTCAAGGTAGGGAATCAAGTGCTGCGCGAGGCCACACTGTCTGATGTGGTCAGCGTCGAGCCCGACTCCGCTGGGGGGGTGGCCTTCGAGGTCTCGGGCCAGGCCCGACCTGCTTCCGGTAGTGCTCCGTACACGCTGTCCTTTTCCACGACCAATGCAACGCGCGTGCAGTGTCTCAGCGTAACCGGCCCGGGCTTGGTGCGCGTGCAACGCTTGGCAGCCGGCGAGGCTTGCCCATGAGGCCCGGAGGTCTTGTCAGAGTTTCTTCCATGAAATTCTCTCGTTCTTTTTCTTCGCCATCCCGGCAGGCGGGCCTGAGCCTCATCGAGGTTCTCATGGCTGTTCTGCTGGTGAGCATCGGCCTGCTCGGCGCCGCGGGCATGCATGTGCGCGCCATCGGATTCACCACCGACACCGAGCGGCGCCAGATGGCCTCCATGGTGGCCTCCGAACTGATGGAGACGATGCGCGGCGACACGCTCACCGCTCTGGATGCGAACGGCGCGCCCAAGGTGGATCTGGGCGGCTATGCGAAAGCGGCGGGCGCAGAACTGGCGACTGTTGCTGCGAACGATTGCAAGCCGTTGGCCGCCGAGCCGGCCAAGCGGCTGGGTTGCTGGGGCGCACGGGCCAAACAGCTCATGCCTGAACTGCCGGATGCTCTTCTCACGAGCAACTTCATCGTCGGCCTCGATGCAGGCACCGGCGTCATCTCGGTCACCGTCGCCTGGCCGGTCAAGAAGGGCCAATGTCTGGATGGATCAGAGAATGATTTTTGCTCTTACACGTTGCGATCGAGGCTCTGAGTCCATGCAGCGTACATATCAGCAGTTGACGCACGGTTGCAGCATCGAGCGCTTTCGCGCGGCCGAGCGAGGTATTTCGCTGGTGGAACTCATGGTGGCGGTGGCCGTAGGCCTCTTCGTCATCCTGATCGCCACCACGATATACATGGAAGGATTGCGCAACTTCGGTTTTCGCACCAGCCAAAGCGAGAACCTCGGCAACAGCCGTTACGCTTTGGGAGCCCTGGACAACGAGTTCACGAAGGCCGGTTACCGGCGCGACCCGACGCAGGCGATGGACCAGGCATTTCCAGCGGACGAAGCTGCGCATCCCAATGGTTGCAAGTTCGCGGTGGGCCAGGCGATGTACGCGGTCAACGCCAGCACTTTGTGCATCCGCTACCAGGCGCGCGACAACGACGAGAAAGACTGTGCGGGATCGGCGGCGGGCATCGCCGGGCTGAAGGCGTATGAAGCACCACCCGCGCCGGCCCTGGGCGCCGGCATGTTCGTCGAAAAGTATTTCCTCAGTGGGGAATCGCTGGCCTGCCAAGCCGGCAGCCAGGCCGACCCCAACAAGCAGGAAGTGGCTGCCGGCGTTCGCGGCGTGCATTTCGAATTTGGCGTCGGCAAAGGCAGCGACTCGTTCGCCGAGCGTCGCGTCGAGCAATTCAAGACGGCCACTCCTACGGGCGACGACGTCATCCGTTCGTTGCGTTATGCCGTGCTGCTGGCGAGTACGACCGAGAGAGTCACTGGAGGCATCGACTCGTCGGTGTGCGCCCGATGGGCAGGCGCAGGCGGCGCCGCTGCCAGTTGCGACACCAGTAAAGGCCAGCTCTACCAGCTTGCCAGCGGCTCCCTCACGTTAAGAAACCTGATGCCATGAGCGCGCCACACCACTCCTTGTCTACTTCCCCGCGCGCACGACAGCGCGGAGCCGCGTTGTTCGTCGCGATGATCATGATGCTGCTGGTACTGGTACTGGCGGTGGTTGGAATGCGCAGCGTCACGCTGGAGGCGCGCATCGCGGGCAACATGCTCGAAAGCCAGAAACTTCAAGAGACGGCGGACGGCGCGCTGCGCGAAGGCGAACGCACTATCCAGAAGTACGGCATATCGCTTGCCAAGTGTGCGGATGGTGCGACCAGCCCCTTTGACGGCGTCAAGCCCTGCTACGTTTCCGAAGCCCGTACTGATGTCCTCGGACTGAACACGTCGTTTACCGCTCATGCCGCTGCCGCGGGGTTTGCGGCGCCCTACGCCTCCTGGTATCCGCGCTACATCTCCACCGTCTGTCCCAAGGGGTCGAGCGCCACATCGGCGCTCGAGGCCGCAAATGCCGGCTGCATGGAGTTCTACGAGCTCAACGCCCAGGCCACTGCCGACGACGACGTCCAAACCTGCGGACCTCAGGCGTTTTGCCTGCGCTCCACGGTCAATCTGTTCATCAAATAATCGAGGAGGGCTGAAATGGCTCGTTCCACCGGTTCAAACCGCTCACCCTTTCGCATCTTTCATACGGTAGGCCTGCTCGCAGCCGCAGCGGCTTTGCTGTTCGGCCAGCACCTGGCTACCGCACAGGACAGCGGAGACACGGGCCTGGCACAGACGCCGCTGTTTGTGAGCGAAAGCAACCCGCCGCTGAACATGCTGGTGATGGGGCGCGACCACAAGCTCTACTACGAGGCCTACAACGATGCCTCCGATCTGAACGGTGACGGCGTGATCGACGTGGGCTACAAGCCCGACCAGATCGACTACTACGGCTACTTCAACAACAACGCCTGCTACGAATACAGCAACGACAAGTTCACGCCGGTCGCTGCTGCAACGGGTGCCAAGAAGAAGATATGTGCCGGTGGAACTCGTTGGAGCGGCGACTTCCTGAACTATCTGTCCACATCGCGCATGGATGCCATCCGCCGGGTTCTCTACGGCGGAACGCGTGTGACCGACACCACCACCAGCACCGTTCTGCAGGCCGCCTATCTGCCTCGTGACGCGCATTCCTGGGGCAAGGCCTACGACCCGGCCCGCGACGGCACCGTCTACAACATCAGCGACTACGCGCCGCTGACCCAGCCGGTGAGCGGCACCCGCCATCTCTTTGCCGTGACCACACTGGGTGAAAGCGGCGACAACGCGATCCCTCGCCTGCGGGTGCTCAACGACTCCAAGTTCCAGATCTGGGACTGGGTATCCAAAGAAGGAACTGCGGGGCAAGAGCTTTGCCTGGGCGGGGTGGCATGCGCAACCAACGGCACTTCGGCATTCGAGATATTGCCGAGCAGCGCGTATCGCAATCTGACCATCATGACGTGGAAGAAGACCAACACTTCGGCGACACCGACGAGCGCGTCGCAAATGAAGAAGTTCTTCTCCGACAACGGTATCAACGCCAACAGGTGTGGTACGGGCCCGATCGGTCTGATTGATACCTCCGGCGGAGAGAACAACCCGTTCAGCGGCACCAATGGCTGCACCCACGACAACTATCTGACCCAGATCGAAGGCGAGATCTACATTCCCACGGCTGGAGCCTACACCTTCGCAGTTGATGGAGACGACGCCGTAGAGGCCACCATCGACGGCACCGACTGGGGCTGGTACGGCGGCCACGGCGGAGACCGCAGCCAAACCGGCTTAGAAAGTCATTCGAGGAACTTCAACTTCACCACGGCAGGCTGGAAAAAGGTGATCTTTCGCCATGTCGAAGGAGGGGGCGGCGACAACTGGGGGCTGGCGATGAAGATCACGCGGGCCGCCAGCGTCATCACGACTCACAAGATTCGGGTGGAAACCTGCTCCAGCAACGACTCGGCCTTACGTGAAGCCAGCTGCAAGTCCTATCCGAACAGCGGCGGCACGCCCGTCCACAAGCCAACAGGCTTGCTGCACGATTTCGGTGAAAACAACAAGATGTACTTCGGCCTACTTTCTGGCTCATACCAGAAGAACATCGCGGGGGGCATCCTGCGGCGCAACATCAGCAGCTTTGCCGACGAAGTCAACCCGCAAACGGGCGTATTCCAGACCGGCGTTGCCGGCGTGGTTGCCAACATGGACCGCCTTCGCCTGATCGGCTTCAACGGCAGCCAGTACAACGATTGCGGCTGGATCGCCGACGGTCCCATCAGCGGCAAGACCGATCCGTCGATATGTTCGATGTGGGGCAATCCCGTCGGCGAGATGATGTTCGAGACGCTGCGCTATTTTGGTGGCGCCACCGGTCCGCACAGTCAGTACGACTATGGCAGCGGGGCGAAGGACAGCGTAGATCCTCTGAATCTTTCCAAGCCTGACTGGGTGTCGCC
The DNA here is from genome assembly GCF_037204045.1 of Variovorax sp. CCNWLW225. Lineage (NCBI taxonomy): Bacteria > Pseudomonadati > Pseudomonadota > Betaproteobacteria > Burkholderiales > Comamonadaceae > Variovorax > Variovorax sp. CCNWLW225. The sequence continues at coordinate 46,875 of NZ_JBBCBV010000008.1, read as the reverse complement.
TTACGCGGCAAAACCGAACGGCGGCGGCTATCAGCATTGCGCGCGTCCGGTAATGACGGTGGTCAGCGACATCAATCCCTCGTATGACACGAAGATGCCGGGTAGCCGCTTCCAGTCCATCGCGCTCAATGCGGACGCGCTGACTGGCTTCAACGTAGCCAACGAGGTCCAGGCCATTGGTACGGCCGAGGGCATCAATGGCAAGAACTTCTTCATCGGCCAGTCGACGTCGACCAATGCGAACGGCGCACCGTCTGTGAAGACGGTCGACGATCTCTCATGGGTGCGCGGACTCTCGCCCCAAGAGCCCAGTAAGGAAGGCAGCTATTACTCCGCGGGGGTCTCGCGTTTTGGTGCCAACAACGCTGTTTTTGGCAATGCCCGGGGCAAGAACCGGCTGATGACTTATTCGGTAGCCATTGCTTCCCCGTTGCCCGAGATACGGTTTCCGGTAGGCAATAGCCGATTCGTGACGATCTCCCCTTTTGCCAAGTCTGTTACCGGCTACAACATCGATCCCACGCGTTTCGCGCCGACCAACCAGATCGTGGATTACTACGTCGACCGCATCGCCAACACCGGCGCAGCCGACCAGAATGCCAACATCAACGGTGGGCGGCCCTATGCAGAGTTCCGTATCAACTACGAGGACGTGGAGCAGGGCGCCGACCACGACATGGACGCCATCTCGCGTTACACCGTTGCGCTGCAGGCAGATGGCAGCGTGAAGGTCGACATGCTGTCCGAGTACGCTGCGGGCGGCATCGGGCAGCACATGGGTTATGTGATTTCCGGTACCAATCAGGACGGCATGTACCTGGAGGTGCGGGACAAGGACACCGGCTCGGTGTACTACGCACTGAACACGCCTCCCAACCGTGCGCCCGGTTATTGCGTGGGGAAATCCAACGATTCGGAGTGTGCCAACCTGCCGCTCACGGCCAGTCGGACCTTCACCCCGAGCACCACGGGCTCTTCGGGTAGCTTCCTCAAAGGCCCTCTGTGGTATGCCGCCAAATACGGCATGCCAGGGCGTGATCCCGCCTCGGTCGCGGGCGACCCGGACAACTATTTCCTGGTCACCAACGCCACCACGCTGAAGGCGCAGATGACCAAGGCGTTCAACGACATTTTGCAGAACACCAACTCCGTGACGGCGGTGTCGGTGGACGTGCCCGGCGGCACGATCGCTTCGGGCGCGGATATCTACCGCACCCGCTTCGAGGCCGAAGGCTGGGTCGGTGACGTAATCCGCGACAGGCTCACGGAAAACGCCACCACCGGCTTGAACTACGTGCGTCAGTGGAGCGCAGCAGAGCAGCTGGCCGCGCGCACAACGCCCCGGAATATTCTTTATGCAGGTGCAGGCGCCACCACGCCCACCTTGCGACCCTTCACCTTTGCGGGCATTGGTGGGCAGACGGCCGATGCGGCCTGGCTCACTGCGCTCAACAGGAACCCTGCCACCAACCAGGCAGATGCCAGGGCCGAACAGCGCATCAGCTTCCTGCGCGGCGAAAACGAAACGTTCCGCGCCCGCAAGGCCCTGCCCAGCGGCAAGCCCAATCTGCTCGGTGATATCGTCAATTCGTCGCCGCTGCGCGTAAAGGGCGCGCTCTACCGGACAACAGCTGCAGATGCATTGGAAGGCACCGGCAGCAACTACGCCGACTTTGTCACCGGTCAGGCAAGCAAGCCGGAGATGATCTATGTGGGCGCCAACGACGGCATGCTCCACGCCTTCCGTGCCGAGAACGGCGTGGAGGAGTTCGCATTTATCCCCACCGCATTGCGCAACAGCTTGAACACGCTCACCGCGCCCGACTACGGCAAGAAAGACGGTACATCGCACCGCTACTACGTCGACGGCTCACCGGTTGCCTCGGACGTGTATTTCGGCGGAGCGTGGCACAAGGTGATGATCGGCAGCCTGGGCGCGGGTGGCAGGCAAGTGTTTGCGCTGGACATAACCGACCCCACATCGCCCCAACTGCTGTGGGAGTTTGGGTCCGATCAGAACGCCAACATGGGCAACTCCCTGCCGCAGCCGACCATCGCACGACTCAATGATCCGGCGACCGGCAAAGGCAAGTGGGTTGCCCTGGTACCCGGCGGTTATCAAGGAGGCAACAGCACGGCGGGTGGCGGCGGTGCCAGCCTGTTCGTCCTGGATATTTCCAATGGCGCGGTGCTCCGGCAATTCAATCTGGATGGTGGCATGTCGGCTGCCGAGCTGACGGCTTCGCTGCCCCTGGGCAACGGACTCTCGCGTGCAACCGCCGTGGACAACACCCGCGATGGCAAGGTGGACCTGGCCTACGCGGGCGACTTGGCGGGCAACGTGTGGCGCTTCGACATGAGCAGCGGCGACGTCTCGGCCTGGACGGTGCAGAAGTTCTTCACCGCCAAGGACGCAGACGGCAAGCGCCAGGCGATCACGGCGGCTCCTTATGTGGTGCCGCACCCCACAGGCAAGGGCGACCTGGTGATCATTGGCACCGGCCGCCTGCTGACCGCCAGCGACAAGAGCAGCACGCAGAGGCAGACCGTGTATGGCGTTTGGGAGCGTTACAACGAAAAGGGTGTGGCGGCGCCCACACCATTGCCGACGGTGGCCAAAGGACGCGCCGACATGCAGAGCCAGTCGTTCGCGGAACTGGACACCGGCTCAGGCAACTTCTCGCTCACGAACAACACAGTGCAGTGGTACAAGACCGGCACGACCGCCAAGCGGGATATCGATGTCGAAAAGTGGGGCTGGGTCGTGGACCTGCCACGCAACGGCGAGAAGGTGGTCTATGACATGACGCTGTACGGCAGGGGACTGTTCCTCTCGTCGGTGCGGACTTCAGACGACCCTTGTGCGGCGGGCATGAGCGGCACGATCTACGGCATCGATCCGAACGGCGGTGGCCGAACAGAGTACGTCGTGTTCGACATGAACGGCGATGGATTTTTCAACGGCGCAGATGCAATGGCCGGCGGTCAGGTCACCGGTACTGGAACAGGTGCGGGCAGGCAGACCATTCGCGGAGAGCGGGTGTTCGACCCCGAGGCAAATGCCGAACGACGCGTCAATCACGGCTTGCAGTTTGGCCGCCAAAGCTGGCGCAAGCAGCCGCCGAATCCGAGCTGATGTTTTTTGAAGGAGAAACCAGTGCGCAATGCTGAAAAGGGCTTCACCCTGATCGAGCTGATGATCACAGTGGCCATCGTCGGCATTCTTGCGGCGATCGCTTACCCGTCATACACGGAGTACGTGATGCGGTCCCGGCGCGTGGAAGGGCAGAACCTGCTCAATGACGCGGCCGCCCGGCAAGAGCGATACAGGGCGCAGAACGGCGTGTACGCCGGCGCCGGCGAGTTAGACAAACTGAAGCTGCCAACAGGCGTCGCATCGCAAAACGGTTACTACACATTGACCCTGAGTGTGGTCGCCGACGACGGTGGCTTCACATTGAAGGCGACCCGCGCCGGGGCGCAGGTTGCGGATGGCAAGTGTGGCGACTTCACTTTGAATGCCAAGGGAACCAAGGGAATGGCAGCCGATAGTCCGGGAACAGCGGCGACTTGCTGGCGCTAGGAGGGAGCCCCCTTCACACCGAACGTGTAGAAGACGGGGACGAAAGCGGTTGGCACAATCGAGCAGATGACGCTTCGAGCTGTGCCCTTCGAGGCACCCGCACCCGCCTCCGCTGCAAAAATCGGCCACGTTGTGCGTGCGGGGCTGATCGCGTTCCCCTTCCTCTGCCCACTCGTCGGTGGGCCATCGGTCAATGTCTGGCAACTGATGGCAACTTGGGCGTGCGTTGCGGGACTACTTGCGTTCGGACCAGCCGTACGCCCTAAACGCGAAATAGGGATATGGCTGGCGCTGGGCGCCATTGCCGTGGTGCTGTCAGCGCGTGAGGAGCCGATTTCTTATTGGTTGCCGGTTTGCGCAACCCTGGCCGGTATGGCCGCCGCGGCCTGTGTGGGCGCTGGAATCACCCGGGGCGGCCCCTCCGCCGCCGGGGTACTGGCGACCGGCATCCTCGCGGCCGGCCTCGTCAGCGCCGTCCTCGGCCTGCTCCAGTACTACGGGCTGGCCGAACCGCTGGTGCCCTGGACCACTACGCCCGCGCTCGGCCAGGCATACGGCAACCTGCGCCAGCGCAATCAGTTCGCCACGCTGGTCAGCATGGCGCTGGTGGCGGCGCTCTGGAGCCACGCCGCGCAGCCGTCGGTGCAGGTCAGGCGTTGGCTGGTGGCGGCTGCTTTGCTGCTGTTGGTGGCCGCGGCAGCGTCAACGTCGCGCACCGGACTGCTTCAGCTACTGTCGATCGTCGGCATCGCAACGCTGATCGCGTGGCGCGAGCGCCGCACTGCGCCTGAAAGCGACAGGAAGCATTTCAGCCTGCCGCCGCCACTCATGCTGCTCGCGATGGTCCCGATCTATTTCGCCATCGCATGGGTGCTGCCCCAACTCACCGCCAGCGAGGTCGAAGGCATGATGCGCCGCCTGCAGGAAGGCGCCCCAGGCGACCACACGCGGATGATTCTCTGGCGCAATGTGCTCACGCTGATCGCCGAGCATCCCTGGACGGGGTGGGGCTGGGGCGAACTGGCCTTTGCGCACTACAGCACGCTGTATGAGGGGTCGCGGTTCCCGGAGATCCTGGACAACGCGCACAACCTGCCGCTGCATCTGGCCGTGGAGCTGGGCATTCCGGCATCGGCGCTCATCTGCGGCGGTTTCATCTGGATGGTGCTGGCGGCGCGGCCCTGGCGCGAGCGCGATCCGGCGCGGCTCATGGCGTGGGGCATGCTGGGTGCGATCGTGCTGCACAGCCTGCTGGAATATCCGCTCTGGTATGGGCCGTTCCAGCTGGTGTTCGGGCTGTGCCTGGGAATGCTGTGGCCGGCGCGAGTTGCTTCGTCGCGGCAACGGCTCAAAGCCAGGTGGCTGAACACGGCCGTGTTGCCCGCCGCGGCGGCCAGCGCGCTGGCGGCGGTGGTCGGCTACGCCACCTGGGACTACATCCGCATCAGCCAGATCTACCTGCCGCGCGACGAGCGTCTGCCGGCCTATGAAGACGACACATTGGCCAAGGCAAAGAAGTCCTGGCTCTTTGCACGGCAGGTGGATTTTGCCGAGCTGACGCTCACGCGGGTGACCGCCGCCAACGCCGCCCAGATGCATTCACTGGCCGCGCGCACCCTGCATTTCTCGCCCGAGCCCCGCGTGATCGTCAAGCTGATCGAAAGCGCTGAACTGACGGGGCGAGATCAGGAGGCGTGGCAACAGGCGGAGCGATTCCGCATCGCCTTTCCTGTGGAATACGAGCGGTGGCTGAGGGGCCAGCCAGTCGACGCTCGGTCGCCCTAGATGTACCTGGCCGGCGAGCTAGCCGGCGACGTAGCTCCCCGACTTTCCGCCGTGCTTTTCCAGCACATGCACGTCGGTGATCCGCATGCCGCGGTCCACCGCCTTGCACATGTCGTAGATCGTGAGCAACGCCACCTGCACGGCGGTCAGCGCTTCCATTTCGACGCCTGTCGGCCCCACGGTTTCGACGGTTGCCGTGCACACCACCTGCGGCGCGTTGCCTTCTTCGGCCAACGCAAACGCCAGCGCCACGCGCGTGAGCGCCAGCGGGTGGCACAGCGGAATGAGGTCGCTGGTTTTCTTGGCGGCCTGGATGCCGGCAATGCGGGCGATGCCGAGCACGTCGCCCTTCTTCGCGGTGCCCGATTCGATCAGCTTCAGCGTCGCGGGCTGCATCTCGATGCGGCCAGTGGCCACGGCTACGCGGTGCGTGGCAGGCTTGGCCGCGACGTCGACCATGTGGGCTTGGCCCTGGGCGTCGAAATGGGTGAGGGAGCTCATGTGTGAACGTTCGGTGTGGAGGTGCATCATACGAGCCCGAGCCATGGACGAGGAATGCCGCGCTTGACTCCTTTTGCCAAGAAAAAAAGTTCTGCCGCACCCGCTTTGCGGTCGTTGTGCGCTACCGTTTTAATAGCTTGCCAGGTATTGTTGCTGGTGCCTGCCCGAGCGCAGCTGCAGGTGCTGCCGGGGCTGGGCGACGGCGGCGAAATGACGGCCAGCGCCGAGCGCCAGCTGGGCGACCAGATCGCGCGCGAGCTCTACCGTGACACCGACTACATCGACGACCCGGTGGTCGGCGCCCATGTGCAGGAAATCTGGCAGCGCCTGATGACTGCCGCACGCGAGCGCGGCGAGCTCACGCCCGAGCTCGACGAGCGCTTTGCCTGGGTCGTTCTGCTGGGCCGCGACCGCAACATCAACGCCTTTGCGCTGCCGGGCGGCTACCTGGGGCTGAACATGGGCTTGATTGCCACCGTGGGCAGCCGCGACGAGCTGGCAACGGTGCTCGGGCATGAGCTCTCGCACGTCACGCAACGCCACATCTCGCGCATCATGAGCCGGCAGGGCAAGCAGATGCCGCTGATGCTGGCGGGTTTGATCCTCGGCATGATCGCGGCCAGCAAGAGCCGCAACGCCGATGCGGGCCAGGCCGTGATCATGGGCAGCCAGGCGCTCTTCATGCAGAACCAGCTGAGCTTCTCGCGCGACATGGAGCGCGAGGCCGACCGTGTCGGTTTTGGCGTGATGACCCAGGCGGGCTTTGCACCGCAGGGCGCGGCGACGATGTTCGAGAAGCTGCAGTACGCCGCGCGCCTCAACGACAACGGCTCGTACCCCTATCTGCGCAGCCACCCGCTCACGTCGGAGCGCATCTCCGACATGCAGGGGCGCTTCCAGTTCCGCATGGACACGGCCCCGGCCATGCCGCTGGTGATGGACCACGCGATGATCGCGGCGCGCGCGCGGGTGCTCACGCGGCCGGGTGTCGATGTGCTGCGGCTTTGGGTCGACGCCGCCTCGAGCGGCGAGTTCGCCAGGAGCAGCCCGGCCCAGCAGGCCGGCACGCTCTACGCGGCGGCGCTGTCAGCCAAGGAGCTGCGCGATTTCAGATCGGCGCGCGCGCTGGCCGAGCGATTGACCGCGCGCACCGCCGAAGACGCATCCGCCGCCAAGCTGGCGCGATGGCTCAACGCCGAGATCGAACTCGCCGGCGGCGGCGCTTCCAAGGCCGCCACTTTGCTCGATGTGAAATCCAAAGAGCGGCCGGAGATGCTGCTCGCGGCCGAGGCCGCCGTGGCCACCCGCCAGCCCGCGCCCATGGTGCCTGTGCTGCGCGACTGGGTGGCCACGCATCCGCGCGACGCCACCGCCTGGCGCGCGCTGGCCAATCTTTACGGCGCGCAGAACGACACCCTGCGCGCCGTGCGCGCCGATGCCGAAGCCAACGTCGCCATCCTCGACTACCCCGCTGCGCGTGACCGCTTCAAGGCCGCGCAGGAGCTGGTGCGCAAGCCCGGTGCGCCCATCGACCACTACGAGGCGTCGATCATCGACACCCGTGCGCGGGCCGTGGAAGCGATGGTGAAACGGCAGGCTGAAGAGCCGCCGCTGCGCTGAGCCGGGTCGGGTGACGCGAGCGGGAGCTCTCGCTCAGCGCTTGGAAAGAAGCCCGCCCAGCGCGGCTTCGATCACCAGCCCCAGCAGCGAATAGATCAGCGAGCCGATCAGCGCCGCCACGAAGCCGCTGACCTGAAAGCCGCCCAGCAGGCCCGATGCGGCCCAGAACAGCAGCGCATTGATCACGAACAAAAACAGCCCCAGCGTGACGATGGTGACCGGCAGCGTCAGCACCACCAGCACCGGCCGGACGATCATGTTGAGCAGGCCGATAACCGCGGCGGCAATCAATGCGGAGCCGAAGCTGTTGACCTGGACGCCGCTGTAGAGATAGGCCACCGCCAGCAGCGCGACGGCGCTGAGCAGCCATTTGATGATGATTCGCATGCGCCGCAGGATACCCCAGCGGCTCCAAAACAACGAGCCCCGGGCGTTGCCGCACCGGGGCTCGTCAGGGGACGTTTCGCAGCGTTGAACCGGCGGCTTATTCGGCCAGTTCGTTCGCAAGCACCAGCAGCGCACCCATGCCCATCACGGCACCGGGAAACGCCCAGCCCGACTGGCGCGGCGGCGTCTGCTCGTGCGTGACCGGCTCCAGGTCGACACCGATCTTGGGGCGGCGCGCATCGACCACGTGCGTGGCCGCATGTTCGCGCTTGAGCTGCTGCGTCAGTTCGGTCAGCGGGCCCTTGGCAAGCACCGCCGTCACCTGCCCGCCATTGCGCTCCAGCATGGGCAACAGCTGCGCCTGCACCTTGCTGAACCACTTGGCGCGCCAGTTTTCGCGCGCGCTGTGGCTCACCCACTTGCTGATGCGGTGCGTCATGCGCGGAGCGCAGGCCACCAGTACCCAATGGCGCGCCACGACGCTGCCGGCGTCCGGTGCGAGTTCTGCGAACTGCTCGGCGGCATAGCCAGCGTCGTCGACATAGAGAATGATCTTTTCCATGAGGCGCTCCTTCAAGTAGTTAGAGTGGCAGAGACTGTTCCATAGAGGAAGAGCATTTTCTCCGATGGCGGCTGCGGGCGATCAGCTCGTGGTCGCGGCTTCTTCGGCGTGCTTCGGGCGGCGCATGGCCACCAGCTTGCCGATGACCAGCACCAGCAGCGCACCGGCAACACCGGCGGCGTACCTGACCGTATCGCTCTGCGGCACCTTCGGCACCCAGGTCCAGGCCGCGGTGTTCGACAGCGCGGGATCGGACACCGCCATGGTGCCGGCAATCCAGCCCAGCAGCATGCCGCCGATCGTGATGATGATCGGGAAGCGGTCCATCAGCTTGATGACCAGCTGGCTGCCCCAGACGATGATCGGAATGCTCACCAGCAGGCCGAAGATCACGAGCGGCATCTGGTGGCCTTGGCCGGCACCTTGAGCGGCGCCGGCAATGGCGATCACGTTGTCCACGCTCATGACCAGGTCGGCCACGATGACGGTCTTCACGGCGGCCCACAGCTTGTCGCTGCCCTGGATGTTGCCGTGCGCATCGTCATGGTCGGGGGCCAGCAGCTTGACGCCGATCCACACCAGCAGCGCGGCGCCGACCAGCTTGAGGAACGGAATCGCCAGCAGCGTGAGCGCGAAGAAGATCAATATCACGCGCAGCACGATGGCACCGGCGGTGCCCCAGAGAATGCCCTTGGTGCGCTGCGCAGGCGGAAGCTTGCGGCAAGCCAGGGCGATGACGACGGCGTTGTCGCCACCGAGAAGAATGTCGATCATGATGATCTGACCGACCGCGACCCAGAATTCCGGGGCCATGAACTGTTCCATAGGTTCCTCTTGTCTTCGCGCGCCATTCGGCCATCCATCCTAAGAGGAATGGCGGCAGTTTGGCGCATTCGTTCGTTTCGATTCATCCCGTGCGGGCTGTTCGAAGCATGACGAAGACCGGTGGTGGAACCGGGAATTCAGGAACGCTTCGATCAAACCTGCACAGGTTCAAATCGAAGGTCTTGCTCGACAGCGCATACCGGCAGGCACGCGTTGCCCGACAGGCCGGAAGTGTTGTGCTTCGTATTGACGACCTGGCGTTTTCCGCCGTCGTGGACGGCAGTCGGGAGCTACTCCCCTTCGTGGGGGGATTAGATCATCGAGCCCCCCGCCCTGGCAACCAAAAGTTTTCTGCGCGTTGGGGATGACGCGCCAAAACGCGCGCGAACAGGGGCGCCGGCGCTCCATTTTTGGTAGCGCACATAACCTTCGGCGGCTGCGGGGCATTGCCGGACTATGATCGCCGCTCGCTGTTTTTTCTCTCCCATGGCCGCCATTCACATCACAGACATCGAGGCCGCCATCAACCATTGGCGCGAGAAGAGTCCCTCGCCCGACGGCATCACGCTGGCGCCCGAATTGCGCGCGCTCGCGGAGGTTTATGCGCTCATGGTGTTCCACCATGAAGACGAGGTCGACGAGCAGGGCTTCCCTGAAAAAGCCTGGGCCGCCTGGCTCGACTGGTACCACAGCACGCCCGACACGCCGTGCATTGCCATCTGCTCCACGAGCCAGGGCGACGACCAATGCAAGGGCTGCGGCCGCAGCTTCGACGAGGTGCAGCACTGGCCGGCCATGTCGCCGGCCGAAAAGCGCGTCACGTGGCGCCGCATCACCATGGAAGACACGGCCTGGCGCTTCAACAAATACGCCGAGCGGGCGCGCGAAGCCGAGCCGCCGCAATGGCCGGACGAAGATCCCGCCGAGCCCCTCGGCCCCGACGACACGCCCTAAAAGAGGCCCACGCATGCGCCGCCTCGCCCAAGCGCCGAACCTCGCAATCGCGACCTTGTGGGTGCATGCGCTGCGCGAGGAGGGCGTCGAGGCAACCGTTCAGCGTGAATTTCTCGGCGCGGTGATGGGCCAACTGCCGCCCGACCAGTGCCTGCCGGAAATCTGGATCGACGACGAAACCCAGTTCGAGCGCGCGCAGCAGGTGCTGCATGCGGCGCAGCACCGGCCGCAGCGCAAGTGGCAGTGCGCCTGCGGCGAGCGGATCGAAGGCGGCTTTGAGCAGTGCTGGCACTGCGGCGCGATGATGCCGGCGGCCTAGCGCCTGTTGAATGCTTACTTCCAGCGCAGCAGTTCGACGTCGATGCTGTGGGTGCCGTCGCCCAGCGTCAGCGTGTTTTCCTGGATGGTCGCCTGCAGCTGCATGCTGCGTTGCGCCAGCGCGGCCAGCGCCTGCGAGGCCTCCGTCGGCACCCGGTAGACGGACAGGTTCTGCGGCCGCGTGAGCTTGTTCTCGATGCCGCGCCACCAGATCTCGGCGGCATGGTTGAAGCAATAGACGATCACTTCGTCCGACTTGCCGCAGGCCTTGATGATGGGCTTGTCCTCGGGCTGGCCGACCTCGATCCACAGCTTGGTCTCGCCCGTGAAATCGCGCAGCCACACATCGGGCTCGTCCACGTTCGACAAGCCCGCGCCAGAGGCCAGCGTGCCGTCGCCCTGGCACACGTCCTGCAGCTTGTAGGCATTGAGCGCCAGCGCGACGAGCCGGATCATCATCCGCTCGTCGGTCTCGCTCGGGTGGCGAGCCAGGGTCAGCGCATGGTCGGCGTAGTAGCCGTGGTCGATGTCGGCCACCGCGAGGGCGGCCTTGAAGATGGTGGATTTGAGGGCCATGGGTGCGCGAGTGTATGCGCCCCCACGGGCGCCGTCAGAACGCCACCGAGGCCTGCAGGTACAGCGTGCGCGGCTGGCCCACGTACTTGCCGCCGTTGTTGTCGACCGAGCGGTTGTAGTAGCGGCGGTCGAACAGGTTCTTGACGCCCACGGCCAGCTTCAGGTTGCTCATCGAGGGGCCGAAGTCGTAGCCCGCGCGCAGGTTCATGGTGGCGTAGCCTGGAATGTTGCCGAGCCGGCCTGTCGAATCTTCCTCCGTGATGTACCGCGCACCGTCGTCGGGCGATCCCGGCGAACGCTGCTTCGATTGCGCGTACACGTCGGCGTTGAAGGTCCACGGCCCGCGCTCGTAGCGTGCGCCGAGCGTTGCCACCTGGCGCGAGTAGAACGGCAGGTCGCGGCCCGCAAAGGCGCCCGCCTTGGAGGTGGCCTGCGTGTACGTGTAGGTGGCCGACAGCGACAGGCCCTTGAGCGAATCGCTCAGGCTGCCCATGTCGTAGCGCAGCGCCGACTCCAGGCCGCGGTGCCGAGTGGCGCCCAGGTCGGTCCACTGCCCGACGTCGCCGGTGATGGAGCGGGCCAGCTGCAGTTCCTTGTCGAAATTGATGTTGAACAGCGTCAGCTCGCCGCTCCAGGTCTCGCCCTTGTAGTGCGTGCCGACTTCGTAGGTCTTGGCTTTTTCGGGATGCAGGCCGGTGGTGGACTGCGCAAGCTGGGCGTACTGCTGCGGGCCGAACGACACGCCGGCGTTCGCAAACACCGACCAGCGCTCGCTCATGCGGTAGAGCACCGACAGCGTCGGCAGCACTTCGTTGGAATCGATCTTCGGATAGATCGCGCCGGTCACGCGGTTGTTTGCCACGGTGAAGACATCGTTGTGCGAGCGGATCGATTCGTAGCGCACGCCGGGCGTGATCGTCCAGTTGCCGAAATCGATGCGGTCGTCGATGTAGAAGGCATGCGCGGTCGTGCCGCCCTTGCTCGTCTGGTATGCCGGCTGGGCGCGCGTGTAGGCGTTGTAGCCGGGCGTGGGCGTGTAGTAGCTGCTGCGTGTTGCCACCTCGGAGGCTTCTTCCTTCAGGTAGCGCACGCCCACGCTCACTTCCTGCACCACGCTGCCCGAATCGATCAGGCGCGAGTAGCGGGGCTCGATGGCAAAGGTCTTGTAGTCGCGCGGAGCCGTGGTGAGCCGGCGCCGGCCGGTGTTGGCGCCGGTGCCTTCCTGCTCGAGGTAGCTGCTGCGGTACGAGTCCGTGTAGTAGGTCAGCATCTCGAACTTGTTCACGCCGTCGTTGTGCGTGTACTTGATCGAGCCGTCGGTGCGGCGTCCGGAAAATTCGTCGAAAGGGCGGTCCGACTGGAACGGGTTGACGGCAAATTGCGCCGTCGTCAGGCCGCCGGGCATGCGGCCCTTGCCTTCGAAATGGTGCACCGAGACGGCAATGTCGTCGGTCTTCGAGATGCGATACGCGCCCTTCAGCATCAGGTCGTTGATGCTGGTGTGGTCGTTGCTCTGCCGAAAGCCGTCGCCGTGCGTGCCCGAATACAGCAGCGCAAGACCCAGGCCGTTCTCGTTGGTGCCGCCCATGAACAGCGTGGGCGTGGTCTTGACGCCGCCCCCATGGCTGGCGCTTTCGACACCCACGCCGATTTCGCCTGCAAACTGCTTCGGAATCGCCCGCGTCACGAAGTTGATGATGCCGCCCACGTTCTGGGGGCCGTAGCGCACCGAGCCCGCGCCGCGCACCACGTCGACCGCCTCCAGGCTGCCAAGGGAAAGGGGTGCCAGCGACAACTGCGGCTGGCCGTAAGGCGCATAGGCCAGCGGTACGCCATCCAGCAGGATGGTCGAGCGCGGCGACAGCCGCGAGGTGAGCCCGCGCACGCCTACGTTGAGCGAAATGTCGCTGCCGCCCGTGCCGTTGCTCTCCTGCACCTGCACGCCGGGCACCCTGGCGCAGCACGTCGCGCACGCTGCTCGATCCGCTTTCCTGGATCTGCTTGCGCTCGATGATGCTGCGTGCGCCCGGATGCTCGAGCACCTTCGTCTCACTGGGCGAGCCGAGCCAGTCGCCCGTAACGGTCACCGCCTCCAGCGATTTAGCGCCCGATGCGGCATCAGCAGGCTCCGCGTCGGCCGCAAAACTCTGGAAGCTGATGGGAAACAGCGCCATGACCAGCGCGGCGCACTTTTTCTGCTTGAACAAGGTTTCTCCTCGGATATCTCAATAAATCGAAAGCTGCTGCGGCGTCCCGCTCAAGACGTGGTGCGGGTGCTGCCGGAAAGTGCCCGGTCGCGGGCCGCCGCCGCGGCGACGGCGCGGCGCCGCCACCAGAGCCAGACGCCGCTCACGCCCAGGCCGCAAAGGGCAAGGCCGAGCAGCACGGTGACCGCCTGGTGCGCCAGCCCGCCCAACTCGCCGGTGTGCAGCGGGTAAATCACCACCACCGCGCCGTTGCCCACGTCAAGGTCCTGCCAGCGGCGCACCGCCAGCACCTCGCCCGTCAGCGGATGCAGCCAGGCCGAACCGATGCCGTTCGGATGCGGGTCGTCGGGCAGCCGGAAGCGCACGCGCAGCGACCGGTCGGGCTTGGCCGGCACCTGGACGTAGCCGATCGGCTGGCCCGGAAACACCTGCTGGGCGCGGGCGACGAGCTCGTCGAGCGAAAGCCGGGGGCCTGACGCGGGGCCCTTGGGCACCACGGGCGGCTTGACCTGCTGCTGCCCGACCGCGGCTGAAATGAAGTTGCCGAGCGGGCGCCAGGCCATGTAGGCGCCTGTGAAGATCGACACCGCGATCAGCAGCCCGAGCACCGCGCCGCCGGTGCGGTGCAAATCGAACAAGCCGCGCAACAGCCCGCGGTTCAGCACGATGCGCAGCGAGGGCGGCCAGCGCGTGGGCCACCAGAGCACCACGCCCGTGACCAGCAGGAAGAGGTAGGCCAGCGCCACAAAAGCCAGGATGCCCTTGCCCGTGTCTTCCAGCAGCAGGCTGCTGTGCAGCTCGAACATCAGGTTGTAGGCGCCTTCGTGCGACCCGCGTCGGCCTTGCTCAGCGCCGGTTGCCGGGTCGAGGTAAAGGGTGCCCTCCCACGGCCCACGCACATACACCCAGAGCGTTTCGCCGGGCTTGCGCGGCGGCCGCAGCGTGAAGTTGGTGGTGGGGCCGAACTCGGCCAGGATGCGCTGGCGCAGCGGCTCGAGCTGCAATGCGGACGCGGCGGCCGTTCCTGTTCCCGCATCAGCCGCGCTTCGTGCGACGAAGAACGCGGGGTGCGCGTAGCGATCGATCGGCAAGGCCACCACCAGCACGGCGCCAAGCAGCGCCGTGAGGGCGAGTACCGGTCCGAGCGAAAGGCCGATCCAGCGGTGAATCTTGAGCCAGAGGCGTCTCAGGGGGGCGCGCATGAACAACGGGGACTTCGAGGCGCCCGTCACGGTTGTTGGCTGGCGCGCCGGTCACGGCGCGTTGGCTGGAAATTTCGGCAAAAGGCGAAAGCGCCAAGCGAACAGCCGCCCTCGGGCGGCTGGTGCATCGGTGCGGGAAGCCTCAGATTCTACTGGCGAGCTCCGCGGCCTTGCCCACGTAGCTGGCCGGCGTCATGGCCAGGAGCCGCTCTTTTTCGGATTCCGGAATCTCGAGCGAGCGGATCAGGCCGTGCAGCGCCTCGGCCGTGACCGTCTTGCCGCGCGTCACTTCCTTCAGCTGCTCGTAGGCGCCCTGTACCCCGTAGCGGCGCATCACCGTCTGGATGGGCTCGGCCAGCACTTCCCACGAGGCGTCGAGGTCTTCGGCCAGCGCTTCCTCGTTGAGCTCCAGCTTGCCGAGGCCCGTGGCCAGGCTCGCATAGGCCAGCGTGGCGTAGCCGAAGGCCACGCCGATGTTGCGCAGCACCGTGCTGTCGGTCAGGTCGCGCTGCCAGCGGCTGATCGGCAGCTTCTCGCTCAGGTGGCGCAGCACCGCATTGGCCAGGCCCAGGTTGCCCTCGGCGTTTTCAAAGTCGATCGGGTTGACCTTGTGCGGCATCGTCGAAGAGCCGATTTCGCCTTTCTTGAGCCGCTGCTTGAAGTAGCCCAGGCTCACATAGCCCCAGATGTCGCGCGAGAAGTCGATCAGGATGGTGTTGGCGCGCGCCACCGCGTCGAACAGCTCGGCCATGTAGTCGTGCGGCTCGATCTGGATGCTGTACGGCTGGAAGCTCAGGCCCAGGCCTAGCGGTGCCGGCGTTTCGATCACCTTGCGGCTGAACGCCTCCCAGTCGAAGTCTGGCCAGGCGGCGAGGTGGGCGTTGTAGTTGCCCACCGCGCCGTTCATCTTGCCGAGCAGCTGCACCGCCGCAATCTGCGCGCGGGCCTTCGAGAGGCGCACCGCGACGTTCGCAATTTCCTTGCCCACGGTGGTGGGGCTCGCGGTCTGGCCGTGCGTGCGCGACAGCATCGAGACGCCGGCGAACTGGTGCGCCATTTCGCGCAGCTTGGCAATCAGCCCGTCGATGGCCGGCAGCACCACTTTCTCGCGGGCGGCCTGGATCTGCAGCGCATGGCTGGTGTTGTTGATGTCTTCGCTGGTGCAGGCAAAGTGCACGAACTCGGCGGCGGCCAGCAGTTCCGGCCGGGCTTCGAACTTGGACTTGATCCAGTACTCGACCGCCTTCACGTCGTGGTTGGTGGTCTTTTCGATTTCCTTGATGGCCAGCGCGTCGGCCTCCGAGAAATGGGCGACCAGGCCCAACAGGTACTTGCGGGCGCCGCCCGTGAGTGGCTTGAATTCAGCGAAGCCGCAGTCGGACAGCGCAATGAACCACGCCACCTCGACCTGCACGCGCCGGTGCATGTAGCCCTGTTCGCTCATCAGCGGGCGCAATGCCGCGAGTTTGGCCGCATAGCGGCCGTCCAGTGGGGAGAGGGCGGAAACGGTGGAGAAGCTCATGCCCGAATTTTAGGCGGCCCGCGCCGAGGCCCGTTTGCGACAGTTCGAAGCTGCCTTTTTCAGCGTTCCCCTAAAATAGCCACGAACAATCGTTATCAAAGCAAAGGGAGAGAGCCTTCATGAAACTGATCGGATCGGCCGCCAGCCCTTATGTGCGCAAGGTGCGCGTGGTGCTGGCCGAGAAACGGCTCGACTACCAGTTCGTGATCGAAGATGTCTGGTCCGCCGACACCACCATCGCCCACTCCAACCCGCTCGGGAAGGTGCCTTGCCTCATCATGGAAGGCGGCGAGGCGATGTTCGACTCGCGCGTGATCGTCGAATACCTGGACACGCTGTCCCCCGTGGGCAAGCTCATTCCGCAGCAGGGCCGCGAGCGTGCCGAGGTCAAGACCTGGGAAGCGCTGGCCGATGGCGTCATGGACGCCGGCGTGCTCTGGCGCCTGGAAGCCACCTGGAGCGGCCGCGGCGACGGCGAGCGCAGCGCCACCTGGATCGAGCGCCAGCGCGCCAAGGTCGAGGGCGGCATTGCCGCCATGGCCAAGGGCCTGGGCGACAAGCCTTTTTGCAGCGGCATTCACCTGAGCCTGTCGGACATCGCGGTCGGCTGCGCGCTGGGCTGGGTGGGGTTTCGCTTTCCCGAGATCGACTGGCGCGGCGAGCACCCGAACCTCGGAAAGTTGTACGACAAGCTGATGCTGCGGCCCAGCTTCATCGACACGCAACCATGACATGAAAAAGGCGCCCCGGGCGCCTTTTTCAATTCCGGGGCACCGTGTGCGGCGCCCCCTTTCGTGGGAATACAAAAATGCTGCGAGGCGCCCCGACGCGAAGGAGGGAGGGAGGGAGGAGGAGAAGAATCACCTCGGGATTTCGACCAGACGAGAAACGCCTGGAAGACCTCGCAACATGAAAACCGGAGGACATTTGCTGTCCACGTCTTTTATGAGGACAGTGTGCCAGCGCGGTTCCCGGTTCAGTGGTAAACGTTTGTGACGATCAGTTCACGCGTACTACAAGACTCCGATGCGAGAAGGAGCAGGTCGGGGCTCTCGGTCAATTGGCGGCGAGCTGGCTCTCCACCACCTTCACGAAAGCGGCCTCGTCGGGCGCGGTCATGCTCGACCACGCCTGAACCACCTTGCCGTCGCGCCCGATCAGGTATTTGTAGAAGTTCCACTTCGGGGTGGTGCCGGAGGCCAGCGCCAGCTGCTTGAACAGCGGGTTGGCATTCGGGCCGCGGACCGAGGATTTCGCAAACATCGGAAACTTCACGCCGAAAGTGCTTTCACAAAAATCGGCAATTTCCTTGTTGGAGCCCGACTCCTGGGAGAAATCGTTCGACGGAAAGCCCAGCACCACCAGACCGCGCGAGCGATATTTGCTGTCCAGCGCCTCCAACCCCTTGTATTGCGGGGTAAAGCCGCAGAAGCTCGCGGTGTTGACCACCAGCACCACTTTGCCGGAGTACTGGCACAAAGATTGGGGTTTTTCGTCCTGCAGCCTCGGGAAGGTGTGTTGCAGAGTGGCCGGGCAGGCCGCGTCGGCGGGTGCGGTGGCCGGAGCCGTAGATGGCCCGGCAGAGGGGGCCTGGGCACCCGCCGTACCGGCGGCAAGCAGGCAAGCCGCGAGCGCGGCGGCCTGTGCAAGGCGCATCGGCACGGGCGATCGGGTGGGGGTTGGCATAGGGGCTCCTGGTACAAAAATGGGGGTATGCATCCATGCCGTCAGGGGGCGCATGGCCGCATCATCGCGCGTCTGTCACGAGCGCGCCAAGCAGGCCGACTAAAATCGGCGGCCTTAGAAAGATTTTGATGCTTTATCCGGAACTCTTCAGACAACTCGAATCTGTCCGCTGGGACATGGACAAGGACATTCCCTGGCAGTCGTTCGATGCTTCGCTGCTGTCCGAAGAACAGGCGCAAACCATCAAGATGAACGCCATTACCGAGTGGGCGGCGCTGCCGGCCACCGAAATGTTCTTGCGCGACAACCGCCACGATAGCGATTTTTCCGCTTTCATGTCGATCTGGTTCTTCGAGGAGCAGAAGCACTCGCTGGTGCTCATGGAGTACCTCAAGCGCTTCAGCCCCCAGCATGCGCCCACCGAGCAGGAGCTGCACGAAGTGCGCTTCGACTTCGACCCAGCGCCTCCGCTCGAGACCCTCATGCTGCACTTCTGCGGCGAGATCCGCCTCAACCACTGGTACCGCCGCGCGGCCCAGTGGCACACCGAGCCGGTCATCAAGCACATCTACACCACGCTGAGCCAGGACGAAGCCCGCCACGGCGGCGCCTACCTGCGCTACATGAAGCGCGCGCTCGAAAAGTTCGGCGACGAAGCCCGCGCCGCCTTCACCAAGGTTGGCGTGCTGATGGCCAGCGCGCGCCGCACCGCGCAGGCGCTGCACCCCACCAACCTGCACGTCAACAAGGCGCTGTTCCCCAACGACACCATCCAGAGCCGCATGCCCGACCCGGATTGGCTCGAGCACTGGCTGGACAAGCAGATCAAGTTCGATGCCGTCTGGGAGGGCAAGGTCGGCGAGCGCATCCTGCACAACCTGAGCCTGCTCATGAACCGCAGCTTCAAGACCGTGCAGGAGCTCAACCGCTACCGCAGGGAAGTCTCCGCCAACCTCGGGCCGAAGGCCGAGTACCAGGGCGCTTGAAGGAATAAAGGGGCGCGTCCCGCGAAATGGCCTGTCACAAACCAGGCCGCTCGCCCGTCTTGTGACCATGGACGACGCCACCCTTACCTTCGACAGCCACCGCCGCCGCCTTCAGGGCATTGCCTACCGCATGCTCGGCACCGTTGCCGAGGCCGAAGAGGTGGTGCAAGACGCCTGGCTGCGCTGGCACGAGGCCGACAAGACCGGTTTCGACAGCGCCGAGGCCTGGCTGGTCACCGTCGTCACACGGCTTTCCATCGACCGGCTGCGCGCCGCCAAGGTCCAGCGCGAGCATTACATCGGCGCCTGGATGCCCGAGCCCACGCTCACCGATGCCCCCGCCACGCCGGAGCAGCTGCTCGAGCGCGCCGACAACGTGTCGGTGGCTTTCCTTGCCGTGCTGGAGCGCCTGGCGCCCGAGGCGCGCGCCGCCTTCCTGCTGCGCGAAGTGTTCGACGCCGACTACGAAGAAGTCGCCCGCACCCTCGGCAAGAGCGAGGCCGCCTGCCGCCAGCTGGTGCACCGCGCCAAGGCGCAGGTGCAGGAGGCGCGCCCGCGATTCCAGGTTTCGCGTGAAACCCACCAGCGCCTGCTTCAGGCCTTTGCCGATGCGGCCGCGCGCGGCAGCCTGCACGACCTGAAGGCACTGATGGCGGAAGACGTTGAGCTCATCGGCGACGGCGGCGGCAAGGTGCAGACCTTCAGCAAGGTCCTGCGCGGCAGCCAGCGGCTGGCGCAGCTTTACTTTGCGCTCTGGCGCCGCATGGGCCCCGCGGTGCGCATGGAACTGGTGGACATCAACGGCGAGCCGGGGCTGCTGCGGTTTCTAGACGGGCAGCTCGAATCGGCGCAGACCTTCGAGATTGAAGGCGAGCGCATCGTGCGTATCCGCGCCCAGCGCAATCCCGACAAGCTGACGCGCATCGCCCGGCTTTTTTCTTCGAAATAGTTCGTCTGGCGTGTCACAGGGCCGGAAGCGAGCCCGTCTTCAGTGGGTAGGAAGCAGATCTTTCAAACCCAAACCACTGGAGCATTTTCATGAACACGACCCCGCGCCTGAACTGGTTCAAGACTATCCCCAAGACCTTCGAAGCCATCCTGGCGGTCAGTGCCAGCATCGATTCGAGCACCGTCGGCAAGACGGTGCTCGATCTGGTGTTCGCGCGCGTCTCGCAGATCAATGGCTGCGCCTACTGCCTCGACATGCACGTGCGCGACCTGCGCAAGCAGGGCGAGGGATGGCAGCGCATCAACAGCCTGGCGACCTGGCGCGAAGTGAGCTTTTTCAACGATCGCGAACGCGCGGCGCTGGCGTGGGCCGAATCGCTCACGCGTTTGGCCGATCATCACGACGAGCGCGAAGCCGAGTTCGCAGCCTTGAAGGCGCAGTTCAGCGATGTCGAGATTGCCGAGCTCACCGTGGCTGTCGCGCAGATCAACACCTGGAACCGCATCAACGTGGGCATGCGCATGCCCGTCGCCGCCAAGGCGCTGGACTGAGCTTCTTTCTTCAGCGGCGCTCGACGACCATCGGCGCAATGCGCAGGCTGTCGCGCAACTGCGTGACAGCCTCGCCGGCTTCATTGCGCGACGCAAAGGGTCCGGCCTGCAGCCGATGCGTGCCGGCCTCGCTGAAAACGCGCAGTTGCGGCGCCAGTGAAGGCAGGCCGCGCGCCGCCTGGCTGCGCAGGCTTTCCGCGCCATCGCGCTCTCGGAAGGCGCCGAGCTGCACCCAGAAGCCCGCGACCGCGGCGGATGATGGTGCGGCGGCCGGCGCGGCCGCTGCCGGTGCCGTTGGCGCAGACAGGGGGGCCATTGGCGCAAGGTCGGTGACTACCATCGGCTGGCGCGGCGGCGGCGCGGCATCGGCCTCGAGCGTTGCCGGTGCCGCTTGCGCGATAGTTTCTGTCTGCGGCATCGGGGCCATTGGTACCACCGGCGTTTGCGGCACGACCGGCATCGTCGAGGCCTCCGGCGCATTCATCGCCACCGGCGCCACCCAGGCCGAAGGCACGGCCACCGACGCAGCCGCCGCGCGCCGCGATGGTGCTGACGCAGGGGCCGCGGCATACGCGGTTCCCGAGTCCCGCCGCCAGGCGCCGGTGCGGATGTCTTCGTTCGTGATGCGCTCGATCTCCACCGGCGCCACGCCGCGCAGCAGGTCGAGCTTGAGCGCCGCCGTGTAGCTCAGGTCGATGATCCGGCCGTCGACGAAGGGGCCGCGGTCGTTCACCCGCACGATCACCTCGCGCCCGTTGGCCGGGTTGCGCACCCGCACGTAGCTCGGCAGCGGCAGGGTCTTGTGCGCGGCCGTCATGGCGTACATGTCGTAGGGCTCGCCGCTCGCGGTCGACGCGCTGTGGAACTTGCGGCCGTACCACGAGGCGATGCCCGATTCGCGGAACGGCCGGTCGTCGGTGATCGGCTGGTACGCCCGGCCCAGCACCGTATAGGGCTTGCTGGTGCCGCCGCTGCTGCGGATGGCTTCGATGCGGGGCTCTGCATCGGGCACCCGGTCGAGGTCCGACGGAATGTTCGTGCCCGGGCCGTCGCGGCCGCTCAGCGCGCCGCCGCCGCTGCGGGTGCCGCTCGCGCAACCCGCAAGAAGAACAGCGACGGCCACCGCGCACGCAGCCAGCGCGGTGGGGGCGGGAGAAACAGCTCGCTCAGCCAAATACAGCCTTCCACAAGGCCAGCATGGCATCGCGCTCGGCGGCCAGTGCAGGCGGGGTGACCTGGGTCGGTTCTTCATTGAGGCGTGCGCGATGCTGCACACGGCGCAGTTCGCGGTACGCCGCCGCAGCCTTGCGGCCGACGCCGGCGGGCAGCAAGCCGGCTTCTTCGGCGCGCACCAGCAGCGCGATGTTGCCGACATTGGGAATCAGCTCCGGGTGCTCGCCCGAGGCCGACAGCACCAGAAACTGCACCGCAAACTCGGCGTCCACCATGCCGCCGGGGCTGTGCTTCACGTCGAAGCGGTCGGCCTTCACCGGCCGTGCGCCGCGCACCTTGTCGCGCATGGCAATGATCTCGGCCTTCAGCGCCTCGCGATTGCGCGGCGACACGATCACGGCCTGGCGCACGTCGTCGAAGCGCGCGCCCAGTTCGGCGCTGCCCAGCACAAAACGCGCGCGCGTCATGGCCTGGTGCTCCCAGGTCCATGCCGTATTGCTGCCGCGGCCAAGCTGGTACTTCTCGTAGGCTTCGAAGCTGGTCGTCAGCAGGCCCGAATTACCGTTCGGCCGAAGGGCGGTGTCGATCTCGAACAGGTCGCCCTCGCGCGTCTTCACCGTGAGCCAGTTGATCAGCTTGCGCACATAGGCCGCATACACCTCGCCGGCGCGCTCGTCGTCATCGTCATAGACGAAAACGATGTCCAGGTCGCTGCCGTAGCCCAGTTCTTTTCCGCCCAGCTTGCCGTAGCCGATGATGGCGAACTGCGGCGCTTCGCGGTGGCGGTTGCGCACGTGCGGCCAGCACCAGCGGGCGGTCACGCGCAGCGTGGTGTCGGCCAAGGCACTCAGGTCGTCGGCCACCTGCTCCACGGTAATGCGGCCGTCCACGTCGCGTGCCAGCGTGCGGAACACCTCGGCGTGGTGGGCGTGGCGCAGCAGGTTCAGCAGCCGCTCTTCGTCCGCTTCGCCGGTGCGGCTGAGCGAGGCGTGGCGTGCTTCCAGTTCGCGTTCGAACTCGGCCGCCACGAAGCGGCCCGAGAGCATTTCGTCGCTCGCGAGTTCGTCGATCACGCCCGGGTGCTGCATCAGGTAGCGCGCCGGCCACTTCGCGGCGCCCAGCAGCCGCAGCAGCCGCTCCTGCACCGCGGGGCGCTCGACCAGCAGCGCCAGGTAGCTCTCGCGCCGAAGCAGCGGTTCGATCCAGTCGGCCCAGCGCAATGCGGCGTCCGCATGGCGCGGCGTCTGCCCCGGGCCGTCGCCGTCGGGCTCTTTCAGCCACTGTCCGGTGCGCTGCACCAGCTGGCGCAGCCGGGCCCGGGTCTCTTCGCGCAGGGCAAGCACGCGGGACTGTTCGCACCAGTTGCGGATGCGCTCGGCAAACGCCGGCGGCAAGTCGTCGAGCAGATCGGCCAGGTCGGCAGGCGCGGCGGCCTTCTTGCCGCTGCACTTGCCGTTGCAGGGCTTCTCACCGCCCAGCAGCTTGTCGAACTCCTGCGCCACCAGTTCGCGGTGCGTGTCGAGCTGCTCGAGAAACGGGCAGCAGTTGGCATAGCCCATGGTCTGGGCAATCCAGCGCAGGTCGTCGTCGCCCACCGGCAGCATGTGGGTCTGCTGGTCGTCCAGGTACTGGATGCGGTGCTCCACGCGGCGCAGGAATTCGTAGGCCGAGGCCAGCGCATCGGCGGTTTCCTGCGGCATCAACCCGGCGCGCGCCAGGCGCTGCAAGGCATCGAGCGTGGGCCGGGTGCGCAGCTCGGGAAACTGCCCGCCCCGCACCACCTGCAGCAGCTGCACGGTGAATTCGATCTCGCGGATGCCCCCGCGCGACAGCTTCACATCGTTCGCGCGTTCGGGCCGTCCCGCGCTGCGCCGTGCCGATTGTTCGCGAATCTGCCGATGCAGCGTGCGCAGCGAATCGAACACGCTGTAGTCCAGGTAACGGCGGAACACGAAGGGCAGCACCGTGGCGCGCAGGCCTTGCGCATGGCCTTCGGACACGATGTCGCGTGGCGCCACCACCCGGCTCTTCATCCAGGCAAAGCGCTCCCACTCGCGGCCCTGCACCTGAAAATATTCTTCCAGGGCGTCGAGCGAGACCACGCTCGGCCCGGAATTGCCATTGGGCCGCAGCGCCAGGTCGACGCGAAACACGAAGCCGTGCTCGGTGGTGTCGCCCACCAGCGCGTAGATGCGCTTCACGGCGCGCGAAAAATACTCCTGGTTCGACAGCCGGCCGCGGCCGTCGGCGTCGCCGCGGGTTTCGCCGTCCAGGTCGTACAGGTAGATCAGGTCGATGTCGCTCGACACGTTGAGCTCGCGCGCGCCGAGCTTGCCCATGCCCACCACCCAGAGCTGCGCGCGCTGGCCTTCGGGGCCGAGCGGCGCGCCATGCAGCGCGTCGAGTTCGTGGCAGGCGTCGCGGCAGGCGATGTCGAGCGCGAATTCCGCGAGCTCGGTCACGGCGGTGGTCACCACGGCCAGCGGCGCCTGGGCATCGCAATCGAGCGTTACAAGCCGTTCCATCACGAGCTGCCGCACAATGCGCAGCGCATCGCCGACGCTGTCGCCGCGTGCGCGCAATGCCTCATAGGCCGTGGATATCGACTCGCGCAGCGGCGCGCCGGGAGGAAGCAATGCAAGTTCGGCCGCGTACCTGCGGCGCAGGCGCTGCACGAAGCGCGAATAGGAAGAAAACGCGAGCTCGATCGCGATAGGTGGCGTGGGCGTGGTTGGCAACTGGTTCACACTGATATTGGTTTCCGTGGAACCCCTCTGATGGCTGGCGGTCATAATTCCCGACACAGCGCGATCCTCAATGAACGACACGGCGTCTCCCCCTTCACGTCTGCTCAAGATCACCGCTGCGACGGCGCGCTGGCTGCTGGGTTTACTGATCGCTGCATGGCTTCTGCTTGCACTGTCAGTGGTTGTCCTACACGCGTGGATTGTGCCGCGAATCGGCGATTACCGTGGTGCCCTGGAGGCACAAGCCAGCAAGGCCATCGGGGTACCTGTGCGCATCGGGTCGATCACCGCCCGTTCGGATAGTCTGTTTCCTGCCTTCGAGCTGCGCGACGTGGTGCTGCATGATGCCAGCCAACGCGAAGCCCTGCGCCTTGTGCGGGTGGTGGCGAGCGTGTCGCCGCGCTCCTTGTGGCGCCTCAATTTCGAGCAGCTCTACGTCGAGGGGCCGCAAGTCGACGTGCGCCGCGACGTGCTGGGCAAGCTGCACGTGGCCGGCCTGCACATGTCCAACGACACCACCGGAGAGACCCGCGCCGCCGACTGGTTTTTCGCCCAGCGCGAACTGGTGGTCGAAGGCGGCACCGTCCGCTGGACCGACGAGCAGCGCCAGGCCGAGCCCCTGTTGCTGACCGATGTGCGTTTTGTGGCCCGTAACGGTGGCCGCCGCCACGGGCTGCGGCTCGACGCCACCCCTCCGGCCGGCTGGGGCGAGCGCTTCACCCTGCGCGGCCAGTTCCGCCAGCCCCTGTTGTCGGTGCGCTCCGGCCGCTGGCAGACCTGGGACGGCCAGCTTTACGCCGACCTGCCTTATATGGACGTGACCCGCCTCGGCCGCTACGTCTCCATCGACGCGCGCATCCGCGAAGGCAGCGGCGCGCTGCGCGTCTGGGCCGACGTGAAGGACGGGCAGATCGTGGGCGGCGCCGCCGACCTGGGGCTCAACCGCGTCGATGCCTCGCTGGGACGGGGATTGCAGCCGCTGGTGCTGCTCTCGGTCACCGGCCGGCTTGCCGGTCAACTCAATGAAGAGAACTTCGAATTCTCGACCGCCGCGCTGCAGTTCGACACCGCCGACGGCATGCGCTGGCCCGGCGGCAACCTGTGGATGCAGCACTCGCCCGCGCGCGGCCGCACGCCGGAGCACGGCGCCTTGCGCGCCGACCGGCTCGACCTGGCGGCGCTGGCCCTCATTGCCGACCGCCTGCCGCTGGGCGAGGCCACGCACCGTGCGCTCGATGCCTATGCGCCGCGTGGGCTGGTCGAGCGCATCGACCTGAACTGGCAGGGTTCTTTGGGTGCGCCCGAGCGCTACCAGGCCAAGGGGCGCGTCAGCGGCCTGCGGGTCGCGTCGCAACCCGCCCCGCCCGTGGTTTCCGCAGCTCCCAAGGCCGGCGCCCCGGCCACTCCCCACGCGCACGCCGGCTCGCCCGGCCTGAGCGGCGCCACCATCGATTTCGACGCCACCCACAACGGCGGCACCGCCGCACTGTCCATGGCGCAGGGCACGCTCGAGTTTCCGGGCGTTTTCGAGGAGCCCGTCATTCCCATCGACCGGCTGGCGGCCCAGCTCCAGTGGAAGCTCGACAAGGGCCATGCGCAGTTGCAGGTGTCCAAGCTGCGCTTCGCCAACGCCGATGCCGAGGGCGAGGCCGAAGCCAGCTGGCGCACCAGTGATCCCGCCATTTCCGCCGGCCAGTCGCTCTACCCCGGTGTGCTCGACCTGCAGGGCAAGCTGACCCGCGCCGACGGCACGCGCGTGTTCCGCTACCTGCCGCTCGACATTCCCCAGCACACGCGCGACTACGTGCGCCAGGCGGTCACCAAGGGCACGGCCAGCAGCGTCGACTTCCGCGTGCGCGGCGACCTGCACGACATGCCCTTCATGGACCCGAAGCGGGGCGAGTTCCGCATCGTGGCCAAGGTGGCCGATGTCAACTACGCCTACGTGCCCCCGGCCTCCGCCACCGCGGCGTCCACCGCCTCCAGGGCCGCCGCCTCGGCACGGCCCGGCACGCCCGCGGCGGTCTGGCCCGCCCTGACCGGCGTCTCGGGCGAGCTGGTGTTCGAGCGCGCGGGCATGCTGGTGCGCAACGCGCGCGGCCGGCTGGCTGGAGCGACCGGCATCGAGGTCACCAAGGCCGAGGCGCAGATTGCCGACATGTCGCACGACGCCTCGTTGCTGCGCGTCGACGCCCAGGCCAAGGGGCCGCTCGGCGAACTGCTGCGCGTGGGCGCTCCGCTGGCCGGCGAAACCGGCGAGGTGCTGTCGCGTGCGCGCGCCACCGGCACGGCCGACTACCGGCTGCACCTCGAGCTGCCGCTCGAGGACATGGACGCGGCCAAGGTCCAGGCCAGCATTGCGCTGTCGGACAACGAGCTGCAGCTGGCGCCCGAGGCGCCGTCGTTCACGCACGCAAAGGGCGTCGTCGGCTTTACCGAAACCAACTTTTCGCTGGCCGGCCTCAACGCCAGGCTGCTGGGCGGCGACGTCCGCATCGAGGGCCGCGGCCGCTTTGCCGGCGCCAACCGCGAAGTAACACTCAAAGCGCAGGGCACCGCAACCGCCGAAGGCCTTCGCAGTGCGCGCGAGGCCGAGTGGCTGACCCGCATCGCGGCCAAGGCTACGGGCAGCACGCCTTACGCGGTCACTTTCTCGATGCGAGACGGCGCGCCGGAGTTCCTGCTCACCAGCACCTTGCAGGGCCTCGCCCTGCAATTGCCCGCCCCGCTCGTGAAGACGGCGGACGAGCAGATGCCGCTGCGCATCGAAAAGAAAGTGCTTCAGCGCGAAACCCGCGGGGCCGCCGGCATTGCGGTGCAAGACCAGCTTTCGTTGGAGCTCGGCCGCATCGGCAGCGCCCAATATGTGCGCGACATCTCGGGCGCCGACGCGCGCGTGCTGCGCGGAAGCATCGGCATTGGCCTGGCGCCGGGCGAAACGGCCAGCGTGCCCGACAGGGGCGTGCTCGCCAACGTGAACGTCGCCAAGCTCGATATGCCTGCGTGGAAAGCCCTGGTCGGCGACACCGCAACCAATGCGGCTGAAGCGGGTGGCGCCGAGCGGCCCGAAGACGCGGCCATGGGCTACCTCCCCACGCGCATTGCCGTGCGCGCGCAGGAGCTCGGCATTGCAGGCCGCACGCTGCACAACGTGGTGCTGGGCGGCACGCGCGACGGCTCGCTCTGGCGCGCCAACATCGACGCCACCGAGCTCAGCGGCTATGCCGAGTACAGCCACTCGCAGGCCGGGCGGCTCCATGCGCGGCTCGCGCGGCTCAAGATCGCGCCAACCGAGGCGACGCAGGTCGAGACGCTGCTCGACGAACAGCCCGGCACGTTGCCCGCGCTCGATATCGTCATCGACGACTTCGAGTTGCTCGGCAAGCGGCTCGGCCGCGCCGAAATCGATGCCGTCAACCGCGGCGGCGCCGGCCGCGAATGGCTGCTCAACAAGCTGAGCTTCACCATGCCGGAGGCGAGCTTCGCGGCCAAGGGCACCTGGGCTGCCGTGCCGGGCGGCAGGGCCGGACGCGTCGAGCAGCGCCGCACCGCCATGACCTTCAGGCTCGACATTGCCGATGCCGGCGACCTGCTTGCGCGCTTCGGCATGCCCGGCGTGCTGCGGCGCGGAAGCGGGCGGCTCGAGGGCGACGTCAACTGGCGCGGTTCGCCGTTCTCGCTCGACTACCCCAGCCTGGGCGGGCAGCTGCAGGTCAACGTGGGATCGGGCCAGTTCCTCAAGGCCGACCCCGGCCTTGCCAAGCTGCTTGGCGTGCTGAGCCTGCAGGCGTTGCCGCGCCGGCTCACGCTCGACTTCCGCGATGTGTTCAGCCAGGGCTTCGCCTTCGACTTCATCCGCGGCGACGCGAAGATCACGAACGGCATTGCGAGCACCAACAACCTGCAGATGAAGGGCGTCAACGCCGCCGCGCTCATGGACGGCTCGGCGGACATCGTGCGCGAAACCCAGGACCTGCGCGTGGTGGTGGTGCCCGAAATCAATGCCGGCACGGCCGCGCTGGTGGCCACCGCCATCAACCCCGCCATCGGGCTGGGCACCTTCCTGGCCCAATGGGTGCTGAGCAAGCCGCTCGCAGCCGCCGCCACGCAGGAGTTTCACATCGAAGGCACCTGGGCCGACCCCAAGATAGCCAAGGTGCCGCGGTCCATCCTGCCCAATCCCCTGAATCTTCCCGCGCCGGCGCCCGCCGCCGAAGGCCGGAAAACGGAGACCACGCAATGAAAGTCGCAGCCATCCAGATGGTGTCGGCCATCGCCCGCGAAGCGAACCTCGCACGCGCCCACGACCTGCTCGCGCAAGCCGCGGCGGACGGCGCCGAGCTGGCGGTGCTGCCCGAGTATTTCTGCATGATGGGCGCGCGAGACACTGACAAGCTGGGCCTGCGCGAAACCGCCGGCGCCGGCACGGTGCAGGGCTTTCTTGCCGATGCGGCGCGCGAGTTCGGCCTGTGGATCGTCGGCGGCACGCTGCCCATCGAAAGCAACGATGCGGAGCACGTGTTCAACAGCTCGCTGTGCTACTCGCCTGATGGCCAGTGCGTGGCGCGCTACGACAAGATCCACCTGTTCTACTTCGACAACGGCACCGAGCGCTACGACGAGCGCCGCGTCATCGCACCGGGCGCCAAGCCCGTGGTGTTCGACCTACCGTCCCGCGATGGTCACCGCTGGCGCGTGGGCATGAGCGTTTGCTACGACCTGCGCTTTCCGGAGCTGTACCGCGCGCTTGCCAAGCAGGGCGCCGACCTGTTGCTGGTGCCCAGCGCCTTCACCCGCACCACCGGTGCCGCGCATTGGGAGGTGCTGCTGCGCGCGCGCGCCATCGAAAACCTGGCCTGGGTGGTCGCGCCTGCGCAGGGCGGCACGCACGAGAACGGCCGCCATACGTGGGGCCAATCGATGGTGGTCGACCCGTGGGGCACCGTGGTTGCGCAGCAGGCCCTCGAAGAAGGCGTGGTGCTGGTCGACATCGATGCCGGGCAGACCGGGCGCATGCGCGCGCAGCTGCCGGTGCTCTCGCACTGCGTGCTCTAGATGCAGGATGTGCTGACCGCCGCGTCGCCACGGTGGGCGCTGTTGGCGTTCGCGCGCCTGCGCTCGCTGTGGAAGCGCTGGTTTCTTTGGCTCATTCTGGCCGTGCTGGTGTCCGCACTGCTCGTTACCGTGGTGTGGCTCGCGGGGCGGCATGAAGTGGAGCAGGTGCAGGCGGCGCTCGACCGCGACACGGCCGATGCGGTGTCCGACCTTCGCATCGGCTTGCAGCGCAATGCGCAGAGCCTGCGCGCCACGCAGGCTTCGGGCCTGGACCGCACGCATTGGCCCGAGGCCGCGGCCACCTTGCTGAGGGAGCATCGCGAGTGGCTTCGCCTCGAGTGGCGCGACGCCGCGCTGCGTCCGCTGGAGTCGGCCAACACGCCCTACCGCATGCGCCTTATCGACGAGGAAAGCCGCGGCGCCGACCAGACCGACGTGGCGCTGGCCTGCACCGCCGCGCGCAAGCTCGGTGCGCCCGCCTATTCGCCGAGCCACTTCGTACCGGTGCTCGGCGGAGGCGGCGTCGAGGTGATGGAGCTCTGCGTGCCCATCGACGCGGGCGGTTTCCTGGTCGCGAGCTACTCGCTGCGCGACACGCTCATCGAACTGGTCGGCCCCACGCTCACGCGCGGGCAGGAAGTGGCGTTTACCGAAACCGACGGCACGCGGCTGGTGGCGCTCGGCACGTCGCGCCGCACCGGCACGCGCGTCTTCACCTCGCAGCAGCTCATCGATCTGCCAGGAGCCGCGCTGATGCTGCGCGTCGACGGCTGGCGCGCGGCGCCCGATCTTTTTCCGAACGTGCTCACGGCGCTGGTCACCGGCATATCGATTGCGCTGGTGTCGGTGCTGGTGCTGCTGGCGCGCGACACGCGCCGCCGGCTGCGCGCAGAGCGCGACCTGGCCGATGCGCTGGCCTTTCGCAAGGCGATGGAAGACTCGGTCATCACCGGCTTGCGCGCGCGGGACCTGCAGGGCCGCATCACCTACGTCAACCCGGCGTTCTGCGAGATGGTCGGCTTCAGCCCCGAAGAGCTGATGGCCGGCAGCGGCGAATCGACCGAGGTGCCCTACTGGCCCACCGAGCTGGCGCACGAATACCAGCAGCGGCAAGCCAGGCGCCTGGCCGGCGGCATGCCGCCGCGCGAGGGCTTCGAGTCGGTCTTCATGCGCAAGGACGGCACGCGCTTTCCGGTGCTCATCTTCGAAGCCCCGCTCATCAACGCGCAGCGCGTGCAGACCGGCTGGATGAGCGCGTTCATCGACATCAGCGAGCAACGCCGCATCGAAGAACTCTCGCGCGCGAGCCAGGAGCGCCTGCAGGCCAGCGCACGGCTTGCCACGGTGGGCGAAATGGCATCGCTGTTGAGCCATGAGCTCACGCAGCCGCTGGCCGCGATTGCCAGCTATGCCACCGGCTCGCTCAACATGCTCGGCCCCCATGCCAAGGGCGAGCAGGCCGAAGTGGCCATGGCTGTGCGGCGCATTGCCGAGCAGGCCGACCGCGCCGGCCAGGTGATTCGCAGCGTGCACGACTTCGTGCGCCGGCGCGACCGCACGCGCGAGGCCGTGGCGCCCCAGGCACTTGTCGATGCGGTGCTGCCGCTGGTGCGGCTGCAGGCGCGCAAGCTCGGCGTGATCATCGAGGTGCTGCTCGAAGACCGCCTGCCGCAGGCCATGTGCGACCGCACACTGGTCGAGCAGGTGCTGCTCAACCTGGCGCGCAACGCCATGCAGGCCATGGACACGCCGGACAATGCCGGAGAACGGGTGCTGCGGCTGCGCGTGGCGCGCGCCGTGGCGGTAGGCGGCACGGGCGTGGAAGACGCGCGCCGCTGGCTCGAGTTTTCGGTGGCCGACCTCGGCAGCGGCATCAGCGAAGAGGTGGCGAGCCGCCTCTTCACACCCTTCTTCACCACGCGCGCCGACGGCATGGGGCTTGGTCTCAGCCTGTGCCGCACCGTGGTGGAGCAGCACGGCGGCGTGTTGATGTTCGAGCCCAACCAGCCCCGGGGCACGGTGTTCCGCTTTACCCTGCCGGCGGCATGACCCTTGCAGGTTTGCCGCGGCCACATTCTTGAAAACGACTGATATGCAACCGCTGATCGACGGCCTCATCTTCATCGTGGACGACGACGCCAGCGTGCGCGAGGCATTGGCCTGGCTGCTGCGCTCGCGCCGACTGGAGAGCGAGCACTTTGCAAGCGCCGAGGCCTTCGAGCAGCGCCTGGCCGAAGGGCCGCTGCCTCAGCAGCCGCTGTGCCTGCTGCTGGATGTGCGCATGCCCGGCACCAGCGGGCTGGTGCTGTTCGACCGGCTTGCGGAGCGCGGCCTGCTTGATGCCATGCCCGTGATCTTTTTGACCGGCCACGCCGATGTGCCGACCGCGGTCGACGCGGTGAAGCGCGGTGCATTCGATTTTTGCGAGAAGCCGTTCTCGGACAACGCGCTGGTCGACCGCATCGAGCAGGCGCTGGGTGCTTCGCTTCGGGCGCTCGAGGTGCAGCGCGTGCGGCGCAGCCTGGCCGGCCGCATTGCCGAACTCACCGAGCGCGAGCGCGACGTGATGCGGCTCGTGGTCGAAGGCCTGCCGAACAAGCTGATTGCCGACCAGCTCGCGATCAGCGTGCGCACGGTGGAGGTCCACCGCGCGCGCGTGTTCGAAAAGATGGAAGTGAAGTCAGCGGTTGAGCTGGCCAACCGCTTGAGAGATCTCTAAGAGATCAGCTTTTTTCCGCGACGAAGATTTCGACGCGGCGATTCTGCGCACGGCCGGTGGCGGTGCCGTTGTCGGCCAGGGGCTCGCGCGAGCCGCGGCCATCGGTGGTGATGGCGGTGGTCGAAACGCCGCGCGCCACCAAGTGGTTGCGCACGCTGTCGGCGCGGCTCACGGAGAGGCGCTCGTTGCCTTCTTCGCTGCCGGTGTTGTCGGTGTGGCCCACCACGCGCACGCTGGCTGCGGTGGCGCTGCGCAGGCCTTCGGCGACCTTGTCGAGCACCTGGGCGAGGTTGCGCTTCACGTTGGAGCGGCCCACGTCGAACGAAAGCTCGTTGGGAACCACAAGGTGCAGCTGGTTGTCCGCGGTCTGCTCGATCACCACGCCCGTGCCCTTGGTGGAATTTTCCAGCTCGGTCTTGAGCGACGCCAGGCGCGCGGTCCAGCTGTTGGACGGCGCGGCCGACTGGGCATCCGGTGCGGTTGCAGCACCCGGCGCAGGCGATTGCGAAGCGCAGCCCGCAATGAACAATGCGGCCGCAGCCGCACCCGAAACAACAAACTTCCTCATGAGTTTTCCCTCTGGATTGACATTGAAACGATAACGATGGGCGCCGGCCGCTCCCGCCCGGCCGGCTTTTTTCTTCTTGTCTGGCTTACTTACTTATTTTTCTATCTACTGGCGAGTTCAGCCTCGCGGTGCGCGCTCGCCCACAAAGATTTCGACGCGGCGGTTCTGGGCCCGGCCGGCATCGCTGTTGTTGTCGGCAATCGGCTCACGCGAGCCGTGGCCTTCGATGCGGAAGGCCGCGGCACTCACGCCGCGTGCCACCAGGTAGTCGCGCGTGCTGGCGGCACGGTCGACCGACAGCGGGTTGTTGATGGCGTCCGAGCCGGTGTTGTCGGTGTGGCCGATGATGCGCACCTCGGCGTTCGGGTTGTTGCGCAGGCCGCTTGCGAACTGGTCGAGCACGGGCGCGAAGTTCGACTTGATGTTGGAGCGGCCCACGTCGAACGACACATCGCTCGGAATCTGGAGCTTGAGCTCGTTGTTCGGGGTTTGCGTGACCGCAATACCGGTGCCTTGCGTGGCGGCTTCCATCTGGCGC
Organism: Variovorax sp. CCNWLW225; assembly: GCF_037204045.1. Taxonomy (NCBI): domain Bacteria; kingdom Pseudomonadati; phylum Pseudomonadota; class Betaproteobacteria; order Burkholderiales; family Comamonadaceae; genus Variovorax; species Variovorax sp. CCNWLW225. The sequence continues at coordinate 13,861 of NZ_JBBCBV010000008.1, read as the reverse complement.
TTCTGGTTTTCCATGCGCTGCGACCACAGGTAGCCGCCAAGCGCGCCGGCTGCGGCACCGACAACAGCACCGGTGCCGATGGCACCGCGGTTGCCACCGGTGGCGGAGCCGATGGCCGCACCGCCCAAGGCGCCGATGCCGGCACCGATGCCGGTGTTGCGTTGGGTGTCGGTCATGCCGCCGGCACAGCCGGACAGGACGAGGGCGGCGGCGGAGGTGGCGAGAACGAATTTTTTCATGGCTTTCCCTTTCAAGGATGAATCAGGCGGGCCACAGCTTAGCTTCGGCAAGCATGCGATGGTACGGCCTTAGCGATCCGCCGAAAACAGGAAAACCTTTCGCCGCGTCCGATGAATGCTAGGACGGTTGCTACTAAAGTAATAGCTAATGGGTTCTTCTCCGACATTTCCCTGCGACTTGCGGCTACGCAAGAAATTCACGCTTCTGGAGGGCGGCCCTGCTTGGCGGACTCGTTGTCATCGACGGTCTCATCTTCTTCGTGCAGCTCACCCTTCTTTCGACCGGAAAACATGGTCCACCAGACGATCAATATGAGCACGAGCCCTGCCCCGAGGGCTTCAAGCAAAATCAATCCCATGAGAAATGGACTCCAGTGGCTGGTAGGGCTCGCGATCGTAGCAACGATGGCGGGCTGCTCGCTCAGCCCGCGCGCACCGGAAACCCCGGCGCGCCCCACCGTAACGCCCCCGCGCGACCTCGGCCCCCTGACCGGCTCGCTGGCGCATCCCAAGAGCCGATGGGTGCCCGTCGGCTGGTCGGAGCTTCCGGGTTTCAGCGACGATCCGCTGCACGAAGCCTGGATTGCGTTGCTTGCCAACTGCGCGCGCCCCAATGCCGCCTTTGCACCGCTGTGCCGCGACGTGCGCCAGCTGGCCATTGCGACGCCCGAAGAGCAGCGCCAGTGGATAACCGACCGGCTGCAGCCCTACCGGGTCGAGTCGCTCGCGGGCTCCAGCGAAGGCAAGCTCACGAGCTACTACGAGCCGGTGTACGACGCCTCGCGCGTGCCCACCGCCACCTTCAACGTTCCGATCTACCAGGCGCCGGAAGGCCTGGTGCCGCGCCGCCCCTGGTACACCCGGCAAGAGATCGAAACCCTGCCCGAGGCTCAGGCGGCGCTGCGCGGCCGCGAGATCGCGTGGATGGCCGACCCGATCGACGCGCTCATGCTGCACATCCAGGGCTCGGGGCGCCTTCGCATCACCGAAGCCAACGGCGTGCAGCGCACCGTGCGCGTGGCGTTTGCGGCCACCAACGAGCAGCCTTACAAGAGCGTGCAGCAATGGCTGATGTCGCAAGGCGTGTCGAAGGTCGGCAAATGGCCTGACGACACCAAGGCATGGGCCGCGCAGAACCCGCAGCGCGTGTCGCAATTGCTGTGGAGCAATCCGCGCTATGTGTTCTTCCGCGAAGAGACGATGAGCGAGCTGGACGCTTCGTTCGGCCCGCGCGGCGCGCAGGGCGTGCCGCTCACGGCGGGGCGCTCCATCGCCGTCGACCGCGAAAGCATTCCGTACGGCACGCCGGTGTGGCTCGCCTCGAGCGGCCCCGCCGCGCAGCTGCAGAAGCTCGTGGTCGCGCAGGACACCGGCAGCGCCATCGTCGGCGCCGTGCGCGCCGACTACTTTGCCGGCACCGGTGCGGACGCCGGCCGGCTGGCTGCCAGCATGAACCAGCCGCTGCGCCTGTGGGCGCTGTGGCCAAAGCAGTAAGACATAGGACGTAAGCGAGCTGTCATTTCGGATTCACGGCGATGTCACGGGGGCTTCCTAGCATGGGGTGTTTTTCTCCACCACCCCACGAATTCCTCCAATGTCAGACCGCATCGACTTCAACGACGAAGACTCCAATCGTTCCGCCAACCCCACCTTCGACAGCGTACTGGCCAACCGGCTCAACCGCCGTGGCCTGCTGCTGGGCGGCGTTAGCGCTGCCGTACTGACCGCCTGCGGCGGCGGTAGCGGGGGCGGTGGCGTGGGGTTTCCGATTCTTCCTCCGGCACCCGCACCGGCCCCGGCACCCGCGCCAGCTCCCGGCCCGGCCCCTGGCCCGGTCGAAAAGCTGCTGGGCTTCGGCGCCGTGGCGAAGAGCCTGGCCGACAGCGTCGTCATTCCCGTCGGCTACAGCGCCAGCGTCATCTACGCCCTCGGCGATCCGTTGTCCGGCACCACGCCGGCCTATGCGAACGACGGCACCGATACCGACTTTGAAAACCGCGGCGGCGACCACCACGACGGCATGGAGTGGTTTGGCCTGGGCGCCGACGGCAAGCGCTCCGACTCGAGCATCGACCGCGGCCTGCTCGCGGTGAACCATGAGGCGACGACCGACGAAACGCTGGCCTCGTTCTTCCTGCACGCCAACGGAGGCACCACCACGCTGCCCCGCCCGGCCGCGGAAGTGGACAAGGAAGTCGCCGTCCACGGCATCGCAGTGCTCGAGGTGCGCAAGGACGGCGCCGGCAAGTGGAGCTACGTCCAGGATTCGGCATTCAACCACCGCGTGACGCCGCTGACCGAGATCGACATCGCAGGCCCCGCCAAGGGCGACGCGCTGATGAAGACGAAGTACTCGCCCACCGGCGTCAAGACGCGCGGCACGCTCAACAACTGCGGCACCGGCAAGACGCCGTGGGGCACCTTCCTCACCGGCGAAGAAAACTGGGTGAACTACTTCACCCGCGCAGCGGGCGATGACACCGCACGCGGCAACGACAAGAGCGTGACCTCGCTCAAGCGCTATGGCCGCACCGCAGGCACCGCGAGCCGCCACGGCTGGGAATCCGCCGGCGCGGACGACAAGTACCAGCGCTGGAACATCAGCAAGACCGGCGCTTCCACCGACGGTACCGACGACTACCGCAACGAGATGAACGGCATGGGCTTCGTCGTCGAGTTCGACCCGTACAACAAGTCGAAGCTCGGCGTGAAGCGCACCGCCCTGGGCCGCTACGCACACGAGAGCATTGCGTTCAGCAAGCCGGTCGTGGGCCAGAAGGTGGCCTGCTACATGGGCGACGACGCGCGCAACGAATACTTCTACAAGTTCGTTTCCGATGCGGTCTGGTCAGAGGCCGATGCCAACCCGGTCGATCCGCTCGCCACCGGTGCCAAGTACCTCGACCAGGGCACGCTCTACGTGGCGCGCTTCGATGCCGACGGTGCGGGCACCTGGCAGGAGCTGTCGCTCTCGAACCCCGCGGTGGCAGGCTTTGCCGGCTATTCGTTTGCCAACCTGGCCGATGTGGTGGTCAACGCGCGCCTTGCGGCCGATGCCGTCGGCGCCACCAAGATGGACCGCCCCGAGTGGTGCGCCACCAACCCGGCCAACGGCGAGGTGTACCTCACGCTGACCAACAACAGCAACCGCCGCATCGAGCCGGCCTCGTCGTCGCAGCTGGCTCCCGATCCGGCCAACCCGCGCGTCTACACCGACATGAAGGGCGCGACCGCGCAGTCCGGCAACCCGAACGGCCACATCCTGCGCATGGCCGATGCCGGCGGCAATCCGGCGAGCACCAGCTTCCGTTGGGACGTGTACGCCTTCGGTGCCGAGTCGGGCGCCAATGCCGATACGGTGAACCTCTCGAAGCTCACCGGCGACCAGGACTTCTCCAGCCCCGACGGCCTGGTGTTCAGCCGTTCGACCGGTATCTGCTGGATCCAGACCGATGACGGCGCCTACACCGACGTGACCAACTGCATGATGTTGGCCGCCCTGCCGGGCCAGGTCGGCGACGGCGCCAAGAAGACCCTGACCTACCAGCGCGCGGACAGCACGCAGTACACGGTCGACACCATGATCGGCAAGCAACCGACGGCGGACACGCTCAAGCGCTTCCTGGTCGGCCCTTCGGGCTGCGAGCTCACCGGCCTGTGCGAAACGCCGGACGGCAAGGCGATCTTCGTCAACATCCAGCACCCCGGCGAAAGCACCAAGCAAGCCAACCTGGCGGACCCGTCGAAGTACACCAGCCAGTGGCCTTCCAACGCAGGCTACGGTGCAGGCAAGCGCCCGCGTTCGGCAACCATCGTCATCACCAAGGACGACGGCGGACGCGTCGGCAGCTGAGGACGGCCGGCCGTGAGCCAGCCACCCATGCGGGTGGGTGGCTTACCCTTTGAACTTAAGCGGCGCTACCGGCAACGGCAGCGCCGTTTTGTATCTGACCTGCTTGAGCGCAAAGCTCGAGCGGATCTTTTCGATGCCCGGAATCGGCGTGAGCTGTTCCAGGATGAATTTCTCCAGCGCCGCCATGTCCGCCACTGCGATGCGGATCAGGTAGTCGCTGTCGCCCGTCATCAGGTAGCACTCCATCACTTCGTCGTGCTCCGCAATGCGCTGCTCGAAGTCGGCGAGCGACTGCTTGCTTTGCGTGGTGAGGCTGATCGAGATGAACACATTGAGCCCGAGGCCCAGCGCCTTCGCATTCGCGAGCGCCACATAACGGTCGATCACACCGCCGGCTTCCAGCGCCTTCACGCGCGCGAGGCAAGGCGAGGGCGACAGCTGAACGCGGCGCGCGAGCTCCACGTTCGACAAGCCGCCGTCGCGTTGCAGCTCGTCGAGGATGCGTAGGTCAATGTTGTCGAGTTGCACGAAATGCGGCGTTTGGTTGGTTTTCAGGAATTTTATGCTGCGCTGGTGCCGTGGGTATGCCCAGGCCGGTAGCTAATTCTTGCCGTTGCGGCCTAAAGTGCCGGCATGAACGCCCCGATTTCATCCGACCAGATGCGCGCGCTGCTGCTCAACACGCCGCTCTCACACGACCCCGACCCAGCGGAGACCGCCGAATGGCGCGACGCCTTCCTGGCGCTGGCGCAAACGCATGGTCCGCAGCGTGCGCGGCAGATGCTGGTGGAGCTTGCCCGGCTTGCGCGGCAGCAACGCATCGGATGGCAGCCCGAACTCGCAACGCCCTACGTCAACACCATTGCGGTGGAAGACCAGCCGCCGTTTCCGGGCGACCTCGCCGTCGAGGAGCGCCTGGCTTCGCTCATGCGTTGGAACGCGCTCGCGATGGTGGCGAAGGCCAACCAGGCGTACGGCGAACTGGGCGGCCACATTGCCAGCTATGCCAGTGCGGCCGATTTGTTCGAGACCGGCTTCAACCACTTCTTTCATGCGCGCGATGAAAATCATCGAGGCGACCTGGTGTTCTTCCAGCCGCACAGCGCACCCGGCGTTTATGCACGCGCGTACCTCGAAGGCCGCCTCAGCGAAGAGGACCTGAAGCACTATCGCCAGGAACTGACTGCGCCCGCCTTCACCCAGGGCAGCGGCGCACGCGGCCTCAGCAGCTACCCGCATCCCTATCTGATGCCGGATTTCTGGCAGTTTCCGACTGGCTCGATGGGCATCGGCCCGATCAGCTCGATCTATCACGCACGCTTCATGCGCTACCTCACGCACCGCAACCTGCTCGACTGCGAGGGCCGCAAAGTGTGGGGCGTGTTCGGCGACGGCGAAATGGACGAGCCCGAATCGATGAGCGCATTGACGCTTGCCGCGCGCGAGAAGCTCGACAACCTCGTGTGGGTCGTCAACTGCAACCTGCAGCGCCTGGACGGCCCGGTGCGCGGCAATGGCCGCATCATCGACGAGCTCGAGAAGCTCTTTGCCGGCGCAGGCTGGAACGTCGTCAAGCTCGTGTGGGGCAGCGACTGGGACGGCCTCTTCGCGCAGGATGTGAGCGGCGCGCTCGCGCGCGTGTTCGCCAACACCGTCGACGGCCAGATGCAGACCTTTGCGGCCAAGGACGGCCGCTTCAACCGCGACAACTTCTTCGGCCAGAACCCCGAGCTCGCGCGCCTGGCCGAAGGCATGACCGACGAGCAGATCGACCGCCTGAAGCGCGGCGGCCATGACTTGGTGAAGATATACGCCGCCTATGCCGCCGCGGCCGCGCACAAGGGCCAGCCCACCGTGATCCTCGCCCACACCAAGAAGGGCTACGGCATGGGCAGCGCCGCGCAGGGCAAGATGACCACGCACTCGCACAAGAAGATGGGCGACGTCGACCTCATCGAATTTCGCGACCGCTTCAACCTGCCGCTCACCGACGCGCAGGCCATTGCGCTGGACTTCTATCGCCCGCCCGAAGACAGCGCCGAGATGCAGTACCTGCGCAGCCACCGCGCCGCGCTCGGCGGTGCCATGCCCCGCCGCGAGACCGCATGCGACGTCGTGCCCAAGCCCGACATCGCAAGCTACGCGCAGTTCGCGACAGCGGCGGCCGGCAAGGAAATGAGCACCACCATGGCCTTCGTGCGCATGCTCGGCAACCTGCTGAAGGACAAGGCCTTGGGCCCGCGCATCGTGCCCATCGTGGCCGACGAGGCGCGCACCTTCGGCATGGCCAACCTCTTCAAGCAGGTCGGCATCTATTCGAGCGTGGGCCAGCGCTATGCGCCCGAAGACATCGGCTCCGTGCTGAGCTACCGCGAAGCCACCGACGGCCAGATCCTTGAAGAAGGCATCAGCGAAGCCGGCGCCATTGCCAGCTGGACGGCAGCCGCCACCAGCTACAGCGTGCACGGCCTGGCCATGCTGCCCTTCTACATCTACTACTCGATGTTCGGCTTTCAGCGCGTGGGCGACGCCATCTGGGCCGCCGCCGACCAGCGTGCGCGCGGCTTTTTGCTGGGCGCCACCTCGGGCCGTACCACCCTCGGCGGCGAAGGCCTGCAACACCAGGACGGCAGCAGCCACCTCGTGGCCGCGACCATTCCGAACTGCAAGGCCTACGACCCCGCATTTGCAGGCGAGATGGCGGTCATCGTCGATGCGGGCATCCGCGAAATGATGGTCGAGCAGAAGGACGTGTTCTATTACGTCACGCTCATGAACGAGAACTACGCGCAGCCCGATGTGCCCGAGGGTGCAGAGGCGGACATCCTGCGCGGCTGCTATCGATTCGGCGTGTATGCGCCGGCTGCTTCAGGCAAGGCGAAAACGAAGAAGGTCGTCACGCTCATGGGCTCGGGCGCCATCCTCACCGAAGTCGTCAAGGCTGCGCAGCTGTTGGCCGATGAAGGTATCGAGGCTGAGGTGTTCAGTGTGACGAGCTGGAGCGAACTTGCGCGCGATGGCCTGGCTTGCGAGCAGCGCGCGATTGCGGGTGAGAAAGAGGCCGGTGTGCCGTTCATCGCGCAGCAGCTCGGTGCCGGAAAGGGCCCGATCATCGCCGCCACCGACTACGTGCGTGCCGTGCCCGAGAGCGTGCGCGCCTATTTGCCCGAAGGCCGCCGCTATCTCACCCTGGGAACGGATGGATTCGGCCGCAGCGACACGCGCGCGGCGCTGCGGGAGTTCTTTGGGGTGGATGCGGGGAGCATTGCGCGGGCGGCGCGGTATGCGTTGGGGTGAACCCAGGCCCGTCCTGCCGCCCGCCCCCTCTTATTTGTCGGCTTTGAGGATGGTGCCGAGTTGCAGCTGCTTGACTTGGTACTTGCCTTGAACCTCATCAATCTTGCTCACGCTGTTGCGCGCCATGACGATGCCCATCGAGGGTTCTTGCTGGATGTAGATGACGTCGCCGCTGTTGGCTGTGATCTGAGTGTCGGCCCAGTTCTCCGCCTTGGAATAGATCTTGTGGGTGCCAGGCGTCACATTGAAATAGATGTACTGGCTCGAGCGGGTGTACCCCATCTCTGATGCGGCTTCCTGGTCGTCGACAAAAACATTGAAGCGAACCAAACCACCCACGCCGGAAGGCCGAACCACGTACACGATCGCCTTGCCCGCATCTGGCAACTTGGGGAGCTGGAAGGACGCGGTCTCTGCCTTCATGACTTCCGGCGACGGCAGGCTGGCACAGCCAGAGAGAACGGCAAATGCTGCTGCGAGAACAAGAGACGAGATCGAAGATTTGATTTTCATGAATAAGGGAAAAATTGAAATGTGATACCGGGCAATAGAGTTGAGGGCTGCTCCAGTGGCCGGGCGACGATTTCGAAATAGGTCAAAGTCATGCCGCTCCTCCGATTCCACTGTGCTGTTTGGTGCCTGTTGGTATTGCCAGTCCGTCACAGGCACATGAGTTCAGATCTTCTCGGTAAGAGTCATTAACAGGTGTCAAAATAGATAAACACGTAGAGATTTAGCTAGAAAACATCGATTTTTCACATGTCCCAGGAGCGTCATGACAACACTCGTCAGTGGCGTGCAGTCCTTAAATTTCAAGGGTGTTCAGCGCAGGGCCCTGCGTTAGAGTCGCAGCCCACCGCCCCACGCGTTCATGACCGCACGATTTCAATCCGTCGCCCCTACCGTTCGCCTCGCCGACCAGGTGGCCGATGCGCTGGCGGCCGAGGTGCGCAGCGGGCGCTTGTCGGCAGGCGACCGTCTGCCGACCGAGGCTGCGCTGGCCGAGCAGTTCGGCGTGAGCCGCACGGTGGTGCGCGAAGCGGTTTCGCGGCTCAAGTCGCTGGGGCTGCTCGATTCGCGCCAGGGCAGCGGCGTTTATGTGCGCGCGGCCGGCGTGGAGCCGCTGCGCTTCGAGATGCCGCATGTGGCCTCGCGTGAAGCGGTGATCCAGATGGTTGAACTGCGCCGCGCGCTCGAGGCCGAAGTGGCCGCGCTTGCCGCTGAACGGCGCACGCCCGAAGACGTGGAGCGCATCCGTGAAGCCATCGAGGCGCTGCATGCCGCGGTGGCGGCGGGGCGCAACGGGGCCGACGAAGACGTGCGTTTTCATCGCGCCATTGCCGAGGCGGCGCGCAACCCCTTCTTGATCGGCACGCTGCAGTACCTGCGGCAGTTTCTTCATGGCGCCACGCGTGTCACGCGCGCCAACGAGGCGCGCCGGGCCGACTTTGCGCGCGAGGTGGCGCAGGAGCATGCGCGGATCGTGGAAGCCATCGAGGCGGGGGACCCGCTGCGCGCGCGAGAAGCCGCCAAGTCCCACATGGACAACGCCATTCGCCGCATCGAGCAGGCCGACCCTGCCTTCTGGCAGCAGGAGGGCGCGCAACTCGCCCGGCCGCTGGTCGAAGGCTGGCCCGCGGGCCAGTAGAAGAAAAGGAAACGAGGTGTAGCTTGCGGGTTTACCCGAAGCAGATCGCCTGTTTCAGATTTGTATGATGACCTGACAAATAAGGGCGGCGCGCCGCATGCACCGCCCAAGCGAGACCCGGTTCATCATCCAAACGACTTCCTCCAATGACTTCAACACTCCACGCGCCGCTGGCTGCCACTGCGGACACGCCGGCCGATGTCGCGCTCGAGAAGCGTGCCTACACCAAGGTGTTCTGGCGCCTCGTTCCCTTTCTGATGCTCTGCTATGTGGTCGCGTATCTCGACCGCGTGAACGTGGGCTTTGCCAAGCTGCAGATGGGACAAGACCTGGGCTTCAGCGAAACGGTGTTCGGCCTGGGCGCCGGCATCTTCTTTCTGGGCTACTTCCTGTTCGAGGTGCCGAGCAACCTGCTGCTCAACCGGGTGGGCGCGCGAATCTGGATTGCGCGAATCATGATCACCTGGGGCGTGCTTTCGGCGTGCTTCGTGTTTGTGGAAACGCCGACCAGCTTCTACATCCTGCGTTTTCTGCTCGGCGTGGCTGAGGCGGGCTTCTACCCCGGCGTGATCCTGTATCTCACCCATTGGTACCCGGCGCATCGGCGCGCGCGCATCATCGCGGTCTTCATGTCGGCCATTCCGGTGGCGGGCATCTTCGGCAATCCGCTCTCGGGCTGGATCATGGATGCCTTCCACGGTGTGTCGTCGATGGAGGGCTGGCAGTGGATGTTCATCATCGAAGCGATTCCGGCCGTGATCGTCGGCGTGATGGTGCTGGTCTACCTGGACAACGGCATCCAGCATGCGCGCTGGCTCGACCCGGACGAAAAGCGCCTGCTGCAGCGCGAGGTCGAGCGCGACCAGGCGCACGGCGCCAAGGGGCCGCACTCGGTGGGCGCCATGTTCCGCGATGCGCGCGTGTGGTGGATGGCGCTGATCTACTTCGCCTTCGTCATGGGCCAATACGCGCTGACCTTCTGGCTGCCCACGCTTGTCAAGGCGACGGGCGTGAAGGGCAACTTGCACATCGGCTTGTTGAGCGCCATTCCGTTCATTTGCGCCATCGTCGCGATGAACCTTTTCGGCCGCAGCGCCGACCGCCGGCAGGAGCGCCGCTGGCACCTGATCGTGCCCGCACTGATGGGCGCGATCGGCTTCACGGTCGCGGCCTCGTACACGCAGAATACGGTCGTGTCGCTCGCGTTTCTTTCGCTCGCTGCAGCCGGCGTTCTCACCTGCGCGCCGCTGTTCTGGTCGCTGCCTACCGCCTTCTTGTCGGGCACGGCCGCGGCTGCCGGCATTGCAGTCATCAACTCGGTGGGCAACCTCGCGGGCTTCGTCAGTCCCTATCTCATCGGCTACCTGAAAGACCTCACCGGCAGCACGCAGATCGGCATGTACGTGCTGGCCGGCGCGCTGGTGCTCGGGGCCATCGGCGTGTGGCTCACGCCCAAGCAACTTGTGAATCGCTGATCGAAAGAACCCCTGACATGACTTCAAACACCAACAACACACCGGTCGTCGGCCTGGTGGGCCTTGGCGCCATGGGCAGCGGCATGGCCCAATCGCTGCGCCGCGCGGGCTACGAGCCGCACGTGTTCGACGTGCGCCTGGACGTGGCCCACGCCTTTGCGCGCGACGGCGGTGTGGCCTGCGACACGCTGGCCGCGCTCGGTGCGCAGTGCGACATCGTGGTTTCCGTAGTCGTCAATGCGGCGCAGACCGAGTCGGTGCTGTTCGGCGATGGCACCACGCCCGGCTGCGCGGCGTCGATGAAGCCCGGCAGCTTGTTCGTGATGTGCTCCACGGTCGATCCGAACTGGTCGGTCGCGCTCGAGTCGCGCCTGGCCGCGCAGGGCATCCTGTACCTCGACGCGCCGATTTCCGGCGGCGCCGCCAAGGCCGCGAGCGGACAGATGACCATGATGACCGCCGGCACGCCCGCGGCCTATGAAAAGGCCGGCGCCGTGCTCGACGCCATGGCGGCCAAGGTTTATCGTCTTGGAGACCGCGCAGGGGCGGGCAGCAAGGTCAAGGTCATCAACCAGTTGCTGGCCGGCGTGCACATTGCCGCGGCGGCCGAGGCCATGGCGCTAGGCCTGCGCGAAGGCGTGGACCCGGCCGCGCTGTACGAGGTCATCACGCACAGCGCGGGCAACAGCTGGATGTTCGAGAACCGCATGGCGCACGTGCTGGCAGGCGACTACACACCGCTCTCGGCCGTCGACATCTTCGTGAAGGATCTGGGCCTGGTGCTCGACGTGGCGCGTGCCAGCAAGTTTCCGTTGCCGCTCTCGTCCACCGCGCACCAGATGTTCATGCAGGCGTCTACCGCGGGTTTTGCGCGCGAGGACGACAGCGCGGTCATCAAGATATTTCCCGGCATCGAACTGCCGGCTGCCGACAAGAAAGCCTGAACAAGGAAGACAAGATCATGAATATTCTCATCACCGGAGGTTGCGGTTTTGTGGGTGCGCGGCTCGCGCGCACGTTGCTCGCGGGCGGCCCGCTGGCACTGGCCGGCGGCGTGGTCCAGCCCGTCGCGCGCATCACGCTGGCCGACCGCGTGCCGCCACCCGCAGACCTGCAAGCCGATGGCCGCGTGCACTTTGTGCAGGGCGACCTGTACGAGCAGGCAGTGAGCGGCGTGTTGCCGCTGGCCGACACGCATGCCGTGTTCCACCTTGCCGCCGCGGTGAGCCGCGAATGCGAAGCCGATTTCGACCTGGGCATGCGTAGCAACCTGGACACCACGCGCGCGCTGCTCGAAGCCTGCCGCCGCGCGGGCCATGCGCCGGTGTTCGTGTTCTCCAGCTCGGTCGCGGTCTTCGGCGATTCGCCCGAGCAGCGCCTGCCCGAGGTGATCGAAGACACCACGCTGCCGACACCGCAGAACAGCTACGGCATCCAGAAGTTCATCGGCGAGCAGCTCGTGGCCGACTTCACGCGCAAGGGCTTCGTGCAGGGGCGCAACGTGCGGCTCATGACGGTGTCGGTGCGGCCGGGCCGGCCCAATGGCGCGGCCTCCAGCTTCCTGAGCGGCATGCTGCGCGAGCCGCTGGCTGGTGAGCGCGCGCGCTGCCCCGTGGCGCCCGAGACAGCCGTTGCCCTTGCATCGCCCGGCAACACCGTCGCGGGCATCATCCGCGCGGCCACGGCCAGCGCTGCCGAGTGGGGTGCGCGCACCGCGGTCAACCTGCCCGCGTTGACGACCACCGTGCGCGAAATGGCAGATGCGCTCGAGCGCATCGCCGGCAAAGAGGCCACGTCGCTGATCGACTGGGAGCCCGATGCGAACATCGCCAAGATCGTGACCAGCTGGCCCAGCCGCATTCGTGCGGCGCGCGCCGAGGCGCTGGGCTTGAAGGCCGATGCGAGCTTCGACGCCATCTTGCGCGACTATGTGCGCGAGAACCCGCAGGCGGTAAAGCTGGCCGTGGCAGCAAAGGACTGAGCAATGCCCAAGCTGCTGCTCGGCTGCATTGCCGACGACTTCACCGGTGCCACCGACCTGGCCAACAACCTCGTGCGCGCCGGCATGCGCGTGGTGCAGGCCATCGGCGTGCCCGCCACGCCACTCGACGCTGAAGTCGATGCCGTGGTGGTCGCACTCAAGTCGCGCACCATCGCACCGGCCGAGGCCATCGAGCAGTCGCTGGCCGCACTGCGCTGGCTGCAGGCGCAGGGCGCGCAGCAGATCTACTTCAAGTACTGCTCCACCTTCGACAGCACGCCGCAGGGCAACATCGGCCCGGTGACCGAAGCGCTCATGGACGCGCTGCAATGCGACTTCACCATTGCCACGCCAGCCTTCCCCGACAACAAGCGAACCGTGTTCAAGGGCTACCTGTTCGCGGGCGACGTGCTGCTCAACGAGAGCGGCATGCAGAACCATCCGCTCACGCCCATGACCGACCCGAACCTCGTGCGCGTGCTGCAGGCGCAGTGCAAGCGCAAGGTGGGGCTCGTGGACCATGCGGTAGTCGCGCGAGGTGCGGCGGCCATTACAGAGCGCATCGAACAGCTGAAAGGCGAGGGCGTGTCGATCGCCATCGTCGACGCGGTGTCGAACGACGACCTGCTGCGATTCGGCCCGGCCATTGCGAAGATGCCGCTGGTCACCGCCGGCTCGGGCGTGGCCATCGGCTTGCCTGCCAACTTCGGCCTTGCGCCATCGTCGCAAGCAAGCGCACTGCCAGCCGCGGCCGGCTTGCGCGCCGTGGTGTCGGGCAGTTGTTCATTGGCCACCAACCGCCAGGTGCTCGATTTCATCCAGGGCGGCGGCGCGGCTCTGGCCATCGATCCGCTGCGCATCGCCGCGGGAATCGACGTGGCTGCGGAGACCCTCGAGTGGGCAACACCTCTCGTCGATAAGCAACCAGTGCTCGTCTACTCCACAGCCGAGGCGGGCGCCGTCAAGTCGGTGCAGGGCCGGCTCGGCGTCGAAGAGGCCGGTGCCATGGTCGAGCGCACCATCGCTGCCATTGCGCGCGGCCTGGTCGAACGCGGTGTGCGCCAGCTCGTAGTGGCGGGCGGCGAAACCTCGGGCGCATGCGTGCAGGCGTTGGGAATTGCACAGATGCAGATCGGTCCGCAGATCGACCCCGGCGTGCCGTGGTGCCATGCCCGCACCGATGTGGCGGAAGGCACGTCGGTGCACATTGCGCTCAAGTCTGGCAACTTTGGGGGGGATGATTTTTTCACCAAGGCATTTACAGTGCTGGGATGAATTGCATGCCGGGTACTTGTTCAGGGCGCGCACCCGCCGACGGGGTACCTTTCTCCGCGAATGTCCCCCGGCCTGCGGCCTCCTCCTTTATTT
>NZ_JBBCBV010000007.1:0-233110 GCF_037204045.1 Variovorax sp. CCNWLW225 | reverse complement strand
GTGACCGACATCATGGGCGAGATCACCGCGGCCAGCCAGGAGCAGAGCACCGGCATCGAGCAGGTGAACCAGGCCATTGCGCAGATGGACCAAGTCACGCAGCAGAACGCGGCACTGGTCGAAGAAGCAGCGGCCGCAGCCCAGTCGATGCAGGAGCAGGCCGCAAGCCTGGTGGAAGCGGTGAGCGTTTTCAAGCTGGACCCGCTGCAACAGGCCGCGCCTGCCTCCCGCCAAACGGGCCCCACTTACACAAGCGCACCGCGGGTGGCGTCCGGCGCGCACAACGGCATGAGGCTGGTCGAAGCGTAAGCCTTTCAGGGCATTTCGATCGCCTGTCCATTTCACTTCATCACCCCACCATGAACTTCCTCTCCAACATGCGCATCGGAACGCGCCTGGCCATCGGCTTTGGCCTGGTCCTCGTCCTGACGCTGGTCTCGGCCGCCTTTGCGCTGATCACCGCACGCAGCAATGCCGAAGCCACCCGCCAGATGATGCAGAGCCCGCTCGCGAAAGAGCGGCTCATCTCCGACTGGTACGTGCTGACCTACTCGGCCATTGCGCGCACCGCGATGATCGCCAGGAGCACCGACGAATCGCTGCCCGTCACGTTTGCCGACGTCATCTCCGACAGCGTGAAGAAGGGCGGGGAAACCATGGCCAAGGTCGAGGCCCTGCTGGTCACCGACCTGGAGAAGTCGACCTTCAAGAACATCGTCGAGCTGCGCGCCAAGTACCAGGCCGCCAAGGACGCCGTGCAGAAGGCCAAGACCGGCGGCAACCCCGCGGAAGCCGAGGCCGCCTTCAAGAACACGTTCATGCCGGCCGCCAAGGCTTATGAAACGCGCGTGCTCGAACTGCTGGCCCTCGAACGCAAGGCCATCGACGACATGAGCCATGCGATCGACGAGGCGAATGCGCGCAGCTTCAACCTCCGCATCTTCTTGACCGCGCTCACGCTGGTGTTGGGGGCGCTTTGCGCATTCCTGATCGCCCGCAGCGTCACGCGGCCTCTGGGCCATGCGGTCAAGGTCGCGGAAACCGTGGCAAGCGGCGACCTGAGCTCGGCCATTGAAACCGGCTCGCGCGACGAGACCGGCCAGCTGATGAATGCGCTGAAGCACATGAACGAGAGCCTCGCCAAGGTGGTGGGCGAAGTGCGCACCGGCACCGATGCCATTGCCACTGCCTCGGGCCAGATTGCCGCGGGCAACCAGGACCTGTCTTCGCGCACCGAAGAGCAGGCCAGCTCGCTCGAAGAGACGGCTGCGTCGATGGAAGAGCTCACCAGCACCGTCAAGCAGAACGCCGACAACGCCCGCCAGGCCAACCAGCTCGCGCTCTCGGCCTCCGAGGTTGCGGTCAAGGGTGGCGGCGTGGTCAACCAGGTGGTCGACACCATGGCGTCGATCAATGCTTCGTCCAAGAAGATCGTCGACATCATCGGCGTGATCGACGGCATCGCGTTCCAGACCAACATCCTGGCGCTCAATGCGGCCGTGGAAGCCGCCCGTGCCGGTGAACAGGGCCGCGGCTTCGCGGTCGTCGCTTCCGAGGTGCGCAACCTTGCCCAGCGCTCGGGCGCAGCGGCCAAGGAAATCAAGGGCCTGATCGACGACTCCGTGGGCAAGGTCGAGGCCGGCAGCCGCCAGGTGGCCGAAGCGGGCCGCACGATGGACGAGATCGTGGACAGCGTCAAGCGCGTGACCGACATCATGGGCGAGATCACCGCGGCGAGCCAGGAACAGAGCACCGGCATCGAGCAGGTGAACCAGGCCATCGCGCAGATGGACCAGGTGACCCAGCAGAACGCGGCGCTGGTGGAAGAAGCAGCCGCCGCAGCCCAGTCGATGCAGGAGCAGGCCGCCAGCCTGGTGGAAGCGGTGAGCGTGTTCAAGCTGGACAGCAACGCCGCAACCCGCCCGCTCGCACAAGTGCACGCCAAGCTGCAGCCGGCGCTGCCATCGCGCAGGACCATGCCCGCGCTGGCTACCGCCGGTGGCTGGGAGGCTTCCTGACCGCCGCGGTTCCGCGCACTGCAAGGCACCGGCCAATGCGGCCGGCGCACACAACTCTTTTTACGGCAAGTGCGCGTTGCGCGCCCTTGCCCTTTCCTGATCTTCTGGAGTCATGAGCATGTTTCTGAGCAATATTTCCATCGGCAAGCGGTTGGCCGTCGTGATTGGCGTCATCCTCGCCCTGTCTCTCACGAGCAGCGTGCTTGCCGTGCTGAAGCTGCGGCAGCTCGGCGCGGAAATCAATGCCATGGTCGAGAAGAACATCAAGACCGAGCGCGCGGGCGCCGACTGGCTGCGCAACACCACGGCGGGCGTGCAGCGCGCCGCGGCCATCGCCAAGAGCAGCGATTCGAACCTCATTGCCTACTTCGCGCCCGCCACGGCCCTCTCCATCAAGGAAACCAACGACCTGCAGAAGTTCATCGAAGAACAGATGGACACGCCGGAAAAGAAGCAGGTCTACGACAAGGTCGGTGAGCTTCGCAAGGCCTACCTCGCGGCCCGCGAAGAAGTCAGCAAGGCCAAGCTGGCCGGCGACATGGAAGGCGCCAACCGGATCTTCAACGAGCGTTTCGAGCCTACGTCGCGCAGCTATCTTGCCGGTGTCCAGCAGATGGTGGACGCCGAGCGCACGCAGCTCGACGCCGCGGCGGAACGCAGCAAGGAGACGCGCGCCAGCACCAGCCTGATCCTGATCGTCTGCGGCGCGCTGTCGCTGGGCCTCGGCCTGGTGCTCGCCTGGCTCCTGGTTCGCAGCATCACGCATCCGCTGCGCCGCGCGGTCGAAGTGGCCGAAGCCGTTGCCGCCGGCGACCTGACCAGCCGCATCGAAGTGACGACCCGGGACGAAACCGGCCAACTCATGCACGCCCTCAAGGGCATGAACGGCAGCCTCGCCAAGGTGGTGGGCGAAGTGCGCACAGGCACCGACGCCATCGCCACGGCCTCGGGCCAGATTGCCGCAGGCAACCAGGACTTGTCTTCGCGCACCGAAGAGCAGGCCAGCTCGCTCGAAGAGACGGCCGCTTCGATGGAAGAACTCACGAGCACCGTCAAGCAGAACGCCGACAACGCCCGCCAGGCCAATCAGCTCGCCCTTTCGGCCTCCGAAGTGGCCGTGCGCGGCGGCGGCGTGGTCAGCCAGGTGGTGGACACCATGGGCTCCATCAATACATCTTCCAAGAAGATCGTCGACATCATCGGCGTGATCGACGGCATCGCATTCCAGACCAACATCCTGGCGCTGAACGCGGCCGTCGAAGCCGCCCGTGCCGGTGAACAGGGCCGCGGCTTCGCAGTCGTCGCCTCCGAAGTGCGCAACCTTGCCCAGCGCTCGGGCGCAGCGGCCAAGGAAATCAAAGGCCTGATCGACGACTCCGTCGGCAAGGTCGAGGCCGGCAGCCGACAGGTGGCTGAAGCGGGCCGCACGATGGACGAAATCGTGGACAGCGTCAAGCGCGTGACCGACATCATGGGCGAGATCACGGCTGCGAGCCAGGAGCAGAGCACCGGCATCGAGCAGGTGAACCAGGCCATTGCGCAGATGGACCAGGTCACGCAGCAGAACGCGGCATTGGTCGAAGAAGCAGCGGCCGCAGCCCAGTCGATGCAGGAGCAGGCCGCCAGCCTGGTGGAAGCGGTGAGCGTGTTCAAGCTGGACAGCAACGCCGCCATCCGACCGCTCGCGCAAGTGCACGCCAAGCTGCAGCCGGCGCTGCCATCGCGCAAGCCCATGCCGGCGCTGAAGGCCCCGACGCGGGCGGCGGCGGAAGCCAAGTCCCCTCCCAGGCTTGCCGCAGCCCATGCCTCGTCAGGCGACTGGACCGAGTTCTAAAAGAGTTCCAACGACTTTCAACGTCTCTCAGGAGGGAAAAAAATGAAATGGTTCCAAGGGCTTCCTGTCGCCGCCAAGCTGGTTCTCAGCTTTCTCGTCGTCGCGGCGGTGGGCGCGGGGGTCAGCGGGTTGGGCATCTTCCACATGGGGCGCATCAACGCCTCGACCGAGAGCCTCTACAACAACGACCTGCGCGCCATCAAGGCGGTGCAGGCGGCCAACATCCACCTGCTCGATGCCAGCCGCGCGCAGATGGGCCTGCTGTCGGCGGGCACCAAGGGCGAGCGCAACGTCGGCTTCAAGGAACTGAAGGAAGCCGTGGCGGCGCTCGAATCCAGTGTGGCCGATGTGAAGCCGCTGCTCGAGCAAACCAACGAGGGACGCGAGCTCCACGAGCAGTACCAGAAGCTGATGCCGCCGCTGAAGAAGCACCTGGCCGATTTTGCGGACCTCATCGCGAGGCAGACGCTGGACAGTTCGCAATTCGAAGGCAACGTGCCCGAAGAAAGCGCGTTGCTGCTGAAGGAATCTCGCGCGCTTGAAAAGGTGCTGCAGAACATGGTGGCATTCAGCGACCAGCAGGCTCGCGCCAGCATGGAAGACGCCGCCGGCACGTTCAAGCACTCGCGGCTGCTGATGCTGCTGCTGGCACTGGCCGGCGTTGCCATCAGCCTGGGGCTCGGTGTGGTGGTGGCGCGGCTCCTGGCGGGCCAGCTGGGTGGCGAACCGGGCTACGCGGCCGATGTGGTCGGCCGCATCGCCAGCGGCGACCTGACGGAAAGCGTGCAGGCCCGCACGGCCCGCAGCGGCAGCCTGCTGTTCTCCATCAAGCGGATGCAAGACCAGCTGACCGACGTCGTCGTGCGGATCAAGACATCGAGCGATGCCATCGCTACCGCCTCGGGCCAGATTGCCGCGGGCAACCAGGATCTGTCATCGCGCACTGAGGAACAAGCCAGTTCGCTCGAAGAAACGGCTGCCTCGATGGAAGAACTGACGAGCACCGTCAAGCAGAACGCGGACAACGCTCGCCAGGCCAACCAGCTGGCCCTCTCGGCCTCCGAAGTGGCAGTCAAGGGCGGCAACGTCGTGGGCCAGGTGGTCGACACCATGGCCTCGATCAATGCCTCGTCCAAGAAGATCGTCGACATCATCGGGGTGATCGACGGCATCGCGTTCCAGACCAACATCCTGGCGCTCAATGCCGCGGTGGAAGCGGCCCGTGCCGGTGAGCAGGGCCGCGGCTTTGCCGTGGTGGCCGCCGAAGTGCGCAGCCTCGCACAGCGCTCAGGCGCCGCCGCCAAGGAAATCAAGGGCCTGATCGACGACTCGGTCGGCAAGGTCGACGTGGGCAGCGCCCTGGTCGGCGAAGCCGGCAAGACCATGGCCGAGATCGTGGGCAGCGTGAAGCGCGTGACCGACATCATCGGCGAGATCACGGCGGCCAGCCAGGAGCAGAGCACCGGCATCGAACAGGTGAACCAGGCCATTGCGCAGATGGACCAGGTGACGCAGCAGAACGCCGCGTTGGTCGAAGAAGCAGCGGCCGCAGCGCAGTCGATGCAGGAGCAGGCCGCGAACCTCGTGGAGGCGGTGAGCGTGTTCAGGCTCGAAGCCGGCGCACACGGCGGCCATGCCACTCGCATCGAACCTTCGCACATGCACGAGGCGCCAGCCCGGCCTCTCGCGAGCTCGCGCAAGAAGGAGGCCATTGCCTCCACACCTCCCCTGGCCCTGGCCCGCGGCACCGCGGGCGACTGGACCGAGTTTTAACCACACCTCAACAGGAGGCCCCTGATGAACGCAGCAGCCACGGATTCGTCCCAGCCACAGCGCCCCTTTGTCTCTTTGGCGCGCACGCTGACCGTCAGGGTCACCATTGCCATCTTTGCGGTCACGGTGTTTCTCCTGGGCGTGTTCTACGTCATCGGCTCTGCGCAACAGCAGCACAGCGCCTCGCAGTACGCCAACGCCAAGGCCGAGGCCATCGCCCGCTCGCTGGACATCTTCGACCGCACCATGCAGATGACCGCGGAGAACGCATACGGCGTTTTCCGGCGCCAGTTTGCGGGCACCTTCGCGGTCGAAGATGCGGCGCAGGGCGTCGTCAGCAGCTTCGGCGTGGCAATCAACGGAGGCAGCACCGCAGAGGTGGATGCGTTCGCACGCGACTTTCCCGGCGCCAACGCCACGGTGTTCGTGGCCCAGGGCGAAGACTTCCGCCGCGTGACCACGTCGGTCAAGAAGGAGAACGGCGAGCGCGCGATCGGCACGCTGCTCGACCGCAAGAGCGCCGCATATCCGCTGCTGCGCTCGGGCAAGCGGTTCGTCGGCCGCGTCACGCTGTTCGGGCGGCCCTACATCACGGTCTACGACCCGGTGCGCGACGCTGCGGGCAATGTGGTTGCGGTGCTCTACATCGGCCTGGACATCTCGCAGCAGCAGGCTTCGTTCGGTGAAGCTGTGGGCCAGACCCGCATTTTCGACACGGGCGGGCTCTACATCGTCAACCCGGGGGCGGACCCTGCCGCGGCGACGATCGTCTTCCATCCGACCGCGGGCGGAAAAAAACTTTCCGAAGTGCTCAAGGATGCCGAGGCCGCGGATTGGATCGGCCGGCTGAAGAGCGATGACGCCGAGTGGCTGGACAACGCGCCCGCGGTGCTCTTGCCGGCGCAGCAGGAAAAGCACTACGCATCCGTGAGCAAGAGCGAAGCCACCGGCTGGCTCGTGGTGGCGGAAGTCCCCGCTTCGGAGGTGATGGCCGAGCTCTACCGCGAGATGACCCTGCTCGGCGGCTTCATCGCGCTGGCTGCGGTCGTGCTGGGCGCGGCGCTCATCATCTTTCTCCGGCGGACCGTGCGGCCCCTCAGCGTGTTGGGCGAACACGTGCAGACCATCGGCCAGGGCGATCTTTCGCGCCAGCTGAGTTCGAACCGCCGCGACGAGATCGGCGTCATCACACGGGCCGTCGAATCGATGCGCGCCGGCCTGGCCAACGTGGTCGGCGGCGTGCGCACGGGCACCGACGCCATCGCCACCGCCTCGGGCCAGATTGCCGCGGGCAACCAGGATTTGTCTTCGCGCACCGAAGAGCAGGCCAGCTCGCTCGAAGAGACGGCGGCTTCGATGGAAGAACTCACCAGCACCGTCAAGCAGAACGCCGACAACGCCCGCCAAGCCAATCAACTCGCGCTTTCGGCCTCCGAAGTGGCCATCAAGGGCGGCAACGTGGTGGGCCAGGTGGTCGACACCATGGCCTCGATCAATGCCTCGTCGAAAAAGATCGTCGACATCATCGGCGTGATCGACGGCATTGCCTTCCAGACCAACATCCTGGCGCTCAACGCGGCAGTCGAAGCCGCGCGCGCCGGCGAACAGGGCCGTGGCTTTGCCGTGGTCGCATCGGAAGTCAGAAGCCTGGCGCAACGCTCGGCCGCCGCGGCCAAGGAAATCAAGGGCCTGATCGACGACTCGGTCGGCAAGGTCGACGTGGGCAGCGCCCTCGTGGGAGAAGCCGGCAAGACGATGGAAGAGATCGTGAGCGGCGTCAAGCGGGTGGCGGACATCATCGGCGAGATCACGGCGGCCAGCCAGGAGCAGAGCACCGGCATCGAGCAGGTCAACCAGGCCATTGCGCAGATGGACCAGGTGACGCAGCAGAACGCGGCGCTGGTCGAAGAAGCGGCGGCTGCCGCCCAATCAATGCAAGAGCAAGCCGCCAGCCTCGTGGAGGCGGTGAGCGTGTTCAGGCTGGAGCCCGCCGCGAGCGAAGGCCGCGCCGCATCGACAGCGCCGAGTGCCTCGCACCGCGAAGTCCGCGCCCTTGGCACCGGACACCAGGCTCTCGCCCAGGTCTGAATGCGAAACGCAAAAAGCCTTCAACTTTCGCGCCTCCTGCCGATAAACAAGCAACAGGTGTCCGAACCGGCACCTACCGTCCAAACAAAAGAAACGTTTTACAGGTAAAGCCTCATGTCGATGTTCTATACGGGCCTCTCGGGCCTGAGCGTGGCGCGAACCGCGCTCATGACCACGGCCCACAACACGGCCAACGTGTACACCACCGGCTACAACCGCCAGACGGCGCTGGTCTCTTCGCTCGGCGGCACGGTCACCGGCGCGGGTTTTGTGGGCAATGGCGCGCGCGTGACCACGGTGCAGCGCAGCTACGACCGCTATCTGACGTCCCAGCTCAACGGCGCGGAGGCCGCAGGCGCGGCGCTGGCGAGCTACGGTTCGCAGATCAACCGCATCGATTCGCTGCTGGCCGACAAGACCGCAGGCATCACGCCTTTGATGCAGAGTTTCTTCGCCAGCGTGCAGGACGTGGCCAACACGCCGGCCGACCCGGCCGCGCGCCAGCAGCTCATCAGCGCGGCGCAGTCGCTGGCCAACAAGTTTCGCTCCACCGACCAGTACCTCACGGACCTGAACAGCTCGGTCAATGAGCAGATCGAAGGCAGCGCCGCCAAGATCAACACCTACGCCACGCAGATCGCCAGCCTGAACCAGCAGATCAGCCAGCTCAGCGCCATGGCCGGCGGCCAGCCGCCCAACGACCTGATGGACCAGCGCGACCAGCTGGTGAGCGATCTCGGCAAGATCGTCGACGTCAAGGTGATGGAGCAGGACAGCGGCCAGTACAACGTCTTCATCGGAAACGGCCAGACGCTGGTGCTGGGCGACCGCGCCGCGAAGATGCAGTCCGTGCAGTCCGCCGCCGATCCCACGCGCCAGTCGATGGCGCTGGTCGGCCTGACCGGCACGGTCTCCGAACTCAACGACAACGTGCTCACCGGCGGTTCGCTGGGCGGGCTGCTGGCCTTCCGTTCTGAAACGCTCACCAGCACGCAGAACGCCGTCGGCCGCCTCGCAATGGCCCTGGCCAGCGAGTTCAACAACCAGCACAAGCTTGGCGTGGACCTGAACGGCGCGCTGGGCACCAACTTCTTCTCCCAGGCCGCGCCGGGCGTGTTCTCCCATGCAAAGAACGCCGGCAACATGGTGCTCGGCGCCAGCGTGACCGACACCTCGCAGCTCTCGACCAGCGACTATTCGGTGCAGGTGAAAGACGTGGCCGGCACGCTCACCTACACCGTCACACGCCTGTCCGACAAGCAGGTGATGGGCGACTACACCGCGTTCCCGGCCAGCTTCGACGGCGTGAGCCTCTCGGTGGCCAGCGGCACCGCGCAGGCGGGCGACTCGTTCCTGGTGCAGCCCACGCGCACCGGCGCGCGCGACATGGACGTGCTGGTGCGCGAAACGGCCAAGGTGGCCGCCGCGTCACCGATCGTCACCGGCAAGACCGTCGGCAACAAGGGCACGGGCGCCCTGAGCCCCGCCGTCGTCAACGCAGACTACCTGGCCGCGCCGCTAGCCGCAACGGTCACGCTCGCCTATGACGCGGGCGGCAACACGCTGTCGGGCTTTCCGGCGACCTCGCCCGTCACGGTGACGCTGGCCGACGGCACTTCCACCACCTACGCCGCGGGCACGGCCGTGCCTTACACCGCCGGTGCCGCCATCAGCTTCGACGGCATCGAGGTCAAGCTCACGGGCGCACCCGCGCAGGGCGACACCTTCACCATCGGCAAGAACGTGGCCGGCGTGTCGGACGGCAGCAATGCGCTGAAGCTCGGCGCGCTGCAGCGCAAGAACGCCATGGACGGCGGCACCTCCACCTTCAACGGCGCCTTCGCCAAGCTGGTGAGCGAGGTGGGCAACCGCTCCATGGAGATTCGCGTGGCAACGCAAACGCAAGACAGCGTGACGGGCCAGATCCGCGCGAGCCGCGACTCGATCTCGGGCGTGAACCAAGACGAGGAAACTGCCAACCTGCTGATGTACCAGCAGATGTACCAGGCCAATGCCAAGGTGATCCAGACCGCATCGACCATGTTCGACGCCATCCTGGGCATCCGCGGCTGATCCGGCCCTCGCTTTTAAGAACAGATTTCAGGAGTCGAGATGCGCATCAGCACCCAATCCTTCTACGCCCAGAGCATGAACGCCCTGGGTTCGCAGCAGCAGCAGCTGTTCCGCATTCAGCAGCAGCTTGCCGCGGGCACCAAGTTCCTCACGCCGGCCGACGATCCCGTGGCGGCCGCGCGCGCGCTGGGCGTCAGCCAGTCGATGGCCGAGTCGGCCCAGTACGCCAGCAGCCGCAGCCGCGCGATGCTCTCGCTCTCGCAAGAGGAAACCGCGCTGAAGTCGGCCACCTCGATCATGCAGAACATGAAGACGCTGGCCGTGCAGGCCGGCAACGGCACGCTGTCGGACGCCGACCGCGCCTCGCTGGCCACCACGCTGCAGAGCAACCTGGACCAGCTGGTGAACGTGGCCAACGCCGACGACGGCAACGGCCAGTTCCTGTTTGCCGGCTTCAAGAGCGGCAGCCCGCCCTTCGTGGCCGATGCCAGCGGCGGCATCCAGTACATGGGCGACCAGGGCCAGCGCCTCATGCAGATCGACGTGTCGCGCCAGATGTCGACCACGGACGACGGCCGCAGCGTGTTCCAGTCGGTGCAGGGCGGGGCGGGCTACGTGAGCTCCGCCGGCGCGGCCAACACCGGCTCGGGCGTGTTCGGCCCCGTGGGCCTGACCGATGCGACCGCCGCCAACTACGGCAAGGACTTCACGATCAGCTTCGCGGGCGGCAACTACACCGTGTCCACGCAGGACACGCCTCCCGTGGTCGCCGCATCGGGCCCCTACGTGCCCGACACGCCCATTTCGTTCGGCGGCCTGCAGATCAAGATGAGCGGCACGCCCGCTGACGGCGATACCTTCCAGGTGGCCACGGCCCGCAACGCCGGCACCGATGTGTTCGCCGCCATCGGCGACATGATCACCGCGCTGAAGAAGCCGCTGACCGGCGGCGGCGATGCGGCCCAGGCCGAGCTGCTCAACGCACTCAGCACCTTCAACGTGAAGATCACCAACGCGCACGACAACGTGCTCACGGTCACCTCGTCGATCGGTTCGCGCATGAACGAGCTCGACGCGCTCAACACAGGCGGCGCCTCGCGCTTCCTGATCGACAAGGGCTACCTGTCGGAACTGGTGGACCTGGACCCGGCCAGCGCCATTTCGGAATACCTGCAGCGCGAAACCTCGCTCAAGGCCACGCAGCAGACCTTTGCGCGACTGCACAGCATTGCGCTGTTCAACTACCTGTGATGAAGAGCGGGGCGGCCCCGGCCGCCCCTCAGGGCCTGAGGGTTTGCGTGAGCTGGAGCACCGAAGAAAGCCCCGCGGCAAAGCGCGGCTCCAGGAACGCGCCGAACTGCGGCATGAGCAGATGCATCATGCCGATGCCCGCCAGCAGCGTGAGCGGAAAGCCCACCGCAAAGATGCTGAACTGCGGCGAGGCCCGGTTCAGGATGCCCATTGCAAGGTTCAGCGTGAGCAGCGCGGTCACCAGCGGCAGCGAAAGCATGAAGCCGTTGATGAAGATCTGCCCGCCGCCCAGCACCAGGAACATCCAGCCTTGTGCGGCCAGTGGCGCATCGGCAATCGGCAGCGTGCTGAAGCTTTCGGCCAGGCCGGCCACCATCAGCAGATGGCCGTCCACCGCCAGGAAGAGCAGGATGGCCAGCATGTGC
Organism: Variovorax sp. CCNWLW225; assembly: GCF_037204045.1. Classification (NCBI taxonomy): domain Bacteria; kingdom Pseudomonadati; phylum Pseudomonadota; class Betaproteobacteria; order Burkholderiales; family Comamonadaceae; genus Variovorax; species Variovorax sp. CCNWLW225. Next base: position 221,648 of record NZ_JBBCBV010000007.1, on the reverse strand, counting down.
ATCAGCCGCGCGACCACCATCGTGGCGCCGCCGGCCATCGGGTCGAAAAACGAAGCGAAGGAAAGGCCCATCTGCAGGCCGATGTATTCGCCCGCGGCCAGCACGGCGGCAAACACCATGCGCATCGTGAAGCCGATGGCGGCGCCGATGAGCACTTGCTGCAGGATGATCCAGATGCCGCCGGCCGAAACCACCGGCACCGGCGGCATCGGCCCGAGCGTCGGTGCGATGGCAATGGTCAGCAAGGCCGCAATGGCCACCTTGAGCTGGCGCGAAACGCCGGGCTCGCCGAACACCGGCGCGGTGCTGACCAGCGCCAGCATGCGCACGAACGGCCAAAGAAAGGCCGTCATCCAGGCGGTGAGCTCCGCCGACGTGACGGAGAAAATGGCGGGCATCGCGCGCGTGCCCTCAGGCCACGAGTTGCGGAATGCTCGAGAACAGCGTGCGGATGTAGTCGAGCATCTGCGCCAGCATCCACGGGCCGGCAATCACCAGCACCGCGCACACGGCCAGCAGCTTGGGAATGAACGACAGCGTGGCTTCGTTGATCTGCGTGGCCGCCTGGAAGATGCTGATGATCAGGCCGACCACCAGCGCCACCAGCAGCATCGGCGCGCCGAGCAGCAGCGAGACGTGGATTGCCTGGCTGCCCAGGGACATGACGGATTCGGGTGTCATTCCGGTCCTCTAAAGATAAAAGCTCTGTGCGAGTGCGCCAATCAGCAACTGCCAGCCGTCGGCCATGACGAACAGCATCAGCTTGAACGGCAATGCAATGGAGGCGGGCGGCACCATCATCATGCCCATGGACATCAGCACGCTGGCCACCACCAGGTCGATGATGAGAAACGGTATGAAGATGGTGAAGCCGATCTGGAACGCCGTTTTCAGCTCGCTGATCACAAAAGCGGGAAGCAGGATGCGCAGCGGCACTTCTTCAGGCCCTTGCATGTCGGGGATCTTCGCAAGCCTGGCGAACAGGGCCAGGTCGTTCTCGCGGGTCTGCTTGAGCATGAACGACTTGAAGGGCGCAATGCCTTTTTCGAGTGCCTTCTCGGCCGTGATCTTGTTTTCGGAGAACGGCTTGTAGGCGTCGTTGTAGACCTTGTCGAACACCGGCGACATCACGAAGAAGGTCAAAAAGAGCGACAGGCCCACCAGAATCTGGTTGGGCGGCGAAGACTGCGTGCCGATGGCGGTGCGCAGCAGGCCCAGCACGATGAGGATGCGGGTGAAGCTCGTCATGCTCAGCAGCAGCGCCGGCAGGAACGTGAGCGAGGTCAGCAGCACCAGCGTCTGCACGCTGAGCGACCAGGTCTGGCTGCCGCCCGGGCCGGGCGAGCTGGTCAGGCCGGGCAGGCCCTGCGTCCATGCCGTCATCGGCAGCGCGAGGGCGAGCAGGGTCAGCACGACGCTGCGAAAGCGTCGCTGGGAAGCAATGCGAATCATGGGTTCGGCCGCTGCCTGAGTCCGAGGGAGTCGCGCAGTTTTTGAGCGAAGAGGCCAGCCGCGCCGGCAAAGCGTGGATCCGGCATGGTGGCCGTTGCGCCCGGGGTTGCGGGCACCGCCTGGGCCGGCATCGAATGCAGCGTGTTCACCTGGCTCGATGTAACGCCCAGCACCAGCCAGGTGCCGCCAACCTCGACCACCACCACGCGTTCGCGCTGGCCGACCATGGCACTCGAAACCACCTTCACGAACTGGCCGCCGCCCAGGCGCTGCAGTCCGAAGCGGCGTGCCGCCCAGGCGCACAGGAAGATGAGGCCCAGCACCGCGAACATGCCGAAGCCGGCCTGCAGCAGGCTGGATGCGCCCACCGCCGGGGCCGCCGTTTCGACGGGCGAAGGCACCGTCGGTAGCGCGGCATGGGCGGCGTGCGCGGCCAGGCTGCATGCCGCGGCCGCAATCGATGCGGCAACGCGCCGCAACCGCCTGCCAGGCCTTGCAAGAGGGTTCATGACCGGCCGAGCTTCTGCATGCGCTCGGAGGGCGTGACGATGTCGGTCAGGCGAATGCCGTACTTCTCGTTCACCACAACCACTTCGCCCTGCGCAATCAGGTAGCCGTTGATCAGCACGTCCAGCGGCTGGCCGGCCAGGCCGTCCAGCTCCACCACCGAGCCTTGCGACAGTTGCAGCAGGCTCTTGATGGTGATGCGGGTGCGGCCGAGTTCGGCCGTCAGCTGCACCGGCACGTCGAGGATGCGTTCCACGTCCACCGGCGAACCCGATGCGGACGGTGCCGGCTGCAGCGGCTGGAAGACGCGGCTGCCCGCGGGGGCCGCAGCGGGTGCGGGCGCAAAGGCGGGGGCCGGCGCAGGTGCCGGGGCGGGGGCGGGAGCGGAAGCCGCGGTCTGCTCGGCCAGCGCGCTGGCCCAGTCGTCCGCATCGCTGGAGGGTGGGGTGTTGTCAGTCATGTTCGTTCTTCAGATCGCTGTCTTGGTGGGAGATCATCTGCAGCACGCGCAGGGCATAGCGTTCGTTCGAGACCCCGTAGCCGCACTCCATCACCGGAATGCCGTCGACGCGTGCGGTGATCGACTCGGGAAGTTCAATTGGCAGCACGTCGCCCGCCTGCAGCTTGAGGACCTCGCCGATGGTCGAAGGCAAGGTAATGAATTCGGCGCTGAGCTCCACGTCGGCGCTCTGCATCTGCTGCGACATCTGCCGCACCCAGCGCTTGTCGACCTCGATCTCGTCCTGCACCGGGTTGGAGAGCAGGTCGCGGATCGGCTCGATCATCGAATAGGGAATGCACACGTGCAGGAAGCCGCCCACGGGGCCGAACTCGATCTGCAGCGTGGTGTTGATCACCACTTCGTTCGGCGCGACGATGTTGGCCAGCTTGCCGTGCATTTCGGCGCGCACGTAGTCGAAGCTCAGCGGAAACACCGGCTGCCAGGCGTCTGCATAGCACTGCAGCGTGAGGTTCAGCAGGCGCTTGATGATGCGCTGCTCGGTGCGCGTGAAGTCGCGGCCCTCGACGCGCACGTGATAGCGCCCGTCGCTGCCAAAGAGGTTGTCCACCACCAGGAACACCAGCTTCGGGTCGAACACGAAGAGGGCCGTGCCGCGCAGCGGCTTCATGTGCAGCATGTTGATGTTGGCGGGCACCGGCAGGTGCCGCACGAACTCGCCGTACTGCTGGATGTGCACCGGCCCCACCGAGATGTCGGGGCTGCGGCGCATGAAGTTCAACAGCGAGCTGCGCAGATGGCGCGCAAAACGCTCGTTGATGACCTCCAGCGTGTGCATGCGGCTGCGCACCACGCGGTCGGGCGCGCCGAGGTCGTACACCGGCAGGCCGTCCGACCTGGGGGCAGCGCCTTCGCTTTGCTCGGGGCTGCCTCCGGTGACGCCCTGCAGCAGCGCGTCGACTTCGTCTTGGGAGAGCACCTGTTCATAGGCCATGAATCGCCGGTCCGGAAAAAGATTTACTGCACCATGAAGGTGTTGAAGGAAACGCTGCCGATCTCCTGCGGGGGAAAGCCTGCAGCCAGCGGGCGGCTCAGCTCGAGGCGGATTTCCTCCGCCAGCCGGGCCCTGTCCTCGGTGGTTACCAGCGACTCGGGCGGGCGGTTCGACAGCAGCAGCAGCAGCCGGCTGCGCACCTCGGGCATGTACTCGACGACGTGCGCCTTGGCCTGCTCGTTGCGCACCTTCAGGGCCATGCCCACATGCAGGAAGCGCGCTCGGCCTTCGGACTGCACGTTCACGGTCAAGGGCTCGATCGTGACGAAGATCGGCTTGTCGGGCACGAGCGCCGGTGCGGCCGATTCGGCGGCCGCGGCGGGAGCGCGCTGGCTCATCAGGTAATAGCCGCCGCCGCCGGCAAGACCGCAGGCCAGCACAGCGGCCGGAATCACGATCTTCAGCTTCGAAGAGCGAGGCGCGGCGGCGGGGGGAGCGATTGCGACAGAAGGACTGGTAGCCATATTTGAAACTGCGAAAACAATGTCTGGTTGGGACTATTCTTTGCCAGGTGCCCGGCAAACGAAGGGCTGATCAAGCGCGGGAAAAGGCCTCAGATCCCGCGTTCGTCTCATGCGAAGGTGTCTACGCCGGCGCTGGAGGTGCGCGGTACGGCGGGCGGCAGGCTGCCGTGCAGCGGCTCGGCGAGGGCTGCAGCCTCGGCGCGGCCGGGCGCCGGGTACTGCGGCTGCCGGCCCGAACCCTGCTGCTGCTGGGCTTGCTGGTCGAAGGCACCGCCCTGGCCGGCAAAACGATGCGCCTCCGCACCCACCGAGGCCTGGCCCAGGCTGATGCCTTGTTCCGCAAGGCTCGCGCGCAATTGCGGCAGCGCCGCCTCCACGGCCTTGCGCACGCTTTCATGGGCCGAGACGAACATCGCCTGCGCCTGGTTGTCTCCCATCGAGAGCGTGACCTTCAGCGGGCCGAGGCCGGCCGGGTTCAGGTTCAGCTCGGCAACCTGCGCGCCGGCTGCGTTCATGCGCAGCATCTGGTGGCCGAGGGCGGGGCCCCATTCGTCGGAGCCCACGGGCGGTGCCACGTTCAGTACGGGCACTTGGCCGGCATTGGCGGGCAGGTTCGCGCGATCGGCCGCGGCGGTGGTGAAAGTCATCCCTTGGGGCAGGGTAAACGGATCGGCTGCATTGGACGTTGCGGCGCCGAGGTCGGGCTTGTCGGCTGCGAGCATTGCGGCTGTGGGTGCCGATAGCGCGTCGTCGGCGGCCGGGGAAGCGGCAGCTGCCTTGGCCGCTTCGGAAGCAATGGCGGTGACGGTTGCGGCGGTCGCATCGCCGGACGGAGCCGTAGCGGCGACCGGCACGGCGCCCGCCGCTGCGGCGGTACCTGCCGCTGGCAGCGCTGTAACTGCCGGCAATTCGGCAACGGGCTGGCCGATGGCCGCTTCGGCACGGCCCTTGTTCTTCGGCTGCGCGATTTCCGACGCCACGGCTTGGGCATCGCGCGGCAGTGCGGCCGTTGCCGGGTTTCCGCCCTCGGCCCCTTCGGCCTCGGTCGCATCGCCGGGCAGCGCATCCATGGCAGCGTCGGTGGGCAGGGCCGCCACGGCTGCGTCGGCAGTCAACAGGCTCTGGGCGCCTTCAGGCAGGGTGGCCGCCACGGTTGCGCCACCCGGGAGCACCGAGGCCGCCGCGGGCGATGAAGCCAGCGCGGTCATGGTCGGTGCAAAGAATGCCAGCGGCAGTTCGATGGGCAGGTCGTCCTTGCGGTCGCCGGCGCGAGAGGATTTTTGCCGTGCCTTGCCTTCGAGCGCGGGCGAGGCGGAATCTTCCTGCGCCTGCTGCGATTGCTGCGACTGGCCGGTGCCGCGCGAGCGGGTCAGCACCGCATTGAAGCTGCGGCCGTCGGCTTCCTCTGCGTTGCGGCCGCGCGGGCCCGAAGCAGTCGAAGAGGCCGAGGCGCCGGCTGCATTGGGCGCGAAGGAAGGAGCGATGAAGGTGGACATGGCGGTTCTTCAGGAAAACGTCAGGGTGTCGGTTGGGAGGCGCGGTCGAAGAACTTGCGCGCCGCGCGTTCGTCGCTGTCGCGTTGCTCGCGCCGTGCGCCGACCACGAGCTCTTGCCGCCGCATGCGCTCGGCCAGTGCGTCGAAGGAGTTGAGGCGGCGCTTGTGGTGCTGCCATTCGTTGCGGCCGATGTCCAGCCGGCTGGCGGCCTGCGCGACGATGGCCTGCTGCTGCTGGATGGCGCCGTCGAGCGTGCCGAGAAAGTTGCGGTAGTTGTGCCACTGCGCCGAGGGCAGGCCGTTCTGCATCAGCACGTGCAGCTGGTCGCTGTAGTCCTGACGGTACTGCAGCAGCAGCTCGAGCTTCTGCGCGGCGCTGACTTGCGCGTTCTGCAGCAGGCCGAGTTGCCGCGCCGCGTCGTCGGTCTTGTTGCGGGCGAGGTCGGTGAGCGTGTCGAGCGGAAGTTTGTGCGGCATGGCGGCTCCGTGGTGGTTGTGGCTCAGGCGGGTTCGAACAGGCTGCCCATGCGGGCGATCGAGGTGGCGTAGTCGCAGCGCTCTTCCATCGATTGCTGCAGGAAGGCCTCGATGCGCGGGTACAGCGCAATGGCCTGGTCGAGTTGCGGATCGTGGCCGGCCGCGTACGCCCCGACGCTGATGAGGTCGCGGTTGCGCTGGTAGCGCGAGAGCGCCTGCTTGAAGCGGCGCACGGTGTCGAACTGCGAAGGCTCGATCAGCGCCGTCATCGCGCGGCTGATGGAGGCCTCGATGTCGATGGCCGGGTAGTGGCCGGCCTCGGCCAGCGTGCGCGACAGCACCACGTGCCCGTCCAGGATGGCCCGCGCCGAATCGGCAATCGGGTCCTGCTGGTCGTCGCCTTCGGACAGCACCGTATAGAAGGCCGTGATCGAGCCGCCCCGTCCGTTGGCGTCGCGCGAGCCGTTGCCGGCCCGCTCGACCAGCGCGGGCAGCTTGGCGAACACCGAGGGCGGATAGCCCTTGGTGGCCGGCGGCTCGCCGACGGCCAGCGCGATCTCGCGCTGTGCCATGGCATAGCGCGTGAGCGAATCCATGATGAGCAGCACGTCGCGGCCCTGGTCGCGAAAGTACTCGGCCAGGCAGGTGGCATAGGCCGCACCCTGCAGGCGCAGCAGCGGCGAGTTGTCGGCCGGCGCGGCCACCACCACGGCGCGGGCCAGGCCCTCTTCGCCGAGCGTGTTCTCGATGAAGTCCTTCACCTCGCGGCCGCGTTCGCCGATCAGGCCTACCACGATGACTTCGGCGCTGGTGTAGCGCGCCATCATGCCCAGCAGCACGCTCTTGCCCACCCCGGAGCCGGCAAACAGGCCCATGCGCTGGCCGCGGCCCACCGTGAGCATGGCGTTGATGGCGCGCACGCCCACGTCGAGCACCGAATCGATGGGCGCGCGCGCAAGCGGGTTCATCGGCGGCGAGCTCAGCGGCACGCGGCGGCTCACGTCGAGCGGGCCGAGTCCGTCGAGCGGGCGGCCGGCGGCATCGACCACGCGGCCAAGCATGCCTTCGCCCACCGGCAGCCGCTTGGTATGCGCATCGCCGGAGCTGCCGCCCGTATTGACTTGGGCCGGACCGGGCCGCGCGAACACGCGGGCGCCGGGCAGCAGGCCGGCCACTTCGCTTTGCGGCATCAGAAACAGTCGGTCGCCGGCAAAGCCGACCACTTCGGCCTCCGCATGGCGCTGCGGATAACCGGGCGGCAGTTCGATCAGGCAGTCGCTGCCGACCGGCAGCTGCAGGCCCACGGCCTCCAGCACCAGGCCCACCGCGCGGGTGAGCCGGCCTGAGGTGGCAATGGTCGAGCAAAGGCCGACGTCGTGGCGGGCTTGCGCGAGCGTGCCCAGCCAGGATTTGAGGTGCGGATTGGCGGCAGACGCGGAAGGTGCTGCGGCTTGTGCTGTGGCGGACATCGTTTTCAGCCTCCGGCCGACTCGCCACCGTTGGGCGAGAACGCATCGGCCACGCGCTTCCAGCGCGTTTCCAGGCTCGCATCCACTTCGCCGCTCGCGGAGCGCACGCGGCAGCCGCCGCGGGCCAGCGTGTCGTCGGCACGTACCTGCCAACCGGCGGCCTGCAGTTCGTTGCCGAGGCTGTTCTTCACCAGTGCCACGTCTTCAGGGTGCAGCAGCAGGCGGGGCTCGCCTTGCAGGGCGGGCTCGGCGTGCAGCAGGTCTTGCACCAGCGCAAGCACCCATTCGGGTTCGACGCGCAGCGTGCGGTGGATCACCTGGCGTGCCACATCGAATGCAAGCGCCATCACGGCATCGGCCAGTTCGCTTTCGGCGCTGCGCAATGCGGCAGGCAGCGCAGCGGCCAGTGCGCGCAGTTGCTCCGCATGCGCGCTTGCGCCGGCCAGGCCCGCGGCCAGGCCGGCGGCATGCCCTTCGGCATGGCCCTGGGCCCAGCCCTCGCGCCGGCCTTCGGCCTCGCCGGTGGCACGCGCCTCCAGCCTTAGGCGCTCGAGCTCGGCCTCGCGGGCCAGCGCCGCGGGGTCCACGCGCGGCGCCGCGGCCGCTTCAGCGGGCACGCCCGCTGCGAGCGTGTCTTCGTCGAGCGAACTCATCTCCCACCGCTGCCAGGCCGAAAGGCGCGGTCTCGCGGGCATGGGCGGCGTGCTCTGCCGCGCGCGGGACGCAAAGGATTGGTTGGCCAAGGTCATCTCATCGACTCCCCGCGTTAGCGCGCTTGCCGCACTTGCCGCGAAATTGGACTTGCAACATGGTTTCAGACGAAGTCATCGGTTCCGGGCGTGGAGATGACGATTTCGCCGGCATCGGCCAGGCGGCGCACCACCTGCAGGATGGCCTTCTGTTCGGTCTCGACCTGCGACACGCGCACCGGGCCGCGCAGTTCGATGTCTTCGCGCAGCGTTTCCGCGGCGCGCTGCGACATGTTCTTGAGGAACTTCTCGCGCAGCTCGGGCGCCGAGCCCTTGAGCGCGACGATGAGCGAATCGGACTCGATGTCCTTGAGCAGGCGCTGGATGAAGCGGTCTTCCAGGTCGAGCAGGTTCTCGAACACGAACATCTCTTCGAGAATGCGCTGGGCCAGCGCATCGTCGTGCTCGCGCACATGGGCGATTGCGCCTTCTTCCTGCGCGCTGTTCATCAGGTTGACGATTTCCGCCGCCGTGCGCACGCCGCCCAGGCGGCTGCGCTTCAGGCCTTCGCCCGAGAGCATTTCGGTCAGCACGTCGGTCAGCTCGGCCAACGCCGCGGGCTGCACGCCGCCAAAGGTGGCCACGCGCAGGATCACGTCGTGGCGCAGGCGCTCCGGCAGCTTCTCGAGCACTTCCGAGGCCTTCTTGCGGTCCAGGTGGATCAGCAGCGTGGCAAGAATCTGCGGGTGTTCGTCGCGGATGAGCTCCACCACTTCGCCGGCTTCCAGGTCGTTCAGCCGCTCGATGCCGCCGTGCGGCTGCTCGGGCTGGAGAATGTCTTCGAGCAGGTTGCTTGCGCGGTCGTCGCCGAGCGCCTTGCGCAGCACGGCGCGGATGTAGCTGCCCGAGCCCAGGTGCAGCGCGGACAGTTGCTCGGTCTCCATGCGGAACTCGGCCAGCACGGCCGCCAGCTCGTCCTTGGAAACCTGGCTCAGCTTGGCCATTGCCGCACCGAGCGCCTGCACTTCGGTGGCGGGCAGGTGGGCCAGCGTGGCCGCTGCGCGGTCCTCGCCGAGGGACATCAGCAGGATCGCGCTTTTTCGTGTGCCGGCATCGCTCATGTGTTCATCCAATGCTTGATCAACGTGGCCACCAGGCGCGGGTCCTGGTCGGCGGTTTCGTGTGCGTAGGCAAGGTCGGCCTTCTGGCGTTCGATCTCACGTGCCTTTGCGCTGAGACGCGATGCGTTCGCTTCGTCCTCGTCGCTCATGCCGTCCGTCTCCGCGGCGGCGCCGGGGCCGGTTGGCGCGGCGGCGGCCGGGGGCGCCGGCGGCGCGAGGTGCTTGCGCAGCAGCGGCCGCAGCACGGCGAACCAGGCGAACAGGGCCAGGAAGGCGAGCAGCACGTACTGTCCGATCGTCTTGGCGAGCCCCAGGTTGGCCGGGTCGCGCCAGAAGGGCAGCTCGGGTCCGGCCTGGCCGTCTTCGCCGTCGCGGGTGAAGGCGCTGTTGACCACGTTGAGCGAGTCGCCGCGCTCCTGGCTGAAGCCCATGGCTTCCTTGGCCAGGTTGCGGATCTGCTCGATCTCGGCCGGCGTGAGCGCGCGCTGCACGAGCTTGCCGCTCGCATCCGGCGCGCTGCGATGGTTGACCACCACCGCCACCGACAGCCGCTTGACGCCGCCCGCGCCCTGCTGCACATGGCGGATCGAACGGTCGAGCTCGTAGTTGGTCGTCACGTCCTTGCGTGCGCTGCCCGGCGCCGAGCCGGCCGTTGCTGCAACACCCGTCGCGGCTGCTGCACCCGGTGCCGGGGTATTGGGCGCCGGCGGCGTGGTGATGGGCGCGTTCGGCGTTTGCGGCGGCTGGTTCGACAGGGCGCCTGGAATGCCGCCCGGCGGCGTGGCGCCTTGCTGGGTCGATTCGCTCGACTGCTGGCTGCGGATCGCTGCGTTGCGCGGGTCCTGGTTCGGCTTGTAGCTTTCTTCGGTGCGCTCGACCACGGAGAAGTCGATGTCCGCGGCGACCTGCGCGCGCACGTTGGTAGCGCCAAGAATCGGCTGCAGGATGGCCTCGATGCGGCGGATATAGCCCTGCTCGATTTCCTGCGCGTACTTCAGCTGGCTCACGTCCAGCCCGCGCGCGCCGGCGTTGGCGGCCGACAGCAGGTTGCCGTGCTGGTCGACCACGGTCACGCTCTTGGCATTCAGTTCGGGCACGCTGCTCGACACCATGTGCACGATGGCGCTGACCTGGCCTTCGTCGATGCTGCGGCCGCGGTGCAGCGTGAGCACCACCGAGGCCGAAGGCTTCTTCTGGTCGCGCACGAAGAGCGACGGCTTGGGCAGCGCCAGGTGGATGCGCGCCGATTCGACCGAACCGATCGATTCGATGGAGCGCGCAAGCTCGCCTTCCAGGCCGCGCTGGTAGTTGACCTGCTCGGCGAAGTGGCTGGTGCCGAACTTCTGGTTGTCCAGCAGTTCGAAGCCGACGCCGCCGCCCTTGGGCAGGCCCTGGGAGGCAAGCTTCAGGCGCACTTCAGGCACCTTGTCGCTGGCGATCAGGATCGCGCCGCCGCCTTCGGCGAACTTGTACGGCACGTTCATCTGCTGCAGCGACGCAATGATGGCGCCGCCGTCGCGGTCGGACACGTTGGTATAGAGCACGCCGTAGTCGGGACCGCGGCTCCAGAGCAGGAACGCGGCGGCAGCGGCGACGATCGCGGCGGCGCCGACGATCAGGGGCAGTTTCGGTTGTGCGCGCAGGCGGTCCGCAATTGCGGAACCGGGCGACGGCATTGCGCCCGCGGGCGCCGCCGAACTCATTGGAAAACCTCCGCCCTGCGGGCTGCGGTATTCGCCTTGGGAGCGGCCCGGCGGCTCATGCGAGTACCCCGGTCACGGCCAGGAGCGCCGGGCAGCGCGGGGTCATGGTGAGGGGCTGGAGGCTTCGATGTTCTGGAGTCATGCCGGTGGGCTGTGGTGTCGTCAGCGGGCTTGGGGATCGGCGTTGATTCTCAGCAGGCGCGCCATATTCGATTGGTCGAACAACTGGGGGTTTTGCCGTCAGTTGGGGGCATGTCCCAAGGGCTTCCCCTGATACGCTGAAAACACGCGGAGGCGCCCCGGTGCTTCCTTGTCCACCCCCAGATTCACACACATAGAAAGCATTCCATGTCGATTGCCGCCATCGAGTCCGTCTTGCAGCAGATGCGGGTCACCTCGCTCCAGACGGGCATTGCCCAGCCCGCCGCCGAAGCAGCCGAGCCGGGTGGTTTTGCCGCCGAGCTCCGCCGTTCTCTGGACAACATCAGCACCGCGCAGACCAAGGCCTACGGCCAGGCCGAAGACTTTGAAATGGGCAAGCCGGGCGTTGCGCTGAACGACGTGATGGTCGACCTGCAGAAGGCCAACGTGGCTTTCCAGACCGGCCTGCAGGTGCGCAACCGCCTGGTGGCTGCTTATCAGGAAGTGATGAACCTGCCCGCCTGATCCCTGTGGGTTGTGGGCAGCGCAACTTTTTTGCGCCGGACTCTAAATGTTTGGAAACCCCTGCCGATAACTAAACCAACGATGGCTTGAGTCTCACAGTGGGAGCGGGTCCAGCGTTGCGGCCGGACGGCCGGAGTCCACAACCTTTGTCTATCAGGAGTCGAAAATGGCGCAAGTCATCAACACCAACAGTCTCTCGCTGCTCACGCAGAACAACCTCAACGCGTCGCAATCGTCGCTGAACACCGCGATCCAGCGCCTGTCTTCGGGCCTGCGCATCAACGGTGCCAAGGACGACGCAGCGGGCCAGGCCATTGCCAACCGCTTCACCGCCAACATCAAGGGCCTGTCGCAAGCCCAGCGCAACGCCAACGACGGCATCTCGCTGGCGCAAACGACTGAAGGCGCACTGAAGGAAGTGAACAACAACCTGCAGCGCGTTCGTGAGCTCGCAGTGCAAGCCGCCAACGGCAGCAACTCGGCCAGCGACCTGAAGTCCATCCAGGACGAAATCACCCAGCGCATGAGCGAAATCGACCGTGTCTCGGCACAGACCGATTTCAACGGCGTGAAGGTTCTCTCGGCCGGCGCCAAGCCGCTGACCGTGCAAGTCGGTGCCAACGACGGCGAAACGATCAAGATCGACCTCAAGCAGATCGACTCGACGACGCTCGGCCTGGCTGGCTTCTCTGTCAGCAGCAACGCTCTGCCCGTCAGCGCTCCGATCACGCAGACCAACCTCGGCGGCACGCCGGCGGACGTCGACCTCTCGTCGGCTGCCACCTCGCTGGGCGTGGATGCTTCTTCGCTGAGCCTGCACAACGTGAAGGACGCCACCGGCGCCGCAACCGCCAACTTCGTGGTCAAGTCGGGTGACGACTTCTACGCTGCTTCGGTGGACGACACGACCGGCGACGTGGTCCTGAACGTGGCCGACGTCGAGTTCACCGACACCGACAACGGCGTGACGACCGCTGTTGCACTGGCCGACCAGCTGGTGAAGGTGGGTGTGGACGCTGCTGGCGCCGCTACCGCTTACGTTGCCGTGCAAGGCAAGAACTTCGCGGTCGGCGGTGGCGCATTGGCCAACGGCGGCGCAACGCCCACCGACTTCGACAACACCGGCACGGACATCGTCCTGAGCGGTGCTGGCAAGACGGCCGAGTTCGCCGGTGCGGCTTCGATCGACCCGATGAAGAAGCTCGACGCAGCTCTGAAGATGGTCGACGACCTGCGCAGCTCGCTGGGTGCGGTGCAGAACCGTTTCGACTCCACGATCGCCAACCTCGGCACCACGGTGACCAACCTGTCTTCTTCGCGTTCGCGCATCGAAGACGCCGACTACGCAGTCGAAGTGTCGAACATGACCCGCGCTCAGATCCTGCAACAAGCTGGTACCTCGGTGCTGGCCCAGGCGAACCAGACCACGCAAGGCGTGCTGTCGCTCCTGCGTTGATCCAGTAAGGCATTGCGCAGGCGCCCGGGTGCAAGCCCGGCTCCGCCTGCGCTGTTCCCTGCGGCTTGGCTCCGGCCAGGCCGCAGACGACAGCGAAAGCAATCAAGAAGGTGGAAATCATGTCGATTCCCGTAGCCCCGGCGGCGGAAGGCCAGCAGTGGATGCAGATGCTCTCCGAGCGGACGGCCGGCGCAGCCGCGCCCGCTTCGGCGGAGTCGTCGGCAGTGCCGGCGGCCGTGGTCGAGGAAGCAACGCCCACGCAGGTTGCCGAGGCGGTGCGCGAGATCAACACCTCGCTGCAGAGCCGTTCGGTCGGGCTGCAGTTCGAGCTGGACGAGGACACCGACAAGATGATCGTCAAGGTGGTCGACCGCGCGAGCGGTGAAGTCATCCGCCAGATTCCTTCGGAGGAAGTGGTGCGCATCGCCAAGGTGCTGGGCAAGGCGCCCGGCCTGCTGGTGAGCCAGGAAGCCTGACGGATCTCCTTCTTTTTTCTTTTTCTCCTATTCGTAGTTTTCAGGACATCTCAACATGGCATCGATCAGCAGCCTTGGCGTTGGCTCCAAGCTCGACCTGAGCACCTTGCTTACGCAGCTCGAAACGGCGGAGAGCCAGCCGCTCGTGCTGTTGCAGCAACGGCAGGTGAGCTACACGAGCAAGCTCTCGGCCTACGGCACGCTGCAGAACTCGCTCAGCACGCTGCAGGCGGCGGCCAAGAAGCTGTCCGACCCCGCGCTGTTCCAGGGCGCAAAGGTCACGTCGAGCGTGCCCGAGGTGCTGACGGCATCGGCCGGCAGCACGGCCACGGCCGGCACCTACACGGTTGACGTAACCAAGCTTGCGCAGTCGCAATCGCTGGTGGCAGCTGGTCGGGCCGACGCCAAGGCCGCCGTCGGCACCGGCACCATCACCATCGACTTCGGCACCGTGGGCGGCGGCACGCTCGATGCCGCAACCGGAACCTACACGGGTGCGAGCTTCACGAAGGATGCGAGCCGCACCGCCGTGCCGATCACCATCAACGGCACCAACAACACCCTCGAAGGCATCCGCGACGCGATCAACGCGGCCAAGGCCGGCGTGTCGGCCAGTATCGTGAACGACGGCAGCGGCACGCCGCACCGGCTGGTGCTGACGTCTTCGCAAACGGGCGAAGCATCGAGCATGCGCATCTCGGTGGCCGGCGATGCGTCGCTGCAGGGCCTGTTGAACAACGACCCCGCGAGTACGCAGAACCTGCGCCAGACGGTGGCCGCGCAGAACGCGCAGCTCACGGTCAACGGCATTGCCGTGACCAGCGCGAGCAACACCGTGAAGGAAGCCATCCAGGGCACCACGCTGAACCTGCTGAAGACCGGCTCCAGCAACCTTGCAACGCAGCCCGACACGGCTACGGTGGAGGCAGCGATCAATGATTTCGTCAGGGCCTACAACAGCCTGCAGGCCACCGCCAACACCTTGACCACTTACGACAAGGATTCGAAGACCGGCGCCGCGCTGGTCGGCGACTCCACGCTGCGCAACCTGCAGACCCGCATTCGCCAGGCGCTCACCACGCCGCAGGCCGGCGGCCCGACCGATCTGAAGGTGCTGTCGGAAATCGGCGTCACGTTCCAGAAGGACGGCACCATGGCCGTCGATTCGGCCAAGCTCAAGACGGCCGTCAGCACCAATCTTTCGGGCGTTGCGGGGCTCTTTGCCAGCGCGACCGGCAGCACCGCTGGCTACGGCAAGCAGATCAGCGCGGTGGTGGACAACCTCACCTCCACCGGCGGCGCGCTCAAGGTGGCTTCGGACGGCATGACGGCCTCCCTCAAGCAGCTCGACCAGCAATTCACCGACATGAAGATGCGCGTGGATGCCAAGGTGGAGCGCTATCGCGCGCAGTTCACCCAGCTCGACCTGCTGATGAGCCAGATGAGCAGCACCAGCACTTATCTCACGCAGCAGTTCGCAAGCATGCAAAGCAGCAGCAGCAAGTAATTCCAGCGGAGCAATCCATGTACACCTCTCACAACTTCAGGGCCGGTGCCAACGCGTATGCCCGCGTCGGCGTGGAAACGCAGGCCATGAGTGCCTCGCCGCACCAGCTCATCGTCATGCTGTTCGACGGCGTCGTCACCACCATCGGCATGGCGCGGCACCACATGACGAGCGGCGACACCGTGGCCAAGGGCAACGCGATTTCCAAGGCCATCAGCATCGTCGACAACGGCCTGAAGGCCAGCCTGGACGCCAAGGCGGCAGGCGCCGCGGGCGCCGAGCTGGTGGCCAACCTGTCGGCGCTGTACGACTTCGTGATTCGCCGGCTGCTGTACGCAAACCTGCACCACGACGTGAAGGCGCTCGACGAGGCCGAAGCGATTCTCGAGAACATTGCGTCCGCATGGCGCGAAGTCGGCGGTGCAAGTGCCGACAACTGAAACACCGGAATCGCAGGCCATGCCGGTCCGCCACGAAGTCCTGCACTGCTACAGCGAACTGGCTTCGACCATGTCGCTCATGGCGGCGCTCGCCCGCGCCAAGGAATGGGAACGGCTTGCCGAGCTCGAAGCCCGTTGCGCGGCGCTGGTCGACCGCCTCAAGGCCATCGGCAAGGTGTCGCTGGACCCCGTGCAGCTGGAGCAGGTGCGCAACCTGATCGATTGCATCCATTCCGACCAGGAAGAAGTGTGCGACATGGTCAAGCCGCAGCTCGAGGACCTGGTGTCGAAGATGGCCCAGTTGCAGATGCGCAGCGAACTCGGCAGGGCATACGGCACGCCGTATTGACCTGCAAGAGAGCACGGCAAACGCAATGAACAGATCGATCGGACTCGCCGATGCGCCGCTCGCAACGAAGCTCGCCGCACTGCGGCCGGAGCTCGCTGCGCTGCAGACCGAGGTCGGCACCAGCTTGCCGGCCGGCGCCGTGGCCGAGGTCCAGCAGGTCAAGAACGATGTTCGGCTGCCGTCCCACTCGCTGCTCGAGGCCGTGCTGCCGGCCAAGGTGCCGACGGGCGCACCGCGCGCCTCCGATGCACCGCCTTCGGTGGCTACCCAGTGGTCGGCGGCGGCCCGCGCCATCAGCGCCGTGCTGGCCGATCTTCAAGCCGACCCCGAGCCTGTGCGTGGCGCGGCGCCCCTGTGGCCCTCGGCGCAGACGCCCGCGGCGCCCGTGCTCGCCGGCGCGCTGGCGCAGACCGTGGCAGCAAGCGGCCTGTTCTACGAATCGCATCTGGTCGAATTTGCCAACGGCCTTCGCACCGTGCAGCAACTGGCGCAGGAGCCGCAGATGCGGTTGACGCAGGCAGCTACGCCCACCAATGCTGGGGCGGCGCAGCCGCAGTCTCAGGTGCCTGCGCAGGCGCAGCCCGTCCAGGTAATTCCGGGCCGACCCGTCGCTGCGGAGCAACTTTTGGCGGCTCCCGCCGCTGGCCAACCCGTTGCCGCCGCGGGCCCGTCCATTCCCGCGGCGAGCCAGCCTTTGCAGGGCGCACCCGTCCAAGGGCAACCCGTTGCTGTTCCGCCAGGTGCGGCCACGCAACCACCGCCCGCGTCGGTCTACACGAGCCAGGGAGTTCCGGTGGCTTCGGCCGCGGTTCCGGCTCTTGCGGGCAATGCGAGTGATGCGGGCGTGGTTTCCGACGAGCGCAACGCGAGCCGCAGCCTCGGCGAAAACAGTGCCGCTGCTTCTTCCGCGCGCACGGCTGCTTCGGTGGCCGCACCGGCTGAAATGATTCACCCCCAAACTGTGGCACTGGTGCACCAGCAGCTCGATCTGCTGGCCACCTCGGTTTTCCGCTGGAGCGGCCAGGCATGGCCGAATGTTCCGATGGAGTGGTCGATCCACGAAGAGCCCGACCAGCCCGCCGATGCGCCCGGAGACCAACGCAACGACGAACGCCAGGAGCGCCCGCGCAGCTGGTCGACCACCGTTTCGCTCTCGCTGCCCAGGCTGGGTGCCGTCGATCTGCGGCTGAGCCTGACGGGTGAACTCGTTCAGGCCCGCCTTGCCGCAAGCGAAACCGCAACGCTCGCGCGCTTGCGCAGCGACAGCGGCGAGCTGGGGCCGCGCCTCGAGGCCGCCGGATTGCGCTTGCAAGACCTGCAGATCACGGCGATGCGCCCGGTGGAGCATGCCGAATGACTGCCTCGACCGATACGCGCCCGAGCGCGGTGGCTCTCTCCTATGCCGACCAGGCGAAGGCGCCGGTGGTGGTGGCCAAGGGTTACGGGGTAACGGCGGAATCGATCCTGCGGCAGGCGCGGGAGAACGGCGTGTACGTGCACGCCTCTGCGGACCTGATCAAGCTGCTGATGCAGGTGGATCTCGACCGGCAGATCCCCCCGCAGCTCTATCTGGCCGTGGCAGAGGTGATGGCGTGGATCCACGGGATCGAAGCCGACCAGGGTGCCGCAGGGCCCGGAAAAGTTAATGCTTTGTAATTAACTATCGAGAAGAAGTGAGAACTAATTTCATCGGTGGAAACCACGTAACGTGGTTGCAACAAAAGCTTACATGTACTTGTAGCTCGCTTTACAGTTTCCCCGTGATCGAAAGTTACAAAGTGTTAAATAGTTGGAATAATTCACTCAAGACATGACTGAACGGAGTGCAATTTTGGAAACGGATATTGTGATGAACGTGGCCAACGGCGAGATCTCCCGCGAGATCGGTGACATCAATCTCGCCTACATGTTGCTTGCGCAGAAGCTGGTCAAGCAGGACCGTGTGGCAGCGATGTTCCGCCTGGGCGTGAGCCGGGAACTGGCCGACATGCTGGCGAATATGTCGCTGGCGCAGATCCTCAAACTGGCGGCGTCGAACTTCCTGCTGTGCAGTTTCCGGCTCGACGAGCATGCGTCGATGTCGGCGGTGGTTGGCGAAGGTAAGGACACGATGCTGCAACAAGCGCACATGTCGATACTGATGTCTGCACGAAGCCTGCAGAGCCAAAAAGAGACCGCAGCCGTATGAGCACCAAGAGCGTCCTTGGCGAAGTGCGCGAAGTTCAGCTGGCGATCCAGCTGATCCACCTCGGCGCCCGCCTGCAGTTCCTTGAGTCGGAAGTGGGCCTGAGCCGCGAGCGGCTCATCCGCCTCTACAAGGAAATCAAGGGCGTCTCTCCGCCCAAGGGGCTGCTCCCCTTTTCAACTGATTGGTATATGACGTGGCTGGCGAATATCCATTCGTCAATGTTTTACAACATGTATCAATTCATGAAAACCCATTCCGATGAAGAAAAGGTTTGGGTATTGATTAAAAGCTACAAATTGTATTTGCAGCAAATTGAAGCGCAGGAAAGCGAGCCAATTCTGGATTTCACGCGTGCATACACGATGGTTCGCTTCTTCGACAGCGACATGCTGCAGCTGAGCACCTGCTGCCGGTGCGCGGGGCAGTTCGTGGCGCATGCGCACGACCACAAGAGCGGGTACGTCTGCGTGCTGTGCCGGCCCCCGTCGCGGGCAGGCAAGGCGCGCGGTTCGAAGCGCGCGGCGGCCGGGGAGATCGCGGTGCCGGGCATGGAAAGCATTGGTCTTGCCGTGGAGTCGGCGCTCGACGGCGGTGGACTTCATTGAAAAAAGCGGACCTTGCCCCCGTGGGCAAGGCTTTTGAATCGACGCCTCAAGGGCAGTAGGGGAAGCGCGTGCTCCTTTTGGTTGGTTATCTGGTGGTCATAGGCGCCGTGTTCGGCGGCTATGCGCTCATGGGCGGGCACTTCGGCGTGCTGTTCCAGCCGGTCGAGCTGTTGATGATCGGCGGCTCCGCGCTGGGCGCCTTCATTGCGGGCAATAACGGCAAGACGATCAAGTCCACGCTCAAGGAGTTGCCGCTCCTGCTGCGCTCGTCCAAGCACAACCGGCAGCTCTACCTGGACCTTCTGGCGCTGCTCTATGAACTGCTGGCCAAGGCGCGCAAGGAAGGAATGATGAAGCTGGAGTCCGACGTGGAGGACCCGGCCAAGAGCGAGATCTTTGCGCGCTACCCCAACATCCTGGCCGACGAGGCCGTGATGGAGTTTCTTTGCGACTACCTGCGGCTGGTCATCAGCGGCAACACCGACGCCTTCGAGATCGAAGCGCTGATGGACCACGAGATCGAAACCATCAAGCACGAAGCCGAAGTACCCATGCACAGCCTTTCGCGCGTGGGCGACGCGCTGCCCGCGCTGGGCATCGTTGCGGCCGTGATGGGCGTGGTGCATGCGCTGGCCTCGGCCGACCTGCCGCCTTCGGAGATGGGCGCGCTGATTGCGCACGCGATGGTGGGCACCTTCCTGGGCGTGCTGATGGCCTACGGCTTCGTCTCGCCGCTGGCTTCGCTCATCGAGCAGAAGGTGGCCGAGAGCATGAAGATGTACCAGTGCACCAAGGTCACGCTGCTCGCAAGCCTGAACGGGTACGCACCGCAGCTGGCGGTGGAATTCGGCCGCAAGGTGCTGTTCTCGACCGAGCGGCCCAGCTTCACCGAGCTGGACAGCCACGTGCGCGAGGTCAAGGCCCGCTGATACACGGCGTGGAACATTGCCATGAGCACGGAAAAACACAGGGTCGTCGTCAAGCGCGTTCCCGCCCACGGAGGCGGCGGGCACGGCGGCGGCTGGAAGATCGCCTATGCCGACTTCATGACGGCCATGATGGCGTTCTTTCTCGTGATGTGGCTGTTGTCCAATGCCTCGCCCAAGCAGCGTGAAGGCATTGCGGAACACTTTCGCATGCCGCTGAAGGTGGCCATCAACGGCGGCGAGAAAAGCAGCACCAGCGAAAGCGTGATTCCGGGCGGCGGCATGGACCCGAGCACGCGCGCCGATGGCGAGGTCCAGCGGGCCGACGCCGAAGAAGACGCCGACGCCGAGCGCCTGGCCAGCATGAAGGACCGGCTGGACAAGCTCATCGAGAACAGCCCGGTGTTCAAGCAGTTCCGCTCGCAGATATTGATCGACATCACCACAGAGGGGCTGCGCCTGCAGATCGTCGACAGCGAGAACCGCCCGATGTTCGACCTGGCGAGCGCGCAGCTGGTGCCGCACATGCGCGCCATCCTGCGGGAGATCGGCCCCACGCTCAACGAGCTGCCCAACAAGATCACCCTGTCGGGCCATACCGACGCCATCGTCTACACCAACGGCGACCGTTCCTACGGCAACTGGGAGCTCTCGGCCGACCGGGCCAATGCCTCGCGGCGCGAACTGGTGGTGGGCGGCATGGCCGAGAACAAGGTGCTGCGCGTGGTCGGGCTGGCCGACAGCATGCACCTGGACAGGAGCAATCCGCGCAATCCGATCAACCGGCGCATCAGCATCATTTTGCTCAACCACCGCACCCAGCACCAGATAGAGCGCGAGAACAGCGGAAGCGGCAATGCCGCGAGCTGGCCCGCCAAGTCACAGTCGTCGCCTTCGCCGCTGCTCCCCGCCCAGAGCGTCAAGGTAACGGCCAGGGGGAGCGCCGGCGGCGGCGCTTCCGCAGAGCACCCATAGAAATTGATGCCGGCCCTACAGCAAGCCGGTTCGGAGCAACGATGGATCTCAGTCAGTTCACCCAGGCATTTTTTGTCGAAGCCGTCGAGCTTCTGGCGCAGATGGAGCAATTGCTTCTCGAGCTGGACGCCGACGCGCCCGACAGCGAGCAGCTCAACGCGATCTTTCGTGCCGCGCACTCCATCAAGGGCGGCGCGGCCACGTTCGGCTTTGTTGCGCTGACCGATACGACGCACCTGCTTGAAACCCTGCTCGACCGCGCGCGCCATGGCCAGCTGAACCTGAGCCGCTCGATGATCGATGCATTTCTGGAAACGAAGGACGCCTTGCAAGAACAACTGATTGCCTATCAGGCCGAGAACGAACCCGATCCCGAAATGGTCGCCCACATCTGCGGCGTGCTCCGGCAGCTCGCGCTAGAGACCGAGGGCGGCGCAACCGCCGCACCGGCCCCGGCCCCCGCGCCCGCGCCAGCGCCGGTGGCGGTTGCCGCCCCTGTTGTCGCCGCTGCGGCCGCAGCGGGGCATGACGCGCTGCGCATCAAGTTCTCGCGCCTTTCCGACAGCGAATGCGACCTGCTGGCCGACGAGCTCGGAAACCTCGGCAAGCTGCTGTCGCGCACGCGCAGCAACGACCAGCTGACGGTGGTGCTCGAGACCACCTGCTCGCCGGACGACATCATTGCCGTGTGCTGCTTCGTCATCGACGAATCGCAGATCGAGATCACGCCGGAAGCCGCCGCTGCGGTGGGCGCCGAAAGCGCTGCGAGCGCGGCAAACCTGCCGCCTATTGCCGCGGTGGCAGCAGTGGCCGCCGCGCCGGCTGCCCCGGCAGCGGCCCGACCCGCCGCGGCACCCGCAGGCGCGGCCGCCAAGCCTTCCGCCGCGGGTGCGGCCACGGCCGCAAAGGACTCGAGTTCGATCCGCGTGGACGTGGAGAAGGTCGACCAGCTCATCAATCTGGTCGGCGAACTCGTCATCACCCAGTCGATGCTGACGCAGGCCGCCACCATGCTCGACCCCGTGGAGTGCGAGCGCTTCCTGAGCGGCCTGGGCCACCTGGAGCGCAACGCCCGCGACCTGCAGGAGTCGGTCATGTCGATCCGCATGATGCCGATGGACTATGTGTTCAGCCGCTTCCCGCGCGTGATTCGCGACGTGAGCGCCAAGCTCGGCAAGGAGGTGCGCCTGGACACCTTCGGCAAGGAAACCGAACTCGACAAGGGCCTGATCGAACGCATCATCGATCCGCTCACGCACCTGGTGCGCAACAGCCTCGACCACGGCATTGAAACGCCGTCGCAGCGCATTGCCAAGGGCAAGGAAGCCGAAGGGCAGCTGCTGCTGTCAGCCCAGCACCACGGCGGCAACATCGTGATCGAGGTGAGCGACGACGGCGCTGGCCTCAACCGCGAAAAGATCCTGGCCAAGGCCATGCAGCAGGGGCTGCCCGTGACCGAGACCATGCCCGACGACGAGGTGTGGCAGCTGATCTTCGCGCCCGGCTTCTCCACGGCCGAGCAGGTCACCGACATCTCGGGCCGCGGCGTGGGCATGGACGTGGTCAAGCGCAACATCCAGGAGATGGGCGGGCATGTCGAGATCAGCTCGCGCGAAGGCTGGGGAACCACCACCCGCATCGTGCTGCCGCTCACGCTGGCCATTTTGAACGGCATGTCCGTCAAGGTGGGCACCGAGGCCTACATCCTGCCGCTCAGCTATGTGATCGAGTCGCTGCAGCCGCGGCCCGAGCACCTGCATTCGATTACCAGCGACGGCCACGTGATCAAGGTGCGCGGCGAATACCTGCCGCTCATCGAGCTGCACAGCGTGTTCGACGTGTCGGGCGCGCAGACCGACCCCACGCAGGGCATCCTGGTGATCGTGCAGGCCGGCGAAACGCGCTTTGCGCTCCTGGTCGACGAACTGCTCGGCCAGCACCAGGTGGTGGTGAAGAACCTGGAAACCAACTACCGCAAGGTTCCGGGCATCTCGGCCGCAACGATCCTGGGCGACGGCAGCGTGGCTTTCATCATCGACGTGGATGCCATGCCGCGCATCCAGCGCGCGCACGTGACGCGCACCACCGCCCTGGCGCATGCGGCCCGGATGGACCCGGTTGCCGCCTGAAAACGATAACCATACGGAGACGATGCAATGCGTTTTGATTTTTTCCGGCGCTCCACCGCCGAAGAAACCGCGGCAGCCGGACAGTCGAAAGACTTGACGGCCTTGCGCAATGCAGACGGCTATGTGGCCTACACCCTGCTGCTGGATGCCCAGAAGCGCGTTGCGGGCTACAAGCTCAACTGGCGCCCGGCGGCCAAGCCCGAAGAGGCGCCCGACGCGATCACGCAGTTCAAGGCCCTGGTGGCCTGCGTGACCGAGCACCTCAATCCGCCGGACACTCCCTGGCAGCTGGGGCGCAGCGAATTGTTCTTCGATGTGAACGCCGAATCGCTGGCGCACGGCGCGCTGCAATCGCTGCCGCCCGAATACACCGTGTTCTGCGTGGAGCTTGCCGATCTTGCGAACGAGGATCTCCGGCCGGTGCTGCTGTTCCTTCGCGAGCAGGGGTTCAGCTTCATGCTGCGCGGCGCCACTGCGCTGCCCGAAGACCACGAGCTGCTGGGCATGGTGACCCACTTCGACGTGGGCGGCGGAGACCCCATGCTCGTTGCGGCCGCGCGCCGCGGCGAGCAGCCCGACCACATGCCCGTTCAGCCGATTGCGACGCGCATGGCTTCGTGGAAAGACTTCGAGGCTTGCGCCGCGCGCCGCATCGACGTGTTTGCCGATCCGAGCTGCGGCCTGCCGCCGCCCGTGGTGAAAACCGGCAGCCACGCGCTGGAGCCCGAATCGATCCTGATCATGCGGCTTTTGCAGATGATCCAGCGCAACGAAGACCTGCGCGAGATCGAAGCCGCCCTCAAGCGCGACGCGGCGCTCACCTACAGGCTGCTGCGCCACATGAACTCGCCCGCCGTGGGCGCGGGCGTCGAGATCCATTCGCTGCACCATGCGGTGACCATGCTCGGCTACTCGCCGCTGTTCCGCTGGCTGTCGATGCTGCTGGCAACCAGCAACCCGACCGGCAGCCCGCCCTTCATGATGAAGAAGGCCATCATGCGCGGCCGGTTCGTCGAGCTGATGGGCGAAATCATGCTGCCGCGCGGCGAGTCGGACAACCTTTTCGTCGTGGGCATGTTCTCGCTCATCGACCAGCTGCTCGGCATCCCGATGCAAGAGGTGCTCAGCAAGGTTCAGCTCTCCGATTCGGTTCAGCAAGCCATCCTGACGCGCGGCGGCGTGTACGGCCCCTTCCTCTCGCTGGCCGAGGCCTGCGAGCTGGACACCGGCGATGCGCCGCGCCTGGCGGAGGCGCTGCTGCTGAGCGCCGACCAGGTCAACGCCGCACACCTTTCCGCGCTGGCCTGGTCGCAGGACGCGGTGCCCATTGACGGCCATTGATGGCATTGAGCATGACCTCCGAATTTCTCTTTACCGACAGCGACTTCTCGCGGATTCGCACGCTCATTCACCGCCGCGCCGGCATCGCCCTGGGCGAGCACAAGCGGCAGATGGTGTACAGCCGGCTCTCGCGCCGCTTGCGCGACCTGGGGCTGCCCCAGTTCTCCACCTACCTGGGCATGCTGGAAGACAGCCGCGACGGCGACGAGTGGCAGCTGTTCATCAACTCGCTGACCACCAACCTGACGTCCTTCTTTCGCGAAGCGCACCACTTTCCGGTGCTTGCGGACCTGGCACGCAAGGCGACGCAGCCAGTCACCGTGTGGTGCGCGGCCGCATCGACCGGCGAAGAACCCTATTCGATCGCCATCACGCTGATGGAGGCGCTCGGCGAGCGCGCGAGCACCGCCCGCGTGATTGCCACCGACATCGACACCTCGGTGCTGGCCAAGGCCTCGGCCGCGGTGTTCACCATGGAGCAGGTGAACCGGCTCTCTCCGGAGCGCCTGCGGCGCTTCTTCAACAAGGGCACGGGTGCCAACGCGGGCAAGGTGAGGGTGCGCCCCGAAGTGGCCGCCATGGTCAAGTTCTCGCGGCTCAACCTGCTGGACGCGGGATGGCCGGTGAAAGAGCCCGTGGACGCGATCTTCTGCCGCAACGTGATGATCTATTTCGACAAGCCCACGCAGAAGAAGCTGCTGGACCGCTTCGTGCCTCTGTTGAAGCCGAACGGTCTGCTGTTTGCAGGGCATTCCGAAAACGCCTCGCTGGTGAACCAGACGTTCAAGACGGTCGGGCAGACGGTGTACACGCTGAGCAAGGCGCGCGCATGAATCCGAGCCTGCTTCAGGAGCGGGGTTCCAGGCCGCCGGCCGTGCCGGGTTCGGTGGCCACTCACCACTACTTCGACCGCGACTTCGACTGCACGGCAGTCAAGCTGCTGCCGGCGGAGTACTACGTGACCGATGCAGGCATCCTGCTCACCACTGTGCTGGGCTCCTGCGTGGCGGCCTGCATCACCGACGTGGAAGCGGGGGTCGCGGGCATGAACCACTTCATGCTCCCGGACGATGCCGAGGCCGACGCGCGCGACCAGGTCGAGTCGATGCGCTACGGCGCCTATGCCATGGACGTGCTCATTGCCGAGCTGCTGCGCGCCGGCGCCAGGCGCGAACGCCTGCGGGCCAAGGTCTTCGGCGGCGCAGCGGTGCTGGCCAACATGACCATGCTCAACATCGGCGGGCGGAACGCCGACTTCGTGCTGCGTTACCTCGAGAAGCAGCGCATCACCATCGCCGCGCAGGACTTGCGCGGCCTGCACGCGCGCCGCGTGTGCCTGCTGCCTACCGGTAAGGCGGTGGTGCGCAAGCTGCGCGCGCAAGTCGATATTCAGGCGGTCCAGCACGACGAAGGCGAGCTGCTGCGCAAATGGTCTGCCACGTATGGCAAAGGAAGTTGGGTCGCATGAAGAAGATCAAGGTAGTTTGCGTCGACGATTCGGCGCTGATCCGCAGCGTGATGACGGAGATCATCAACAGCCAGGCCGACATGACGGTGGTCGGCACCGCGGCCGATCCGCTGCAGGCGCGCGACCTCATCAAGGTGACGAATCCGGACGTGCTCACGCTCGACGTCGAGATGCCGCGCATGGACGGTCTGGAATTTCTCGAGAAGCTCATGCGCCTGCGCCCGATGCCGGTGGTCATGGTGTCGTCGCTGACCGAGCGCGGCTCGGAAATTGCGCTGCGTGCGCTGGAGCTGGGCGCCATCGACTTCGTGACCAAGCCGCGCCTTGGCGTGCGCGACGGCCTCATGCAGTACACCGAAATCATCGCGGGCAAGATCCGCACGGCCGCCGCGGCGCGGCTGCTGCCGAGCCGTCACGCCGCCTCGGCGAAGGGTGCGCCGGAGAGCCCGCAGGAACCGATGCTGCGCAGCCCGCTGCTGAGCACCGAGAAGCTCATCATCATCGGCGCCTCCACGGGCGGAACGGAAGCCATCCGCGAAGTGCTGCTGCCGCTGCCGCCGGACGCACCGGCCGTGCTCATTGCGCAGCACATGCCGGCCGGGTTCACGCGGTCTTTTGCGCAGCGCCTGAACGGCCTGTGCCGCATCACCGTGAAAGAGGCCGAGCACGGCGAGCGCGTGCTGCCGGGCTATGCCTACATTGCGCCGGGCGGCTTTCACCTGTCGCTCAGCCGCAGCGGCGCCAACTACGTGGCCCAGCTGAACGAGGAGCCGCCGGTGAACCGCCATCGTCCTTCCATCGACGTGCTCTTCGACTCGGCAGCGCGGCATGCCGGCAAGAACGCGATCGGAATGATCCTGACGGGCATGGGCAAGGACGGTGCCGAAGGCCTGCTGCGCATGAAGCAGGCGGGCGCCTACACATTTGCGCAGGACGAAGCGAGCTGCGTGGTCTTCGGCATGCCGCGCGAGGCCATTGCATTGGGTGCCGTTGACGACGTGGCGCCGCTGGGAGAGATGGGGCGCCGCGTG
Source organism: Variovorax sp. CCNWLW225 (assembly GCF_037204045.1). Classification (NCBI taxonomy): domain Bacteria; kingdom Pseudomonadati; phylum Pseudomonadota; class Betaproteobacteria; order Burkholderiales; family Comamonadaceae; genus Variovorax; species Variovorax sp. CCNWLW225. The sequence continues at coordinate 195,200 of NZ_JBBCBV010000007.1, read as the reverse complement.
CTGGCCCATCTGCGCACCTTCGGCGAACGCGCGAACCGGGTTTGAAAACGAACTGTTGGAGTTGGAAAAATCGTGATCGATAAGAGCATCAAAATTTTGGTTGTGGACGACTTCCCGACCATGCGCCGCATCGTGCGCAACCTGTTGAAGGAACTCGAGTTCCTGAACGTCGACGAGGCGGAAGACGGCGCGGCCGGCATCGAGAAGCTGCGCGGCGGGAACTTCGGCTTTGTGGTGTCGGACTGGAACATGCCCAACATGGACGGCCTGACCATGCTGCAGACCATTCGCGCCGACCCCGAGCTCGGCAAGCTGCCGGTGCTCATGGTCACGGCCGAAGCCAAGAAGGAAAACATCATCGCGGCCGCTCAGGCAGGCGCCAATGGGTATGTGGTCAAGCCCTTCACGGCGGCCACGCTCGAGGAGAAGATCAACAAGATCTTCGAGAAGCTCCAGAAAGAGGCGGCCTGAAATGACACACGCTGCGCTCGAACCCGTGGAGCACGGGAACACCGCCGAAGAGTTGCTCGGGCGCATCGGGCAGCTGACCCGGCAATTGCGCGAAGGCCTGCGCGAGCTGGGGCTCGACAAGCAGGTGGCCAAGGCCGCGCAGGCCATTCCGGATGCGCGCGACCGGCTGGGCTACATCGCCTCGATGACCGAGCGGGCGGCGCACCGCGCGCTCAACGCCATCGACCTGGCGCAGCCGCTGCAGGAAGACCTTGCAAGCAGCGCCAAGGGGCTCAGCAAGCGCTGGGACGAATGGTTTGCGAACCCGGTCGAGCTGGACCATGCGCGCCAGCTGGTCATGGACACGCGCGGCTACCTGCAGGAAGTGCCGCAGAAGGCCGGCGCCATCAACACGCAGCTGATCGAAATCCTGATGGCGCAAGACTTCCAGGACCTGACCGGCCAGGTCATCAAGAAGATGATGGAAGTGGTCAACGACGTGGAGACGCAACTGCTCCAGGTGCTGATCGACAACTCGCACATCGAAAAGCATCTTGAAAAACGCCACGAGGCGGAGGCCAACAGCCTGCAGAACGGCCCGCAGGTGGTGGCCGGCAACCCGGACGCCGTGACCGGCCAGGCGCAGGTGGACGACCTGCTGGAGAGCCTCGGGTTCTAAGGGCTTGCCAATGGCCCGGAAGCCAGGGCGATTCGCCCCGGAGCCGCGGGCCTACTTGCCTCTGCGATTCGACGCAGACGGCGCCGAAGTCGACGAAGGGGCTGCTCCGCCATCGACACCCAGGCGCCCGCCGCCGCCGAGGCCCTGGCCGCGTACCGTCTGCGCCTTGTAGCTGCGCAGCGACCGGACCATCTGGTTGAAGGAGTCCATGAACGCAGCGGCAATCACCTTGCCCTGCGGCGTGCGCGTGTAGCCGCCGACGCCCCCGGCTGCGGAGACGCCGCTCAGACCGGCAAAGCCCGCGAAGTCGGTCTTCGAAGCACTGCCTTCGGCCGCTGCCACCTGCACACCCGAGCGGTTGTCGATAAGCGTCAGCAGTGCGCTGGCTTCCTTTGTCTGCAAGCTCGCGCCCAGCTTGGCGATGGCGAGGCCTCGTCCTCCGCCCACCAACCCGCCCAGCGCACCGCCGATGCCGCCCGCGTCGTTGTTGCTGAACACGATCTCGGGCGACAGCCCGTAGTCCGAAGCCACCATCTGGCCGCGTCCGAAGTTGCTGCCGCCGCGCATTTCGCCCGACTGCATGAGCGCGCGTTCGCGATTCATGGCGTTCATGCCCGCCGCGCCGCGCTCGACCACCACGAAGCAGTTCGACTGCTGCACCAAGAGGCGCAGCAGGTTGGCCGTGGGCGGCAGGCGGTATTCGCCGGTGAGCACGGTGTACCACCCGGCGTTGACGTTCTCGATCAGCGAGACGGTGCCCAGCGGCGAGTCGCAGCGTTCGAGGGCGCTGCTTTCGCCGGCTGTTGCCGAACCTGCGGCGCTGCCGGTGGCCACCGTCTTGGCGGATGGGCTGCCCATCTGCATATCGAGAGCGGGCATGTTCTGGCAGCCCGCCAGAGCCATGAGCCCGGCTACCGCCGTGGCCATGGCCGATCTTGAAAGCGCGAGCCGGCGTGGCTTGCCCGTGGACTTCTTCATGCGATCCTCCCCGTTTGTTGCAAAGGGCCGAGATCAGGCCCCGCGCAAATTTAGGGGGAAGGAACGATTGTCCCCAGTGTCTAAAGTCACTTTGTTGCACGGACGCCAATTCCCGTGAAACCCGAACGGCACGCGGTGCGGCAGGCGGGCGACCGCAACCGGCCCCGCGGACAGGCGCATGGCCTCGAACACGAGCAGGTCGCTGCGGTTTTCCTTTTCGCGCCAGGCTACGGCAAGCAGCCAGCCGTCGCCCTCGGCCGCATCCGCCGCGCGCGGCACGAACACCGGTTCGGACACCACGTCTCCTTGCGGCAACGTGTACAGGCTGCGCGTGGAGCTTTCGAAGTCGAACCGGGCAAGGCTGTCGTAGAGCACGCTTTCAGAGTCGTCCCGCGCGCGCGGCGTCGCATGGCAGGTGTAGAAACCGTAGCGGTTGCGCCGGCCGGTGTAGCGCTCGTCGATGCGCGGGAACTCCGCTGCCAGGTCGTCCAGGTATTCACGCTGGAAGCCGCTGCTCTTGCCGGCCAGGTCGAATGTCCATCGGCACAGACGCGCCGCCATGGCGTGCGGGTCGCCGGCGCGGCCTTCGGCATCGGGCAGGCCGGGGGCGGTTTCCGACTGCATCACATAGGCCACGATGGTGTTGCCGTCGTCCCAGGCGTTCATGACGTGGAACAGGTGGCAGGCGTCGGTGTCGAACCAGCGCAGGGTGTCGACCGCGCTGCCGCGGCGCATCACGCCGACATGGGTGCGCTTGGTGGCGTCCCACGCCAGCAGCGGCTTGCCTTGCATCGCGCGCTCGACGCTGAGCGTCAGCGGCGTGACTGGAAAGAGAACGTGCTCGCGCGTGAGCATGAAGTCGTGTGCCATGCTGGCGTGCGGCGCTGTGAACGACTGCATTTGCGTGACTTCGCAGTGCGGGTCCATCACGCCGTAGAGCATGGTCGGCGAGCAGGGTCCGTCGGGCGAGTACGCGAAGAAATGCAGTTCGCCGGTCTCGGGGTCGATCTTCGGGTGCGCGGTGCAGCGCGAGGCCACGCTTCCGCCGAAGCTCTGGTGCCCCTTGGAAGCCAGCGTAAACGCATCGAGTTCGAAAGGCTGGTGCGATTCTTCAAGCGCGAACAACCGGTTGCCATGCCACAGCATGCTGGTGTTGGCGGTGCCGCCGTTCTGGCCATGTGCAATCGGATCGCTGGTGGCGGGGTTGCCGAAGGTGCCGAAGAGCGCGCGCCCGGCTTCGTGTTCGAGCTGCCATTTCGGCGTGCGCGCCCAGCGGTTGCTGTAAGACACCTTGCCCTCGCCGATATGAAAGGCATGCACCATGCCGTCGCCCGAGAACCAGTGGTAGCTGTCGTCGCGCGGTGTGAATTGCGGGTTCGGGCCGACGCGGTAGAGGCTGCCCGAGAGCCCGGGCGGCAGCGCGCCTTCGATTTCGAGCGCGGTAATGTCGTGCTCTTCGCTCAGCGGCGCGTAGTTGCCGCTAAAGAAGTGAGGGTTCTTCTGCGCTGCTGCGTTCACTGGGTGCCTTCGGGTTTGTTCAGGAGGGGCGGTGCGCCGTCGAGCTGCGCAATGGCTTGCCCGACGTAGGCAGCCAGCGCCTCGTCGATGCCCGAGCCGGCCCGCAGCGCCGCGTCTTCGCGGAACGCCCGCTGCAGCTTTGCATGCAGTGCCGCGTCGCCGCCGGCCTTGGCGAGCGACAGCGCCTGCCAGCGCAACGCCAGCGCGCGCATGGCGGGGCCGTGGGTGGGTGCCTTGGCCATCATCTGCTGCCGGACTTCCGCGATGAGCGGCGGCCACGCATCGGTCTGCGCAACATAGTGCCGGCGCAGCGTGGCCATGTCTTCCTCGCTGCAGTAGGGCGCATAGAGTTGCAGGCGCGCGAACGCCATGGCGTGCGAGATGTAGCGGATGCCTGCGCGGTCCACGCCGGTGAGCGCATGGAGCGACGGCTCGTTCCAGTGCATGGCGTAGAGCTTCATCAGCAGGCCTTCGTCGCCGCCGGCTTCTTCAAGCAGCAGCGCAATCCAGCGTTGCGCCAGGGCTTGCGCCTGCGGGCTCTCGGGCGGCGTTTCGGCGGCGACCAGGCTGCGCAGCAGTTCCGACAGTTCCGCGCGCTCGGGCGCCATGGCGGCGGTGGAGCCGCCGCGCTTCGCCTCGAGCGTGCGCTGCTCGTCGTCGCTGAAGTACTTTGCGCCCGCAACCATGCTTTCGAGCGCCAGCAGCCAGTCGTCGATGGCGGGCTCTTCACTGGCCAGCAGCAGGCCCTGCACCGCGAGCAGGTGGGTGCGCAGCGCGGAGGTCCGCCGGATCTCTTCGTCGAGCTGCGCCACCTGCCGTGCGACCACTTCCGGCAGCCCTCCGGCGTCGTCGTCGAGCAGTTGCTGTATGTCCGCAAGCGGCAGGTCGAGGCGCCGCAGCGCCTGGATGCGGTAGAGCCGCGCCACGTCCTTGCGGCCGTACAGGCGATAGCCGCCGCTGGATCTTTCGGACGGCACCAGCAGTGCGATGTCGTCGTAGTGACGCAATGCGCGAACCGTCAGCCCGGTGCGCCGGGCGAGTTCGCCGATCTTCAAGAACATGCCTTCCCTCTCAAGTTGAAGGCATCGTAGACCCTGCCGCTACGTGAGGGTCAAGCGGCGCTAGAGCGAATCTTTCAGGTGCGCGCGCAGCCGGCTGATGGCCTGGGCGTGCAGCTGGCACACGCGCGACTGGGTCACTTCCAGGATGGCGCCGATCTCGCGCAGGTTCAGTTCTTCCTCGTAGTACAGGTTCAGCAGCAGCTGGTCGCGCTCGGGCAGGGCGGAGATGGCGTCGACCAGCTCGTGGCGAAAACCGGCCTCGAGCAGTTGCGCCAGCGGGTCGTCGTCGGCGCCGGGGCGGCCGCCGCGCGCCTGGCGGTCGAGCCAGGGGTTGTCGGATTCGCCTTCCTGCGCAAAGTCTTCGACGTACAGCAGCTGGCAGCCCTGGATCTCCTGCAGCAGCGACTGGTAGTCGTCCAGGTCCATCTTCAGTTCCTTGGCGATCTCCCCTTCGGTGGCGGGCCGGCCCAGCCGGTGCTCCAGCGACTGGATCGCCTGCTCGACCTTGCGGGCCTGCTGGCGCAGGTTGCGGGAGCCCCAGTCGCTGGCGCGCAACTCGTCGAGCATGGCGCCGCGGATGCGCTGGCTCGCAAAGGTTTCGAACTGCGCGCCGCGGTTGTCCTGGTAGCGGGTGGAGGCGTCCAGCAGGCCGATCATGCCGGCCTGGATCAGGTCGTCGAGCTCGACGCTGGCGGGCAGCTTGGCCAGCATCTGGAGCGCCATGCGACGCACCATGGGCTGGTGCTGCTTCAGCAGATGAGACTTTTCAATATTGCCCTGAGCGGTGTACACGGCCTTCCCTTTCCTCATGTGCTTGTTGCTGCGCCAGCGCCTCGGGCCGCCAGGGCGCAGGCTCCGCGTCGCGTGCGCGAATCGACGGGCGCCACGGCCACTGCGCAACGTCGGCGCCGATGACGCGGAAGTCCACCGCCGCCGGGCTGGTCGGGAACGCCTCCACGACGGTCCGGCGCAGGCGCCTTGCATCGCTCAGGTGCGGATCGGCGCGCACCCAGCCCGCGGCATGCATCGAAATCGCCAGGTAACGGCTGCCCGTGTCGATCAGGTTGGCCATGAGCCGCCGGGCCGCGTCGGGTTCGGCAACGCCGTTGACCAGCAACCGCAGCTGGTGCAACGCATGCGCGTAGTGCAGCCGCTTGATGCCCGAGTAGGTGGCGGTGATGGACGCGGGGTTGGGCTGGAGCACCACCACCAGGTCGTCCGCCAGCCGCGCCAGCGGCGACAGGTGCCCGGCACTGTCGAGTGCAGCGTCGACCAGTACCACGTCGCCGTCCCAGAAAAGACGCGGGTCGACGTGGTCGGGCTGGGCGCCCGGCACCGCCGGCAGCACATTGACGCCGCACTCGGCGCGCGCGGCCGCGCCTTCGCAGGTGAGCCGCCGGGTGGCGACGTCGGCCAGCGTTCCGAGCGGGTCGACGGCCCATGCGCCGCGAACTGAATTTGCGCTGGCCTTGTGCTCGTCCAGCAGCAGCACGTCCTTGCCCATGTGGGCCAGGGCCGCGCCCAGGTTCATTGCCGCCGTGGTGGAGCCCTGTCGGCGCTCCATACCCGCGATGGCGATGAGCCGCACGGACGATTGGGCGAGCAGCCGCCGCAGTCCGTCGGCTTGATCCGGCACCAGCTTGCTCACGTGTCCAGCGCCTCCAGCAGGAAGAACAGCTTGCCCATGCCTGCATACAGAACATTGCCCGAAAGCGGACGCCCCGGCCGCACCGGGCGGCCGGTCAGCTGGCCCAGCAGCGCACGCGTGCGGCCGGCCCAGTCGCCTTCAGCCTGCAGCAGCCGCCACACGGTGGTGGTGACCTGGCCCGCGATGAGCAGGCGCTTCATCATGTGCGGATCGCCCGCCTCGCCGAGCCCGCCGATGACCGAGAGGCCCTGGCGCAGCAGGCGGAAGCAGGGCTCCGCTTCGGCGGCCCAGGCCTGCCATTGCGCAAGCTGCTGAACGGAAACTTCCTGGCCGACGTTGGAGAGCGCATAGGTCTGCGCCAGCACCTTGCGGCTGCGCGGATCGGTGATGCGGGTGACCACGCAGCGCAGCCCGGGCGGGCCGCCGTCGGTGCGCAGCGTGATGTGGGCCTGGGCTTCAGCCTGCAGCGCGGGACGGCCCTTGAAGGTCACCGGCCGTTCTTCGCCGAACGAGAAGTCCAGGCCGGTGAGGGTGGCGTATTCGCCGGTGCGCGGATCGATGACCGCGGTGGAGCCGGGTGCGCGCGCGAGCCATTGCTGGCGCTGCACTTTCCACTGCAGCATGAGCTCGGCCGCGGGCAGCCGCGACAGCACGTGCACCACGGTCTTGCCGAAGTCCTGCTGGCGCAGCCATTGCACTTGCCGCACGCCGGGCCTGCGCGCCGGATCGGCGGGGTTGCGGGCCGTGCCGGTGGAAAGCCACTGGTTGGGCGCGGAAAGGGGCATGCCGGTGCGGTCGGACAGCAGCAGGCTGCCATGGCATTGGTACGCGTCGCCGCCTTCGTCCGACTTGAGTCCGACCTGGCTCGTCAGCGCAAGCAGGTGGGTGTCGCAACCGGTCGCGATCTCGCTCGTGGCGTGCGTCATGAGCGCCTCCAGCACCGCCTTGTGGCCGACGTTCTCGTCGGCGGCCTGGCGCCAGAGCACGCGCGATTGGTCGAAGCCGAGGGGGGCGTTTGCGAGGGCGGCCGCGGCGGCGGCCACCTCTTGCGCATCGTGCGCCATGGCGCGAATCAGCTGGCGGTAGCGCAGCCGCTGCCGTTCGGCCTCGGCCTGCGCGGCGGACGCATCGGCGTTTGCCGCGGACCCGTCCTGCATGTCGCTTTCGCCGGGAACGAAGAGCGCGCTGCGGCTGTTGGCCTGGAACACGCTGTCCACCAGCTGGGCGCGATCGGCGCGCATCAGGTTCTCAGGCACCTTCTGTCCGCTGGACACATAGTGCACCGGCAGGCGGTGGCGAATCACGGTGTCGATCAGCGCGCCGGGGTGCGTGGCTTCATCGACCTTGGTGAAGATGCAGCCCGCCAGTTCGTTGCCGCCGCCATGCCGGTAGGCGTGCACCACTTCATTGAGCGTGTCGCCGTGGCTGGCGGCATTGAGCAGCAGCAGCCGCTTCACCGGGCGCTGGCTGTTGCAGAACATGGCGATCTGGTCGGAGACGGCGCGGTCGCGCTGGCTCATGCCGACCGTGTCGATCAGCACCATGTGCTTGTCGCGCAGGTCTTGCAGCACCAGGTGCAGGTCGGCCGCATCCTTCACGGCGTACACCGGCACATTGAGGATCTGGCCGTAGATGCGCAGCTGTTCGTAGGCGCCGATACGGTAGCTGTCGGTGGTGACCAGCGCCAGCTTCTCGGCGCCGAAGCGCATCACGCAGCGCGCGGCGAGCTTGGCCGTGGTCGTGGTCTTGCCCACGCCGGTGGGGCCCATCAGCGCATACACGCCGCCTTGCGCCAGCAGCGCGTCTTCGTCTTCATGCACCGGAAGGGTCCGGATCAGCTCGGAGCGCACGAAGGCCATGCCCTGGGCATAGCTCTGGCCGGTGGGCAGGTGCTCCAGCATGGCCTTGGAGAGCCGCGCGCTGAAGCCGGCGCCGAGCAGCGTGCGCAGCAGGCGGCCGCGCATCGGGTCGCGGCGCTGCTTGTCGTTCCACACCACGCCGGCAAGCTGTTCTTCGATCATGCAGCGCATCGAGTGCAGCTCTCCGAGCACGCTCTCGACTGCGACGGGGGCAGCCGCGGGTGCGGGGGCGGGCGCCGGGGTGAGCATGAAGGCGGACGCAGGGGCGGCTGCAGGAGCTGCAACAGGAGCTGCTGCAGGAGCGGGGGTCGGCATGGGTTGCGCTGCGGCCTGCGCCACGGGTGCGCTTGCACGCACTTCTTCCACTTCGTCCGGCGCCATGGCGACGATTTCCACGCCTTCGGCGACCACGCGATTGGTCAGCACCATCGCTTCGGCGCCGAGTGCTTCGCGCGCAAGGCGCAGGGCTTCCCGGCTGGTGGGGGCGACGAACTTGCGTGCGCTGGTCCGCACGTCTGTCTGGGTGTTCAAACTCTTCCTCCGATGGTGGCGGTGATCTTGATGTTGCGGGTGTCAGGTATCTCGGCGTGCGAGAGAACCTTGAGCTGGCGGAAGCTGCGGCGCAGGAAGCGCGAGAGCAGGACCCGCAGCGAATGCTGGACGACCAGCACCGGCGCAAGGCCCATTTGCTCCTGGCGCGCAATCGCGGCGCGGGTCTGCTGCATCAGGCTGTTGGCAAGGCCCGGCTCGATGCCGTTGTTGTTGGCGAGCGCCTGCTGCAGCACGCTGTCGAGCGCGCCGTCCAGGCCGATCACCTGCAGTTCGGAATCGCCCGGGAACAGCTGCTGCGTGATCGCGCGGCCAAGTGCCAGGCGCGTGAGCGAGGTGAGCTCGGCCGCGTCCTTCACGGTGGGCGCGTGCTCGGCCATCACGTCGAGAATGGTGCGCATGTCGCGGATCGACACCTCTTCGTCGAGCAGGTTCTGCAGCACCTTGTGCAGCGTGCTCAGCGAGATGACCTTGGGCACCAGGTCTTCGGTGAGCTTGGGCGCGGTCTTGCCGATCTGATCGAGCAGCTGCTGCACTTCCTGGCGGCCCAGCAGCTCGGCGGCGTGGGTCTGGATCAGGTGGTTCAGGTGCGTGGCCATGACGGTGCAGGCATCGACCACCGTGTAGCCGAGCACCTGCGCCTCCTGGCGAAGGCTGGCGTCGATCCACACCGCGGGCAGGTGGAAGGCCGGGTCTTGCGTCGGCGTGCCCGGCAGGGTGCCGGTCACCTGGCCGGGGTTGATGGCCATCCACTGGTTGGGGAAGGCCTCGCCGCGGCCGATCTCGACGCCCTTCAGGCTGATGACATAGGTGTTGGGCGCAATCTCGAGGTTGTCGCGGATGTGCACCACCGGCGCCAGGAAGCCGATTTCTTGCGCGGTCTTCTTGCGGATGCTCTTGATGCGGCCCAGCAGTTCGCCGTTCTGCGTCTGGTCGACCAGCGGAATCAGCCGGTAGCCGACTTCCATGCCCAGCGGATCGACCAGCGCCACGTCGTCCCAGGTGGCCTCGGGCGCTTCCACCGCGGGTGCGGCGGCTGCCTGCGCTGCGGCGGCCTGCTCGGCGGCAGCCTGCGGTGCGCGCTTGAGGATGCGCCGGCCCAGCCACACCAGGCCACCCGCAATCAGCAGGAACGCCAGGTTCGGCATGCCGGGGATCATGCCCATCAGGCCGATGAGGCCGGCCGTCAGAAAGAGCACCTGCGGGTTGGAGAACAGCTGGCCGGTCAGTTGGCGGCCCACGTCTTCGTCGGTGGTCACGCGCGACACGATGACGCCGGCGGCGGTGGAGATCACCAGCGCCGGAATCTGCGCCACCAGGCCGTCGCCGATGGCCAGCAGCGTGTAGGTCTTGCCAGCGGTGCTGAAGTCCAGCCCGTGCTGCACCATGCCGACCACCAGCCCGCCGATGATGTTGATCACCATGATCAGGAGGCCGGCCACCGCGTCGCCGCGCACGAACTTGCTGGCACCGTCCATGGAGCCGTAGAAGTCGGCTTCCTGCGCGACTTCCTGGCGGCGCTTGCGTGCCACGTCTTCACCGATGAGGCCGGCGTTCAGGTCGGCGTCGATCGCCATCTGCTTGCCGGGCATGGCGTCGAGCATGAAGCGCGCGCCCACCTCGGCAATGCGTCCGGCGCCCTTGGTGATCACCATGAAGTTGATGAGCACCAGAATGATGAACACCATCACGCCGACCGCGAAGTTGCCGCCCACGAGAAAGTGGCCGAAGGCCTCGATCACCTTGCCCGCGGCATCCGGACCCGTGTGGCCGTGCATCAGCACCACGCGCGTGGAAGCCACATTGAGCGACAGGCGCAGCAGCGTGGAGAACAGCAGCACGGCGGGAAAGGCCGCGAAGTCCAGCGCCTTCATGGTGTACATGCTCACCAGCAGCACCATCACCGACATCGCGATGTTGAAGGTGAACAGCAGGTCGAGCAGGAAGGCCGGCAGCGGCAGCACCATCATGCTCAGGATGAGCACGATCAGCACCGGGCCGGCAAGGCCCTTCCACTGGGCTCCGGAGAACAGTTGCGCCTGCAGGCGGGTCAGCGTGGCGTTCATGCGGCGTCCAACGAGTATTCGAGCGATTCGGGAATGGGCAGGTCGACGGGCGTGCGCGGCGCTTCGCCGCCTTCGCTCTTCCAGCGCTTGAGCTGGTAGACCCAGGCCAGCACTTCGGCCACCGCGGTGTACAGGCCGGCCGGGATTTCGTCGCCCAGGCGGGTGTGCTTGAACAGCGCACGCGTGAGCGGCGGGGCTTCGAGAATGGCGACGTTGTTCTCGCGTGCAAGCTCGCGGATGCGCGCTGCGACGAGGTCGCTTCCCTTGGCCACCACGCGCGGTGCGCGCATGTCGTGGTCCACATACTTGAGGGCCACCGCAAAGTGCGTGGGGTTGGTCACCACGATGTCGGCCTTGGGCACCTCGGCCATCATCCGGCGGCGCGCCATCTGCTGTTGCTGGCGGCGGATCTGCGCCTTGATGTGCGGGTCGCCTTCGCTTTCCTTGTGCTCCTGGCGCAGGTCTTCGCGCGACATGCGCAGCTTGCGGTGGTAGCTCCACAGCTGGTAGGGCACGTCGATGAGGGCCACCAGCAGCAGGGCGGAGGCAATCAGGGCGCAGTTGCGCGCCACCAGGGCGATCATCTGCGGCAGCGCGGCGCGCTCCGACTGCGCCATGAGCGCATTGACCTCTTCGATGTTGCCCATGATCACCAGCCAGGCCACCCAGCCGATCAGCAGCGACTTGGCCAGCGCCTTGATCAGCTCCGACAGCGCCTGCGTCGAGAACATGCGGCCGATGCCGGCAATCGGGTCGAGCTTGTTGAACTTGGGGCCGATGGCCTTGGCCGAGAACAGCCAGCCGCCGAGCATCATGGGGGCGACCACCGCGGCCACCACCATCATGCCGAACAGCGGCGCCAGCGCGATCAGCGCCTCGTACGCCATGAGCCCGGCGCGGGCCATCATGTAGGTGGGGTCGAACGCCGAGGCGCGGTCGAAGTGCATGCCCTGGGCCAGCGCGCCTCGCAAGGTGCCGCCGAGCGAGCCCGCCGTGAGCCACAGGCCGGCAACCGCCGTACCCAGCATTACGAAGGTGACCAGCTCCCGCGACCGGGCAACGTCCCCTTCCTCGCGGGCCTTTTCAAGGCGCTGCGGTGAGGCGGGTTCCGTTTTTTCGAGGTCGCTTTCTTCAGCCATTCATGCTCCGGGCGAGCCTTGGCGAGAGATCGCCTGCTCATGGCTGTAGATTGTTCGTTTTCAGGGCTCCGGACAATTGATCGATCAGGGCGGGCATTTGCCCCCTGCTTGGGTGATCGGGATGTAACAGGCGGCTAGGCCGCGGCCGGCGCGGTGCCGTCCGAAGCGGCAACCGGCGGCGCCACGGCCGCATAGGGCACCAGCTCGATACGTTCCGCGCGCAGGCGCTCCAGGATGGTGAACAGCAGGTCGCTGCGCACACTGCCCGCCAGGCGCGGGCTGGGCACATAGGCAATGGCCTGGAAGATGAGCAGGCCGCCCTCGATGCCTTCGAGCGTGAGCGAAGGCGCGGGCGTTTCCAGCACACCCTCGTGCGCGCGGCAGGCCTCCAGGATGAGGTCGCGCACGCGCTGGGCGTCGGTGGTCAGCGGCAGCGGCAGGCGAATGAGCACCCGGCCTTCCGCATTGGCCAGCGTCATGTTGCGGACGGTCTTGGTGATGAACTCGGAGTTGGGCACGATGACCGTCGAGCGGTCTCCGAGCTGGATTTCCGTGGCGCGCACGTTGATGCGCCGCACATCGCCCTCGGTGGTGCCCAGCACCACCCAGTCGCCCACCTTCACCGGCTGCTCGGCCAGGAGAATGAGGCCCGAGATGAAGTTCTGCACGATGGCCTGCAGGCCGAAGCCGATGCCCACCGACAGCGCGCTGGCCACCCACGCGATGCGCTCGATGCCGATGCCCAGCGCCGAGAGCGAGAACGCCACCACCAGGATGCCGCCCACGTAGCCCAGCAGCGTGGTGATCGAACTCTGCATGCCCGGCTCGAACTGCGTGCTCGGCAGGTAGCTGCGCGCCAGCCAGCGCTTGAACACCCGCAGCACGATGAAGCCCACCAGCGCCACGGCAATGGCGCTGAAGATGGCGCCGGGCACCAGCTGGAACTCGCCCACCTTCACGCCGGTGCCGAACTTGCCGCTGCGCTGGAACACTTCGCCGGGCCCGGTGCCCAGGGGCGCCGCCAGCGCGATCAGCATGTAGAAGAACAGCGCCACGCGGCTCAGGCCGGAGAGCACCGTGGCCGCCTGGTCGAGCGTTTGCGGCGCAAGGCCAAAGCTCTTTTGCAGGCGCTGCCCGAAGGTGCTGCGCGACGACACACCGGCCATGAAAACGTCGTCGGCAAACTTGAACAGCACATAGAAAGCAGCCGCGACGATGCCGCTCCAGGTGAGCTGCGAAGCCAGGAAGCTCGCAAGCGCCACATACCCCACCGCGACCAGCACCCAGATCGTGACGATGAGCACGCCGATGCATGCCACCAGCAGGCCCACCCACATCGGCCGCTCGGGCAGGCCGGCCTCGGGCGCATCGGCGCGCAGCGCCTTCAGGCGATACATCACCGCGCCGACCAGCGCCGTGAGCACCAGCGCCGTGAGCACATGGGTGGCGACCACGGCGGCGAAGCTGGCGTTCACCAGCTGGTTGATTTCAGCCGGCGTCCAGGCCAGCGCGGCCACCAGCGCGACCAGCCACGGCAGTGCGGCCAGGCGTGTTGCCATTGCATCGGGAATGGGCGGCAGGCGCCAGGTCGGGCGCCTGGTGGCCAGCAGCGCGCGGCCCAGCCCGATGACGAAAGCCATGAACACCAGCGCCTGCGCCATCGAACGCATGGCCTTGCGTGCCTGCTGCTCCCAGGTGGCGTATTCCTCGAGCACCCACACGAAGCCGTGCGCCGCAATGGCAACCAGCAGTACATGGCTCGCCACGATGGCGATGACCAGCAGCGAACGCCGAAGCCGGCCCGCCGGCAGCAGCCGCGCGGCAATGCGCGTCAGCAGGTGCTCGGCCACCCAGTTGCCCAGTATTGCGAGCAGCACCGCCAGCAACAGCGCCCCGAGAACCGCGGTTCGGGCTCCATCCTGCTGCATGGCCAGCGCAAGTCCGTCTTGCAGGCCGGACGCCAGCGCGCTCAGGCGTTCGAGATCGCTGGGCCATGCCTCGCGCAGGTCGCGCCAGAACTCGCCGCCGAGCGGAGAAGGGGCACGCTCGGTGATCTGCGCCTCGAAAAGCGCCCGGCGCTGGGTGAGCAGCTCGGTACTGCGCTGCCGCACGTCGATGGCCAGGAGGCGCGCGAGCCTGATGTCCGCATCCAGCGCATTGCGCTCCTTGGTGAGGCGGGCGCGCTGGCGCGTGATGTCGGGGTCTTCCGTCGTGCCCGCGGCCGGCGGGTTGCCCAACTCGCCGAGCCGGGCGTTCAGGTCGGCCAGTTCGCCGGTGCGCGCGGCAACGAACTTGTCGGCCTGGGTGCCGATCTCGTTGATCTGCGCGACGAGCTTGCGCACGTCGGCGTCGGGTTCGGAACTGGCCGAAGCGGTGATCTTGGAGAGCTGCTCGCGCAGTTCGGCCACGGTGGGTTCGGGCGCGAGCGCCGCGGCTGCGGCGGCGCTGCTGTTGGCGCCGGTGCCGGCGTCCGGCTGCGCCACCGCGGCGGCGCAACACAGCAGGGCCGCCAGCCAAAAGGCCATCAGGCGTGGGATGAAACTCATGGCTGCCATCATAGAAGGCGCCATTTGCGGCCCGCGGAACGGCTCGTGACAGCGTGTGTCGAGCCGCCGCGGCCGGTGGCCGGGGCGGTCAGGCGGCGGGGCTGAACAGGTCGACCCGGTCGGTGATGATGCCGTCGGTGCCCAGGGCGATCAGCCGCTGCGCGGCCTGTTCGTCATTCACCGTGTAGCTCAGCGCGCGCATGCCGGCGCCGTGCACCTGGGCCACCGTGTCGGCGTCCCAGAGCTTGTGGTTGCAGACGATGGCGGCGCACTCCAGGCCGATGGCGGCCTCCAGCCAGCCGCTCCAGAGCTTGTCGAGCAGCAGCCCGCGCGGCAATCCGGGCTCGACCGCCTGGGCGCCCTTGAGCGACTCGACCTGGAAGGACGTGAGCAGCGGCGGAATGGCCGCGCCGTGCCAAAGCCTGGCCGCTTGCCGCGCCACCGCCTCGCCGGTCTTGCGCTCGGTACCGGGCGTGGGCTTGATCTCGATGTTGAGCAGATGGTTGCTGGCCAGGCAGAAGCGGGCCAGGTTCTCGAGCGTGGCGAGCGGCTCGCCTGCAAAGGCGCGCGAGTGCCAGCCGCCCGCGTCGAGCTGCGAGAGCGCGCTCCACGGCTGCTCTCCGCCGATGCCGTGGCCGTTGGTGGTGCGGTCGAGCTCGGCGTCGTGCATGAGAAAGGCCACACCGTCGGCGCTGAGCTTGGCGTCGCACTCGAACATGCGGTAGCCGTGCGAGGCGCCGAGCCTGAACGCGGCCAGCGTGTTCTCGGGCGCCAGCTTGCCGGCGCCGCGGTGCGCTACCCAGCGCGGGTAGGGCCAGGGTTTCAGTTCCGGCATCTTGCTTCAGTCCGCGCGCTTGCCGGAGCCGGCGTCGAACCAGTGCAGCTTGTCTTCGCGCGCCGCAATCTTTACCGTGTCGCCCGCGACCGGCGGATGATCGCCTTCGTCGGTGCGCATGATGATCTGTTCGTCGCCGATGCGGCCATACACCAGCCGTTCGGCGCCCAGCAGCTCGACCGACTCGACCTGCACGGACCAGCCGCTTTCGTCGAGCTTCATGTGCTCGGGGCGAATGCCGAGAATCTGGCCCGCCCGCACGCCGGGCGCATGCTGCAGCAGGTTCATCGGCGGCGAGCCGATGAAGCTGGCCACGAAGGTGGTGGCCGGCCGGTTGTAGACCTCTTCGGGCGTTGCGAACTGGTCCATCACGCCGCCGTTCATCACGATGATGCGCTGCGCGAGCGTCATGGCCTCGACCTGGTCGTGCGTGACGAAGAGCGAGGTAATGCCGAGCTCGCGGTGCAGCTTCTGGATTTCGAGGCGGGTCTGTGCGCGCAGCTTGGCGTCCAGGTTGGACAGCGGTTCGTCGAACAGGAACACCTGCGGCTGCCGCACGATGGCGCGGCCCATGGCCACGCGCTGGCGCTGGCCGCCCGAAAGCTCGCGCGGCTTGCGCTCGAGCAGGTGGCCCAGCTCGAGGATCTTGGCCGCCTTGTCGACGCGGGTCTTGATTTCGGCTTCGGGCAGCTTGGCGATCTTCAGGCCGTAGGCCATATTCTTGAACACGCTCATGTGCGGATAGAGCGCGTAGTTCTGGAACACCATGGCGATGTCGCGCTCGGAAGGTTCGAGCTGGTTCACCACGCGGCCGCCAATGGCGATGTCGCCGGCCGAGATGTCTTCCAGGCCGGCCACCATGCGCAGCAGCGTGGACTTGCCGCAGCCCGAAGGCCCGACGATGACGACGAATTCGCCCTTGTTCACCTCGGCCGAGACGCCGTGGATGACCTGGTTGGCCTTGGCACCCTTGCCGTAGCGCTTGATGACGTTGCGAAAGGAAATGGCTGACATGTTGTTCTGTTGTGAATATCAGGTTGTGGCTAGCGCGCCGAGGCTCATTTTTCAGTGTCGACCAGACCCTTGACGAACCAGCGCTGCATGAGGACCACAACGATGGCCGGAGGAATCATCGCCAGCATGGCGGTGGCCATTACAAGGTTCCAGTCGACCGCGGCGTCGCCCGAGGCGATCATGCGCTTGATGCCGATGACCACCGGGTACATGTCTTCGCTGGTGGTGGCCAGAAGCGGCCACAGGTACTGGTTCCAGCCGTAGATGAACTGGATCACGAAGAGCGCGGCGATCGACGTCTGCGACAGCGGCACCAGGATGTCCTTGAAGAAGCGCATCGGCCCCGCGCCGTCTATTCGCGCGGCCTCGACCAGTTCGTCGGGCACCGAGAGAAAGAACTGCCGGAACAGGAAGGTCGCCGTGGCCGACGCGATCAGCGGGACGGTCAGGCCCGCGTAGGTGTTGAGCATGTTCAGGTCCGCCAGCACCTTGTAGGTGGGCAGGATGCGCACCTCGACCGGCAGCATGAGCGTCACGAAGATCATCCAGAAGACGATCTTCTTGAACGGAAAGCGGAAATACACGATGGCAAAGGCCGAGAGCAGCGAGATCGCGATCTTGCCGATGCTGATGACCAGCGCCGTGACCAGGCTGATCCACATCATGCGGCCCACCACCACACGCGCGCCCTGCGTCTCGGTGCCAAGGAGCGCCGCGGTGTAGTTCTCGACCATGTGCGCACCGGGCACAAGCGGCATCGGCACGCGCAGGATCTCGTCGCGTGTGTGGGTCGAGGCGACGAAGGCCAGGTAGATGGGAAAGGCCACGATGGCAATGCCCAGGATCAGCACCACGTGCGAAAGGACGGTGAGGCCGGGCCGGCGTTCAATCATGGCGGATGCTCCGGAGGAAAAAAGCAAAAGGGAAAGGGTGCGCCATCAGTACTGGACCTTCTTTTCGACGTAGCGGAACTGGACCACCGTGAGGACGACGACGATCACCATCAGCACCACGGATTGAGCGGCCGAGCCGCCCAGGTCGAGCGCCCGGAATCCGTCGTGCCACACCTTGTAGACCAGGATCGCGGTGTCGCGCCCCGGCCCGCCTTCGGTGGTGGCATGGACGATCGCGAAGGTGTCGAAGAAGGCGTACACCACGTTGATCACCAGCAGGAAGAAGGTGGTGGGCGACAGCAGCGGAAACTGGATGGTGAGAAAGCGACGCAGCGGACCGGCGCCGTCGATGGCCGCGGCCTCGATCAGCGCCTTGGGAATGGACTGCAGCCCGGCCAGGAAGAACAGGAAGTTGTAGGAAATCTGCTTCCAGATGGCGGCCACGACGATCAGCGACAGCGCCTGGTTGGAATTGAGCAGGTGGTTCCAGTCCATGCCCATCTTGCGCAGGCCATAGCTCACCACGCCGATGCTGGGCGAGAACATGAACACCCACAGCACGCCCGCGATGGCCGGCGCCACCGCGTACGGAATGATCAGGAAGGTCTTGTAGAACAGCGAACCGCGCAGGATGCGGTCGGCAAAGATTGCCAGCAGCAGCGAGATCGCGATGCCGATGCCGGCCACCAGCACCGAGAACAGCGCGGTGACCTTGAACGACTCGATGTAGGCCGGGTCGTCGAACAGGTGCTTGAAGTTCTCCAGGCCCACGAAGACGGTGGAGGTGCCGAAGGCGTCCTCGGTCTGCATCGACTGCCAGATCGCCTGGCTGGCGGGCCAGAAAAAGAACACCAGGATCACCGCCATTTGCGGCGCGATCAGCAGCCATGGCAGCCATGCCGATCGGAATAGAACGCGTTTTTCCATAGCCCCTCGAATCCCTCAAAAAACGAAACGCCCGCCCACGGCTTTTGCAGTGGCGGGCGGGCGAGTCTACTTCGGCGCCGAGCCGAACGGGGCGTCAGCCTTTGTTGGCTTTTTCGAAGCGTTCGAGCTGCTCGTTACCGCGCTTGACCGCGGCATCGAGGGCTTCCTTGGCGGTGCGCTTGCCGTTCCAGATCTGCTCGGTTTCCTCGTCGATGATGGTCCGGATCTGCACGAAGCTGCCCAGGCGCACGCCGCGCGACTTGTCGGTGGTCTTGCGGATCATCTGCGTCACGGCCACGTCGGTGCCTGGGTTGTCCTTGTAGAAGCCCGAGGCATCGGTCAGCTTGTAGGCCGCGGTGGTAATGGGCAGGTAGCCCGTGCGCTTGTGGCTTTCGGACTGCACCTTGGTGTCGGACAGGAAGGTGAAGAAGCTGGCCACGCCCTTGTAGTGGTCGGCCGGCTTGCCGGACATGACCCAGAGGCTGGCGCCGCCGATGACGGTGTTCTGCGGCGCGCCCTTCACGTCGGGGTAGTAGGGCAGGGTGGAGATGCCGTACTTGAACTTGGCGTCCTTGGCCACGCGTGCGTACAGGCCCGAGGAGCCGGTCATCATTGCGCATTCGCCCGAGGGGAAGGCGGCGTCGGCCGTATTGTTGCGGCCCTTGTAGACGAAGGTGCCGTCCTTCGACATCTTGGCCAGGTTCTCGAAATGCTTCACCTGCAGCGGCGAGTTGAAGGCCAGGCGCGCCGAGGTGCCGCCAAAGCCGTTGTTCTGCGTTGCATAGAGCGTGTTGTGCCAGGCCGAGAAGCTCTCGAGCTGGGTCCAGCTCATCCAACTGGTGGTGAACGGGCACTTGTGGCCGCTGGCCTTGAGCTTGTCGGCCGCGGCAATCACTTCGGGCCAGGTGGTGGGCGCCTTCTCGGGGTCGAGGCCGGCTGCCTTGAAGGCGTCCTTGTTGTAAAAGAAGATGGTCGTCGAGCTGTTGAACGGAAAGCTCAGCATCTGGCCGTTGGGGGCGGTGTAGTAGCCCGACACTGCCGGCACGTACACGCTCGGGTCGAACTTGGCGCCGCCGGAGTTCATGACCTCGCCCACGGGCTTGATGGCGCCCTTGGAGGCCATCATGGTGGCGGTGCCAACCTCGAACACCTGCAGGATGTCCGGCGCATTGCCGGCGCGATAGGCCGCGATTGCGGCCGTCATGGATTCGTCGTACTGGCCCTTGTAGGTCGGCACGACCTTGAATTCCTTCTGGCTGGCGTTGTACTGCTTGGCGAGGTCGTTGACCCATTCGCCGAGCGGGCCGCTCATGGAATGCCACCACTGGATTTCGGTTTGGGCGTGTGCCACATTGAACAGCGTGGTGGCGGCCAGCGCCGATGCCAGCGCGAGCGTCTTGAATCGCATGAAGACTCCTGATGGGAAATGAAAGCGCGGATGCTAGGCCATATGGATGACATGGCCGCGTCACATTGGCGCACGGACTGTTGTCATTTTCCAATCGGGAAAACCCCTTTGGCACAAGGCTTCCGGCGGGGTGAGCTCCCTCATGCTGCGGCGCAGCATGCTAGCATCGCCTTCCCCTTTTTTCGGCCTAGCCTGTTGCCGTGGCCGGGGCTTTCGCGAGTACGTCATGAGCAGCAAAACCTCCCTCGACAAAAGCAGGATCAAGTTCCTTTTGCTCGAAGGCATCCACCCTTCCGCCGTGGAGGTCCTGCATGCCGCGGGCTACACCAACGTGGAATCTCTGCCGGGCGCGCTCCCCGACGCGGAGCTCAAGGCAAAGATTGCCGACGTTCACTTCCTGGGCATCCGCTCGCGCACGCAACTGACGGCCGAGGTTTTTGCGGCCGCCCAGAAACTGGTGGCGGCGGGTTGCTTCTGCATCGGCACCAACCAGGTCGACCTGGAGGCTGCGCGCGAACACGGCGTGGCGGTGTTCAATGCACCTTATTCCAACACCCGCTCGGTGGCCGAGCTGGTGCTGGCAGAAGCCATCCTGCTCTTGCGCGGCGTGCCTGAAAAAAGCGCGGTGGCGCACCGCGGCGGGTGGCTCAAGTCGGCCGAAAACGCCTTCGAGATCCGCGGCAAGACGCTGGGCATCGTGGGCTACGGCTCCATCGGCGCCCAGCTGTCGGTGCTGGCCGAGGCGCTGGGCATGCAGGTGGCGTTTTTCGACGTGGTCACCAAGCTGCCGCTGGGCAATGCGCGCCAGGTGCGCGAGCTGCACCAATTGCTGGCCCAGAGCGACATCGTGACCTTGCACGTGCCCGAGACGCAGGCCACCCAGTGGATGATCGGCGCGGCCGAAATCGCCGCCATGAAGCCGGGCTCCATCTTGATCAACGCTTCGCGCGGAACGGTGGTGGAGATCGAGCCGCTGGCCGAAGCCCTGAAGCAGAAGAAGCTGCTGGGCGCTGCCATCGACGTCTTTCCGGTCGAGCCGCGCACCAACAAGGACGAGTTCCAGTCGCCCTTGCGAGGCCTGGACAACGTGATTCTGACCCCCCACATCGGCGGCTCGACCATGGAGGCGCAGGCCAACATCGGCCTCGAGGTGGCGGAAAAGCTGGTGAAGTACAGCGACAACGGCACCTCGACCTCGTCGGTCAACTTTCCGGAAGTGGCGCTGCCGGCCCACCCCGGCAAGCACCGGCTGCTGCACGTGCACCGCAACGTGCCCGGCGTGCTGTCGGAAATCAACAAGATCTTCTCCGACAACAACATCAACATCTCCTCGCAGTTCCTGCAGACCAACGAGAAGATCGGCTACGTGGTGATGGACATCGACGCGGCGTACTCCGACCTGGCGCTGGAAAAGCTGGCCAAGGTGAACGGGACGATCCGCAGCCGCGTGCTGTTCTAAGGCCCCTCCGGGCAAACCCGCGGGCGCTGGCCTAAAATCCCACCCCCGGCTATGGGTGCGCAGCGCCCGGCCGAGGTGCCACCCCCGATGAATGCTCCGACCGCGTTGACCACGCTGTTGTCGCAGGCCGCAGAGCCTGTACGACTGCGCGAGATCCCCTATAACTACACCAGCTTTTCCGATCGAGAGATCGTGATCCGCCTGTTGGGCGAGCGCGGCTGGGAACTGCTCCAGACCCTGCGCGCCGAGCGCCGCACCGGCCGATCGGCCCGCATGCTGTACGAAGTGCTCGGCGACATCTGGGTGGTGCAGCGCAACCCCTACCTCGTCGACGACCTGCTCGACAACCCGCGCCGCCGCGGCCAGCTGGTCGATGCGCTCAAGCACCGCCTGGCCGAAGTCCAGAAGCGCCGCACCCCCGACAGCGACCTGCCGCGCGACCAGCTCGTGGGCGAACTCACGGGGCTCGTCGGCCAGGCCGTTGCGGCCTTCGACACCGCTTTTCGCGACGTGGCGGCCCTGCGCCGCAAGGCCACGCGCGTGCTGGGCCGCCTGACAGCCAAGGACAACATCAAGTTCGACGGCCTCTCGCGCGTGTCGCACGTCACCGACGCCACCGACTGGCGCGTGGAATATCCGTTCGTGGTGCTGTGCCCCGACACCGAAGCCGAGATGGCGCTGCTCGTCAAGGGCTGCATCGAACTGGGCCTGACCATCATTCCGCGCGGCGGCGGCACCGGCTACACCGGCGGCGCCATTCCGCTCACGTGGAAGAGCGTGGTCATCAACACCGAGAAGCTCGAGGCCATGACCGAGGTCGAGATGGTCTCGCTCCCCGGCCTGGAAGCGCCCGTGGCTACCGTCTGGACCGAAGCGGGCGTGGTCACCCAGCGCGTGGCCGACGCGGCCGAGCGTGCCGGCTATGTGTTCGCGGTCGACCCCACCTCCGCCGAAGCCTCGTGCGTCGGCGGCAACGTGGCAATGAACGCCGGCGGCAAGAAGGCCGTGCTCTGGGGCACGGCGCTCGACAACCTGGCGTCGTGGCGCATGGTCACGCCGCAGGCCGAATGGCTCGAAGTCACGCGCATAGGCCACAACCTGGGCAAGATCCACGACGCCGAGAGCGCCGTGTTCGAGCTGCAGTACTACGCCGCCGACGGCAAGACCAAACTGCGCACCGAGCGCCTCGACATTCCGGGCCGCACCTTCCGCAAGGAAGGCCTCGGCAAGGACGTGACCGACAAGTTCCTCTCGGGCCTGCCCGGCATCCAGAAAGAGGGCTGCGACGGCCTCATTACCAGCTGCCGCTGGGTGGTGCACCGCATGCCGGCGCACACGCGCACCGTGTGCCTCGAATTCTTCGGCAACGCGAAAGATGCCGTGCCGAGCATCGTCGAGATCAAGGACTTCATGTTCGCGGAGCAGAAGCGCAGCGGCGTGCTGCTGGCGGGCCTCGAACACCTGGACGACCGCTACCTGAAGGCCGTGGGCTACGCCACCAAGTCGAAAAAGCACGGCGGCCTGCCGAAGATGGTGCTGTTCGGCGACATTGCGGGCGACGACGCCGATGCGGTGGCGCGCGTCACCTCCGAGGTGGTGCGCATCGCCAATTCGCGCAGCGGCGAAGGCTTCATTGCCATCAGCCCCGAGGCGCGCAAGAAATTCTGGCTCGACCGCAAGCGCACGGCGGCCATCAGCAAGCACACCAACGCCTTCAAGATCAACGAAGACGTGGTGATTCCGCTGCCGCGCATGGCCGAGTACAGCGACGGCATCGAGCGCATCAACATCGAGCTCTCGCTTCAGAACAAGCTCGCGCTCACCGACGCGCTCGAGGCCTTTCTGCTGCGCGGCAACCTGCCGCTCGGCAAGACCGACGATGCGCACGAGATTCCCGCGGCCGAGCTGCTGGAAGACCGCGTGGCGCAGGCCGTGGCACTGGTGCAGGGCGTTCGTGCGCTCTGGGCCGAATGGCTGCGCGACGTGGACAAGCTGTTCCCGCAGCTGCAGGACCACACCTTGCGAGCCAGCTGGAAGACCCAGCTGCGCCAGCCGCTGCAGGAAATCTTCTCGGGCGCCGAGTTCGCGCCGATCCTGGCCGAGTGCACGGCCATTCACAAGCAGGTGCTCAAGGGTCGCGTGTGGGTGGCGCTGCACATGCACGCGGGCGACGGCAACGTGCACACCAACATCCCCGTCAACAGCGACAACTACGACATGCTGCAGACCGCGCACGCGGCAGTGGTACGCATCATGGCGCTGGCGCGCAGCCTCGACGGCGTGATTTCGGGCGAGCACGGCATCGGCATTACCAAGCTCGAATTCCTGAGTGACGAAGAGCTCGCGCCCTTCATGGACTACAAGCAGCGCGTCGACCCCGAAGGCCGCTTCAACAAAGGCAAGCTGCTGCGCGCGCCCGCCGGCCAGAACATCGAGCTGCATGCCGACCTGACCAACGCCTACACGCCGAGCTTCGGCCTCATGGGGCATGAGTCGCTCATCATGCAGCAGAGCGATATCGGCGCCATTGCCGACAGCGTGAAGGACTGCCTGCGCTGCGGCAAGTGCAAGCCGGTGTGCGCCACCCACGTGCCGCGCGCCAACCTGCTGTACAGCCCGCGCAACAAGATCCTGGCGACCTCGCTGCTGGTGGAAGCCTTCCTGTACGAAGAGCAGACCCGCCGCGGTATCAGTATCAAGCACTGGGAAGAGTTCGAGGACGTGGCCGACCACTGCACCGTGTGCCACAAGTGCCTCACGCCGTGCCCGGTGAAGATCGACTTCGGCGACGTGTCGATGAACATGCGCAACCTGCTGCGCAAGATGGGGCAGAAGAGCTTCCGCCCCGGCAATGCGGCCGCGATGTTCTTCCTCAACGCGACCAACCCGCAGACCATCAAGGCAGTGCGCGCGGGCATGGTGGGCATCGGCTTCAAGGCGCAGCGCCTGGCCAACGACCTGCTGCGCGGGCTTGCCCGCAAGCAGACGGCCGCACCGCCGGCCACGCTGGGCCCGGCGCCGCTGAAAGAGCAGGTGATCCACTTCATCAACAAGAAGATGCCGGGCAACCTGCCGAAGAAGACGGCGCGCGCGCTGCTCGACATCGAGGACGCCGACTACGTGCCGATCATCCGCAACCCGAAGGCGACCACCTCGGAAACCGAGGCCGTCTTCTACTTTCCGGGCTGTGGTTCGGAGCGGCTGTTCTCGCAGGTGGGCCTGGCCACGCAGGCCATGCTCTGGCATGCGGGCGTGCAGACCGTGCTGCCGCCGGGCTACCTGTGCTGCGGCTACCCGCAGCGCGGCAGCGGCCAGTTCGACAAGGCCGAGAAGATGATCACGGACAACCGCGTGCTCTTCCACCGCGTCGCCAACACGCTCAACTACCTCGACATCAAGACAGTGGTGGTGAGCTGCGGCACCTGCTACGACCAGCTGCAGGGCTACCAGTTCGACAAGATCTTCCCGGGCTGCCGCATCATCGACATCCACGAGTACCTGCTCGAGAAGGGCATCACGCTGGCCGATGCCGCGGGTGGTGGCTATCTCTACCACGACCCCTGCCACAGCCCCATGAAGCTGCAGGACCCGATGAAGACCGTGAAGGCGCTGGTCGGCGACAACGTGCTCAAGAACGACCGCTGCTGCGGCGAATCGGGCACGCTGGGCGTGTCGCGGCCCGACATCTCCACGCAGATCCGCTTCCGCAAGGAAGAAGAGCTCAAGAAGGGCGAGGCCGCGCTGCGCGCTAACGGCCAGGTCGGCGAGAAGGACAACGTCAAGATCCTGACCAGCTGCCCGAGCTGCCTGCAAGGCCTCTCGCGCTACGCCAACGACTTGAACAACGGGCTGCTCGAAGCCGACTACATCGTGGTCGAAATGGCCAACAAGATTCTCGGCAAGAACTGGATGCCCGAATACGTGGCCGCCGCCAACCATGGCGGCATCGAGCGAGTGCTGGTATGACCATGGCCACCACCGGCCCGGTCCCGGGCTGTCCGTTCTGCGAAGGCCCGGGTGGCCGCGTCGTGTTCGAAGGCGCGAAGCTTCGCGTCATTCATGCCGAAGAGGCCGGCTTCCCGGCTTTCTACCGCGTGATCTGGCGCGAGCATGCGGCGGAGTTTTCCGACCTCAGCGCCGCTGACCGCGTGCTGTGCATGGAAGCCGTCGCGGTGGTCGAGCAGTGCCTGCGCGAGCACCTCTCGCCGGCCAAGATCAACCTCGCGGCGCTCGGCAACATGGTGCCGCACCTGCATTGGCATGTGATTGCGCGGTTTGCCGACGACACCCATTTTCCCGGCTCCGTGTGGGCGCCGGTGCAGCGCGAGGCGAACGCGGCCCAAGAGGCCTCAGTGGCCGCGCGCCTGCCCGCGCTCGAGAGTGAGATGATTGCCCGACTGGGCACAAGGAGCTTCTGATGGCAGGTTTGCAAGCCGGCGCACCGACGCCGCAATCGATCACCGTGCACGGCCAGTCGCGCATGCTCGAGGTCGGGTTCTCGGACGGCGCCACCTTCCGCATTCCGTTCGAGCTGATGCGCATCTATTCGCCATCCGCCGAAGTGCAGGGCCACGGCCCGGGCCAGGAAGTGCTGCAGACCGGCAAGCGCGAAGTCGAGCTGGTCGACCTGAAGCCGGTGGGCAACTACGCCGTGCAGCCGGTCTTCAGCGACGGGCACGACACGGGCATCTTCTCGTGGAACCTGCTGTATGAACTCGGCGCCAAGCAGGCCGAGCTCTGGGCCGAATACGAACACCGGCTTGCCGCCGCGGGCGTGGACCGCGACGCGCCGATGATCGACAAGGGCGGCTCCGCCTGCAGCAGCCACTGAGCCCCAAACGGCCTCCGCTACCGAAAAGATAGCCGCGCACGCAAGCGCGGCGCGCTCTGCAGCGCCCCGCTATTTGAAGAAAAAGCAACAAATGCCCGGCGTCTTCGCAGGGTCGCCATCTTGAGGTGTGTGCTTCCGGCCTAATATCAGGCCAATGAGCACCACCCACTTCGGCTTCGAAAAAGTCGACGAAAGCGAGAAAGCGCAACGTGTTCGCGGCGTCTTCGACTCCGTCGCCACGCGTTACGACCTCATGAACGACCTGATGTCGATGGGGCTGCATCGCGCCTGGAAGGCCTACACCGTGATGGTGGCCAACGTGGGCGAAGGCTCGCGCGTGCTCGACATCGCGGGCGGCACCGGCGACCTCGCACTGGCTTTCTCCAAGAAGGTCGGCGCCAGCGGCCAGGTGGTGCACACCGACATCAACGAAGCCATGCTGCGCACTGGCCGCGACCGCCTGCTCGATGCCGGCGTCGCGCTGCCCACGCTGGTGTGCGACGCTGAGAAGCTGCCCTTTCCGAGCGACCACTTCGACGTGGTGACCGTCGCCTTCGGCCTGCGCAACATGACGCACAAGGACATTGCGCTGAAGGAAATGAACCGCGTGCTCAAGCCGCGCGGCAAGCTCCTGGTGCTCGAGTTCTCGAAGGTGGCCAAGCCGCTCGCAAAGGCCTACGACTGGTATTCGTTCAATGTGCTGCCGCGCCTGGGCAAGCTGGTGGCGGGCGACGACGCCAGCTACCGCTACCTGGCCGAGTCGATCCGGATGCATCCCGCGCAGGACGAGCTCAAGACCCTCATGAAAGAGGGCGGTTTCGGGCATGTGGACTATCACAACATGACGGGGGGCGTGGTCGCCCTTCATGTTGGAATCAAGTGTTGATGACGCGAATTCTTCGCTCTAAAGAGGAGACGACATGAAAAGTTTGAGTTCTTTGTTCCTGGCTTGCGTGCTGGCCCTGGTCAGCGTGCAGGCCGATGCAGCCCGCATCGGCGGCGGCAAATCGGTCGGTCGCCAATCGTCCAACGTGACGCAGCGCGAAGCCGCATCGCCCAGCGCGCCCGCGCAGCAAAACGCAACCAACGCAGCGCCGCGGCCCGCAACGCCGGCGCCCGCTGCCGCGGCACCCAAGCGCCCATGGGGTGCAATGCTCGGCGGCCTGGCCGCCGGCCTGGGCCTGGCCTGGCTCGCGAATTCGCTCGGCCTTGGCGCCGGCTTTGCCAACATCCTGCTGATCGGCCTGCTGGTCATGGCCGGCCTGTTTGTGTGGCGCATGTTCAAGGCGCGTTCGGCCGCCTCGTCGGGCGCCAGCCGCCAGGGCGGCTTCGCCTTCCAGGGCGCGGGCAACCCGGCCAACGCCAGCGCGCCTGCGCAGTACAGCCCCGCCAACGTCGGCAACGACGCCTCGGCACGGCCGTGGGAGCGCAACGCAACCGCCTTTGACGCCTCGCCCGCGCACACCGACGAGCGGCATGGCAGCAGCCTTTCCGCGGCGGGTGCCGCGGCCGGCGGCAGCATGATCGGCTCGGCGCTCTCGGGCTCGCAGTCGTGGGGCATTCCGGTCGGCTTCGACGTGGACGGCTTCCTTGGCGCCGCCAAGCGCAACTTCGTCACGCTGCAAGACGCCTGGGACCGCGCCGACGTCGCCACGCTGCGCTCCATGATGACCGACAGCATGGTCGACGAGATCCGCACGCAGCTGGCCGACCGCGCCAGCCACACCGGCGGCGCTCCGAACAAGACCGAGGTGGTGATGCTCGACGCCAAGCTGCTCGGCATCGAGGAACTGGCCGATGCCTACATGGCCAGCGTGGAGTTCTCCGGCATGATCCGCGAGGACGACTCGGCCGGCCCGGGCCCGTTCCGCGAAGTCTGGAACATGACCAAGCCCGTCAGCGGCAACAGCGGCTGGCTGGTGGCAGGCGTGCAAGCGCTGCAGTAAGCGCATTCCAGCGGCCATGAGGCCGCTTACAGAACCGATAATGGGGACATGGCCACACCATCGTCCCCATTTTCTTTTCTCGACGACCTGTTCAATCGCATCGGCGAACGGCTGCAGCCGCCCGCTTGGGCTGTGCACGAGATCCAGCATCGCGCGGTGCTGTTTCTCAACCATGTGCTGCAGCAGGAGCCCGAAGCCCAGCAGCGGCTGCTGCGGCAGCAGGGGCGGGTGGTGCGCTTCCAGTGGCGCTTCGTCACGATGGAGCTGGTGGCTACGCCCGCCGGCCTGCTCGACCTGGCGCCGCCAGGCTTGGTGCCTGAGCTCACGCTCACCGTCACGGATGAGTCCCCCCTCGACCTGGCGCGCGCCACGCTGCGTGGCGACAAGCCATCGGTGCAGATCATCGGCGACGTGCAGCTTGCGGCCGAGGTCAACTGGCTGGTCGACCATGTGCGTTGGGACGTCGAGGACGACCTCGCGCGCCTGATTGGCGACGTGCCGGCACACACCATCGCCAACGGCGCCCGCAAGGTGGCGGGCGCGCTGCGCCAGTTCGTCGGCGGCAAGCCCCCGCAAGCCGGCGGTTCGGCAGCCGGCCCGGCGAGCACGGCCGAATGAGGCGCTTCTACCGCGGCTTCTTCATCGTCTGGGTCGCGCTGCGCTACGGCCTGGACGAACTCGTGCTCACGAGCTTCCAGAAACCCTGGTTGCGCGTGGTGGCGCGGGTCGTTTCCATCGGCCGCAACCTCGACGCGCCGCGCGGCCAGCGCCTGCGCGAGGCGCTCGAGCGGCTGGGCCCCATCTTCGTGAAGTTCGGCCAGGTGCTCTCCACCCGGCGCGACCTGCTGCCGCCCGACATTGCCGACGAGCTTGCCTTTCTGCAGGACCGCGTGCCGCCGTTCCCGTCGTCCGTGGCCATTGCCACCATCGAGCGGGCCTTCCGCCGACCGGTGGGCGATGTGTTCGTGCAGTTCGACGAGACGCCAATTGCCAGCGCGTCCATTGCCCAGGTCCACTTTGCGACCATCCGCACCAACCAGGGCGAGGTGCGGGAGGTGGCCGTCAAGGTGCTGCGTCCCAGCATGCGCGGCGTGATCGAGAAAGACCTTGCCCTCATGGCCATGATGGCCGGCTGGGTCGAGCGGCTATCGCCCGACGGCAAGCGCCTGAAGCCGCGCGAGGTGGTCGGCGAGTTCGACAAGTACCTGCACGACGAGCTCGACCTGGTGCGTGAGGCGGCCAATGCGGCCCAGTTGCGCCGCAACATGGCCGAACTCGACCTCGTGCTCATCCCCGAGATGTTCTGGGACTTCTGCCACCCCGAGGTGATCGTGATGGAGCGCATGAACGGCGTGCCCATTGCCCAGCTCGACCGTCTGCGCGCAGCCGGTGTCGACATTCCCAAGCTCGCTCGCGACGGCGTCACGATCTTCTTCACCCAGGTGTTCCGCGACGGCTTCTTTCACGCCGACATGCACCCGGGCAACATCCAGGTGAGCCTCGCGCCGGAGACCTTCGGGCGCTACATCTCGCTTGATTTCGGGATCATCGGCACGCTCACGGAGTCGGACAAGGAATACCTGGCGCAGAACTTCGTGGCCTTCTTCCGGCGCGACTACAAGCGCGTAGCCGAGCTGCACCTGGAAAGCGGCTGGGTGCCCGAAGGCACCCGCATCGACGAGCTGGAGGCGGCAATCCGCACCGTGTGCGAGCCGTATTTCGACCGGCCCTTGAAGGAAATCTCGCTCGGCATGGTGCTGATGCGGCTGTTCCAGACCTCGCGGCGCTTTCACGTCGAGATCCAGCCGCAACTGGTACTGCTGCAGAAGACCCTGCTCAACATCGAGGGCCTGGGCCGCCAACTCGACCCGGAGCTCGACCTCTGGCACACCGCCAAGCCATTCCTCGAAAAGTGGATGGTCGATCAGATCGGCCCCAGGAAGCTGTTCCAGCAGCTCAAGGCCGAGGCGCCGCGCTACGCAAAACTGCTGCCGCAACTGCCGCGGCTGCTGCACGATTTCCTTGAAAATCGGCCGGCCGACAACCGCCGCGAGCTGCTCGAACTGCTGGCCGCGCAAAAGCGCACCAACCGGTTGCTGCAGACCATCATCTACGGTGGCATAGGATTTGTATTGGGATTGCTCGCCATGCAGTTGCTGGTGCGCGTGAAGTTGTTCTAGAGGAGAGTCCCCGTGTTGCTGACGCTGGTTGTCGTTTATCTGCTGGTCACCATTGCGATCGGCCTCTACGCCGCCAAGCGGGTGAAGAACACCACCGACTTCGCCATTGCGGGGCGGCACCTGCCGCTCTTCATGATCGTGACGACCACCTTCGCCACCTGGTTCGGCTCCGAAACGGTGCTCGGCATTCCGGCCAAGTTCATCGAAAGCGGGCTGAACGGCGTGGTCGAAGATCCGTTCGGCGCGGGCACCTGCCTCATCCTGGTCGGGCTGTTCTTCGCGGGCAAGCTCTACCGCATGACCCTGCTGACCATCAGCGACTACTACCGCGAGCGCTACGGCCGCGGCGTGGAGGTGGCCTGCTCGCTCATCATCATGCTGAGCTACCTGGGCTGGGTGTCGGCGCAGGTCACGGCGCTCGGGCTGGTGTTCAACGTGCTTTCCGCCGGCGCCATCAGCATTCCGGTGGGCATGGTGATCGGGGTGGTTTCCATCCTGGCCTACACCCTCTTCGGCGGCATGTGGTCGGTGGCGGTGACCGACTTCATCCAGATGATCATCCTCGTCGCGGGGCTTGCCATCATTGCGGTGTTCGCCGGCAACATGGCCGGCGGCGCCGACAAGGTGGTGGCCTTCGCGGTCAGCAAGGACCTCTTCAAGTTCTGGCCCGAGCCCAACTGGCACGACATGGTGTTCTTCCTTGCCGCGGCCATCACGATGATGCTCGGCTCCATTCCGCAGCAGGACGTGTTCCAGCGCGTCATGTCGGCCAACGGCGTCAAGGCCGCGACGCGCGGGCCGGTCATCGGCGGCGTGGCATACATCCTGTTCGCCTTCGTGCCGATGTTCCTGGTGGCCAGCGCGCTGCTGATCATGCCGGAGCAGACCGCCGCGCTGCTCAAGGACGATCCGCAGAAGGTGCTGCCGACCCTGGTGCTCGAGAAGATGCCGTTCGTGATGCAGGTGCTCTTCTTCGGCGCGCTGTTGTCGGCCATCAAGTCGACCGCCTCGGCCACGCTGCTGGCGCCGAGCGTTACCTTCACCGAGAACATCTGGCGCCAGTTCCGGCCCGCGGGCACCGACCGCCAGAACCTCATGACCATGCGCATCACGGTGCTGGTCTTCAGCGCGGCCGTGCTGGCCTATGCCATCCGCATGCAGGGCACGCCCATCTACGAACTGGTGTCGGGCGCCTACCAGGTGCCGCTGGTCGGCGCCTTCGTGCCGCTGGTGTGCGGGCTTTACTGGCGCCGCGCCACCACGCAGGGGGCGCTCGCTTCGATCCTGTTCGGCATCGGCACCTGGCTGCTGTTCCTGTCGATGCCCTGGAGCGCCGAGTTTCCGGCCCAGCTGGCCGGCGTGCTCGCCTCGTTCGGCGGCATGGTGGCCGGATCGCTGGCGCCGCAGTGGGTGACCAACACCCGCACGCCGCACCGGATGCTCGCAGCCTAGGAACGCCCCCCGAAGCGCCTTTGGCGCCTCCCCCCACTGGGGGGCGCACCCGGCGGCCCGGCAGAGCCGGTTCCACGGGTGCACTGGCCGGGCCATGCGGGTTCATGCCTGCAGGGGCACCCTTATAATCGAGGGCTTTGCGAGCGGCCTCTGCTCGGTTTTTGCGCCGCTTTTTTACTCAATTCCATGCCCATTTACGCCTACAAGTGCAGCGCCTGCGGCTTTGCCAAGGACGCCCTGCAAAAAATGTCCGATGCGCCGCTCACGGTGTGTCCGGCATGCGGCGCGAGTGCCTTCGAAAAGCAGGTCACCGCCGCCGGTTTCCAGCTCAAGGGTTCCGGCTGGTACGTGACCGACTTCCGCGATGGCGGCGGCAAGAAGGCCGAAGCCGCCACCGCTGCACCCGCGACCAATGGCGACAGCGCTGCCGCGCCGGCCTCCAAGAGCGCGGACGCTTCCAGCCCCGCGCCTGCACCCGCCCCTGCCTCCAGCCCTGCGCCGGCGTCAGCTGCCGCGGCCAAGAGCGACTGACGAGCGACCGAGAACAACACACCATGCTCGCCCTGCGCAAATGGCTGTTTTCCGGCTTGCTGGTCATCGTTCCGCTGTTCATCACCCTGGCGGTGCTGAAGTGGATCATCGACACGCTGGACCAGACCCTCTGGGTGCTGCCGGTGGTCTGGCAGACATGGCTGCACGAAAACAACGTGCGCGGGCTCGGCGTGCTGCTCACGCTGGCCATCTTGCTGGGCGTAGGCGCCATTGCAAGCAACTTCGTGGGCAAACGCCTGCTCGGATGGGGCGATGCGGTGGTGCGGCGCATTCCCGTGGTGCGCTCGATCTACTCCAGCGTCAAGCAGGTGTCCGACACGCTGTTTTCCGAGAACGGCAACGCCTTTCGCACCGCGGTACTGGTGCAGTGGCCCCGAGAGGGTGTGTGGACCATCGCCTTCGTGACCGGCGCGCCGGGTAGCGACGTGGTCGAGCACCTGGGCGGCGGCGACTACCTCAGCGTCTATGTACCCACAACGCCCAACCCGACGGGCGGTTATTTCGTGATGCTCAAGCGCAGCGATTGCATCGAACTCAAGATGAGCGTGGACGAAGCGCTCAAATACATCGTCTCGATGGGCGTGGTCGTTCCCGGCGGCCCCTCGACCCTCGCGAACAAGTAAGAAACGCGCCTTCGCGGCGCTGGAAATCAAGATATGGCCATGCGTACTCACTATTGCGGTCTTGTGACCGAAGCCCTGATGGGCCAAACCGTCACCCTGTGCGGCTGGGTCAACCGCCGCCGCGACCATGGCGGCGTGATCTTCGTCGACGTGCGTGACCGCGAAGGCTACGTGCAGGTGGTGTGCGACCCCGACCGCGCCTCCACCTTCGCCGTGGCCGAGAACCTGCGCAACGAGTTCTGCGTGCAGATCACCGGCCTGGTGCGCGCGCGCCCCGAGGGCACCACCAACGACCAGCTCAAGAGCGGCAAGATCGAAGTGCTGTGCCATGAGCTCAAGGTGCTCAACCCCTCGGTCACGCCCCCGTTCCTGCTGGACGACGACAACCTGTCGGAAACCACGCGCCTCACGCACCGCGTGCTCGACCTGCGCCGCCCGGCCATGCAGCGCAACATGATGCTGCGCTACAAGGTGACGATGGAAACGCGCAAGTTCCTCGACGCCAACGGCTTCATCGACATTGAAACCCCGATGCTCGGCAAGTCCACGCCCGAAGGCGCGCGCGACTACCTAGTGCCCAGCCGCGTGCACGAC
Organism: Variovorax sp. CCNWLW225; assembly: GCF_037204045.1. Taxonomy (NCBI): domain Bacteria; kingdom Pseudomonadati; phylum Pseudomonadota; class Betaproteobacteria; order Burkholderiales; family Comamonadaceae; genus Variovorax; species Variovorax sp. CCNWLW225. Next base: position 161,993 of record NZ_JBBCBV010000007.1, on the reverse strand, counting down.
GGCAGCTTCTTTGCGCTGCCGCAGTCGCCCCAGCTCTTCAAGCAGCTCTTGATGGTGGCCGGCTACGACCGTTACTACCAGATCGTGAAGTGCTTCCGCGACGAAGACCTGCGCGCAGACCGCCAGCCCGAATTCACGCAGATCGACATCGAGACCTCGTTCCTCGCCGAAGAAGAAATCCGCGAGATGTTCGAGGGCATGATCCGCAACGTGTTCCGCAATGCCGCGGGCATCGACCTGCCGGTGTTCCCGACCATGACGTACGCGGACGCCATGTTCAAGTACGGCTCCGACAAGCCCGACCTGCGCGTGAAGCTCGAGTTCACCGAACTCACTGAGCTCATGAAGCGCGTCGAGTTCAAGGTGTTCTCCAACGCCGCCACCATGCAGGGCGGCCGTGTGGTTGCGCTGCGCGTGCCGGGCGGCGGAGCCGAAGGCGGCCTGTCGCGCGGCGAGATCGACGCGTACCAGGAGTTCGTCAAGATCTACGGCGCCAAGGGCTTGGCCTACATCAAGGTGAACGACGCAGCCGCCGGCCGCGAAGGTCTGCAGAGCCCGATCGTCAAGAACCTCGACGACGCCTCGCTGGCCGAGATCATCGCCCGGACGGGCGCCCGCAACGGCGACATCCTGTTCTTCGGCGCCGACAAGGAAAAGATCGTCAACGACGCCATCGGCGCGCTGCGCGTGAAGATCGGCCACAGCGCCTTCGGCAAGAAGGCCGGCCTGTTCGACGACCGCTGGGCGCCCCTGTGGGTGGTCGACTTCCCGATGTTCGAGTTTGACGAGGAAGGCCAGCGCTGGAGCGCCGTGCACCACCCGTTCACCGCGCCGAAGGACGGCCATGAAGACCTCATGGACACGGCCCCCGAGAAGTGCATTGCCAAGGCCTACGACATGGTGCTCAACGGTATCGAGATGGGCGGCGGCTCGGTGCGTATCCACCGCGAGGAAGTGCAGAGCAAGGTGTTCCGCGCGCTCAAGATCAGCGCCGAGGACGCCCAGCTCAAGTTCGGCTTCCTGCTCGACGCCCTGCAATACGGCGCCCCGCCGCATGGCGGCATCGCCATCGGCCTCGACCGCCTGGTCATGCTGATGACCGGTGCCGAGTCGATCCGCGACGTGATCGCCTTCCCCAAGACCCAGCGCGCGCAAGACCTGCTCACGCAGGCGCCGAGCCCGGTCGACGAGAAGCAGTTGCGCGAGCTGCACATCAAGCTGCGCAACACGCCCCAAACCGCCTGATGCGCCCATGACGACGAGCACCCGGCCCTGGAAGATTCCGGAGTCGGTGCTGGTCGTCATTCATACGCCGGCACTCGACGTGCTGCTGATCCGGCGTGCCGATGCCAATGACTTCTGGCAATCGGTCACCGGCAGCAAGGACTTGGCCGACGAGCCGCTCATGCTCACCGCGGCGCGCGAGGTGGCCGAGGAAACCGGCATCCAATGCGGCGAGGGCACGCCCTTGGCCGCGCGGCTGGTCGATTGGCAGCTGAGCAACGTCTACGAAATCTACCCGGGCTGGCGCGCACGCTATGAACCGGGCGTGACGCACAACACCGAACACCTGTTCGGCCTGTGCGTGCCCGAGCGCCTGGTGCCCACCCTGGCGCTGCGCGAGCACACCGACTGGAAATGGCTGCCCTACCGCGAGGCGGCCGACGCGTGCTTTTCTCCGTCGAATGCCGAAGCCATTCTGTTGCTGCCAGAATTTGCCCGATGAACCTGCCGGCACACACCCTTCGGGTCGCGACCTACAACATCCACAAGGGTGTGCAAGGCATCGGGCCGGCACGGCGGCTGGAGATCCACAACCTGGGCCATGCCATCGAGCAGCTCGACGCCGACATCGTCTGCCTGCAGGAGGTGCGAAAGATGAACCGGCAGGCTGCGCTTCGCTTCGAGCGCTGGCCAGAGCTTCCCCAGGCCGACTTCCTGGCGCCCGAGGGCTACACCGCGGTTTATGAAACCAATGCCATCACGCGCCACGGCGAGCACGGCAATGCCCTGCTGACCCGCTGGCCGGTGATCCGCACCGGCCATCAGGACATTTCCGACCACCGCTTCGAGCAGCGCGGGCTGCTGCATGTCGTCATCGAGGTGGAGGGCCGACCCGTGCATGCCATCGTCGTGCACCTGGGGCTCATCAAGGGCAGCCGCGTGCGGCAGGTTGCCCGGCTGCGGGAGTTCATCGAGCGCGAAGTGCCGGCCGGCGAGGCGGTGGTCGTTGCGGGCGACTTCAACGACTGGGGCGCGCGCATGCGCTACGCCATGAACGCCATGGGCCTGCGCGACACCAGCGACCTGCGCGGGTCGCGAACGCTCACCTATCCCTCGCGCCTGCCCGTGGCGCAGCTCGACTTCGTCTATGGGCGGCACCTGGAGCCGGTGGCCTGCTCGGTGCCGCGCGGGCCGATCTGGGCGCGAATGTCTGACCACCTGCCGCTGGTGGCCGATTTTGTGCTGGCATGAGGCGCGCTTTTGCTGGCTTCTCCCTGCCGGGCCTGCAAAATGCGTTCGCTGATACCATGCGCGGATGCTGAGGAAAACCGACGTGGAACCGCGCCCTGACGGAAACAACGACGACGAGGGCACCCCCGTCTCGGTGAAGATCCGCGAACGCCTGACTGCCGCGCGCAAGCGCTTCAACGCCAACGACAACATTGCCGAGTTCATCGAACCCGGCGAGCTCGAGTCGCTGCTCGACGAAGTCGAAGTGAAGATGAAGGGCGTGCTCGAAAGCTTGGTGATCGACCTCGAGAACGACCACAACACCGGCAACACAGCGCGCCGCGTGGCCAAGATGTACCTCAACGAAGTGTTCAGGGGCCGCTACGTGGCGCCGCCTTCGCTCACCGAGTTTCCCAATGCCGAGCACCTGAACGAGCTGATGATCGTCGGCCCGATCACCGTGCGCAGCGCCTGCTCGCACCACTTCTGCCCGATCATCGGCAAGCTGTGGATCGGCATCATGCCCAACGAGCACACCAACGTGATCGGCCTGTCGAAGTACGCGCGCCTTGCGGAATGGGTCATGGGCCGGCCCCAGATCCAGGAAGAGGCGGTGGTGCAGCTGGCCGACCTCATCCAGGAAAAAACCCAGCCCGACGGCCTGGCGCTCGTCATGGAAGCCGAGCACTTCTGCATGGCCTGGCGCGGCGTGAAGGAAATGGACAGCAAGATGATCAATTCCGTGATGCGCGGTGTGTTCCTGAAAGACCCGAGCCTGCGCCGCGAATTTCTTTCGCTGCTGCCGAGGAGGAGCTGAACATGCTGGTCCGACTTCTCTACGCCAGCCGCGCCGTCGATACCAGCCCCGAGGCCATCGACGCCATCCTTGCGCAATCGCGCACGCACAACCCGTCTTGCGGCATCACGGGCATTCTTTGCTACGGTGCGGGCACCTTCCTGCAGGCCATCGAAGGCGGGCGCATGGCCGTGAGCGAGCTCTACGGCCACATCCAACGCGATGCGCGCCACAAGGACGTGGTGCTGCTGCACTACGAAGAAATTTCCGAGCGCCGCTTCGGCGGCTGGACCATGGGGCAGGTCAACCTCTCCAAGCTCAACGCCTCGACGCTGCTCAAGTACTCGGAAAAGCCCGAACTGAATCCGTATGCGGTGTCGGGCAAGGTCTCGCTGGCGCTGCTCGAGGAACTGATGGCCACCGCGGCCATCGTCGGCCGCCACTGAGGCCAGTGGTGCCCGCGCCAGGCACTCCGCGTTCTCCCGGCCTCGCATAACCCGGGGTGCCGCTCTCCGCCTTCGCATTGATCCTGCTTGCCGGGATCATTCACGCCAGCTGGAACATCGCCGCCAAAAAGGCGAACGGCGACGCACGCTTCGCGTTGCAAAGCGGCGTCTTCATGGCTGTTGTGTGGGCCCCCGTGGGCATCACGATGGGCTGGAGCGTGGTGCCGACCTGGGGCTTGAAGGAGTGGGGCTTCGTCGCGCTGAGCGGCGTGCTGCACGTCATCTACTACGTCATTCTGCTGCGCGGCTACCGCAAGTCCGATCTCACCGTGGTCTATCCGCTGGCGCGCGGTTCGGGACCGCTGCTGTCGTCGCTGGTCGCCATCGTGTTCCTTGGCGAGCGCATCAGCCTCGTCGGCGTCGCGGGCATTGCGGGCGTGGTGCTGGGCGTCTTCCTGGTGGCCGGCGGCCCGGGCCTTTGGCGCAAGAAGCATGACCCGGTCCAGCGCGCGCGGGTTCACAAGGGCGTTCGCTACGGCGTGCTGACGGGGGCCTTCATCGCGGCCTACACAGTGGCCGACAGCTATGCGGTGAAATTCCTGGCGATGTCCCCGATCCTGCTCGACTACTTCGGCAACCTGGTGCGCGTGGGCCTGCTGCTGCCCGCCGGGCTGCACGACCGCGCCGAAACGGCGCGGATGTGGCGCGCGCAGTGGAAGTACGCACTGCTGGTGGCGGTGATCAGCCCCGTTTCGTATGTGCTGGTGCTCTATGCGGTGCAGCAGGCGCCCATTTCCCATGTTGCGCCGGCGCGCGAAGTCTCGATGCTTTTCGCCGCGTTGATCGGCGGCCACCTGCTGCGCGAAGGCGACCGCTTGCTGCGGCTGCTGGGTGCCGCTTTCATTGCCGCCGGGGTGGTGGCACTCGCGCTGGGGTGAGATGAATTCGCCGCTGCTGTTCGGATGCGATTTTTCTTGCGCACCCACGTCGCGCAAGCCGATCGTCGTCGCCGCCGGACGCACCAGCGGGGCGGGCGAACTGGTGCTGACCGGTCTCCAGCGCTTCACCACGCTCGACGCCTGGGCCGAGTGGCTGCGCAGCGAGCCGGTGTGGATCGGCGGCTTCGATTTTCCGTTCGGCCTGCCGCGCGAACTGGTCGAGCACCTGCGGTGGCCGCTGGAATGGAACGCGCTCATGGCCCACTATGCGGGCCTGAGCCGCGCGGAGATTCGCGCCACCTTTGCCGCCTTCTGTGCGGCGCGCCCGGTCGGCGGCAAGTTTGCGCACCGCGCCACCGATGCGCCCGCCGGTTCGAGCACGTCGATGAAATGGGTCAACCCGCCGGTGGCTTTCATGCTCCATGCGGGCGTGCCGCCGCTCCTGGCTGCCGGCGCGAGCCTTCCGGGGCTGCACATCGGCAGCAACAAAGACCGTGTCGCGCTCGAGGCCTACCCCGGGCTGCTGGCCCGCGAGCTGATCGGCCGCCGCAGCTACAAGAGCGACGAGGCGGCCAAGCAGACGCCCGAGCGACTGGCGGCACGCACGAGCCTGCTCGCCGCGCTCCAGGCGGGCACCACGCGCCTGGGCCTGCGGCTGGCGCTCAGCAGGGCGCAACGCACCGAATTGTTGGGAGATGCGCGCGGCGATCACCTCGATGCGGTGCTTTGCCTTGTTCAGGCCGCGTGGAGCGCGCAACGCGTATCCACGCCTGGGCCGGGTTTCGGCTTGCCGGAGAACTTCGATCCGATCGAGGGTTGGATCGTCACGGCCTGAGCCTTCTTGTCCTACAGGGTTTCGCGCCGGCCACGACTCCCGCGTCTTCGCCCTGAAAGCTAGATTGGGAAGGCGGTCCGGTCTCGTCCGGACCCCCTGCGCGCAACCCGCGCGCGTCACCCGCTCTTCAGAGCGAAACGGAGGATTCCAATGAAAAGAACTGTTCAGACCCTCGCCATGCCGTCGCCACGCACATGGCTCGCCGTGCTGCTGATGGCGGGCGCGGCACTGACGCTCGCCGCTTGCGACGCCTCGGACAACCGCACCGCGGGCGAGAAGCTCGACAGCGCCATTGCAAAGACCGAGAAGGCGGCGGAGACTGCCGCGGCCAAGACAGGCGAGGCCGTCAAGGACGCCAAGGCCAAGATCGATGCCTCCGGCACCACTGCCGAGGTGAAGGACGGCATGGCCAACATGACGGATGCCGCAAAGAGAGCCGGTACGGCCGCGAGCGCGACGGTGGACGATGCCGCCATTACCGCATCGGTCGCCGCGGGCCTGGCCAAAGACCCGGACCTGAGCGCGATCAAGATCGACGTGGACACCAAGGCCGGCGCCGTGAGCCTGAAGGGCCCCGCGCCCACCGCCGCCGCAAAGGCACGCGCCGAGGAAATCGCCAAGGGCGTGCAGGGCGTGACCTCGGTGAACAACCAGCTTGAAGTGAAGAGCTGAACGCGCTCTGCCTCGTCCCAAACAAAAAAGCCCGGCTCGTCCGGGCTTTTTTTGTTGCAGAGCCCTCGCGAGGGCCCGTGAAGATCAGTGGCCGAGCCAGTCCTTGAGCTCGTCCGCGTGCTCTTCCTCGTCGGAAAGAATGTCTTCCAGCATGCGCCGGGTGGTCGGGTCCTTGTCGCCGATCAGCGCGATCATCTGCCGGTACGTTTCCACCGCAATGCGCTCGGCCACGAGGTTGGCGCGCACCATCGCCTGCAGGTCGGTCGATTCGTCGTAGCCGGCGTGGCTGCGTTCGAGCAGGTGGGTGGGCGCAAAGTCGGGCTCGCCGCCCAGTTGCACGATGCGTTCCGCAATGCGGTCGGCGTGGGCCGACTCTTCGTTGGCGTGCACCAGGAATTCTTCTGCGATGGCAGGCGACGACACGCCGCTGGCAGTGAAATAGTGGCGCTTATAGCGCAGCACGCACACCAGTTCGGTGGCCAGCGCATCGTTCAGCAGCTTCACGACATCGTCGCGCCAGGGGCCGTAGCTCGGCGTGACCGCGCCTTCGTCGAGGCTGTTGGCCGCCGCCTCGATGGCTTTTTCGTCGAGCACCAGGTGCTCGTGCCTTGCCGGGTTGGTACCCGGGGAGTTCGCATTCATGGAGGGTCCTTTCGTGGGCTGGTGTTTTTCTGATGCATCAACGTGTTGACGACGTCTGCCACATCGGATGTCTTGAGCACCGCCGCCAGCACCGCCGTAAACGAGAGCAGGCGCCATGGCTTGATCAGCACGATGGCGGCGCCCGTGGCGGCCGCAATGGCCATGAGCTTGGCCGGCTCCTTGCGCGCATAGTGCTCGAGCAAGGGGCGTGCGAGCTGGCCCACCGCATGGGCGGGGTGCCGGCGCCACCAGCGCTCGGTCATGCTGCGCGCCATCGACGTCCACCGATGGCGGCTGCTGCGAGGCGGCGCCTCTTGCTGCGCGCCGTCTGCGGCGTACATCTCCGGATGATCTTCCTGCGCCGCGTACCGCCTGCCGTAGCGGCTGTCGCGCGGCTCGTCGTCTTCGCCGTTCAGATGCCGCACGAGTGCACGGCGCGAAAGCGCAAGGCGCTCCTGCGGCGTGAGTGAACTGCGGTCAGTGCCGGTCATGGCGGGCTCCTGCTTCATGCAACGCCTGCAGGTCTGCGTCGACCTGGGCGCGAAGATCGTCGAACGCGTAGCCCGGGAACGGACGGCTTGCCACCCAGGCGCAAATGCCGGCAATCACCAGCGCAACGCCCGGCACCGCCACCAGCACCCAATGGAAGCTGCCATGCAGCACGCCCATCAACACCGCAACCCCGATGAGCCCGAGCGCCAGCATGGCGCTCGCGGCCGCGACCACGCCCGCAACAATGCGGGCGACGAGCCCGCGTCCCGCCTCGGAGGCCTCTTGCCTCACGAGAGCGGCGTAGTTGGCGGCGTGTTCGGCGATGAGTTCCGGATGCCCGAGCACCGTGGAAAAAATCGGATGAAGCATGGTGCGCGGAATCGGTGGAACGGGGCGTCAGCGGATCAGTATTCGTCCCGGCGGCTGCGGCTGGCCAGCACGATGAGCGCGGTGATGGCTGCACCGGCTGCGGCGGCAATCAGCACCGAGCGCACGGGCTGGTCGGAGATGTAGCGGCCGGTGACGTCAGCTGCCTGCTCCAGGCGGCGCTGTGCGCGAGCGCTGGTGGTCGAGGCTGCGTCCAGGCCGCGCTGCACCGCCTGCTGCACGCGTGCTGCCAGCTGTTCTACCGCCGGTTCTGCGTCGCGGCGCAGCTCGCGAACCTTCTCGCCGGCCGCATTCACCGCGTTCTGTGCGTAGGCGCGGGTCGACTCGACAGCCTCGTTGGCGGTCTGGCGTGCGTCATCGGCGAGTTGCGAGGGAGTCTTGGTCGTCGTGTTCATGAGAATTTCCTTTCCGGGGAGATGAATTGCGGGAGCCTGTTGATCGTAACTACGCTACTTGCGTCGTAGCAAGCCGGCCAGGAAACTGGCAATGGCAAGTACGGCGAAGATCACGAAAAGGATCTTTGCGATTCCTACCGCGCTGGCGGCAATGCCGCCGAAGCCGAACACAGCGGCAATCAGCGCAATGACCAGAAACACCACCGTGTAATGCAACATGTGGACTCCTTCGAGACTTCGCTCGTTGTTGTGGGACTGCGCGTTCAAAAGATGAAATGAACGGCACAGGAGCAACCTTAAGTGGCGCCCCTGCAAGGCCCTGTCAGCGGCTGGGCGCGGGGAACGTAGGAGACGACCGAGTTCCCCTTTGCCGGCAGGCCGTTCATGCGCACCTGCGGCCGCGCCGGTCGCGCAACCGGCCGTGCCTCAGCGCGGCTTGACCACCGGCAACATCGCACTCAGGCGCGTGCCGCGGCCCGGCGTGGAAGAGATGGTGAGCTTGCCGCGTGCGGCTTCCACCCGGTGCCGCATGCCCGCGAGGCCATGCGTCGAAGGGTGGAGGCGTTGCGGGTCGAAGCCCTTGCCGTTGTCGGCAACTTCCACGATCACGTGGTTCTCATAGTTCTTCAGCACGATCGTCGCCTCGCTGGCTTCGGCGTACTTGCCGATGTTGGTGAGGCTCTCCTGCACCATGCGGTAGATGGTGAGCTGGCGCGACTCGTCCATGGTCACGGGCTCCAGCGCCATCTGCACCTGGATGCCCGAGCGCTCGGCGAATTCGCGCCCGAGAATTTCCAGCGATGCCACCAGCCCGAGGTTCGACAGCGACGACGGCCGTAGGTCCTCGATGATGCGGCGCTTCAGCGCAATGCCGCTGTTCAGCAGCTCGGTCAAATGCTGCAGCCGTTGCGTGGCGTCGGGCGCCTCCAGCAGCCTCGACTTGAGGCGGGCGACGTCCAGCTTGGCCGCGGTCAGCAGCGAGCCGAGCTCGTCGTGCAGCTCGCGCGCGAGATAGCCGCGCTCGGTTTCACGCACGTCCTGCAGGTGGGTGGCCAGTTCGGCCAGCGAGGCCGTGCGTTCGCGCACCTCGTCTTCGAGTGCGTTGCGCTCGCGCTGCAGCGTTTCCTGCTGGCGCTCGCCGATGGAGCGCAGCGCATGCGTCTGCCGCAGGTACAGGAAGAACGCGATGAGGGCGGCGAGCGCCACGATGGCGGTGCCGATGCGCGCAAGCCGCAGCGACTTCATCACCTGCACCTGGCTTTCCTGCAGGGTCTTGTTGCTGGCCGCCACCAGGTCGTGGGCACTCTTGCGGATGGCGTCCATTTCCTCGCGCCCCACGTCCGTGGTGATGACGAACTTCCAGGCATCCTCCTTGCCGTCCTGCCGCAGGCGCACGCTCATGTCCATTTCGGCTATCTTGCGCAGCACGTGCTTGGAGAGCTCCGCCAATTGGGTACGCTCTGCCGGCCGTTCGGCGTAAAGTTGGCGCAGTGTGGCAAGGTATCCATCGACCTGCTTGACGGCCATGTCGTAGGGTTGCCGGTAGCTGGTTTCGCCGGTCAGGAGGTAGCCTCGCTGTCCGGTTTCGGCATCGAGCATGCTCTGCAGGATCAGGTTGACCGTGGCGCGTACCCTTTGCGCCTCGTCGATGTTCGCCAGAGCCTGGGTCGACTGGCGGTAGCCGGCCTCGTTGATACCGACGAGGGCCAGCGCAGCCAGTGCCGCGAGCAGTAGGCTCACGGCCATTTTTGGAGGAGCTAGCCAGTGCATGAAACTTTCAAAGGTGCTTTCAGCACAAGTTCGTGAATAATTGATAACAACCAGGGGATCGGCATGTTGCGGCCTCCTGGGCCGCGACACAACGAAGAAAGTAACAGATGATCAAAATTGGAATTGTGGACGACCACGCTATCGTGCGTTCGGGCCTGCGGCAGTTCTTCTCCGAACACGTCGACTTGCGCGTGGCCGGCGAGGCTGCCAGCGGGCGCGAGGCCATCGAGCTGGTGCGCACCACCGAACTCGACGTGCTGGTGATGGACCTTTCGATGCCCGGGCAAAGCGGTATCGACGCGCTTGCCATGATCCGCGCCAAGGCGCCGGACGTGGGCATTCTCATCCTCAGCGGCTACCCTGAAGAGCACTACGCGATGAACCTCATCCGCCAGGGCGCGAGCGGGTATCTCAACAAGGAGTGCGATCCGATGGAGATCGTCAACGCGATCCGCACCATCTCGCTGGGCCGCCGCTACATCACGCCAGCCGTGGCGGAACTGCTTGCCCGCCAGCTCGACCGCAAGGACGACGCCGCGCCGCACGAGCAGCTCTCGGAGCGCGAATTCCAGGTGTTCCTGAAGCTTGCCAAGGGCGAGACCGCGGGCGACATCGCCAAGACGCTGTCGCTGTCGGTCAAGACCGTCAGCACCTACCGCACGCGCCTCATGGAGAAGATGAACCTGTCCTCCAACAGCGACCTCACGTACTACGCGCTGAAGAACAAGCTGATCGATTGAGAAAAGAACCGGCTGGCGGCTGAAGAAGGAGGCGAAGAGGTCCGTTGCGGCTTCTTCGGCCTCTTTTTCATTTTGTGCCGGTGGCGGGGCGATGAGCCACCGCCTCCAGGATGCAGAAGTCGACCAGCGCGTCGATCTCGTTTGACTTGTCGAACACAGCATCCACTCCGAATTCGGCGCAGCGCCGCCGGATGTCGGGCGTTGCGTAGTTGCTGAGCACCACCACCTTCTGGTTCGGCCGGCGCGACGTGCAGGCCTGGAGCACGCCCAGGCCGCTTCCCTGCTTGAGAAAAAGATCGACCACCGCAAGGTCCCACTCGTCGCTGTGGTCCTGCAGCCATTGGCGCGCGTGCGCTTCGGTTTCGGCAAAGCCGACGACCGTCGTGCAGGTGAGTTCTTCCAGGGTACCGATGAGGTTTTCACGGATCGTGAGGTTGTCTTCGACGATGTATGTCTGCAATCTGGTATCCATGCCGAACCGCGCTTCCTCTGTTGGCAGGTGTCTTCGCGACCGCCCCTGCTGGCGATTGCCTGCGCATCGAAGATTGAGGCGTCGCCGCCACGCATCATGCAGGGTTCGGAGGACGGGTGTTGTAGGCGGGTTCTGACGAGTCGGGCTCGCCGCGCCCTTCCGTAGGCAATGCCGCACGGTTTTTGCGGTTCATTGCCGACCCGGGCCGTCGAGGGGCAGGTATATCCAGACACCATGGCAACGAACGTCCTTCGCAACCGGCCACTCTGGCTCAAGCTGCTTGCGGCTTTCGTGCTGCTGTTGGCCGCGCTGGCGGTGGTGGTCGCGTTCTTTCCGTGGGACACATTGCGCGAGCCGATCAACCGCTACGTCAGCGAAAAAACCGGGCGCAAGTTCGAGATCACCCGGCGGCTCGATGTGGGCGTGGGCCTGCGCGGCGCCACCGTGAAGTTCGACGGCATCGAGTTTGCCAACCCTCCATGGGCCCGCGATCCCTACCTGGTCAAGGCCGAGCGCGCCGAGTTCGACATACGGCTGTGGCCTCTGCTCACGCAGAAGATCGTGATTCCGCGCCTGGCACTGTTCTCGCCGACGCTGGGGCTCCAGATGGAGCCCGACGGGCGCCGCACATGGGCGCTCGGCAAGGACACCTCAGATCCTGGAACCGTCCCCGTCATCGGCCTGATGCAGGTCGACAACGGCACGATCGATTTCCTGGCCACGCACCTGGGCGTCGATCTGCACGCCGACGTGAGCTACGACACGGGCCGCGGCACGCTGCCGCTCAGCTACCGCATCAAGGGCCGCTACAAGGGCCAGCCGCTCACGGCCGAGGGGCGCACCGGCAACGTGCTGCAACTCAAGTCGGCCGGCCAGGAACCGTTTCCGATGGAGATCGATGCCGCGGCGGGGCAGACCCGCTTCAAGGCCGAAGGCACGGTGACCGACTTCGCCGATCTCGACGGCATCGACGCGAAGTTCGAACTCAAGGGCCAGACGCTCGGTGCCCTGTTTCCGCTGCTTGGCATCGCGCTGCCTGAGACCTCGCCCTATGCGCTGAGCGGCGACCTGCGCAAGCGCGCCAAGCTGTGGGAAGTGGCAGGGCTCAAGGGCAGGCTCGGCCTTTCCGACATTGCGGGCGACATGCGTTTCGACCAGGCCGGAAAGCTGCCGCGCCTCGCGGGCGAGTTGCGCTCGCGCCTGATGGACATGGACGACCTGGGCCCCCTCATCGGCTTGCCGCCCACCGAGCGCTCGGCCAAGGCGGTCGAAGGCGTGGCGCCGCCGCCCACCATCAAGCAGGCCAAGCGGGCGGCGGGCGACAAGGTGCTGCCCACCGCCACGCTCGACTTCGACCGCCTGCGCGCAATGAACGCCGACGTGAAATACACCGCCGATCGCATCCGCAACGTGCGCGACGTGCCGCTCGACCGCGGCAGCGTGCAGGTCAAGCTGACCGACGGCGTGCTCGCTCTCGACCCGCTCGACTTGGGCGTGGCCGGCGGCAAGCTGGCCGGCGCCATCCGCATCGACGCCACGCAGAACCCGGCAGACATTCGCGCCTCGCTCGACCTGCGCAACATGCAGCTCAATCGCGTGGTGCCGAAGATCGAGACCATGCGCAGCAGCTTCAGCCGGCTCGATGGCCGGATCAACCTTTCGGGGCGGGGCAATTCGGTGGCCAGCTGGCTCGGCGGCGCCTCGGGCGACGTGGCGGCCCTGACCGGACGGGGCCGCTTCAGCAATTTGCTGCTCGAGTTCATGGGCCTGGACGGCGCCGAGATCATCAAGTTCCTGCTGCGCGGCGATCAGAACGTCGAGCTGCGCTGCGCCGCGATGGCGTTCGACGTCAACAAGGGCCTCATGACCAGCCGCAGCGTGGTGCTCGACACGGCCGACACCGTTTTCTATGCCACCGGCCAAGCCAACCTGGCGACAGAGAAGCTCGACTTCGTGGTGCGGCCCGAGCCCAAGGACGCGAGCTTCCTCTCGCTGCGCACGCCGCTGGTCATCGGCGGCACCTTCGGTTCGCCTTCCGGCGGGGTTCAGGTGGTTCCGCTGGCGGAGCGTGGCCTGGCCGCTTTGGTGCTGGGCGCGCTCAATCCGCTGCTGGCGCTGGCGGCGACCATCGAGACCGGGCCGGGCGAAGACGCGGACTGCAAGGGCGTGCTGTCGCAGGCCAACAAGCCCGGCTCCGGCGCAGCCGCCGGAGCGGCCAAGGCGAAGGGCGCAAAGCAGCGCTGAGACCCGGAAGAGACGAGAAGGGTGCCGAAGGAATGTGGCTGCCGTCAGGCGGCGCCCGCGCGATGCGCGCACACGCTGCAATGCGGGTCGCGCGCAATCTGCAGCGTGTCGAATGCCGTGCGGCGTCCGTCGAACATCAACAGCTTGCCCGCCAGCGAAGGACCGATGCCCGCGAGCAGCTTCAGCGCCTCGTTCGCCTGCAGCGTGCCGATGGTGCCCACCACGGGACCGAACACGCCGAGCACCGCGCAGAGCGTTTCCTCGAAGGCCGCATCGGGCGGAAAAATGCACGCGTAGCAGGGAGACGCCTCGTCGCGCGTGTCGTAGACGCTCAACTGGCCGTCGAAACGGATGGCGGCGCCCGCCACCAGCGGCTTGCCGTGCGCCACGCAGGCGCGGTTCACCGCCTGCCGCGTCGCAAAGTTGTCGCAGCAGTCGATCACCACGTCCGCCGCCTCGACCAGGCGCAACAGCAGCGCCTCGTCGGCGCGTGCGGCGTGCGTTTCGATGGACATGCCGGGATTGATGTCGCGCATGGCCTGCGCGGCCGATTCGACCTTCAGGCTGCCCACCCGCGCATGGGTGTGGGCCACCTGGCGCTGGAGATTGGTCAGGTCGACCTCGTCGTCGTCCACCAGCGTGACGTGCCCGACACCCGCCGCGGCAAGGTACAGCGCCACCGGCGAGCCCAGGCCGCCCGCGCCGATGACCAGCGCGCGGCCGGCGCTGACGCGCGCCTGGCCGTCGATGCCGAATTCTTCGAGCAGGATATGGCGCGAATAGCGCAGCAGGTCGTCGTCATTCATGGTGGCTCACCCCGGCTTGTGCCAAACGAAAAAATACCGCGGCCCGGCAGCGCCGGTTCCGCGGTATTTCCGGATCTGAAAGCGCCGAGCTCCCGATCAGTTCTCTTTTTTCTCTTCCTTGTTGTCGACGATGACCTGCGTCTTGCTGACCAGCACCGGCTGGCCCTTGAGGCGGTTGAGCGCCTGCATCAGCGGAAAGTCCTTGTCGGTGCCGAACTCGGGCACCTTGCGGTCCTGCGGCGGCTTCTTGGCTTCTTCCTCGAGGCGCTTGCGGGCCTCGTCACGTGCCTTTTCGCGTTCCGGGTCCTTCGTTTCGGGGCCCTGGCCGCTGGCCAGGTGCTTTTCGAGGTCGGCCTCGCGCATGCGCAGGGCGGCGAAGGGGCTGCCCTCGGCGCTCTCGTCGATCAGCACGTTGGGCACGATGCCCTTGGCCTGGATCGAGGTGCCGCTCGGCGTGTAGTAGCGCGCCGTGGTGATCTTCAGGCCCGTGTCCGGTCCCAGGGGGCGCACCGTCTGCACCGAGCCCTTGCCGAAGGTCTGGCTGCCCATGATGGTGGCGCGCTTGTGGTCTTGCAATGCGCCGGCGACGATTTCGCTGGCCGAGGCCGAGCCTTCGTTCACCAGCACCACCAGCGGCACGGTCTTGAGGGCCGCGGGCAGGTTGCGCAGCGGGTCGCTGCCCGAACGGCGCTGGTAGAACTCGGGCGCCGCCTTGTAGACCGACTTGCTTTCGGCCAGCTGGCCGTCGGTGGAAACCACGGTCACGTTCTCGGGCAGGAAGGCCGCCGAGATGGCCACCGCTGCGTCGAGCAGGCCGCCCGGGTCGTTGCGCAGGTCGAGCACCAGGCCCTTCAGGTTGGGGTCTTCCTTGTAGATTTCCTCGACCTTCTTCACGAAGTCGTCCACCGTGCGTTCCTGGAACTGCGACAGGCGGATCCAGCCGTAGCCCGGCTCCACGAGCTTGCCGCGCACCGACTGGGTACGGATTTCCTCGCGCGTGATCGTTACCGGGAAGGTGCGGCTTTCGTCCTTGCGGAAGATGGTCAGCAGCACCTTGGTGTTGGCCTCGCCGCGCATGCGCTTGACGGCCTCGTTGAGCGACAGGCCGCGTACGGCCGTGTCGTCGATCTTGGTGATCAGGTCGTTCGGCTTCAGGCCCGCGCGGAAGGCCGGGGAGCCCTCGATGGGCGACACCACCTTGATGAGGCCGTCTTCCTGCGAGATTTCGATGCCCACGCCGACGAAGCGGCCGGTCGTGCCTTCCCTGAATTCCTTGAAGGACTTCTTGTCGAAGTACTGGGAATGCGGGTCCAGGCCGGCAACCATGCCGGAAATGGCGTCGGAAATGAGCTTCTTCTCATCGACGGGTTCGACATAGTCGCTCTTGACCATGCCGAAAACGGCGGCGAGTTGCTGCAATTCCTCGAGCGGGAGCGGCGCGAGCGAGCCGCGTGCGACCGTCTGCAACGAGACGGTGGTCAAGACGCCGGCAACGGCGCCGGCGGCGACCCAGCCGGTAATCTTCAATTTGTGGCCCATCATGAGTGATTGTCCTTGTCGGCTGTCGAACCAATATACACAGCTTGGAAGCAAATTGCCTGCCGGGGTTCCACGGGGGAGCGCCGCCGAGGGGTTTTAATTCTTCAGCCCTTGCCTTGCGAGGCGACCGCCGCGGCGGCCTTTTCGGCGGCCGCGGCGTCGCCCAGGTAGTAGTGCCGCAGGGGCTTCAGGTCGTCGTCGAGCTCGTAGACCAGCGGAATGCCGTTGGGAATATTCAGGCCGACGATCGCGTCGTCCGAAATGCCGTCGAGGTACTTGACCAGCGCGCGAATCGAATTGCCGTGCGCGGCCACCACCAGGCGGCGCCCGGTGCGGATGGCCGGCGCCATCGATTCGTTCCAGAAAGGCAGCACGCGCGCGACGGTGTCCTTCAGGCACTCGGTGAGCGGAATCTGCTCGGGCGAAAGCTTGGCGTAGCGCACGTCGCTGCGTTCGCTGCGCGGATCGTCGGCTTCCAGGGCCGGCGGCGGGGTGCCGTAGCTGCGGCGCCAGACCAGCACCTGCTCGTCACCGTATTTCTTGGCGGTTTCGGCCTTGTTCAGGCCCTGCAGGGCGCCGTAGTGGCGCTCGTTCAGGCGCCACGAGTGCACCACCGGTAGCCAGGTGCGGTCGAGTTCGTCCAGGGTGTGCCAGAGCGTGCGGGTGGCGCGCTTGAGCACGCTGGTGTAGGCCACGTCGAAGTCGTAGCCCTCGGCCTTGAGCAGCCGGCCGGCCTGCTTGGCCTGCTCGATGCCGGTTTCGGTCAGGTCGACGTCGGTCCAGCCGGTGAAGCGGTTTTCGAGATTCCAGGTCGATTCGCCGTGGCGGATCAGTACCAGTTTGTGCATGTGGGAGGCCTTTGGCAGCGCTTGGGAAAACCAGCATTCTAAAATCCCGGGTTTGCCATCCAAGGAACCCCCGTGAAATTGATCGAATTCGTCACCGCGAACTGGATGCTGATCCTGATTGCACTCAGCTCGGGTGGCATGCTGGCCTGGCCGCTGATTCGCGGCGGCGCCGGCGGCGGCACCCTCACGGCCCAGGGCGCGGTGCACCTCATCAACCGCGAACGCGCGGTGCTGGTGGACGTGCGCGAACCCGAAGAGTTCGCTACCGGCCACATGATCGGCGCCAAGAACGTGCCGCTGAACCTGCTGGAAGAAAAGCTGACCGGCGCGGTCAAGAACAAGAACGTGCCGCTGCTCTTGGTGTGCGCCACCGGAGCCCGCGCCCAGCGCGCCGTGGCCATGGCCAAGAAACTCGGTTACGAGCAGGCCCAAGCCGTCTCCGGCGGTCTCAAGGCGTGGAAAGAGGCTAACCTGCCGGTTGAAAAAGCCTAAGTCTTCCCAAGGTACAGCGTATGCAAGCCGTCAAGATGTACACCACCGCGTTCTGCCCGTACTGTGTTCGTGCGAAGCAGATCCTCAAGTCCAAGGGCGTCGACGAGATCGAAGAAATTCGCATCGACACCGATCCCGAGGCCCGCAGCACCATGATGGAAATCACCCAGCGCCGCACGGTGCCGCAGATTTTCATCGGCGACACCCACGTGGGCGGCTGCGACGACCTGATGGCGCTCGACAGCCGCGGCGGCCTGGTTCCGCTCCTGCAGGGCGCCTGAAACACAAAGCAGCCGGGCGTCACGGAAGCGGTCCGGGCGTCGGGCGATAATCGTCTGCTCATTCATCTGCAGCCCGCTGCGGGAACCTCTCCCCGGCGGGCATTGTTTTGATACTCGAAAGTTCAGCCATGGCCGACCAGCAAGCCCAAGATCCCATTTTCCAGATCCAGCGCGTCTACCTCAAGGACCTGTCGCTCGAACAGCCCAATTCGCCCGGCATTCTGCTCGAACAAGAGCAGCCCACCGTCGACATCCAGCTTGGCGTGGATGCCCAGCCCGTGGCTGAAGGCATCTTCGAAATCACCGTGTCGGCCACGGTGCAGACCAAGATCCAGGACAAGACCGTGTTCCTGGTCGAAGCCAAGCAGGCCGGCATCTTCGAGATCCGCAACCTGCCCGAAGACCAGATGGGTCCGATCCTCGGTATTGCCTGCCCGCAGATCGTCTACCCGTACCTGCGCGGCAACGTGGCCGACGTGATCCAGCGCGGCGGTTTCCCGCCCGTGCACCTGGCGGAAATCAACTTCCAGGCCATGTACGAGCAGCAGCAGGCGCAGGCCGCCGGCCAGCCCGCCCCGACCCTCGCACAGTAAACCGGCACAACGCCGCCAACGCCGATGAAGATCTGCGTTCATGGCGCCGGTGCCTGGGGCACGGCGGTGGCCGTCAATGCGGCCCTCAACACCGCCGTCGGCCACGAGGTCACGCTCTGGGCGCGCGACGCCGCCCAGGCCAATGCCATTTCGAAGGCGCGCGAAAACACCCGCTACCTGCCGGGGCTGGCTTTGCCGGCTTCGCTCGCGGTGCGGGCGGGGGACATCGGCCAGGCGTATGCCGGCGCCGACCTCGTCATCGTGGCCACGCCCATGGCGGCCCTGCGTGAACAGCTTATCGCGCTGCGTGGCTGCACCGTGCCCGTTGCGTGGCTCTGCAAGGGCGTGGAGCCGGCGCTCGACGCTTCTTCCCCCACTTCCTTCGGCCTGCTCGCCCACGAGATCTGGGTGCAGGTTGCTCCAGATTTGATAGCAGGCGTGCTCAGCGGTCCGAGCTTTGCGCAAGAAGTGGCCGAAGGCCGTCCCACCGCACTGGTGGCCGCGAGCCCGCACGCCGCAGTGCGCGACGCGCTGGTCGATGCCTTTCACGGCCCGGCCCTGCGCGTCTATGCCAACGACGACATCGTCGGCGTCGAGGTGGGCGGCGCGGTCAAGAACGTGCTGGCCATTGCCACCGGGCTGTGCGATGGCCTGGCGCTCGGGCTGAATGCGCGCGCCGCGCTCATCACGCGCGGCCTGGCCGAAATGACCCGCTTCGGGCTGGCGCTCGGCGCGCGGGCCGAGACTTTCATGGGCCTTTCGGGCCTGGGCGACCTGGTGCTGACCTCGACCGGCGACCTGTCGCGCAATCGCAAGGTGGGCCTGCTGCTGGCGCAAGGGCAGACCCTGGCGCAAGCGGTGGCCTCGCTCGGCCATGTGGCCGAAGGCGTGTATTGCGCGCGCACCGTGGTGCAGCGCGCGCGCGGCCTGGGCGTGGAAATGCCCATCGCCGAAGGCGTGGTTGCGCTGCTTGACGGCCGGGTGAGCCCGCGGGAAGCCGTCGCCTCGCTCACCGGCCGTGATCCGGTGCCGGAAACCGTCCGGGCGCACGGGTCCCGCGGTTCACCCTGACAAGACTGAAGAGACAAAAAAGAGCCATGAGCCCTCGCTTTGATTTTTCGGCGCCGGCCTTGGCCGCGCTGGCCCAGGCCGACGCAGCACGCGCCTTGCAGGAAGACGTGGCCGACGGTGACCTGACCGCGTCGCTGGTCGACCCCGGCCGCAGGGCCCATGCCCGCGTGCTGGCGCGCGAATCGGCCGTGCTGTGCGGCGCGCCCTGGGTCGAAGCCACGGTGCGGCAACTGGATCCGCAGGCCCGCATCAACTGGCTGTGCAGCGAGGGCGAGCGCTGCGCGGCCGACCAGACGGTGCTCGAGATCGAAGGCTCGGCCCGCGTGTTGCTGACGGCCGAGCGCACCGCGCTCAACTTTCTTCAGCTGCTGAGTGCAGTCGCCACCAAGACCGCGCTTTATGCCGACGCCGTTCGCGGTACGCGCACAAGCATCGTCGACACCCGCAAGACCCTGCCGGGCCTGCGCCTGGCGCAGAAGTACGCGGTGCGCACCGGCGGCGGCGTGAACCACCGCATCGGTCTTTACGACGCGGTGCTCATCAAGGAAAACCACATTGCGGCGGCCGGCGGCGTTGCCGCGGCGCTGCGTGCCGTGGCGCCGGTGGCGGATCGCGGGGCCTTTGTCGAGGTCGAGGTCGAAACGCTGGCGCAGTTGCGCGAGGCATTGGATGCCGGCGCGCGCATGGTGCTGCTCGACAACATGGACCTGCCGACGCTGCGCGAGGCCGTTCGCATCAACGACGAAGCCGGCGATGGCCGCAAGGCCGTGCTCGAAATATCCGGCGGCGTGACACTCGAAGGCCTTCGCACCTTGGCTGAAACCGGCGTGGACCGCATCTCGGTCGGTGCGCTCACCAAGGACGTGAAGGCCATCGATTTTTCGATGCGCTTCCAGGAAAGCTGAGGGCGGCGGCCATGGCTTCTTCTTTCGTCATCGATGTCGACTACGAACAACCGGTGGCCGAAGCCGGCTCGGCCTGCGACACCCGCCACGCCTGGGCGCGCGTGCCGCCCGAACCTTCGCCCGATGAGCGCATCGCCCTGAAGGAGCGCATTCGCCGCCTGTTGCGCGAGCGCAATGCGGTGATGGTGTCGCACTTTTACGTGCACCCTGACCTGCAGGACCTGGCTGAGGAAACCGGCGGCATCGTGAGCGATTCGCTCGAGATGGCGCGCTTTGGCCGCGACCATGCGGCGCAGACGCTGGTGGTGTCGGGCGTGCGTTTCATGGGCGAGACCGCCAAGATTCTCTCGCCCGAGAAGCGCGTGCTCATGCCCGACCTGGATGCGAATTGCTCGCTCGATCTCGGCTGCCCGGTCGATGAGTTCAGCGCGTTCTGCGACCAGCATCCCGACCGCACCGTGGTCGTCTACGCCAACACCAGCGCGGCCGTAAAGGCGCGCGCCGATTGGCTCGTCACCTCCAGCTGCGCGCTCGACGTGGTGAGCGCACTGCATGCCCAAGGCCGCAAGATTCTCTGGGGCCCCGACCGCCACCTGGGCGACTACATCCAGCGCCAGACCGGCGCCGACATGGTCAGCTGGAACGGCGCCTGCATCGTGCATGACGAGTTCAAGGCGCTGGAGCTCGACCTGCTCATGAAAGAGCACCCGTCGGCGAAGGTGCTGGTGCATCCGGAGTCGCCGGGCGACGTGATCGCACTGGCCGATGCGGTCGGTTCGACCTCGGCGATCCTGAATGCGGCGCAGCGCATGGACGCGAAGGAATTCATCGTTGCCACCGACAGCGGCATGCTGCACAAGCTGCGCACGCTGAATCCGGGCAAGACTTTTATCGAGGCGCCCACGGCCGGCAACGGCGGCACCTGCAAGAGCTGTGCGCATTGCCCTTGGATGGCGATGAACGGGTTGGTGGAGCTGGCGAATGCGCTGGAAACGGGGGCGGGTGAAATTCAGGTTGATCCGGCGCTGGGGCTGCGGGCGCGGGTGCCGATTGATCGGATGCTGGCGTTTACTGCGGGCCTGAAGAATGGTCAGGCGGCCGGAAGCCTGATTGCAGGCATCGGCGCCGCCTGACCCGCATTGCTCCTCCCCCCTCTGGGGGAAGGCTGGGATGGGGGCTCGCGGCGTCGAACGGGCCGACGGCGATGTGAAGGCCGCTTGCCCCCACCCCAACCCTCCCCCGGAAGGGGAGGGAGCAAAACCCTAGAACTCCAGCGTGCAGCTGTCCCCCAGCGCCTCCCTCCACACGCGCACCCGCGCGAGCGAAGCTCGAAAGTCCGGCAGCGCGCCCGCAATGAACAGGCACAGGTTCTCCAGCGTCGGCGGATGCAGCCCCTCCACGTCGTCCAGCAGGTGATGGTCCAGCAGCTCGCGCACGTCATCCAGCCGGCGGCGCAGCAGCCCCAGGTCGACCACCATGCCCGTGACCGGATCGCGCTGGCCCGCAAGCCACACTTCGGCGTGGTACGTATGGCCGTGAATACGGCGGCTGCCTTCCACCTCGATGTCGCGCTTCAGCGTGTGGGCGGCATCGAAGAAAAAGCGTTGGCTGATGATGAATCGCATCTGAAAAGTCTCTCCGCGCTCAGCGGATGCCGGTGATCTTGTGGGTCTGCACGCTGAGGCGCCAGGCGGGCTGGCGCATGCACTCGGCAATGCACAGTTCGGTGTTGGCCACGCGGTCGGGCCCGTCCATCGGCTGCAAAAAGCGATGCGTGAACTCACCCGTGCGCGCCATGGTGTCAAGGTCGAATTCGGTCTGCGGCCACACCAGCTTCAGTTCCTGCCCGCGCTGCTGCACCCACGGTGCGCCGGCCTTGGGGCTGATGCAGAGCCAGTCGATGCCTTCGGGTGCGGCGACCGTGCCGTTGCTTTCCACGGCAATGCGAAAGCGCCGCGCATGCAGCGCGTCGACCAGTGCTGCGTCGACCTGCAGCAGCGGCTCGCCGCCGGTGAGCACCACCAGGCGGTGCTCGGCATCGCCGGCCGGCCATTGCGCTGCAATGGTGTCGGCCAGCAGGTCGGCGGTCTTGAACTTGCCGCCCAGCGTGCCGTCGGTGCCCACGAAGTCGGTGTCGCAGAAACGGCAGACGGCCGTATCGCGATCTTCCTCGCGGCCCGTCCACAGGTTGCAGCCCGCAAAGCGGCAGAACACGGCCGGCATGCCCGCCTGTCCGCCTTCGCCCTGCAGGGTGTAGAAGATTTCCTTGACGCTGTAGGTCATGAAGAAGCCAGGTTCTCGATCTCGAGGTTGTCGATCAGCCGCGTAGCGCCCAACCGCGCCGCGGCCAGCGCCACGAGTGGCTCGCCGGCCAGCCCGAAAGTGGGCGCCTGCAGGTCGGTGCGCCGCCTCAGCACAAGATAGTCCGGTTGCCAGCCGCGTTCTGTGAGCGTCTGCATTGCCCGCGCTTCGATTGCGGCCAAATCGCGCTCGCCGGCTTGCACGGCCGCGGCCATGGCCTTCAGCGCCTTCGAGAGCTGCACGGCCTCCGCGCGCTCGGTTTCGCTCAGGTAGCCGTTGCGCGACGACAGCGCCAGGCCGTCGTCGGCGCGGAAGGTTTCGCTCCCGACGATCTCGATGGGCAGCGCGAACTGCCGCACCATGTGGCGGATCATCATGAGCTGCTGGTAGTCCTTCTTGCCGAACACGGCCACGCGCGGCTGCACGCACTGGAAGAGCTTCATCACCACCGTGCACACGCCGATGAAGAAGCCGGGGCGGAAGTGGCCCTCGAGGATGTCGGCCAGCGCCGGGTCCGGGTGCACCTTGCAGGTCTGCGGCTCGGGGTAGAGCGCTTTTTCGTCCGGCGCGAACAGCACGTTGCAGCCGGCGGCGCGCAGCTTCTCGCAGTCGCTGTCCCAGGTGCGCGGATAGGTGTCGAAATCTTCATGCGGCAGGAATTGCAGCCGGTTGACGAAGATGCTCGCCACCGTCACGTCGCCCAGTGGCCTGGCCTGTTCGATCAGCGCCAGGTGGCCGTCGTGCAGGTTGCCCATGGTGGGCACGAAGGCCGGGCGCTTGAAAGCCGAAAGGTGCTCGCGCAGCTCGGCGATGGTGTGTGCGATGTACATGGTCTGTGCTCCTTACCAGGCGTGCAATTGATCGTCGGGAAAGCTGCCGTCCTTCACCGCGCGCACATAGGCTTCGAGGGCCTGCGCGATGCTCGAGGAATCGGCCATGAAGTTGCGCGCGAACTTCGGCATCTTGCCGAGGTTGATGCCCAGCATGTCGTGCAACACCAGCACCTGGCCGGCAGTGCCCTTGCCCGCGCCGATGCCGATGGTGGCGCAGTGCTTCAGTTCATTCGTGAGCTCGGCGGCCAGCGCGGCCGGCACCATCTCGAGCACCAGCATCGTGGCGCCGGCCTCCTGCAATGCGTGCGCATGCTGCTTCAGCAGCGCGCCGGCCGCATCGCCCTTGCCCTGAACGCGGTAGCCGCCCAGCGCATGCACGGTCTGCGGCGTCAGGCCCAGGTGGGCGCAAACGGGAATGCCGCGCTCGACCAGAAAGCGCACCGTCTCCGTGGTCCAGCCGCCGCCTTCGAGCTTGACCATGTGTGCGCCCGCCTGCATCAGCACGGTGGCGCTGCGCAAGGCCTGTTCGCGCGATTCCTGGTAGCTGCCGAAGGGCAAGTCGGCAATCAGCCAGGCCGTGCCCTGCACCCGGCGCAGGCCGCGCGAGACACTGTCTGTGTGATAGAGCATGGTGTCCAGGCTCACGCCCACGGTGCTGTTCAGTCCTTGGCAGACCATGCCGAGCGAATCGCCTACGAGCAGGCAATCGACGCCCGCCGCGTCGGCCATGGCCGCGAAGGTGGCGTCGTAGGCGGTGAGCATCGAGATCTTCTCGCCGCGCGCATGCATGTCGGCCAGGCGCGGCAGGCTCACGGGCTTGCGCGATGCGGGTGGCGAGGCCGGGGGCAGCGTGCCGTAGGGCGTGGCGGCCGCCGGCGTCTCGGACGAAGGGGTTGCTTTGGTGTTCGACATGGTTGACATGGTTGGGTTTCTCCCTGCGGGCGTCGGTGGCCGGGCATCCTTGAGTGAGTAAGAACCTGAAAGCGGGTGGGGCGGTCAGCGCCCCGGCGGCGTCAATACCGTCGGCGCGGAGGGCTCGGCAAGCGAAGGATAGTCCCGGCTGAAATGCAGCCCGCGGCTTTCATGCCGGGCCTGCGCCGAGCGAACGATGAGTTCGGCCACCTGCACCAGGTTGCGCAGTTCCAGCAGGTCGCGCGTGACGTGGAAGTGGGCGTAGAACTCGTGAATCTCGGCCTGCAGCAGCGCAATGCGGTGGCTCGCGCGCTCCAGCCGCTTGTTGGTGCGCACGATGCCCACGTAGTCCCACATGAAGCGCCGAAGCTCTTCCCAGTTGTGGGAAATGACCACGGCTTCGTCGGCATCGGTCACGCGGCTGTCGTCCCACTGCGGCAGATCGACGCTGCTGCGCCCCGGAGCCGCCGCAATGGCGCCGGCCGCGGCACGCGCGAACACCATGCACTCGACCAGCGAGTTGCTCGCCAGGCGATTCGCGCCATGCAAGCCCGTGCAGGCGGTCTCGCCGATGGCGTAGAGGCCCGGCACATCGGTGCGGCCGGCCAGGTCGCTCAGCACGCCGCCGCATGTGTAATGGGCGGCCGGCACCACGGGAATGGGCTCCTGCGTGATGTCGATGCCCAGCTCCGCGCAGCGCGCGAGGATGTTGGGAAAGTGCTCGTTCAGAAACGCCGGGCTCTGGTGCGAGATGTCCAGGTACACGCAGTCCAGGCCGTGCTTCTTCATCTCGAAGTCGATGGCGCGCGCCACCACGTCGCGCGGCGCGAGTTCGGCGCGCTCGTCGTGCTGGGGCATGAAGCGGGTGCCTCCCGCCGATTCGGGCAGCTTCAGCAGCCCGCCTTCGCCGCGCACCGCTTCGCTGATCAGGAAGGACTTCGCATGCGGGTGGTACAGGCACGTGGGGTGGAACTGGATGAACTCCATGTTCGAAACCCGGCAGCCCGCGCGCCAGGCCGCGGCAATGCCGTCGCCCGTGGCCGTATCCGGATTGGTCGTGTACAGGTAGACCTTGCCCGCACCGCCCGTCGCCAGGATGGTGTGCGGCGCGCGAAAGCTCAGCACCTCGTCGGTCTCGTCGTCCAGCGCGTACAGGCCCAGGCAAGCCGGGTCGGCCAGCCCCAGCTTGGGCCCGGTGATCAGGTCGACCAGCGTGTGGTGCTCGAAGAGGGTGATGCTCGGCGTGCGGCGCACGCGCTCGATCAGCGTCTGCTGCACGGCCGCGCCGGTGGCGTCCGTCACATGCACGATGCGGCGCTGGCTGTGGCCGCCTTCGCGCGTCAGGTGCAGCCCGCCGTCGGCTTCTGCGGAAAACGGCACGCCAAGTTCGCGCAGCCAGTCGATGGCCTCGGGCGCATGCTCAACGACGAAGCGCGTGGCCTCGGGGTCGCAGAGCCCGGCGCCGGCCACCAGCGTGTCTTCCACATGCGCATCGAAGCTGTCGCCCGCGGCCAGCACGGCCGCAATGCCGCCCTGCGCCCAGGCGCTGGAGCCGTCGTTCAGTGCGCGCTTGGTCAGTACCGCCACGCGGTGCGTCGGCGCCAGGTGCAGCGCCGCCGAGAGGCCTGCGAGGCCGCTGCCGACGATGAGGACGTCGAAGTCGCGCACGGCGGAATTCACAGGGGCAAGTGCCGGCAAGCTCAGGCCGGCGAGTACGCCAGCCGCACGTAAATGGGCGCGAAGGCTTCGGCCTGCGTGATGTCGATCAGCGTTTCCTTCGCAAGCTCGAGCATCGCGATGAAGGTGACGATCAGCACCGGCGCTCCGCGCGACACGTCGAACAGCTTTTCGAACTCGACGAAGCGCTGCCCCTGCAGGTGCCGCAGCACGATGCTCATGTGCTCGCGCACGTTGAGCTCTTCGCGCGAAATCTTGTGGTGCTGGATGAGCTTGGCGCGCTTCATGATGTCGGCCCACGCGTCGCGCAGCTCGACCACGTTCACGTCGGGGAAACGGGGCTTGAGCGACTGCTCGATGTAGACCTGCCCCTTCCAGAAGTCGCGCCCGTAGGTCGGCATGGCGCTGATGGCGGCGGCCTGCAGCTTGGTCTGCTCGTATTCGAGCAGGCGGCGCACCAGCTCCGCGCGCGGGTCTTCGGCCTCTTCGCCGTCGGCCACCTTCTTGGGCGGCAGCAGCATGCGCGACTTGATCTCGATCAGCATCGCGGCCATCAGGAGGTACTCGGCCGCGAGCTCCAGGTTGGTCTGGCGAATCTCGTCGACGTAGCTCAGGTATTGCCGCGTGAGCCCCGCCATCGGAATGTCGAGAATGTTGAAGTTCTGCTTCCTGATGAGGTAGAGCAGCAAGTCCAGCGGGCCTTCGAAGGCCTCCAAAAAAACCTGCAGCGCCTCGGGCGGGATGTACAGGTCCTTCGGCATCGCGAACAACGGCTCGCCATAGAGCCTGGCGAGCGCGACCTGGTCGACCACCTCGGGCATGCTGGCCACGAGCGTGTCGTTGTCCTCGTTGTCCTTCATCGGGCGCTTGCTATCATTTCAATAGCTGCAGGCGCGATGACGGCCAACGATGGATGCCGGCTGGGCACCATTACTTGCTTTGGGTCTGGTAGACGTACGGCTGCTGCGGCACGCGGGCTTCGCTGTATTCCTCGAGCAGGCTGCGGTCGAGGTGCTTGTCCCACAGCAGGGCCCGGCCGGCGCGCTGTTCGGCTTCCAGCGTCGGCTTCTTTTCTTTCATTTCCTCGATGAAGCTGGTGATCTCGGAGGTGTAGTGGGGGCGGCGGAAGATGGACATAGACTGGACCTTTGTAGCGCGAATTTTACCGGGGATGGCATGAAGCGACGACAACAGTGGCGGATCGGCACGGCAGCGGCCTTGCTGGCGGTGGTTATGGGGCTTGCGGGATGCGACCCGCAGCGCATCGACGAACTGGAGGAGGGCGTCTCGACCGAGGCCGATGTGCGCGCCCGGTTCGGCGAGCCCGAGAACATCTGGGACGTGCCCAACGGCCGCGTGCTCGAGTACAACCGCCAGCCGCAGGGCCAGAAAAACTACATGATCACCATCGGCGCCGACGGCAAGATGAGCGCGCTGCGCCAGGTGCTCACGCCCGAGAACTTTGCCAGGGTGCAGCCGGGCATGATGATGGAAGACCTGCGCAAGATGCTCGGCAAGCCCGCCAAGGTCACGCCCTACGCGCTCAAGCGCGAAACCGAATGGGAATGGCGCTGGGTGCAGCCGCCCAGTTCGCCCATGGTGTTTACCGCCACGCTCAACGACGACCAGCGCGTGGTGCGCAGCGGCTCTTCGCCCGACCGGAGTACCGAGGCGAACTGAGGCCTGAACGGGGGGCCCTAGCCCTCCGCGTCGTGCGGCCGGCCGCTCGTCAGCTCCTCGGCAAACCCCGAGCGCACGATCACCTCGAGCGGCTGCGGCTGCAGCGATTCCAGCCTCAGCAGCCCGTCGCGCGCCAGCACCGCGCGGTGCAGCTGGCGCAGCGCGTCGACGCCCGTCGCGTCCAGGTAGATGAGGTGCGTGGCGTCGAGCACCACCGTCATGCCGCGCGGCGCGCTCTCGGCCGCATTCACGGCTTCGTCCAGCTTGGCCGCAGCCCCGAAGAACAGCGCACCATACAGCCGGTAGGTAAGCACCGGCGGCTGCATCGTGACCAGCTCGACGCTGAAAAGCCCGCTCATGCGGCGGATGAAAAGCGCACAAGCCAGCACGATGCCCACCTGCACCGCCACCGTCAGGTCGAAAACGACCGTGAGAAAGAAGGTGCCGAGCATCAGCAGCCGGTAATGGCGGCTGAAGTGCCGCAGCTGGCCGGGCGTGAACTCGCGCCATTCGCCCATGTTCAGGCCCACGAACACCAGAATGCCCGCCAGCACCGCAAGCGGCACATGGCGCGCGAGTGGCGCTGCCAGCAGCACCACCACCATCAGCGTGACCGCATGCACGATGCCTGCGACGGGCGAGTTGCCGCCCGAGCGGATGTTGGTCACGGTGCGCGCGATGGTGCCGGTGGCCGGCATGCCGCCGAAGAACGGCGTCACCAGGTTGGCAATGCCTTGCGCCATCAGTTCCTGGTTCGGGTCATGGCGCGGCTGTCCGCTGATCTGGTCGGCCACCCGGGCGCACAGCAGCGACTCGATGGCGCCCAGCAGCGCGATGGTCAGCGTGGGCGTGACCAGCTGCTTGACCGTTTCCCACGAGAAATCGGGCAGCGCGAACGTCGGCAAACCTTCGGGAATGCCGCCGAAGCGCGTGCCGATGGTTTCCACCGGCAGGTCGAAGCCCCATGACACCAGCGTGAGCGTGACCAGCGCCACGATGGGCCCCGGCATGCGCGCGCCCACCTGCACCGCGCGCGTTCGCGCAATGCGCCCCGCGAGCCGCTGCACCGCATGGCCCACCTTCGATTCACCTTGCAGCAGGAGCGGCCAGACCATCAGGCCGACCACGCAGGCCAGCCCCAGTGCGAAAGCGTAGGGGTTGAAGGTGCCGATCTGCAGCGCCATCGCGTGCAGCTGCGAGAACACGTCGGCCGGCATCTTCTCCACCGTGAGCCCGAGCAGGTCCTTGAGCTGCGACAGGAGAATGAGCACCGCAATGCCGTTGGTGAACCCGACCACGATCGACAGCGGCACGAAGCGCACCAGCCGGCCGAGCCCGAACAGCCCCGCCGCGAACAGCAGCACCCCGGCGCAGGCGGTCGATATCAGCAGGTTGGCAAGGCCGTAGCGTTCGACGATGCCGTAGACGATCACGATGAAGGCGCCAGCCGGCCCGCCGATCTGCACCGCCGAGCCGCCCAGGAGCGAGATCAGGAAGCCCGCGATGATCGCCGTCCAGATGCCCGCTTCGGGCTTGAGCCCGGAGGCGATGGCAAAGGCCATGGCCAGCGGCAGCGCCACGATGCCGACGGTGGCCCCGGCGCCCAGGTCCTTGAAGAAGCGACCCCGGTCGTAGCCCGCCATGGCGTCCAGCAGGCGTGGGCGAAAGCGGGTGATGTTCAGCGGTGAATGCATGGGGCACCCATTGTGTACCCCATGCCGGCATGGCCGGCCGCCCGGTTCAGTCGCTGTCGGGAATCACCGCGTCGGCCGCCGCACCCACGGCCTTGCCGGTGATGCGCGCGGTGCCGATGGCCGCATCCGCTGCCAGGCCCACCGCGCTGGCACCCACGCTCACGGCGGTACCTGCCACGGTCACCACCGCGCAGCCGCTCTGCATGGCCGCGAATGACAGCAGAAGGATGGTGCGCTTCAGCATGGTGCGGTCCTCTAGCAAATCAGCGAACCCGCATGCCGGGCGTGGCGCCGGGCCAGGGTTCGAGCACATGGATGCCGGGGTTGGTTTTTTCGTCGGCATGGCTGGCGGCCAGCACCATGCCTTCGCTGATGCCGAACTTCATCTTGCGCGGCGCCAGGTTGGCAACCAGCACCGTGAGCTTGCCCACGAGCTGCTCGGGCTGGTAGGCCGAGGCGATGCCGCTGAACACGTTGCGCGTTTTTTCTTCGCCCGTATCGAGCGTCAGGCGCAGCAGCTTGGTCGAGCCCTCGACCTTCTCGCAGGCCACGATTTTCGCAATGCGCAGGTCGATCTTCGCGAAGTCATCGATGGTGATGGTGGGCGCAATGGCCTCGCCGCCGGGCAGCGTACCGGCCGCGGCTTCCACGGCCGCTGCCGCTACCGGCTCAGGCGCATCGAACAGCTGGTCGACCATCTTCGCGTCGGCGCGCTGCATCAGGTGCTTGTATTCGCCGATGGCATGGCCGACGGGCAGCGCCTGCGCGGCATCGGCCCAGGTCAGCGGCGCAATCTTGAGGAAGGCCTCGACGTTGACGGCAAGCGCCGGCAGCACCGGCTTCAGGTACAGCGTGAGCAGGCGGAAAGCCTCGATGCACACCGTGCACACGTCGTGCAGGCGCGCCTCCTGGCCTTCTTTCTTGGCCAGTTCCCAGGGCTTGTTCTGGTCGACGTACTCGTTCACCTTGTCGGCGAGCGCCATCACTTCGCGCAGCGCGCGGGCGTAATCGCGGCCGTCGTACAGCGAATGCAGTTGCGGCGCCGCATCGCGCAGCGCAAACAGCAGCGCGTCGCCGTCCGCCGAAATCGCGCCCAGCTTGCCGCCGAAGCGCTTGCCGATGAAGCCCGCCGCGCGGCTCGCAATGTTGATGTACTTGCCGACCAAGTCGCTGTTGACGCGCGCCACGAAGTCTTCGGGGTTGAAGTCGATGTCTTCGTTGCGGCCGTTGAGCTTGGCCGCGATGTAGTAGCGCAGCCATTCGGGGTCGAGGCCGATCGAGAGGTACTTGAGCGGGTCGATGCCGGTGCCGCGGCTCTTGCTCATCTTTTCGCCGCTCACCGTCAGGTGGCCGTGCACGTACACCGCATCGGGCGCCTTGCGGCCGCTGAAATGCAGCATCGCGGGCCAGAAGAGGGTGTGGAAGGTGATGATGTCCTTGCCGATGAAGTGCACCTGCTCCAGGTCGGGGTCGGCCATGTACTCGGTGTACGAGATGCCGTCGCCGCCGAGTTCGATGCAGCGCTTGTCGAGCAGGTTCTTCAGCGAGGCAAGGTAGCCCACGGGCGCGTCGAGCCACACGTAGAAGTACTTGCCCGGCGCATCGGGAATCTCGATGCCGAAGTAGGGCGCATCGCGGCTGATGTCCCAATCGCCCAGGCCGCCCTTGCCTTCGTCGTCCTTGTAGAGCCACTCGCGGATCTTGTTCTGCACCTCGGGTTGCACATGGCCGGGGGCCGCGGTCCAGTCCTTCAGGTAGGCCTCGCAGCGCGGGTCCGAGAGCTTGAAGAAGAAGTGCTCGGAACTGCGCAGTTCCGGCTTGGCGCCCGACAGGGCCGAGTACGGGTTGATCAGCTCGGTGGGCGCGTACACGGCGCCGCACACCTCGCAGTTGTCGCCGTACTGGTCCTTTGCGTGGCAGTTCGGGCACTCGCCCTTGATGAATCGGTCGGCCAGGAACATGCCCTTGGCCGGGTCGTAGAACTGCTCGACGCTTTTGGTGCTGATGAAACCATTGGCGCGCAGGTCGCGGTAGATGTCCTGCGCGAGCTGGTGGTTCTCGGGCGCGTCGGTCGAGTGCCAGTTGTCGAACGAGATGTAGTAGCCGTCCAGGTAGGGCTTGCGGCCTGCGGCGATCTCGGCCACGAAGGCCTGCGGCGTCACGCCGGCCTTGTCGGCCGCAATGGTGATGGCCGCGCCATGCGCGTCGTCGGCGCAGACGAAGTTGACCTCGGCGCCATTCATTCGCTGGTTCCGCACCCAGATGTCGGCCTGGATGTATTCCATCATGTGGCCGATATGGAACTTGCCGTTGGCATACGGCAGGGCGGTGGTAACGAAGAGCTTGCGCGGGGCGGACATCGGGGAGGGCGCTTTCGGGGAGTGGCTGACTGGCTTCGGAGGCGGCCAGCGGCCGCTTCCGGGAACCGGGCATTTTAGGTGGCTGCACCGCACCCTGCCCAATGCCGCCGATCTCACCGCCCGATTGCCGGGATTATGGCTTCGCCGCCGCGCCGCAAATACGAGCTGCCGGACCCCGAGTGACCCGAAAGCCGGCGGGGTGTCTCCGGCGCGACGTATGCTCCATGCCGCGCATTTCGCCAACGCTCCCTCCTGATATGGCGAAGAGATATACAAGATAGATACACAGAAAGCGAGTTTTCCGATGACCAGCCCCATTCCCGCAACCCTGATTCCCGGCGATGGCATCGGCCCCGAAATCGTCGACGCCACGCTGGCGGCTTTCGATGCGCTGAAGGCCCCGTTCGAGTGGGACCGCCAGATTGCCGGCCTCGGCGGCGTCAAGGCCTCGGGCGATCCGCTGCCCCAGGCCACGCTGGACAGCATCCGCCGCACCCGCCTGGCGCTCAAGGGCCCGCTCGAAACCCCGTCGGGCGGCGGCTACCGCTCGTCGAACGTGCGCCTGCGCGAAGAATTCCAGCTGTACGCCAACCTGCGCCCCGCCCGCACCATCGTTCCGGGCGGCCGCTTCGACAAGATCGACCTGATGGTCGTGCGCGAAAACCTCGAAGGCCTCTACATCGGCCACGAGCACTATGTGCGCATCGACGGAGACCCGCACGCCGTGGGCATGGCCACCGGCATCAACACGCGCCAGGGCTGCCTTCGCCTGCTCGAATACGCCTTCGAGACCGCCATTGCCACGGGCCGCAAGAAGGTCACGCTGGTCCACAAGGCCAACATCATGAAGGTGCTGACCGGCCTCTTCCTGGAGACGGGCCTCGACCTGTACGAGAGAAAGTACAAGGGCAAGTTCGAGCTCGACTCGATCATCGTCGACGCCTGCGCCATGAAGCTGGTGCTGAACCCGTGGCAGTTCGACATGCTGGTGACCACCAACCTGTTCGGGGACATCCTCTCCGACCTGGTGGCCGGTCTGGTCGGCGGCCTGGGCATGGCACCGGGGGCCAACATCGGCGCCGATGCCGCGATCTTCGAGGCCGTGCACGGCTCCGCCCCCGACATCGCCGGCAAGGGCATTGCCAATCCGACCGCGCTGCTGCTGGCCGCCGCGCTGATGCTCGAGCACGTCAAGCTGCCCGACCTGGCCACGCGCCTGCGCAAGGCCATCGACGACACGCTCAACATCGACAAGGTGCGCACCGGCGACCTCGGCGGCACCGCCAACACGGCGGGGTTCACTAAGGCGCTGGTCAGCCGCATCCAGAACGGCTGAGGCGGAGGCGGCTTTCCATTACTTCATGAGAAAGCTGCTGCTCCTGCTGGCGCTCTGCGCGGCCGGCGTGGCCAGCGCCGCCGGCATGGCCAGCGCGGCAGCCGCCGTGGAAGATCCGCCGCGCTACACCGTCGTCAGGGTCGACCTGCGCACGGAACGGCTCGAGCTGTTCCTGCGCGACGACACGGGCGTCGAGTTCAAGAGCCTCGAACGCCTCGAAGCCTGGCTAGCGGGGCGCAACCGGCAACTGCTGTTCGCGATGAATGCCGGCATGTACCACGCCGACTTTTCGCCGGTCGGCCTGCTGGTGCAGGAGGGACGCGAGATTTCGCCGCTCAACCTGTCGGGGGGCGCGGGCAACTTCTTTCTCAAGCCGAACGGCGTTTTCCTGGTGTCCGATGCCGGGCCGCGCGTGGTCGAATCGTCGGAATATCCGGCGCTTTCGAAGAGCGGTGTTCGGCTGGCGACCCAATCGGGCCCCCTGCTGCTGCGCCATGGCGTGGTGCATCCGGCCTTCATTCCACATTCGGACTCGCGCAAGATCCGCAACGGCGTGGGCGTATCGGGCCACACGGCAATTTTCGTGATCAGCGAGCAGCCGGTGAACTTCTACGAGTTCGCCCTCTACTTTCGCGACGTGCTGCATTGCCGCGATGCGCTCTACCTCGACGGCACCGTTTCGGCGCTGTACTCGCTTGCCTTGCGGCGCAGCGATCTCACGAGGGAGCTGGGTCCGATACTCGGCGTGACCGCACCCTGAGCCGGCCTTTGCCGCCAATGTTTTCATTCAGAATTTCCGAGTCATGACCCAGGCCTTACCCATTCTTTCGCTTGTCGAAACCCGCGTGCTCGGCGTGCTGGCCGAAAAGCAGCGCACCGTGCCCGACAGCTATCCGCTCACGCTCAATTCGCTGGTATCGGGCTGCAACCAGAAGACCAGCCGCAACCCCGTGCTCGACCTGAGCGAGGCACAGGTGCAGGCCGCCATCGACAGCCTGAAGGGCTACAGCCTGGTGGCGGAAACCAGCGGCGGCCGCGCCTTTCGCTACGAGCACAACATCGACCGCGTGCTGCGCATTCCCTCGCAGTCGGTCATCTTGCTCACCGTGCTGATGCTGCGCGGCCCGCAAACGGCCGGCGAGCTGCGCATTGCCTGCGACCGCATGCACAGCTTTGCCGACATCTCGTCGGTCGAGGGCTTTCTCGACGAACTCGCTGAACGTCCGGCCGGCGCGCTGGTCGTCAAGCTCGCGCGCCTGCCCGGTGCGCGCGAAAGCCGCTGGGCGCATCTGCTGAGCGGTGCGCCGGCGGAAGAGGTCGCCGGACCTGGCGGCGCTTCGGCCGATGGTGCCTACGCGTCGCACGACGCATCGCTCGGCGAGGTTGCTGCGCTCAAGGCCAACGTGGCGCGGCTCGAAGCCGAGCTTGCGTCGCTGAAGGCACTGGTGGGGCGGGTGTGTTCCGAACTCGGGATCTCCGAGGCGGGGTAGCGGGTGCGCCGCCAGCAGCAGCCGGTTGTGCGTTGCACCTGAACTGCGGTATCTTGCGCAGCACATGAAACATACATGCCCGAGTTGCCGCGAGCCGGGAATTGGCGAGTTGGCCAAGCGTTGGTCGAGCCGCGGCGGCCCCGCCACTTGCGAGGCCTGCGGCGCTTTCAGCCATGTGCTGGCAAGCACTTCGAGCGGCATTTGGGCCGCGGGCGTCGTGATTCTCGTGGTGTCGCTGATCGGGGCGCTCGGCCTGCATTCTTCCCCGTTCTTCTTCAGTGGACTGGTGCTCGCCATTGCTTGCAACCTGTGGGCATGGAAGCGTGCAAAGCTGGTGCCGATCTCGAAGGAAAGTGCGGCCCGTGCGACGACCGCGAACTGGTTCGTCACGGGCATCATCGTTCTCTTCGGACTCAATTGACTCAATTGACTCAAGTGCCAGGGCATCCAACTCATTCGACGGACGACCCGCGCTCCGTAGCCTTCATCCGCGACGGATTCCTGCGCATCGACAACGCCTTTTCACGCGAACTCGCAGAAGAGGCCCGCACGATTCTCTGGCGGGATACCGGATGCAATCCGGACGATCCTTCGACCTGGACCAAGCCTGTTGTCAGGCTCGGCATGTACCCGCAGAGGCCTTTCGTCGAGGCCGCCAATACACCGCTCCTGCACGAGGCCTTCAACCTGCTCGTCGGCCCCGGCCGGTGGCAGCCGTGCCGCAGCATGGGCACCTTTCCCGTGCGCTTTCCTTCTGCCGAAGATCCGGGCGACGCCGGCTGGCACATCGACGTGAGCTTCGGGTTGGAGAACCCGGACTTCATGTCATGGCGCGCGAACCTTCGCTCCAAGGGGCGGGCGCTGCTGATGCTCTTCCTGTTTTCGGATGTGGGCGAGGACGACGCGCCCACGCGCATTCGAGCCGGTTCGCATGCCGACATCGCCCGCGTGCTGGCGCCGGCGGGCGAAGATGGCCTGTCGCTCGGTGAACTGGCGCGCAACGGCTTTGCCGAGTCCGCCTCGCGGCCCGAGGTGCTGGCGACGGGGGCGGCGGGCACCGTGTACCTGTGCCATCCGTTCCTGGTGCATTCGGCCCAGCCGCACCGCGGCACGCAGCCACGCTTCATGGCCCAGCCGCCGCTGCTGCCGGCACAACCGTTCAATCTCGATGCGCCGCCGCAGGCGCGCTGCCCTGTAGAAGAAGCGATCGTGCGGGCGGTGGGCGGCTAGACGGGCAATGCAGGCGCCATGACCGGCGCCGCCCGAGCAGGCTGCTGCTCCTTGCTGGCCAGCTGCAGCAATTCGTCGACCTCCCAATGGTCGTCCGCATGCGCGCCGTACTTGCAGTCCACGACGCGGCCTTCCGCATCCACCAGAAAGTCCGCAGGCAGGCCGAAGATGCCGTTCTCGGCCTTTGTGTAGAAGCGCCTGGCCGCGAGGACCCACCGCAGCCCGCTCCAGAAGACGCGGGGGCTCAGCAGCGCCCGCACGGACGTCTCGACCCCGAACGCCTTGAAGTGCTTCTTGCCAGCGTCCGCAACGCAGTCGAACGGCAGCTGCGCCTGGTACTTGAGCATTTCTTCGCGCGACGAATGAAAGAAGACAACCTGGCGAATTCCAGCGGCGGCAATTTCCGCCTGGCGCCTGCCCATGGTGAGCAGATGGAAGTTGCACACGGGGCAGCCCGCGAACCGGCGGAACTGCAGGTGCACGTAGCGCGACGTCGGGTCCGGAATTTCGACCGGTTTGCCATGGATGGTGCTTGCGGCAATGAGGGGGGCCACATCCCCGGGTGCGAGTTTAATTTGAAATTCCTTAAACGTACAATGTACGTATTCAAATATACTCGCCTCTTTCAAACTGCGTCAACATCCGCCTCCATGGGACGACCCGCCAAATTCACGCATTCGCAGCTCCAGGCCGCCGCATTGGCCCTTGTCGACAGGGAAGGGCTCGCAGGGCTTTCCATGCGTGCGCTTGCCGCCGAGCTCGGCACCGGCGCCATGACGCTCTACAACTACGTGTCGCAGCGCGAGGACATCGATCTGCTGGTGGTGGAAGCGGTGATCGGCGAGGCGCGCTGGCCGCTTGTCAGCTATGCGCAATGGCAGGACGAGGTCCGGGCGATTGCCACGGCGTTGTGGCAGGCTGTGCGGGCGCATCCGCATGCCATTCCGCTGATCCTCACGCGCCGAAGCCGGTCGCCGGCGGTGTTCGAGGTGACCGAGGCGATGCTGCGCGCGTTGGCCCGC
Source organism: Variovorax sp. CCNWLW225 (assembly GCF_037204045.1). Taxonomy (NCBI): domain Bacteria; kingdom Pseudomonadati; phylum Pseudomonadota; class Betaproteobacteria; order Burkholderiales; family Comamonadaceae; genus Variovorax; species Variovorax sp. CCNWLW225. The sequence continues at coordinate 125,640 of NZ_JBBCBV010000007.1, read as the reverse complement.
AGCGGGCGCTCGGGGGAGGGGTTGCTTATTGCGTTCCGCGCGGTGTCGGCGCTGATCACGGGGCTTGCGCAAGCCGAGCTGGCGGGCCCGCTGGCGCTGCAGGCCACGGAATCGGCGGAGCTCACCATCGCGCGCTTCAGGGCCTTGCCACAGGACCGTTTCGCGCACCTGATCGACATTGCGAATGCCGCCTTAGGCAGCACGGCCGACAGCGAATTCCATGCGAGCCTGGACCTGCTTTTGGCGGGTCTTTCCGCGAACGGCGGCGGGCGCTGACCTGCCTCAGGCGGCGGCGTTCCACCCGAAGAACCGCAGCACTTCATCCTTCTGCCGCATCGCGTCGGCCCGCCCGAGCGCCATCAGCTCGCGCGTGTAGCCCGACTCGAACAGCAGGTAGCTCGCAAGCGCGCCGCCCTTCACGTCGGCCGCGACTTTCGAGCCACCGAGCAGGTGCCGCACCGCGCCGGGCAGCGCGTCGACATGGCGCGCAGCAATCACGTCGAGCCGCTCCGACGGAGAAATCACCAGCAGGTCCAAAGGCCGCAGCGAGCTCGACTTGCGGGCTTCTTCGGGAATGAGGCCGAGCGTGTGGTTGATGCGCCGCAGCCGCTCGATGTCCACCGCCAGCGCATCCAGAAAGATGCTCGACAGCGCATGGCCCGCGATCTGCGCCATGGTGGGATAGCCGCTGTAGGTGTTGGGCGCGTCGGTTTCGCGCGGCTCGTGCATGCGGCCCGCGCCAATCACCAGGATGCGCTGGGCGCCCAGGTGAATTGCCGCCGCAATGGGTGCCGACTGCCGCATCGAGCCGTCGCCGAAATACTCGGTATGTCCCTGCATCGGCAGCGCCGTGGCCGGAAACACGAAGGGAATGGCCGACGAGGCCAGCAGGTGCGCATGGCTGATGCGGTCGCGCACGGAAAGCCGCTGCGAACGCACCCAGGGTTCCATCGGGGTGGCGGCTTCGAAGAAGGTGACGTGCTCGCCCGAGCTGTAGCTCGACGCGGTCACTGCCAGTGCACGCAGGTGGCCTTCCTGCATGAGCTGCGGCAGCCGGCCGAGCGGCACCATGCGCGCCAGCAGATCGGCCAGCGGCGCGTTGTCGAGCAGGGAGCGAGGCTTGATGCGCATCCAGTTGGCGGCAAAGCGCCCCAGCCCGAGCAGCATGCGCCAGCGCGTGCCGCTGCCGAGCACCGAGAGCGAATCGGCGCGGTAGACCTGCCCGGCGCGGAAGTTGCGCCAGACCTGGGCAATGTGCGCAACCACTCCGTCGAAATCGTCGGCGCCGCAAGCCAGTGCGGCGGCGTTGATGGCGCCGGCCGAGGTGCCGGTGATCACAGGAAAGGGGTTAGGCTGGCCTGCGAAACCGGCGGTTCGCCGAATTTCGGAAATGGCCTCGAGCACGCCGACCTGGTAGGCGGCCCGGGCGCCGCCGCCGGTGAGCAGGAGACCGGTGGCGGGGGGTGTCTCGGGCATCTTCTTGTTGCTGTTGTCTGTTGAAAAGGGGCTTGCGCCCCGGGGTTCTCGGGAAACTTTGCCTTGCCGGGCCGCCGGCGTTGCCCCCAGGTGCAGGAAGGCGAAGCCGCACGAAGTGCGCGGAGGCGCCGGGCGAGCCACTAGACTACCCGCCATTCAGGAGTTAGATCAATGGCACTCACCCCAGAAGGGCTCATGGACGCGCTCAAGGCCGTCCAGGACCCGAACACCGGCAAGGATTTCGTGGCGACGCGGTCGCTCAAGAACCTGCAGATATCAGACGGCGACGTGTCGTTCGACCTGGAGCTCGGCTATCCGGCCAAGAGCCAGCATGCGGCCATGCGCAAGGCGCTGGTCGCGGCCGCCAAGACGGTGCCGGGCGTGAGCAACGTCTCCGTCAACATCGTCACCAAGGTCATCAGCCACGCGGTGCAGCGCGGCGTGCAGCTGATGCCCAACGTCAAGAACATCATCGCGGTGGCGTCGGGCAAGGGCGGCGTGGGCAAGAGCACCACGGCCGCCAACCTGGCGCTGGCGCTGGCGGCCGAAGGCGCCGCCGTGGGCCTGCTCGACGCCGACATCTACGGCCCGAGTCAGCCCATGATGCTGGGCATCGAAGGCCGGCCCGAGAGCGAAGACGGCAAGACCATGGAGCCGCTGGAGAACCACGGCGTGCAGGTCATGTCGATCGGCTTCCTGGTCGACCAGGACGAGGCCATGATCTGGCGCGGCCCGATGGCCACCCAGGCGCTGGAGCAGTTGCTGCGCCAGACCAACTGGAAAGACCTCGACTACCTGATCGTCGACATGCCGCCCGGCACCGGCGACATCCAGCTCACGCTGAGCCAGCGCGTGCCGATGACCGGCGCCGTGATCGTCACCACGCCGCAGGACATCGCGCTGCTCGACGCCAAGAAGGGCATCAAGATGTTCGAGAAGGTGGGCGTGCCCATCCTGGGCATCGTGGAGAACATGGCGGTGCACATCTGCTCGAACTGCGGCCATGTCGAGCACATCTTCGGCTCCGAAGGCGGCAAGAAGATGGCCGCGCAGTACGAGATGGAATACCTCGGCGCGCTGCCGCTGGACATCAACATCCGGCTGCAGGCCGACAGCGGCAAGCCCACCGTGGTGGCCGACCCCGACGGCGAAGTGGCCGGCATCTACAAAGCCGTTGCGCGGCAAGTGGCCGTGGGCATCGCCGAGAAGGCCAAGGACTTCTCGTCGAAGTTCCCGACCATCTCGATCAGCAAGAACACCTGACGCATGGTGCGCCCGCCCAGCTTCAGTGAACGCGTGCCGGAGCAGGCGAAGTGAATCTGCTTGCTTCGATGCGCTATCTGGTGGCGCTGAGCGAGCACAAGCATTTCGGGCGCGCGGCGCAGGCCTGCCACATCACGCAACCGGCGCTCTCCAACGCGCTGCGCTCGCTCGAAAGCGAGTTCGGCGTGGTCATCGTGAAGCGGGGGCGCGTGTACGTGGGCCTCACGCACGAGGGCGAGCGGGTGCTGGCCACGGCGCAGCGCATGCTGCGCGACAACGAGGTGCTGCTGCAGGAGCTGCGCAGCGAAGAGGGCCAGCCGCGCGGGCGGCTGCGCATGGCGGCGGTGCCCACCGCCATTCCGATGCTGTCGCGCTTTGCGGCCATGCTGCACGAACTGCACCCGGGCATCGTGCCGGCCGTGCTGTCGATGAGTTCGCAAGAGCTGGAAACAGGGCTCGAGAGCCTTTCGGTCGACCTGGCGCTCGGCTACACCGAGCGCATGCACCTCCCGGGCATCAAGCTCACGGCCTGGCCGCAGAGCGTGGAGCACTACTATCTTTTGAGGCGTGCCGAGCGGCCCTCGGCCGACCGGCTGCGCATCGGCCAGCCGATGTCGTGGGCCGATGCCGGCAAGCTGCCGCTGTGCCTGCTCACGCCCGACATGCACAACCGCTCCATCATCGACCAGGCGTTGCGTGAAGCCGACACGGCCGTGGCGCCGGCCATCGAGACCAACTCGGTACTTACCCTTGCCTTGGCCGTGCTCGCGGGCACGGTGAGCAGCGTGCTGCCCGGCGCCATGGTCGCGGCCGTGCGCAGCTACCGCGAGCTGGAGGCGCTGCCGCTCGTGGGGCCGGAGGTCAAGACGCCGCTCGGCTTCATGACCCAGACCGGCGTGCGCCCCTCGCGGGCGCTCGATGCCGCCCTGGTTTTCCTGCAAACGCCGGCCTGGCGCGAGCAGGTGCGGCTGCACAGCGGCGCGCTCGGCGAGTAACTGGCCGGCGGGCGCGGCCGACTCGGGCCCGGCGCACCATTTAGTTATTGAATCGATCGATGCTCCGATCGAATTTGACGGGCCCAGGGCCGCCCCACACACTCGGTCAGCCCTCAAGCATTGGGGGCAGTTCCGAGACATCGAGAAAAGGCCCAGGCAGTGAACAACCACCCAGCCACGACCCGCGAGACAGCGACAGCCCGCACGCACACCATCGTGCCGCTAGCCACAGCCGACGAAATGCGCGAGCGCATCCGCCGCAAGAGCAAGCTCAAGGGCCGGCAGCCCGAGGAGGCGGCGCTGCTCGAAGTGCGCACGCTCATCGGTGCGCCCCCGACTGAGGGCCACCGGCGCGACCTGCTCATCGAGCACCTGCACAAGCTGAACGACGCTTTCCGCTGCCTGCACGACCGCCACCTGGTGGCGTTGGCGAAGGAAATGAACATTCCGATGGCCGAGGTGTACGAGGTTGCGACCTTCTATCACCACTTCGAGGTGGTTCGCGGCGGCGACGAAGCTCCGGGCCTCACCGTGCGCGTGTGCGACGGCCTGGCCTGCGAGCTGGCCGGTGCCAAGGATCTGCTGGCGCGGCTGCCCGAACTGCTGGGTGTCGACGGCGACGATGTGCGCGTGATTGCGGCGCCCTGTATCGGCCGCTGCGAACAGGCGCCCGCGGTGGTCGTCGACCGGCAGGCCGTACCGCTCGCGACCACGGCGAAGGTGCTGCAGGCGCTGAAGTCCGACCCCGATGAAGCCACGGTCGCGTATTTCGATGCGGCCGAGTTCGCGCTGAAAAGCGTCTCGCCGCTGCCCGGCGCCATCGAGCGCATGCCGGCATTCACCGACTATGCCACCTACCGCGCGAACGGCGGCTATGCCCTCGCTTCAGCGCTGGTCAACGGCGAGGAAGACGCCGAGGCCATCATCAAGACGATGGAAGACTCGGGCCTGCGCGGCCTGGGCGGCGCGGGCTTTCCGGCCGGGCGCAAGTGGCGCATCGTGCGCGACCAGCCCGCGCCCCGGCTCATGGCGGTGAACATCGACGAAGGCGAGCCCGGCACCTTCAAGGACCGCACGTATCTCGAGCGCGATCCGCACCGCTTTCTCGAAGGCCTGGTGGTGGCGGCGCAGATCGTCGGCATCGAGCAGTGCTACATCTACCTGCGCGACGAGTACCACGACTGCCGCGCGCTACTGGAGCGGGAGCTGGCCCGGCTGCAGGCCGATCCGCCGTGCGCACTGCCGCGCATCGAACTGCGGCGCGGCGCGGGTGCCTACATCTGCGGTGAAGAGTCGGCCATGATCGAAAGCATCGAGGGCAAGCGCGGCGAACCGCGCATGCGCCCGCCGTACATCGCGCAGGTGGGCCTCTTCGGCCGTCCGACGCTGGAGCACAACTTCGAAACCCTCTATTGGGTGCGCGACATCGTCGAAAAGGGTGCGGCCTGGTTCAGCGGTTTCGGGCGCAACGGCCGCAAGGGGCTGCGCAGCTTCAGCGTGAGCGGCCGGGTGAAGCACCCGGGCGTCAAGCTCGCGCCGGCGGGCATCACGGTGCAGGAACTCATCGACGAATATTGCGGCGGCATGCTCGACGGCCACTCGCTGTACGCCTACTTGCCCGGCGGCGCGTCGGGCGGCATTCTGCCGGCGCGAATGAACGACATTCCGCTCGACTTCGACACGCTGCAGCCCTACGGCTGCTTCATCGGCTCGGCCGCCGTGATGGTGCTGAGCCAGCACGACCGCGCACGCGACGCCGCGCTCAACGTGATGCGCTTCTTCGAGCATGAAAGCTGCGGCCAGTGCACGCCATGCCGCGTCGGCACCGCCAAGGCCGCGGCGTTGATGCAGGCCTCCACGTGGGACAACACCACGCTTGAAGACCTGGCGCAGGTGATGGGCGACGCATCCATCTGCGGACTTGGACAGGCGGCCCCCAACCCGATTCGCTGCATCCAGCAATATTTTCCGGAGGAGGTGGCATGAACGCCCCGTCCAAGCTCGCGGAGCTCATGCCGCAAACCATCGAATTCACGCTCGACGGCCAGCCCATCCAGGCCTTCGACGGCGAGACCATCTACAAGGCGGCCGAGCGCCACGGCGTGGAGATTCCCCACCTGTGCTTCAAGGACGGCTACCGCCCCGACGGCAATTGCCGCGCCTGCGTGGTCGAGGTGAAGGGCGAGCGCACGCTCGCGCCCAGCTGCTGCCGCAACGTGACGGCCGGCATGGAAGTAAAGGCCACCAGCGAGCGCGCACTCAAGAGCCAGAAGATGGTGGTGGAGATGCTGCTGTCCGACATGCCCGACCAGGGCTACAAGTGGATCGGCGACGACGCCACCCAGCAGCACGGCGAGCTCAGCGCCTGGGCAAAAAAGCTCGACATCGCGGTGCGGCCCGAACTCAAGGCGCTGCGCCGCGAGCAGCCCAAGACCGACATCTCGCACCCGGCGATGGCCGTCAACCTCGACGCCTGCATCCAGTGCAACCGCTGCGTGCGGGCCTGCCGCGAAGAGCAGGTCAACGACGTCATCGGCTATGCCATGCGCGGCGCGGACAGCAAGATCGTGTTCGACCTGGACGACCCGATGGGCGACAGCACCTGCGTGGCCTGCGGCGAATGCGTGCAAGCCTGCCCCACGGGCGCGCTCATGCCCAAGAGCCACATCGGCTCGCAGGAGGTCGATCGCAAGGTCGACTCGGTGTGCCCGTTCTGCGGCGTGGGCTGCCTGGTGACCTACAACGTGAAGGACGAGAAGATCGTCAGCGTCGACGGCCGCGACGGCCCGGCCAACCACAACCGCCTGTGCGTGAAGGGCCGCTTCGGCTTCGACTACGCGCACCACCCGCAGCGCCTGACCAAGCCGCTGATCCGCAAGGCCGGTGCGCCGAAGGACTTCGGCGATACGCCGCGTCCGGACGACTGGAGCGAGTGTTTCCGCGAGGCCACCTGGGAAGAAGCGCTCGCGCTCACCACCGGCAAGCTCTCGGGCCTGCGCGACACCTACGGTGCCAAGTCGCTCGCGGGCTTTGGCTCGGCCAAGGGCAGCAATGAAGAGGCCTACCTGTTCCAGAAGCTGGTGCGCACGGGCTTCGGCAGCAACAACATCGACCACTGCACGCGCCTGTGCCACGCATCGAGCGTGGCCGCGCTGCTCGAAGGCGTGGGCTCGGGTGCGGTGAGCAACCAGGTCAACGACGTGGAGCATGCGGGGCTGATCTTCGTCATCGGCTCCAACCCCACGGCCAACCACCCGGTGGCCGCCACCTGGATGAAGAACGCCGCGCAGCGCGGCGCGAAGATCGTGCTGGCCGACCCGCGCCGCACCGACATCAGCCGCCATGCCTGGCGCACGCTGCAGTTCAAGGCCGACACCGACGTGGCCATGCTCAACGCGCTCATCCATGCGGTGATCGACGAGGGCTTGGTCGACCAGGAGTTCGTGCGCACGCGGGCCAGCAACTACGAGGCGCTGCGCGAGAACGTGAAGGGCTACAGCCCCGAGGCGATGGCACCCATCTGCGGCGTGCCGGCCGAAACGCTGCGCGAAGTGGCGCGCGCCTTCGCCACCGCCAAGGGCTCGATGATTCTCTGGGGCATGGGCGTGAGCCAGCACGTGCATGGCACCGACAACGCACGCTGCCTCATCGCGCTGGCCACCGTGACCGGGCAGATCGGCAAGCCGGGCTCGGGCCTGCATCCGCTGCGCGGCCAGAACAACGTGCAGGGTGCGAGCGATGCGGGGCTGATCCCGATGATGTTCCCCAACTACCAGCGCGTCGACAACCCGGCGGTGCATGCGTGGTTCGAGAACTTCTGGGGTACGCCGCTGGACGCAACGCCGGGCTACACCGTGGTCGAGATCATGCACAAGGCGCTCGCGCCCGACACCGATCCGCACAAAGTGCGCGGCATGTACATCATGGGCGAGAACCCCGCCATGAGCGACCCCGACCTGAACCATGCACGCCATGCGCTCGCGAGCCTGGAGCACCTGGTGGTGCAGGACATCTTCATGACCGAGACCGCGTGGCTCGCCGACGTGGTGCTGCCCGCGAGCGCCTGGCCCGAGAAGACCGGCACGGTGAGCAACACCGACCGCATGGTGCAGCTGGGCAAGCGCGCGCTCAACCCGCCGGGCGATGCGCGGCCCGATCTCTGGATCATCCAGCAGATCGCCAAGGGCATGGGCCTGCAGTGGAACTACGAGGGTGAAGAGTCCGGCGTGGCTGCGGTCTACGAGGAAATGCGCCAGGCCATGCATGCGGTGATCAGCGGCATCAGCTGGGAGCGGCTGCAGCGCGATTCGAGCGTGACCTACCCTTGCCTGAGCGAGGAAGACCCGGGCCAGCCGACCGTGTTCATCGACGACTTCCCGACGGCCGACGGCCGCGTGAAGCTGGTGCCGGCCGACATCATTCCGGCCAACGAGCGGCCCGATGCCGAGTACCCGTTCGTGCTGATCACCGGGCGGCAACTCGAGCATTGGCACACCGGCAGCATGACGCGCCGCGCCACCGTGCTCGACGCGCTGGAGCCCATGGCGACCGCCTCGATGAACCAGGCCGACCTGCTGAAGCTGGGGCTCCAGGCCGGCGACGTGATTACGGTGCAGTCGCGGCGAGGCGAGGTGGCTATCCACGTGCGGCGCGACGACGGCACGCCGAACGGCGCAGTGTTCGTGCCCTTCGCCTACTACGAGGCGGCCGCCAACCTGATGACTAACGCCGCGCTCGACCCAATGGGCAAGATTCCGGAGTTCAAGTACTGCGCGGTGCGCATTGCGCGCGGCGGCCAGCCGGTGGCGGCGGCTGGGTACGGAACCGGCTCGGGCGTGCTGGCGAAGGTGGACTGACGCGGTGCGGCGGTGAGGGCGCGGGCGTGGGTGCGGGCATGGTTTAACCTTTGCGCTCATCTCTCCCGCACCGCTCACCATCACCGGCATGAAAACCAGAGTCCAGTTCCGCCTTCGCATCTACAGGGACGACAGCATCGCCTTCGGCCCCGGCAAGATCGACGTGCTGGAAGCCGTGGCGGAGACCGGCTCGATCTCGGCCGCGGCGCGCAAGCTGGGCATGTCGTACCGGCGCGCCTGGATGCTCATCGACGAGATGAACAACGCCCTCAGTTCCCCGGCCGTGAACACCGCGGCCGGCGGCTCGCGCGGCGGCGGCACCGCGCTCACGCCCGTGGGTGAGGAAATCGTCAAGCACTACCGCGCCATCGAGAATGCCGCGCGCCTGGCCACGGCGGCAGACGTCCGCGCGCTGACGCGCCTGCTCGCGCCCTGATTCGTTCCCGCGCGCTGTATCCGTAAGGATATCGGCGCCGTCTTCCCGTACCTTCCACTGAGGCCTCGCCGAGGGGAAAGGGCGTTCGTGCAACAATTGCGTTGTATCTTCATGAATACGACGAACGCCCTCATCGCCTCGACCGACTGGTTTCCACTGGTGCTGTCGCTCAAGGTGGCCTCGGTCGCGACCCTGCTGGCGCTGGTTGCCGGCGTGGGGCTCGGCTGGGTGTTCGCGCGCAAGCGTTTCCCGGGCCGCTCGGTGCTCGAAGCCGTGTGCATGCTGCCGCTGGTGCTGCCGCCCACGGTCATCGGCTACGCCATCCTGGTGGCGGCGGGGCGGCACAGCCCGCTCGGCAGCTGGCTGCGCGAGCATTTCGACTACAGCATCATCTTCAGCTGGCATGGCGCCGTCGTCGCGTCGGCCGTGGTGGCGCTGCCGCTGGTGCTCAAGTCCGCCAGCGCCGCCTTCGCGGGCGTGGACCGCTCGCTCGAAGCGGCGGCCAGCACGCTGCGCCAGTCGCCGTTCTCGGTGTTCGTGCGGGTCACGCTGCCGCTGGCCTGGCCGGGCATCCTGGCCGGCACGCTGCTCGCATTTGCGCGGGCCATGGGTGAATTCGGCGCGTCGCTCATGGTGGCGGGCTCCATTCCCAAGCAGACCCAGACGCTCTCGATGGCGATCTACGACGCCGCGCAATCCGGCAACGACGACCTGGCATTGCTGCTGGTGGCGGTGACCTCGCTGTTGTCGATCACCGTGCTGGTGCTGTCGAACCGGTTCTTCTCGCTGCGCTGAGCGGACCATTTCCAACCCGAAAACCACATGCGCCCGCTCCGCCTTCTTTCTCTTCTTTTGGCCATGGCACTGCCGCCGGCCGCGGCGGCGCAGCAGATCACCGTGTCCGCGGCGGCCAGCCTGACGGACGCATTCAAGGAGCTGGGCCCCAGGTTCGAAGCCGCGAAGCCGGGCGCCAGGGTGCGCTTCAACTTTGCGGCCTCCGGCGTGCTGCTGCAGCAAATCGCGCAGGGCGCGCCGGTCGACGTGTTCGCGAGTGCCGACCAGGAAACCATGGACCGCGCTTCTGTGCAGAAGCTCGTCGACGCGGACACGCGCCGCAACTTCGCCGGCAACAGCCTCGTGCTGGTCGAGCCGCTCAGGGATGCGGCCGGCGTGAAATCGCTGCAGGACCTTGCCGGCGCGGGTGTCCGAAAAATCGCAATCGGCAAGACGGCGACCGTGCCGGTCGGCCGCTACACGCGGCAGGTGCTGGAAGGGGCAGGGCTCTGGAGCGTGCTCGAGCCGAAGTTCGTGCAGGCCGACAGCGTGCGCCAGGTGCTCGACTACGTCGCCCGCGGCGAGGTCGAGGCCGGGTTCGTCTACCGCACCGATGCGGCCACGGCGGGCGACAAGGTCAAGGTTGCGTTCGCGCCCGCAGGCCACATGCCCGTGACCTACCCTGCCGCCGTGGTGGCCGACAGCAGGCAGAAGGCATTGAGCGCGGACTTCATCGCCTTTCTTTCGGGCGACGCCGGGCGCGAAGTCTTCGCGCGCTACGGGTTCACCAGGCCATGATCGACGTCGACCTGAAGCTCACCGTCACCGACGGCGCGCGCCGCTTCGACCTGGCGGCGCGCTTCGCGACCGATGTGCCTTTTGCCGTGCTGTACGGCCCTTCGGGCGCCGGCAAGACGCTCACGCTGCAGGCCATCGCGGGGCTGCTGCGGCCTTCCGAAGGCCATGTGCGGCTCGACGGCCGCACGCTCTACGACTCGGCCCGCGGCATCGACGTGGCGGCGCCGGCGCGGCGCATCGGCTACCTGTTCCAGAACTACGCGCTGTTTCCACACCTGTCGGTGCGGGAGAACGTGGCTTTCGGCCTGACCGCATGGCACCGGCGCAAGCTGCCGCCGCGCGAGGCTGACATGGTGCAGTCGCTGCTCGAAGGCTTTGGCCTCGCGGCGCTCGCCGACAGCCGGCCGCAAAAGCTCTCGGGCGGCCAGCAGCAGCGCGTCGCGCTGGCCCGCGCGCTGGCCTGCCAGCCGCAGGTGCTGCTGCTCGACGAGCCCTTTGCCGCGCTCAACCCCATGCTGCGCAGCGAATTGCGCGACGAGCTGGCCCAGGTTCGCCGCCAGTGGGGGATTCCGGTGCTGATGATCACGCACGACATCGAGGACGTACTGGCGCTGGCCGACGTGGCCTTCGTCTACAACAACGGCCAGGTGGTGCGCGAGATCGACCTGCACAACGCCGAAAGCCGCGATTTCGCGCTGCGCGAAGTGGGCGGCGTGCCGGCCGCGGAGGCCACGCCGCTGCACCGAAAACTCCGCAGCCTGTTGCTGCACGGCACATCCGGCGCCTGATCCATTCGGCGAGGATGACCCTCGGCGCGAAAGCGGCATGCCGCGGCGCTACGATTGGCGGATGAATCCTTCCATTGACGTTGCCGTCGTGATGCGCCGCGAGCGCGTCGACAGCCGTTGGCAATCCTGGCGCTGGATTCTTGAAAGCGTCGGCCCTGACCAGCCCGGTTTCGGCACCGAGCCGCGCCTGCTCGAAGCGAGCGAGAGCGCGCAGCGCTGGCTGCACCCGGGCTTCAAGACCGAACTGTTCCGCGACGACGTCGAGGGTTATCACCTGAATGCCACCACACCCGCACCCTGCTGGTTCGTGCTGTGGCGCATGGACGAAGAGCCCACCATCGCCGACGAGCCGCTGGCAAGGCCGGTGGTGGTGAGCCTCAGCTACAACGAGGCCGGCCGCTGGCTCGATGCGCAGGAAACGGTCGAGCAGGTGCCCGCGCCCGAAGAGGTGATCGAGTGGATGCGCGATTTCGTGCAGGCGCACTACGTGATTGAGCCCAAGCGCCGCAAGCGGCCCGAGAGTTTCCGCCCGCTGGTCGACCGCTTCGGCAACGCGGCCAGCGTGTCGACCGAGAAAAAGCGCGGACGCGGAGCAGGCGATGCCTGAGAATTTCTTCGACCGGTGGTCGCGGCGCAAAAAGGAAGCGCGCGAAGAGGTGCCCCCCGCTATTGCGCAAGAGGCCGAAAAGCCCGCCGATGCGGTCGCTGGAACCGCCATGCCCGTGCCCGCTGCGCCCGAGGCAGCAGCAGCCCTTCCCGCCGAAAACCCGTCCGAAGTTCCCCAGCCCACGCTGGCCGACGCCCAGGCCCTCACGCCCGAGTCCGACTTCCGCCCCTTCGTCGGCAGGAACGTCGCACCCGAGGTGAAGAACACCGCCTTCAAGAAGCTCTTTGCCGACCCGCAGTTCAACGTGATGGACGGCATGGACACTTATATAGACGACTACTCCGAGTCGACGCCGATTCCGGACAGCGTGCTGCGCCAGATGGCGAGCGCCAAGTTCCTCAAGCTGTTCGACGACGAGGAGGAAGAAGAAAGAAAAGCGCAGGAAACTGCCGGAAAATCAGCGGAAACCCCGCAAGACGCTGCGCCCACGGACGTGGCACAGTCAGAGCACCCGGGAGACTCCCTCCCCAGCCAGCAGGTTGCCGACGCGCAGCCCGCAAGCCAGAAGACCGATGACCACAACGCTGATCTGCGACTGCAACCAGACGATGCCGCTCGAGCCGAAGACGCTCGGCGCGGCGCTGGCTGAGTCGCTGCCCCTTCACTCCACCCTGTGCCGCCGCGAGGCGCCCGCTTTCCAGCGCGCCATCCGTTCGGGCGACGACGTGGTGGTCGCTTGCACGCAGGAGCGCAAGCTGTTCACCGAGCTGGCCGAACAGACCGAAGGCGCGACCTCGCCGATCCGCTTCGTGAACATCCGCGAGACCGGCGGCTGGAGCCGCGACGCGAAGAACGCCAGCCCCAAGATTGCCGCGCTGCTGGCGCTGGCCCGTCTGCCCGAACCCGAGCCCGTTTCCACCGTGAGCTACGTGAGCCAGGGCCGCCTGCTCATCGTCGGCCCGCTCGACCAGGCCGAGAAGGCCGCAGCGCTGGTGGCGGATTCGCTGCAGGTTTCCATCTTTTCCACCGGCCCGGGTGCCACCGGCGGCGCGCAGGAGCGCCGCTGGCCCGTGATGGCGGGGCGCGTGGGCTCGCTCACCGGCTGGCTGGGCAAGTTCTCGCTGCGCTGGACGCGCGACAACCCCATCGACCTCGACCTGTGCACGCGCTGCAACGCCTGCTTGAGCGCCTGCCCCGACCAGGCGATCGGCCTCGACTACCAGATCGACCTGGCGAAATGCGGTTCGCACCGCGACTGCGAAAAGGCCTGCACCGTGGCTGGCGCCATCAACTTCAGCCGCGCGCCCGAGGCGCTCGATGCGGATTTCGACCTGGTGCTCGACCTGGGCGTCAACGCGCTGATCGACTGGCATGCGCCGCCGCAAGGCTATTTCCACCTGGCGGGTGGGCTCGCGCATGCCGAAGGCTTGTCGACCCTGCTTCGCCTGCGCGAAATGGTGGGCGAGTTCGAGAAGCCCAAGTTCTTCGACTACAAGCAGAAGCTCTGCGCGCACAGCCGCAACGAGGTGGTGGGCTGCAACGCCTGCGTCGAAGTGTGCTCGGCGCATGCCATCTCCAGCGACAAGGAGCGCCAGCGCATCGTCGTCAATCCGCAGCTTTGCGTGGGCTGCGGCGCCTGCACCACCGTGTGCCCGACCGGCGCGCTGGGCTACACCTACCCGCGCACGCCCGACCAGGGCCGCAAGCTGCGCACGCTGCTGTCCACTTACACCGGAGCCGGTGGCCGCGATGCCGCGGTGCTGCTGCACAACGAAGAGGGCGGGCAGGCGCTCGTCGAGCAGCTCGGCCGCGCGGCGCAGCTCGGGCGCGGCAAGCGCGACGGCCTGGCCGGCGTGCCGGCGCATGTGCTGCCGGTGGCGCTGATGCATGTTGCCAGCACCGGCATCGACCTTTGGCTCAGCGCCATTGCCTTCGGCGCTGCGCAGGTGGTGGTGCTTTCCACCGGTGAAGAAGCGCCGCAATACCTCGATGCGCTGAAGAAGCAGATGGCCGTTGCACAGGCGCTGCTCACGGGCCTGGGCTACACCGGAACGCATTTCCACCTGATCGAGGCCGCCACACCGGCCGCGCTCGATGCGGCCCTGGCTGGCCTGCGCGCCACGCGGCAGCGCGTGCCGGTCACCGCGGCACGCTTTGCCGTCGGCGGGGAAAAGCGCGGCACGCTGGAGATGACGCTCGACCACCTGATGGCGCAAGCGCCCGTGCTTGCGGCGCCGTCGAACGATGCCGCCGCACCCCTCTCAATCCCCCTGCCCGCCGGTTCTCCCTTCGGCGCGATCACAGTCAACAAGGACACCTGCACGCTGTGCCTGGCCTGCGTGAGCGCCTGCCCCGCCAGCGCGCTGCAAGACAACCAGAACGCGCCGCAGCTTCGGTTCATCGAAAAGAACTGCGTGCAGTGCGGCCTGTGCGAAACCACCTGCCCCGAAAACGCGATTGCGCTCGTGCCGCGCCTGCTGGCTGCGCCCGAACGCAAGCAGCCCGTGGTGCTCAACGAGGCCAAGCCCTGGGCCTGCATCCGCTGCAGCAAGCCATTCGGCACGCAGAAAGCCATCGAAGCGATGCTCGGCAAGCTGGCGGGCCACGCCATGTTCCAGGGCGAGGCGCTCGAGCGGCTCAAGATGTGCAGCGACTGCCGGGTCATCGACCTGTACAGCGCGCAGAACGAAATGAAGATCACGCAGCTATGAGCCAGTTTCCCCCCATGACCTCGGCGCTCGACGAGGAGATTGCGCGTGCCGAGGTTTACGGTCTGCTTGCGCACCTCTGGTACGCCGCGCCCGACGCCGAGCTGCTCGGCGCCTTCAGCGTGGCGCCCACCGAGGCTCCCGCAGCCGGTGCCTTCCTCGAGGAGCCCTGGCGCCAGCTGGTCGGCACGGCGCGCGGCACCGATGCCGCCGCGGTGCATGCCGAATACGACGCGCTCTTCGGCGGCATGGGCAAGCCCGAGGTCTACCTGTTCGGCTCGCACTACCTGAGCGGTTTTCTCAACGACAAGCCGTTGGCGCAGCTGCGCACCGATCTGGCGCGGCTGGGCCTCGCGCGGGACGAGGCCGTGTCCGAAAGCGAAGACCACGTCGCCTGCCTGTTCGAGGTGATGCGCTACCTTATTGCCGGTGACGACGCGGCGGTGTCCAACCTCGCGCAGCAGCAGGCGTTTTTTGCGGCGCACCTGCAGTCCTGGCTGCCGACCTTGTGCGACGCGGTCGCGCAACATCCCAAGGCGCATTTCTATGCGTCCCTGGCGGGTTTCACCCGCGCTTTTGCCGAGGTCGAAGTCCAGGGCTTCGACATGCTCGACTGAGCTTTTTGCTCCGTAGAAATACGATTGTTAGAAATTAGGGTCTAGACTAGTATCCAGATGTACGAAGATCAGTTCACATCTGATTTGCCCCCAGCCACTCCTGGAGATCACATGCAGGACAGCCAAGCGGTCGGTATCAAGCCGGCCTCGCGTCGAGGTTTCTTTTTTGGCGCCGCCACCGCAGGTGCCGCGGTCGCCGCGGTTTCGGTGCTTCCCAAGGTGGCCGAGGCCCCCGCAGCCGTCGAGGCTGCCGCTCCCGAGCTGAAGCCCGCGCCTGAAAAAGGCGGCGGCTATTCGCTCAGCGAACACGTCAAGCACTACTACAAGACCGCTTCGGCCTGAAGCGGACACCCACGATGTTGCTGACCAAGAAAACGACCCCCGCGAACAGCGTGTCGCGGCAAGGGGAACGCGAGTCTTCTCCGTTCATTCACAGCCTGCGGCGCGGCCTTTCGGGCGCGCTGCCCACCATGGACCGGCGTGCCTTTTTGCGCCGCTCCGGGCTCGGCGTGGGCGTGGGGCTGGCTGCCAGCCAGCTCACGCTGATGCGCAAGGCCGAGGCGGCAGGCGATGCCCGTCCCACCGCGGTGGGCGCCGGCAAGGTTGAAATCAAGCGCACGGTGTGCTCGCACTGCTCGGTAGGCTGCGCCTCCGACGCCGTGGTCGAGAACGGCGTGTGGGTGCGCCAGGAGCCGGTGTTCGACTCGCCCATCAACCTGGGCGCGCACTGCGCCAAGGGCGCCGCGCTGCGCGAGCACGGCCATGGCGAGTACCGGCTGCGTTACCCGATGAAGCTGGTCAACGGCAAGTACGAGCGCATCAGCTGGGACACCGCGCTCACCGAGATCACGGCCAGGCTGAAAGACCTGCGGCAGGCCAGCGGCCCCGACTCGGTCTACTGGATCGGCTCGTCCAAGCACAGCAACGAACAGTCGTACCTGCTGCGCAAGTTCGTGAGCTTCTGGGGCAGCAACAACTGCGACCACCAGGCGCGCATCTGCCACTCGACCACCGTTGCGGGCGTGGCGAATACATGGGGCTACGGCGCCATGACCAATTCGTACAACGACATGCGCGGCGCCAAGGTGGCCATGTACATCGGCTCCAACGCGGCCGAGGCCCACCCCGTCAGCATGCTGCACATGCTGCATGCCAAGGAGCACGGCTGCAAGATGATCGTGGTCGACCCGCGCTTCACGCGCACGGCGGCCAAGGCCGACGAGTACGTGCGCATCCGCTCGGGCTCCGACATCGCCTTCCTGTTCGGCATCCTGCACCACATCTTCAAGAACGGCTGGGAAGACAAGCAGTACATCAACGACCGCGTCTTCGGCATGGAAAAAGTGCGCGAAGAAGTCCTGGCCAAGTGGACGCCGGACAAGGTCGAGGAGGCCTGCGGCGTGAAAGAGGCGCAGGTGCTCAAGGTTGCCACCTGGCTCAACGAAAACCGCCCGGGCACCGTGGTCTGGTGCATGGGCCAGACGCAGCACACCATCGGCAACGCGATCGTGCGCGCGTCGTGCATCCTGCAGCTGGCGCTCGGCAACGTGGGCAAGTCGGGCGGCGGCACCAACATCTTCCGCGGCCACGACAACGTGCAGGGCGCGACCGATGTGGGCCCCAACCCCGACTCGCTGCCCGGCTACTACGGCATCGTCGAAGGCTCGTGGAGGCACTTTGCCGCCACCTGGGGCGTCGACTACGAATGGATCAAGGGCCGTTTCGCATCGCCCGCGATGATGACCAAGCCCGGCATCACTGTGTCGCGCTGGATCGACGGCGTGCTCGAGAAGAACGAGCTGATCGACCAGGACTCGAACCTTCGCGGCGTGTTCTATTGGGGCCATGCGCCCAACTCGCAGACCCGCGGTCTCGAGATGAAGCGCGCCATGGACAAGCTCGACCTGCTCGTGGTGGTCGACCCGTATCCGTCGGCCACGGCCGCCATGGCCGCCATGCCCGGCCGGCCGGAAGACCTGAACCCCAACCGCGCCGTCTACCTGCTGCCCGCTTGCACGCAGTTCGAGACCAGCGGTTCCGTCACGGCGTCGAACCGCTCGATCCAGTGGCGCGAGAAGGTGATCGAGCCGCTGTGGGAGAGCCGCAGCGACCACATGATCATGCAGCAGTTCGCCGACCGCCTGGGATTTGGCAAGGAACTGAGCAAGAACTACAAGATGCAGAAGGTCAAGGGCATGGACGAGCCCTTGCCCGACGACATCCTGCGCGAAATCAACAAGACCTGCTGGGCCGTCGGCTACACCGGCCAGAGCCCCGAGCGCCTGCAGGCGCACATGCGCAACATGGGCGCCTTCGACGTGCGCACGCTCAAGGTGAAGGCCGGCGTGAAGGACAAGGTCAACGGCTACGACCTCACTGGTGACTACTTCGGCCTGCCGTGGCCCTGCTACGGCACGCCCGAGCTCAAGCACCCGGGTTCGCCCAACCTGTACGACACGTCCAAGCACGTGATGGAAGGCGGCGGCAACTTCCGCGCGAACTTCGGCGTGGAGCGCGACGGCAAGAACCTGCTGGCCGAGGACGGCTCGCATTCGGTGGGCGCCGACATCACCACCGGCTACCCCGAGCTGGACCACATGCTGCTCAAGAAGCTGGGCTGGTGGGACGAGCTCACCGAGGCCGAGAAGCCGAAGGCCGAGGGCAAGAACTGGAAGACCGACAGCTCGGGCGGGATGATCCGCGTGTTCATGAAGAACCACGGCTGCCATCCGTTCGGCAACGCCAAGGCGCGCGCAGTGGTCTGGAACTTCCCGGACGCCATTCCGCAGCACCGCGAGCCGCTGTACGGCAACCGGCCCGACCTGATGGCCAAGTACCCGACGCACGACGACAAGATGGCGTTATGGCGCCTGCCCACGCTCTACAAGACCGTGCAGCAGAAGAACATCGCCGACAAGGTGCACGAGAAATTCCCGTACATCATGACCTCGGGCCGACTGGTCGAGTACGAGGGCGGCGGCGAGGAAACCCGCTCGAACCCCTGGCTTGCCGAGCTGCAGCAGGAGATGTTCATCGAGATCAACCCGAAGGTCGCGGCCGAGAAGGGCATTCGCAACGGCGAGCGCGCCTGGGTGCACACACCCACCGGCGCAAAGCTCAACGTGCAGGCCCTGGTCACGGAGCGCGTGGGACCCGACACGGTCTTCATGCCGTTCCACTTCTCGGGCCGCTGGCAGGGTGTCGACATGCTCGGCTATTACCCGGCGGGCGCTGCCCCGGTGGTACGCGGCGAAGCCATCAACACCGGCACGACTTACGGTTACGACAGCGTGACCATGATGCAAGAGACCAAGACCACGGTCTGCAATGTGGAAAAGGCATAAGGAAGCACCATGGCGCGAATGAAATTTGTCTGTGACTCTGAACGCTGCATCGAATGCAACGGCTGCGTCACTGCCTGCAAGAACGAAAACGAAGTGCCGTGGGGCGTGAACCGCCGCCGCGTGGTCACGCTGAACGACGGGGTGCCGGGCGAGAAGTCGATCTCGGTGGCCTGCATGCACTGCTCCGACGCGCCCTGCATGGCCGTGTGCCCGGTGCAATGCTTCTACCGCACCGATGAAGGCGTGGTGCTGCACGACAAGGACGTGTGCATCGGCTGCGGCTACTGCTCGTACGCCTGCCCGTTCGGCGCACCGCAGTTCCCGTCGCAAGGCACCTTCGGCGTGCGCGGCAAGATGGACAAGTGCACCTTCTGCGCCGGCGGCCCCGAAGCCAACGGTTCGGAAGCCGAATTTGAAAAGTACGGCCGCAACCGGCTGGCCGAGGGCAAGCTTCCGGCCTGCGCCGAGATGTGCTCGACCAAGGCCCTGTTGGCCGGCGACGGCGACGTGGTGGCCGACATCTTCCGCACCCGCGTCGTCCAGCGCGGCAAGGGCGCCGAAGTGTGGGGCTGGGGCACTGCCTACGGCTCGCAGCAAGCCGGCACGCCGCCGGTGAACGGGGTGCAGAAGTGAAGCGGCAGGGCCTCGTCGTCCTGGGCGTTGCGCTGGTCGCAACGTGTCTTGCGGCCTGCGGCGAAAAGCCGCAGACCAATGCGCAGGGCGTGAAGCACGACGCCGTTCCCTGGAGCGGCACCGGCACCAAGGAGAACGCCGGCACGGTGTTCACCGCGCCCGACTGGAAGGTCGGCGACAAGACCGCCTGGCAGCAGCAGCTCAAGACCCGCACGCAAAACGGGCAGAACGAATACAACAAAGAGAACTGAACGGAGAGCCCATGAAGCAAGCGCTGACCGCTCTCGTTCTTTCCGCCGCGCTGGGTTCGGCGTTCGCGCAGGCGCAGCCGCCGGCCGCGCCGGGAACCACCGCCGCTCCCCCGGCGCCGGCTGCAACCGCCGCACCGGCGCCCGCCGCGGGCGGCATCCGCGGCCAGAACATCTTCGAGGTCAAGCCCGAAGCGAGCGCCGACCCGAACTACCCGAACCAGACCAACGGCGAGCGCATGAAGGTGCAGCCCGGAAACAACGCGCCCATGTGGCGGCAGGTGGGGCAGGGCGTTACCGGCTACAGCAGCCTGCCGAAAAGCGAGGCGCCTGAAGCCGGCAACCTGATCCAGCCGTTCGTGCAGTACCCCGGCTCGCGCTTCACCAATGCCGGCGAAGCCTGGCGCCAGGTGCGCAACGACTGGCTCATTCCCTACGGCGCGGCCCTGTTGTTCGTCACGCTGCTGGCGCTTGCCATCTTCTATTTCACGCGCGGGCCCATTCGCCTGCACGGCCAGGAAACCGGCCGCAAGATCGAGCGCTTCACACCGTTCGAGCGGGCCACGCACTGGTCGAACGCCATCGCGTTCGTCACGCTCGCCATCTCCGGCATCGTGATGGCGTTCGGCAAGTTCTTCCTCTTGCCGTGGATGGGCCTGACGCTGTTCGGCTGGATCACCTACGCGCTCAAGAACGTCCATAACTTCGTCGGCCCGCTGTTCGTGGTGACGACGGTGTTCATGGTGTTCACCTTCATCCGCGACAACATTCCGCGCGCGATGGACCTGAAATGGCTTGCGCGCTTCGGCGGCCTCTTCGGCGGCAAGGAAGTGCCTTCGCACCGCTTCAACGCGGGCGAGAAGCTGGTCTTCTGGGGCGGCGTGCTGTTCCTCGGGCTCTTCGTCATCGGCTCGGGGCTCTTCCTCGACAAGCTGCTGCCCGGCTTCGTCTACACCCGCGGCGAGATGCAGGTGGCGCACATGATCCACGGCGTTGCAACGCTGCTGATGATGGCGATGATCATGGGCCACATCTACATCGGCACGCTGGGCATGACGGGCGCCTACAAGGCCATGCGCACCGGCTACGTCGACGAGACCTGGGCCAAGGAACACCACGAACTCTGGTACGACGACATTGCCGCGGGCAAGATCCCCGCGCAGCGCACGGTTCCGGCCGATGCGTCGGCACCCGTCGCAGTGCGGGCACCGCGGCCCGCCGAAGGAACGTCCTCATGAAGAAGCTGTCTGTGTCGTTGAAACTTTCCGCGCTGGTGCTTGCGCTGGCCGCGCCCATGGCATGGGCCAAGCTGCCGCCGCCGCCCGCCACGCCCGAGGCCAAGGCCAAGGCCGCCGAAACCGCCGCCAGGACGGCCTGGAGCGGCAAGGTCGATTCGTACAAGCTTTGCCTGGCGCAGGACCGCGTGGCCGCGAAATACCGCGCCAGCGCGGCCGCGGCCGGCAAGCCGGTGCCCACGGCCGCCGCAACGCCGCCTTGCGCCGACCCCGGGCCTTTCGCCTTTGCGCCGCCGGTGGAACAGGCCAAGCCGCTCGAGGTTTCGGGCGCGCATTCGCCGGCCCCCACGGCCGCATCGCCACCCAGCACCAACCAGCCCGCGGCCACCGTCAATCCCACGCCCAAGGCGCAGTGACGACGCGTTTGCCGTTGCAGCTTCCCCGTCTTACCCAGGCCCGCGCCGCGCTCACGCGCGAGGTCGCGGTCGTCGATGAGCATGGCGCCCATGGCACCGTGTCCATTCCGGCCGAGCGCGATCTCACGGTGTATGTGGACCGGCGCGAACTGGTCACGCTGATGACGCTCGGCGCCCAGCCCGAACTGCTGGTGCTGGGCTACCTGCTGAACCAGCGCCTGATCGAATCGGCCGCTGACGTCGAGTCGGTCACGGTCGACTGGGAAGTGGGCGCCGCGGCGGTCAAGACGCACGCCGGCATCGACCGCATCGAAGAGCGCACCGCGAAGAAGGTGGTGACCACCGGCTGCGGCCAGGGCAGCGTGTTCGGCGACCTGATGGCCGACATCGACAAGCTCCAGCTGCCGCCCACCCGCATGACGCAGGCGCAGCTCTATGCGCTGGTCAACGCCATCCGGCTCCAGGAGAGCACCTACAAGTCGGCCGGTTCGGTGCACGGGTGTGCGCTGTTCACGCTGGAGCCCGGCGGTACCGAGGCGACGATGCACTGCTTCGTCGAAGACGTTGGCCGGCACAACGCCATCGACACCATTGCGGGCTGGTGCGCCATGCAGCCGGCGGGCGCTCTGGCGGGCGACCGCGTTTTCTACACGACAGGCCGGCTCACCAGCGAAATGGTGATCAAGTCGGCACACATGGGCGTGCCCATCGTGGTTTCGCGCAGCGGCATCACGCAAATGGGCCACGAGGTGGCCACGCGCGTCGGCCTGTGCGCCATTGGCCGTGCCACCAACCGGCACTTCGTCTGCTATGCGGGTGTCGACCGGCTCGTGCTGCAGCCGGAACTCGCGCGCCGCAATCCGGCCTAAGGGCTGTTCTCCCTACTCACGGTAAGTCCCTGAAAGGCGCCGGCGCGCCCGCGTCGGCTATCGTCTCGCCCATGAATGCCTCCCTCCGCCTTGGCTGGCGCACCCTCTGGCGCGATTTGCGCGCCGGCGAACTGCGCCTCTTGATCGTTGCCGTGCTGCTGGCCGTGGCCGCACTCACGGCCGTCGGCTTCTTTGCCGACCGATTGCAGGGAGGCCTGCAGCGCGACGCGCGGCAGCTGCTCGGCGGCGATGCCGTGGTAGTGAGCGACAACCCCACGCCCGAGGCCTTCATCGCGCAGGCACGCACGTACGGGCTCCAGGGCACCAGCACCTACGGCTTTCCCACCATGGCGCGGGCCGACGACGCCCAGGGCGGTGCCAGCAAGCTGGTGGCGCTGAAAGCCGTGACCGCGGGCTACCCATTGCGCGGCAACCTGCAAACCGCGAATGCCGCCGATGCACCCGGCAGCATCACGCGCGACATTCCCCCGGCGGGCGAGGTCTGGGTCGATGCCTCGCTGCTCGATTCGCTCGCGCTCAAGGTGGGAGACATGCTTCTTCTTGGCGACAGCAGCCTGCGCATCGGACGCGTCATCACGCTCGAACCCGACCGGGGCGCGGGCTTCATGAGCTTTTCGCCGCGCGTCATGCTCAACCAGGCCGACGTGCCGCGCACCGGCCTCGTGCAGCCCGCCAGCCGGGTGGGCTACCGCTATGCCGTGGCCGGAGACGATGCAGACGTCAAGCGCTTTTCCGACTGGGCCGAGGCCACCATCAAGAAGGGCGAGCTGCGCGGCGTGCGGCTCGACTCCTTCGAAGGGGGGCGCCCCGAAATGCGCCAGACGCTGGACCGGGCCGAGAAATTCCTGAGCCTGGTCGCGCTGCTAGCGGCGCTGCTCTCGGCCGTGGCCGTGGCGCTGGCCGCGCGCGGCTTCGCGGCCAGCCACCTCGACGACTGCGCCATGCTGCGCGTGCTCGGCCAGAGCCAGCGCACCATCGCGATGGCTTACTCGTTCGAATTTGCGGTCGTCGGCATCGTCGCCAGCAGCCTCGGCGTGGCAATCGGCTTTGCCGTGCACTACGTGTTCGTGGTGCTGCTTGCCGGGCTGGTCGAAACGGCGCTGCCGGCGGCCACCTTGTGGCCCGTGGCGTTCGGCCTGGGCATGGGGCTCACGCTGCTGTTCGCCTTTGGCCTGCCGCCGGTGCTTCAATTGGCCAAGGTGCCTCCGCTGCGGGTGATACGGCGCGATGTCGGCGGGCTCAAGCCCGCGTCGCTCGCGGTGCTGGGCATCGGCGTGGCCGGCTTTGCGGCCTTGCTGATCGCGGCCAGCAGTGACCTGAAGCTGGGCCTGATCGCCGTCGGCGGCTTTGCGGGCGCCGTGGCCGTGTTCGCACTGCTGAGTTGGCTCGCTGTGAAGGTGCTGCGCCGCAGCGTCAACGAAACCACCGCGCCGCGCTGGCTGGTGCTGGCCACGCGCCAGATCTCGGCGCGGCCGGCGTACGCCGTGGTCCAAGTGAGCGCGCTGGCAGTCGGCCTGCTTGCGCTGGTGCTGCTGGTGCTGCTGCGCACCGATTTGGTCGCGAGCTGGCGCAAGGCCACGCCGCCCGATGCGCCTAACCGCTTCGTCATCAACGTCATGCCCGACCAGAGCACGGCGTTCCAGAAATCGCTGCGCGACGCCGGCGTGCGCAAGTTCGACTGGTACCCGATGATCCGCGGCCGGCTGGTGGCCATCAACGACAAGCCGGTGTCCCCCGACGACTACGTGGAAGACCGCGCCAAGCGCCTGGTGGACCGCGAGTTCAACCTCAGCAACAGCGTGGAGGCACCGGCGCACAACAGCATCGTCGCGGGTGCGTGGAAGCCCGACGCGCCCGGCGAAGTGAGCGTGGAAGAAGGCCTGGCCGAAACGCTCGGCCTCAAGCTGGGCGACGTGCTGCGCTTCGACATCGGCGGCATGCAGAACGACGCACGCATCACTTCGCTGCGCAAGGTGGACTGGGGCTCGATGCATGCGAACTTTTTCGTGATGTACACCGTGGCCGCATTGCCCGATGTGCCCGTGACCTACATGGGCGCCTTCCGCGCACCCGAAACCCGTGGCTTCGACAACGCGCTGGTGCGCAGCTACCCCAACGTGACCAACGTGGACATGAGCGCCACTATCAACCAGGTGCAGCGCGTGCTCGACCAGGTGATTCGCGCGGTCGAGTTCCTGTTCGGCTTCACGCTTGCGGCGGGCCTGGTGGTGCTGTTCGCCGCGGTCACCGCCACGCGTGAAGAGCGCGCGCGCGAGTTCGCGGTGATGCGCGCGGTGGGCGCGCGCGCCAGCCTGCTGCGCCAGGTGCAGCGTGCCGAGCTGGCAGGCGTCGGCCTGCTCGCGGGCTTCCTGGCGAGCATCGTGGCATCGGTCATCGGCTGGGGCCTGGCGCGCTACGTGTTCGACTTCACCTGGACCGCATCGCCCGTGGTGCCGATAGCCGGCGCGCTCGCGGGTGCGGTGCTGGCGCTGGCCGCAGGATGGTGGGGCTTGCGCGACGTGCTGCGCAGGCCGGTGGTGGATACGCTGCGGCGCGCGGCCGAGTGAGTAATTGATAGAGATAGATTTTTTTCTTTAGCCGCGGGCGGGAAGGGCCTGGGAATGCAATACATTCCCCGGCCCTGCATTCATTCGATGAGAACCCCCTTACATGCGCTTGGCGTCATTCCAGATCACCAACTTTCGCTCGATCAACGACAGCGGCCCCATCGATTCCACACAGCTCACGGCAATTCTCGGCCGCAACGACAGCGGCAAGTCGAACCTGCTGCGCGCGCTGCACAGCCTGAACCCCGCCGAAGGCATAGCCGAGCTCAGCCCGATCAAGGATTTTCCGCGGCACCGCCGCCTTGAAGAGTGCCAGCCCGATACACCGGTCGTCGCTACACGCTGGGCCCTCGACGAGGGCGAGCGGGCCGAACTGGCGGAGATGCTTCCGCGCGCGGCCAACGTGTGGCACGTCACCGCGGGCCGCGGCTACGGCACGGCGCGCTGGACGGGACTCGAAGGCTTGGCTGAGCTGTCGCTCGACGTGTCGGACATCAAGGGCAAGGTGCGCAAGATCGTGCCGGCTGTAAAGGCCGCGGCCGAGAAAGTCGCCGAGGAAGCAAGGGCGACGCTGGAGCAGGAGGCCGACGCCTTCGACGCCGCAATGATCCTGAGCCCCGACTACATCCGGTGGTCGGAAGGCGCAGTGAAGGCGCTGCAAACCTTGCGCAAGGCGCTGGCCGCTGCGGATGCCGAGCTCAGCGACAAGCAGGAGCAGATGCTGGTCGAGCTCGAGGACATGGCCCGCGCGATTGCCAACGACACGCCGGCGCTCGCGAAGGCAAAGCAGTGGGTGCTCGAGAAGCTGCCCCGCTTCATCTACGTGGATGAGTATCCGGCGCTGCCCGGCCGCCAGAACATTGCCGACTACCTGGTGCGCAAGGGCTGGGGCCAGGCGGCGCCCGAGCAGCAGGGCTTCGAAAAGCTCTGCAAGGCGGCGGGACTCGACCCGCAGCAATTGCAAGACCTGCTGGACAAGAACGACCTGGCCACGCGCAACCAGCTCGTCAACCGCGCGGGCGCCGTCGTCACTTCCGAGATTCGCCGGCTCTGGAAGGACCGCGAACTCAAGGTGCGCTTCAACCTCGACGGACCGTACATGGACACGCTGGTGTCCGACCCCGACGACACCTACGAGGTGGAAGTGAACCTCGACGAGCGCAGCCGCGGCTTTCAATGGTTCTTCTCGTTCTACATCACCTTCTTTGCGGACACCAAGGGCGGCCGTGCGGGTGATGCCATCCTGCTGCTGGACGAGCCAGGCCTGCACCTGCATGCGCGCTCGCAGGCCGACCTGCTCGAGCACTTCGAGCGAGACTTCGACAACCAGATCATCTACACCACGCACTCGCCGTTCATGGTGCCGGTTCATCGGCCCGATGCAGTGCGCACGGCCAGCATGGGGCCTTCGACCGGCACCATCGTGAGCAACAAGGCAGAGGGCGATGAGCGCACGCTGTACCCGTTGCGGGCCGCGCTCATGCTGAGCCGCATGACGAACGAGTCCGCCACGCCTGTCGACGAAAGCGTTCTGGCGGCAGTTCCTGTCCAATAGAGGCATGGAACATCTACCGGACGACATTGCAGAGCGGTTGACCGAACTCGAGATCAAGTCGAGTTACGCGGAAGATCTGCTGGAGCAACTGAACATGACGATCTACCGCCAACAGCAGCAGATCGACAGCCTGATTCTTCAGGTGACCCAGCTGAAACAGCAGAGCCAGAACGCGGGGCAGGAGGGGGCGGCGCGCAGCTTGCGGGACGAACTACCGCCGCATTACTGAGAGCCCGGTTTGCGCTTGGTGTTTTAGGGACGCCGGTTGTTCAGGGCGGCGCACCCGCCGACGGGGTACCTTGCTCCGCGAATGTCCCCCGGCCTGCGGCCTCCTCCTTTATTTCGCTGCGCAAGGCACCCCGCCAGCGGGTGCGTTGCACAGAGCGGTGGTTGATCAGCGGTACACCAGCAGCGTGTCTCAGTGCACAGGGCATCGGGTGCTCCGCGCAGCGAAATAAAGGAGGAGGGGCGTAGCCCCGGGGGACATTCGCGGAGGGGAGTACCCGGTGGCCTTTGCACAAGCCCTGAACAAGAGTGCTCCGAAACAACAGCGCCCCGAACAAGAGCGCCAAGACAAGATCAGCCGTGCGAATGCCAAAGCACAGCAAAGAAGTGGCAAGAACTGCCAGCCAGCACGAACAGGTGCCATACGAAGTGCGCAAATCGCACCTTGCTGTCGAATAAAAAGACCACCGCACCGGCCGTGTAGAAAAGCCCACCGGCCACGAGCCAACCCAGGCCTGCCGGCGACATGCGTTCGTACAGCGGTACCGCCGCCATCAACGCCATCCAGCCCATTGCCACGTAGAGCCCCGTTGACCACAGAGGATGCTGCAGCCGGTTGAACAGCTTGGCACCGACGCCCAGCGCTGCCGCCGCACAGATGGCTCCGAACAACGTCCAGCCCCACGGCCCGCGCAGCACGCCGAACAGAAACGGCATGTAGCTGCCCGCAATGAACAAGTAGATGGCCGCGTGGTCGAGCCGGTTGAACCACGCCTTGGCCTTGCCGGTAGGCAGCGCGTGGTACAGCGTCGAAATGAGATACAGCACGATGGCTGTTCCCGCGAAGAGAGATGCACCGACGATGCTGGCGGCTTGCCCTTTCTGCGCGGCGCTGTAGACCAGGATCGGCAGCGACACGATGGCCAGCAGCAGGCCCAACCCGTGGCTCAGCGCGTTGAAGATTTCTTCCAGCGTGGTCTGGTCACGCACAGTGGATGTCGGCTTGCCGGAACTCATGTTTGTCGATTCGCTTTGCTACTTGACCTGCTGCTTGCCGAGCTTGCGCGCCAGCGTCCGCCGGTGCATGCCGAGCCGCCGCGCGGTCTCGGAAATGTTGAAGCCCGTTTCGGCCAGCGTCTCGTGAATGCGCTCCCACTCCAGCGTCTTGATCGACGTCGAGCGGTTGGTCAACTCTACCTCGGTGGTGCCCGTTGCGCGGCCGAAGGCGGCTTCGATGTCGTCGGTGTTGGAAGGCTTTGCCAGATAGTGGCAGGCGCCCAGCTTGATGGCCTCCACGGCGGTGGCAATGCTCGCAAAACCCGTGAGCACCACGATCAGCATCTCGGGGTTGTGCCGGTGCAGCATCTGCACGCACGCCAGGCCGGAGGCTTCGCCGTTGAGCTTCAGGTCGACCACCGCGTAGCCGGGCGAATGGTCTTGCAGCAGCGCTTCGACCTCGTCGGCATTGCTTGCATGCGTAACCGCATAACCACGGCGCTCGAACGAGCGGCCGAGCGTGCGCGCAAAAGCTGCGTCGTCCTCGACGATCAGCAACTGGCGCTCGGCTTCGGCGGGTTCTTCGGTCATGGGCTTTTGGTTCCAGTCATGGCAATGGTGTCGTCGATGGCCTCGTCGCCGTCCTCTTCCTCCAGCACCACGGCCGCGAGCGGAAGCGCAATGGACACGATGGCGCCGCCTTCAGGCCGGTTGCGCACCGCAACGCGGCCTCCGAGCGTGCGGGCCACATTCACCACCAGGAACAGCCCGAGCCCGCCGCCCGGCCGGCCTTTGCTCGACTGGTAGGGCTTGCCGAACTGCTTCAGCATTGCGGGCGGAAAGCCCGGCCCCGCATCGGTGACCGTGAGCGTCAGCGCATCGGCGTCCTGCGCCACTTCCAGGCGCAACCAGTGCGGCGAGGCTTCCAGCGCATTGTCGAGCACGTTGCAGATCATCTGCTTCACGGCCGAGTCGGAAACCATGGGCAGGTCGCGGCCAAAACGGTTGTCGTAGTCGAACTCTTCCACGGGGCGCGTGGTGCGCCATTCCTCCACCAGTTCGTCGAGGAAAGTGCTCACCGTCGTTTCTTCGGACGATTCGCCCCGCGCCTCGCCGGCGGACAGCAGGATGCCGCTCACGATGCTCTTGCAGCGCTGGATCTGCAGTTCCATCTCGGCCACTTCGGTCAGCAGCTCGGGGTCGGAACTGAAATGCGGCAGCCGGCGCCAGTCGCCGAGGATCACCGCCAGCGTGGCAAGCGGCGTGCCCAGCTCGTGTGCGGCGCCCGATGCGAGCAGGCCCATGCGCACGATGTGCTCTTCTTCGGATGCGCGCTGCCGCAGGTCGGCCAGCCGCGCATCGCGCGCGCGCAAGTTGCGGCTGATGCGCGTGATGAACACCACCAGCAGCGCCGCATTGAGCGCAAAGCAGATCAGCATGCCCTGCACATAAGGGCTCCAGAGCCCCCGGTCGTGGTCGAGCGGCAGTGCGAGGGGGCGCGAGAAAAGCGCCAGCCCCGCGAAACACAGGCCGGTGACAACCACGATGGTCCATGTCGACCATGCCTTGAGCAGCACCGCACCCAGAATGACCTGCAACAAATACAGAAAAACGAACGGATTGGTCGCACCGCCGCTGAGGTAAAGCTGGGCAGTGAGCGTGGCCACATCGACCAGCAACGCCAGAAACAATTCGCCGTTCGTCACCTTGCGAAGCGTGCGCGAGCGCAGCAGGCTCACCACGTTGAAGAGAGCCAGGCACGCCAGCACCAGCAGCATCTGGTCGAGCGGCAGCCGGATGCCGAAGCCGTAGTGCACGAACAGGATGGTGATCACCTGCCCGACCACCGCAAACCAACGCAGCTGGATCAGCTGCTGCATGTTCTTGTGGCCGGTGGCGTTGTCCAGGCTTGCCACGCCCGCGCGGGGCGCGTGCAGTTCCCCCGCCACCGCGGAGACCTCAGTCGGGGCGGCGGTCGTCTTGGCGCTGTCTTCCGTCGGCATGAGAGGCATTGTCGCCGCTGCTGTCGGCTGGGTTGGCGAGCTTGCGGCGGCGGCGATCGTCGCGCCACACGAACCAGGCCGCGCCCGCGACCATCAGCGCCAGGCCGTACCAGGTGATGGCGTAGACAAGATGGCTGTTGGGAAAGGCGATGACCGTGAGCCCCCCAGCGGGCCATGCCGGTGCTGCACCTGGGGCGGAGGGCATGGCCTCGGCATCGATGAAGTAGGGCGCCGCATTGCCCAGGCCGCGCGCGGCGGCAATGGCCTGCACATCGCGCGAGAACCAGCGATCGGCGGCCGGGTCGTTCTTGCGCAGGAAGCCGCCCTTGGGCTCGGTGATGCGCAGCAGGCCGGTCACGGCGGTCTCGCCCTTAGGCTCGGTGGCCTTGCGCGACGAGCGCTCGCGTGCCTCGGGCGGCACGAAGCCGCGGTTGACCAGCACCGTGGTGCCATCGGCGGCCTGCAGCGGCGTCAGCACCCAGAAGCCGGCACCGAGCCGGGTGCTGGCCTGCACCAGGGTTTCCCTGTCGTGCAGAAAAGTGCCGGTGACGCGGAGATGACGGTATTCGTCGGCGGCCGCGTTGATCTGCGGCCAGCGGTCGCGCCCGGGTGCTTCAGTGGCCGGGGCGTGCACGCGCTGTTCGACGCGGGCGATGAGATCGAGCTTCCAGGCCCTGCGCTCGACCTGCCAGTTGCCGAGCACCACGAAGCCGGCAAAGGCAAGCGCCGCGCAGACCATGAAGATCACCCGCGCGGCCGTGGAGCGCTGGCGGCCGGCCATTGTGTTGCGGGTGCTGTGGTCTGGCGGCAGGGTCGTCGTCAAGGCATGTTCTTCATGTCGTGCACCGACATCGGCATCATGTTGGCGTTCATGTGGTACATGACCCAGAGCGAGCCGGCCAGCGTGATCACGACGAGCACGATGGTGAAGATCAGCGCCAGCATGTTCCATCCGCTCTCGGACTTGGCGTCCATGTGCAGGAAGTAGATCATGTGCACCACGATCTGCACCGCGGCAAAGCCGAGGATGATGAGCGAGGTGGTGTGCGTGTTGGCAAGCACCTTGCCCATCACCAGCCAGAACGGAATCGCGGTCAGGATCACGGCCAGCACGAAGCCGGTCATGTAGCCCTTGAAGGTGCTGTGGCTCACGGGGCCATCGTCGTGATGGTCGTCGTGTGCGTGGTGCTCGTGCTGCGCGTCGTGGCCGTGCGCGGCGGCAGTGTTGGTGTGGGCGGTGCTCATGCCATCGATCCCATCAGATAAACGAAGGTGAAGACGCCGATCCACACCACGTCCAGGAAGTGCCAGAACATCGACAGGCACATCAGGCGGCGGCGGTTGGCGGCGGTGAAGCCGTGCTTGGGCAGCTGGAACATCAGCACGACGAGCCAGATGATGCCGAAGGTCACGTGCAGGCCGTGGGTGCCGACCAGCGCGAAGAACGACGACAGGAACGCGCTGCGCTGCGGGCCCGCGCCTTCATGGATGAGGTGCGCGAACTCGTAGATCTCCAGGCCGATGAAGCCCGCGCCCAGCAGGCCCGTAATGGCCAGCCACACCAGCGTGCCGCCCATGCGGTTCTTCTGCATCTCGAGCATCGAGAAGCCGTAGGTAATGGAAGACAGCAGCAGCAGCG
Organism: Variovorax sp. CCNWLW225; assembly: GCF_037204045.1. NCBI lineage: Bacteria > Pseudomonadati > Pseudomonadota > Betaproteobacteria > Burkholderiales > Comamonadaceae > Variovorax > Variovorax sp. CCNWLW225. The sequence goes on along the minus strand of NZ_JBBCBV010000007.1, from coordinate 94,571 downwards.
AGGTGTTGACGGCCACCAGCGGCAGGTCGAACAGGTCGGCGCCCGAGGGGCCGGCCGCATAGCTGCGGCCCAGCACGCCATACACCGCGAACAGGCAGGCGAAGATGAGGCAGTCGCTCATCAGGTAGAGCCAGAACCCGAGCAGCGTGCCGTTCTCTGGGTGGTGGTCGTTGCCGACGTGGAACAGCTCGAACACGGGCGGCTTGCCCGTCTGGTCGCTGTGGGCGTGGCCGGCCGCGGGGGAGTGGAGGGCGGTGGTATCAGACATGGGCTGCTGCCAGGAGGTGCGTGCGTTCGGCTTCGGTACGGACGACGTCTTCCGCGGGAATGTAGTAGTCGCGCTTGTAGTTGAAGGTGTGGATGATCACGGCGGCCAGCATGGCGACAAAGCCGATACCCGCCACGAGCCACATCTGCCAGATCAGCGCAAAGCCGCAGACCGCCGCCAGGGCCGCGATGATGAAGCCGGCACTGGTGTTCTTGGGCATGTGGATGGGCGTGAAGCCTTCGAGCGGGCGGGCGTAGCCGCGGCGCTTCATGTCGGTCCAGGCGTCGTTGTCATGGATGCGCGGCGTGAACGCGAAGTTGTAGGCCGGCGGCGGCGACGAGGTCGACCATTCGAGCGTGCGGCCGTTCCACGGGTCGCCCGTGGCGTCGCGCAGCGAATCGCGGCGCACGAAGCTCACCACCAGCTGGATCAGGAAGGACGCAATGCCCAGCGCGATCAGCACCGCGCCGAAGGCCGCCACCTGGAACCAGAACTGCAGCGACATGTCCTGGAAGTGGCTCATGCGGCGCGTGACGCCCATCAGGCCCAGCACATACAGCGGCATGAAAGCGACCCAGAAGCCGACGAGCCAGAACCAGAACGAGCACTTGCCCCAGAACGGATCGAGCTTGTAGCCGAAGGCCTTGGGGAACCAGTAGGTGATGCCCGCCAGCATGCCGAACAGCACGCCGCCGATGATCACATTGTGGAAGTGCGCGATGAGGAACAGACTGTTGTGCAGCACGAAGTCGGCCGGGGGCACCGCGAGCAGCACGCCCGTCATGCCGCCGATCACGAAGGTGATCATGAAGCCGACGGTCCACATCATGGGCAGCTCGAAGCGGATGCGGCCGCGGTACATGGTGAAGAGCCAGTTGAAGATCTTCGCGCCCGTCGGGATCGAGATGATCATCGTCGTGATGCCGAAGAACGAATTCACGCTGGCGCCGGAGCCCATGGTGAAGAAGTGGTGCAGCCAGACGAGGTACGACAGGATGGTGATCACGATGGTGGCGTACACCATCGAGGCGTAGCCGAAGAGGCGCTTGCCGCTGAAGGTGGACACGACTTCCGAGAAGATGCCGAAGGCCGGCAAGATCAGGATGTACACCTCGGGGTGGCCCCAGATCCAGATCAGGTTCACGTACATCATGGCGTTGCCGCCGAGATCGTTCGTGAAGAAGTTGGTGCCGGCATAGCGGTCGAGCGACAGCAGCGCGAGCACGGCGGTGAGCACCGGGAAGGCGGCCACGATGAGCACATTGGTGCACAGGGCAGTCCAGGTGAAGACCGGCATCTTCATCATCGTCATGCCGGGCGCGCGCATCTTCACGATGGTGGCCAGCAGGTTGACGCCCGAGAGCAGGGTACCTACCCCCGCTATCTGCAGCGACCATATGTAGTAGTCGACCCCCACGTCGGGGCTGAAGAGAATGCCCGACAGCGGCGGATAGGCCAGCCAGCCGGTCTTGGCGAATTCGCCCACGAAGAGCGACGCCATCACCAGGCCGGCGCCGAAGGTGGTCATCCAGAAGCTGAAGTTGTTCAGGAACGGAAAAGCCACGTCGCGCGCGCCGATCTGCAGCGGCACCACGAAGTTCATGAGGCCCGTGACCAGCGGCATGGCCACAAAGAAGATCATGATCACGCCGTGCGCGGTGAAGATCTGGTCGTAGTGGTGCGGCGGCAAAAAGCCGGCGTTGTCGCCGAAGGCAATGGCCTGCTGGGCGCGCATCATGAGTGCGTCGGCAAAGCCGCGCAGCAGCATGACCAGGCCGAGCACGATGTACATGATGCCGATCTTCTTGTGGTCGATGCTGGTGATCCAGTCGCGCCACAGGGTGCCCCAGAGCTTGAAATACGTAATGGCGCCCAGGATGGCAAGGCCGCCCAGCACCACGGCCGCAAAGGTCGCCAGCAGAATGGGCTCGTGGTAAGGAATCGCCTCCCACGTGAGGCGGCCGAAGACAAGCTTCGTCAGGTCAAGGTTTTCGAGCATCGTCATTCTTCGGTGGTGCACATCGCCGTGACGTACTTGCGCGTTGGCGAATTGATGAGGGGGTCAGCCTGCCAAGCCTGCGTGGTGGCAATGTTGAACGCGCCGGGCTTGCCCAGCCCGCCGTTCGCGTCGATGGCCATCATTTCCTTCATGCACATCTTGTTGCGGTCCACGCAGAGGTTGAGGATCGCGTCATACAGGTCCGGCGCAACCGTGGCGTAGTGCCGCACGGGCTCGCGCTCACTCGGCACTTCGAGCTTCTTGTACTGCTCGCGCGTGAGTTCGCCGTCCTTGCCGGCCTTGACCTTCTGCACCCAATGGTCGAAGTCGGTGTTGCTCAGGCCGTGGAACTTGAAGCGCATGCCCGAGAAGCCGGCGCCGCTGTAGTTGGCCGAGAAGCCCTCGAACTCGCCGGGCTTGTTGATGACCGCGTGCAGCTTGGTTTCCATGCCCGGCATGGCGTAGATCTGGCCGGCCAGTGCGGGAATGAAGAAGGAGTTCATCACCGAAGAGGCCGTGATCTTGAAAGTGATCGGCCGGTCGACCGGCGCGGCCATTTCGTTCACCGTGGCAAAACCCTGCTCGGGGTAGATGAAGAGCCACTTCCAGTCGAGTGCCACCACTTCGACCACCAGCGGCTTGGCTTCGGCGGGAATCGGGCGCTCGGCGTCGAGCCGGCTGAGCGGCCGGTAAGGGTCAAGCGTGTGCGTGCTGATCCAGGTGATGGCGCCCAGCGCGATGATGATCAGGAGCGGCGCGCCCCAGATGGCCAGTTCGAGCTGGGTGGAGTGGTCCCAGTCGGGGCTGTAGTCGGCCTCCTTGTTCGACTGGCGATAGCGCCAGGCAAAGAAGAGCGTCAGCGCGATCACCGGAACGATGATGATCAGCATCAGCACGGTCGAGACAACGATGAGTCGCCCCTGCTGATTGGCGATGTCGCCGGAAGGATTCATGAGCACCGTGTTGCAGCCTGCCAGGAAGGCAAGGGGAAGCAACAGGGACCATCGCCGAAGAGTATTGAGGGTGGGCATGCCGAAAGAAAGAAGTGCAGGGGCTGCGCAAAGACCCCACAATCTACGATCAAAGGTTGCGCCCCGCTATTGGACGTTTTGTCCTATGGCGGGAATCCCCGTTCGGTGAGACGCTTGGAGCCTCCCTGTTCATGGTCTACCTTTGTCACTGCACGTGACACCCGAATTACAAAACGCAATGACGACGACGTCCAGCATCCTTCCGCAAGGCGCACCGCCGGTGCCGAACACGTCCGAAAACGACGCCCGGCAGGGCGACGGACATTCCCATATCGCGCCGGGCGAGATCGCCGTCGGCGTGATCATCGGGCGGGCATCGGAATACTTCGATTTCTTCGTCTACGGCATCGCCTCGGTGCTGGTATTTCCGGCGGTTTTCTTTCCGTTCGAAGCGCGCCTCGAGGGAACCCTCTACGCCTTCGTGGTTTTTTCGTTCGCCTTCATTGCGCGGCCGTTCGGTACCGTCATTTCAATGGCCATCCAGAGGCGGTTCGGGCGAGAGGCCAAGCTGACCATTGCGCTGTTCCTGCTGGGCACCTCCACCGCGGGCATCGCCTTCCTGCCGGGGTACGCGAGCATCGGGTTCACATCCATCGTGCTGCTGTCGGTGTTCCGCTTCGCACAGGGCCTGGCGCTCGGCGGCTCGTGGGACGGGCTGCCCTCGCTGCTGGCGCTCAATGCGCCGCAGAACCGCCGCGGCTGGTACGCCATGCTCGGCCAGCTGGGCGCTCCGCTCGGCTTCTTTGTGGCCAGCGCACTTTTTGCCTATCTCTACGGCAGCCTGGCGCTCAAGGATTTTCTCGATTGGGGCTGGCGCTACACCTTCTATGTTGCGTTCGCGATCAACGTGGTGGCGCTCTTCGCGCGCCTGCGGCTGGTGGCCACCGAAGAGTATTCGCGGCTGCTCGAAGAGCGCGAGCTGCAGCCCACCAGCGTGGTCGAGCTGACCCGCTCGCAGGGCGCCAACCTGCTGATCGGCGCGTTTGCCGCGCTGGCCAGCTACGCGCTGTTCCACCTGATCACCGTGTTCCCGCTGTCGTGGATCACGCTGTACTCCGACCAATCGATTACCGAATTCCTGGTAGTGCAAATGATCGGTGCGGTGTTCTGCGCCGGCGGCATCGTGGCTTCGGGCCTGATTGCCGACCGCGTGGGACGGCGTTTCACGCTGGGCGGGCTGGCCGCGATGATCGCGGTGTTCAGCGGCTTTGCGCCCACGCTCCTCGACGGCGGCCGCATCGGGCAGGACATCTTCATTCTGCTGGGCTTCGTGCTGCTGGGGCTCTCGTATGGCCAGGCCGCCGGTGCTGTGACCTCGAACTTCGAGCCCAAGTACCGCTACACCGGCGCGGCCCTCACGGCCGACCTGGCCTGGCTCATCGGTGCCGCCTTCGCGCCGCTGGTGGCGCTGGGGCTCTCGGCGAATTTCGGGCTGGCCTATGTCAGCGTCTACCTGCTGTCCGGTGCGGTCGGCACGCTGGCGGCGCTGGGGCTCAACCGGGCGCTGGTACGGGACTGATCACCGTCAACGCGGGTGTTCGAAAAAGGGGCCGGTCGGCCCCTTTTTCGTTTCAGGCGCCGCAGCGCGGGCTGGCTTAGGATTCGGCTCATGTTCGCCGCCGCAATTTTCGACATGGACGGGCTGCTCATCGATTCGGAGCGGCCCATCATGGCCGCCTGGATCGAAGCGGCCCGCACGCTCGACATCGAGCTTTCGCACGCCCAGTACCTGCAATGCGTGGGGCTGGCCATGGCTGAGTCGAAGCAGATCCTTGCCGCGCTGCTCGGCGGCGCGGCCGCCTACCAGCACGCGGCATCGCAAGTGACCGCCGCGCTGCAGCTGCAGCGCGCCGACGGCGACCTGCGGCCGCTCTTCCCCATCAAGCCCGGCGCGGCCGAGTTGCTCACTGCCTTCCGCGGACTCGGCACACGCTGTGCGGTTGCATCGTCGTCCACGCGCGGCCAGATCGAGGCCTGCCTGGGCAGCCTCGACCTGCTCCATCATTTCGAGGCCTTCGCGGGCGGCGACGAGGTGGCACGCGCCAAGCCCGATCCGGCGCTGTACCTGCTTGCGGCAGAGCGCCTGGGTGTGGACCCGGCGGAGTGCGTGGCCTTCGAAGACAGCGAGAACGGCGCGAAGGCGGCGCTGGCGGCGGGCCTCAGGGTCGTCATCGTGCCGGACCTCAAGCACCCGCCGGAGTCGATCATCGGGCAGGCGTTTCATGTGCTCGATTCGCTGCACGACGCCATGGCGCACCTGCCGCTGTGGTTTCCCGCCCTCGAGCAGAAGCGCGCCTGACCTGCCGGCTCAGAGCACTTCGTCGCGCAGCTGCGGGAACACCTTCGACACCTTGGCGAGCAGGTAGTCGCCATAGCGGCCGCTGAAGGCGTGCACGTTGGCTCGGTCCCAGCGCTCGGCGCTGTCGTCGCGCGCCTCGGCACCTTGCAGCCCTTCGATGCGCTGCACGCGGGCCTCGAAGTTCGGATCGAAGAACAGCGGAAACGAAAGCCGGTCGCGCCCCGAGGTGTTGCGCTTTACCCGGTGCGGGGTCGATTTGTAGAGCCCGCCCGTCATGCGGTCGAGCATGTCGCCGATGTTGCAGACGAACGATCCGGCGATTGGCGGCGCATCGATCCAGCCGCCTGGCGTGTGCACGGCGAGGCCGCCAACCTCGTCCTGGTGCAGGATGGTGAGCAGGCCGTAGTCGGTGTGCTCGCCCACGCCCCATTGCACGTCCAGGCCTTCGGGCACGGGCTGCGAGGGGTAGTTGAAGAGGCGGAACAAGACCAGGGGATCAGCGGTGTAACGCTCGGCGAAATACGTGGCCGACAGGCCGAGGCTCAGCGCAATGCCTTCCATCAGCCGGTGGCCCAGCTGCGTCACGGCCGTCATGTAGTCGAGGATGGTCTCGCGAAACTCCGGCACATCGGGAAACAGGTTGGGGCCATGCACCGGCGTCTTCGCCTGCACCAGCGGGTGCGTGGCCGGCAGTTCGGTGCCCAGGTACAGGCCTTCCTTCCAATCGGGCCGGCCCGAGGTCAGCTCGCCGCCGAGCGGAAAGTAGCCGCGCCACGCGCGCCCGCCCAGGGCCATGCGCCATTGCATCTTCGTTTCTTCGGGCAACTCGAAGAAGCGGTGGCTCAGCACTTCGAGCCGCTGCACCAGCGCCGGGTCGACGCCGTGGCCCGTGGCGTAGAAGAAGCCGTGCGCGCGGCACGCGGCGCCGATCTGCGCGGCCACACGGTCGCGTTCAGGCGCGCCGGCCACGAGCGGCGCGACATCGATCAGCGGAAGAGTCTGCATGTCTGTCATGGGCGTGGAGAGCATGTCATGCGCCGCGCGAGAACGGCGAGCGGATGTCCGAAAGAAACTGCTGGGCGCGGGGGTGCTGCGGCCGGTTGAAAAAGTCGTCGGGCGTGGCGCGCTCGAGCACCTTGCCTTCGTCCATGAACAGCACGCGGTCGGCCACCTCGCGCGCAAAGCCCATCTCATGCGTGACGCAGACCATGGTCATGCCGTCGCGCGTGAGATCGCGCATCACCAGCAGCACCTCGCCCACCATCTCGGGATCGAGCGCACTGGTGGGCTCGTCGAACAGCATCAGCGGCGGCTGCATCGCGAGCGCGCGCGCAATGGCCACGCGCTGCTGCTGGCCGCCCGAAAGTTCGCTGGGCCACGCATTCGCCTTGTGCGCCAGGCCCACGCGCTGCAGCAGTGCCATCGCGCGCTCGTCGGCCTCCTTGCGCGTAAGGCCGCGCAGTTGCATCGGCGCCATCGTGCAGTTCTGCAGCACCGTGAGGTGCGGAAACAGGTTGAACTGTTGGAACACGAAGCCGATGCGCGAGCGGAACGCATTCACGTCGGTGCCCGGCGCATGGATGTCCTTGCCTTCGATGAAGATGCGGCCCGACTGGATCGGCTCCAGCCGGTTGAAGGTGCGGATCAGCGTCGACTTGCCCGAACCCGAGGGCCCGCACACCACCACCACTTCGCCCTTGTGGATGGTCTCGCTGATGTCGACCAGGGCGTGATAGCTGCCATACCACTTGTTGACGTTCTGAAGTTCGATCATGCGGACACCTTGGGAGCCGTGGCGGGGTCGGCCATGGACATGCCGCGACGCGCGAGGCGACGCTCCAGCCAGTAGGCGAAGCGCGACAGCCCGAAGCAGAGAATGAAATAGGTCCCGCCCAGGATCAGGTAGATCTGGGCCGGCTTGGTGAACACCTGCGTGTTGATCTGCGTGGCGATGAACGACACCTCGGCAAGGCCGATGATGTAGCCGAGCGACGTTTCCTTGATGGTGGAGACGAACTGGTTCACCAGCGAGGGCAGCATGCTGCGCAGGGCCTGCGGCAGCACCACCAGCCGCATCGCGCGGCCGTAGCCCAGGCCCAGCGCACGCGCGGTTTCCATCTGCCCGCGCGGCAGGCCCTGGATGCCGGCGCGCACGATCTCGGCCAGGTAGGCCGCATCGAAGATCACGAGTGCGATCAGCATGGTGGTGAACTGGTCGGTCTTCACGCCCGTCACGCTGGGCAGGAAGAAGTAGGCCCAGAAGATCACCATCAGCAATGGCAGCCCGCGCACCACGAAGACGAAGCCCGTCACCGGCCAGCGCAGCCAGCGCCAAGGGCTCACGCGTGCCAGGCCAAGCACAATGCCCAGCGGCAGCGCGAGCACCAGGCCGCACGACGCGAGCAGCAGCGTGAGCACCAGCCCGCCGAGCGGCCCGTTCGGGTACTGCCCGATGAGGAAGTACACCCAGTAGTCGTTGATGATCTCGAGCATCTGGTCGGCCGCTCTAGATGGTTCTTACCGGAAAGCGGTGGTGGTACCAGGTGGCCAGCCCGGTGATGGCGAGCGACACCGTCAGGTACGCCGCGCTCGCGAACGCGAACGACTCGAAGCTGCGGAAGGTTGCGCTCTCGACCTGCCCGGCCTGGTACATCAGCTCGGCCACGCCGATCACCGTGGCAATCGATGTGTTCTTCCAGAGGCTCAGCGTCTGCGAGATGAGCGGCGGCACCGTCACCCGAAGCGCCTGCGGCAGCACCACGCGGCGCATGGTGCCCATGAAGCCGAAGCCCAGCGCGCGGCCGGCCTCGAACTGCACCGCGGGAATCGCGCGGATACCGCTGCGGATGTCTTCCGCCATGAAGGCGGCGGTGTAGAGCGCCAGCGCGATGATCGCGCTGTAGGCCTCGATATGGCCCGCGTACAGCCACTGCTTGATGCCTTCGGGCAGCAGCTCGGGCGCGCCGAAGTACCAGAACAGCATGTGCGCGAGCAGCGGAATGTTGCGGATCGACTCCACATACGCAAAGCCCAGCCAGCGCAGCGGCGCGACGGGCGAGAGGCGGAGCAGCGCCACCACCAATGCGATGGGCAGGGCGAGCAGCAAAGAGGCCGCCAGCAACTGCAGCGAGAGCAGCAGGCCCGCGACCAGCATGTCGTGGTACTGGCCGGTGAGCAGCAGCGAATAGTCGAACAGGGGCATGAGGGGCGACAGTATCACCGCCGCGGGAGGGATTGGCTCCCTCCCCCGCTGGGGGAGGGTCGGGGTGGGGGCACGACGGCGCTGAATGCGTCGCGCCTGTGCGAAAGCTGTCAGCCCCCATCCCTGCCTTCCCCCAAAGGGGGAAGGAGAAAGACCCGAAGTCAGTCGATCTTGTCGCTCTCGAACTTGAAGTCCCGCGTCTGGAAGCCCGACGCCGTGTTCGGCCCGTACCACTTGACGAAGATCTTCTGCGCTTCGCCCGATTTCTCCAGTTCGCGCAGCGTGTCGTCCACCACCGCCTTCAGGCCGCTCTCGCCCTTCTTGATGCCGATGGCCAGCGCCTCGGTGCTCAGGTTCTGCTTGAGCACCACGTACTTGGCCTTCTGCGGGCCGAGCTTGGCGTAGCTGCGCAGCAGCGCGGCCTCGTCGTCCACATAGCCCACGCCCTTGCCCTGCTGCAGCGCCTGGAAGGCCTGCTGGCTCGTGTCGAAGGTCACCACTTCGGCGGTGGGCACGGCCTTGCGGATGTTCGGCTCCTGCGTGCCGCCGCGGATGGTGAGCACCTTCTTGCCGGCCAGTTGCGGCACGTCGGTAATGCCGCTGTCCTTCTTCACGATGGCCTTCTGGCCGGTGACGAAGGTGGTGAGAGAAAAGTCGATCTGCGCCTCGCGCTCCTTGTTGTGCGTGAGGCCCGCAGCCACCAGGTCGACGTGGCCCTGCTGCAGCTCAGGGATGCGCGCGGCCACGGCAATCTGCTTGAGCACCGGCTTCACGCCGATCTTCTTGGCGATGGCGTTCACCAGGTCGACTTCGTAGCCGACGATCTGGCGCGTCTTCGGGTCGATGAAGGTCGCGGGCTCATCGGTGCCGAGCACGCCCACCACGAGTTCGCCTTTTTTCTTGATGTCGGCAAGCTGGTCCGCGTGGGCCGCAATGCCCGTGAAGAGGGCGGAAGCGGCGACGGCCGCGGCGATGAAGTTCAAGCGCATGTTCTTCTCCTTCTTGGAAAACAGGGACGGGACCATATCAATAAAACCGTGGATTATTAAATCCTCAATCGACATATACATATGGGTGCCCGAATGGTCCTGATGCCGGTACTGGAATCGCAAGAATTCAGTCGGCGTGCGGGCCGGGGAGGCTGCTGGAGGGATACTCCCGCCATGCAGATTCACGAAAAGCCCCCCGTCGACACCCCGTTCGAATGGATCGGCGGCGAACCCAAGGTACAGGCGCTGGTCGATCGGTTCTACGACCTGATGGAGCTCGAACCCGCCTATGCGCAACTGCGCGCGGTGCACGGCACCAGCCTGGACAACGCGCGACAGCGCCTCTTCTGGTTCCTGTGCGGCTGGCTCGGCGGCCCGCAGCACTACACCGACCGCTTCGGCCATCCGATGCTGCGTGCGCGCCATTTGCCGCAGAGCATTGGCGGGCACAGCATCGGCATCAAGGAGCGCGACCAGTGGCTGGCCTGCATGGACCAGGCGATGGGTGAAACCGGCGTGCCCGAGGGGTTGCGCGCCAGGCTGCGCGATTCGTTCTTCCAGACAGCGGACTGGATGCGAAACCGCGGCGAGCAATAAGACAGACAACGACTCCGAAAGAGACTCTCTTCAATGAATTCAATCGTCATCATCGGCGGCGGCCATGCCGCGGCCCAGCTTTGCGCGGGCCTGGCTGAAGCCGGGCAGGGCGCGCGCGTGCACCTGGTTTGCGAGGAGGCCTGCGAGCCGTACCACCGGCCGCCGCTTTCCAAGGCTTTTCTCAAGAGCGCCGAGGAGACCAGGCAGCCGCACAAGGCCGCCGACTGGTACCGCGAAGCCGGCATCACGCTGCACCTGGGCGATGCGGCCGTTGCCATCGACCGCGAGGCGCACACGGTCACGCTGCGTTCGGGCGCTGTCCTGCCATGGGAGCGGCTGGTGCTGGCCACCGGCACGCGTGCACGCCAGATGCCCGACCTGAAGCCGGGCCTTGAAAACGTTGCGACCCTGCGCGCCGCCGACGAGGCGCATCGCCTGCGCGAGCGGCTGGCCGATGCGCAGCAGGTCACAGTGCTGGGCGGCGGCTTCATCGGGCTCGAAGTGGCGGCCACCGCCAATGCGCTCGGCAAGCGTGTGCAGGTGATCGAAAGCGCGCCGCGCCTCCTGGGCCGCGCCGTGTCGCCCGAGCTGTCGGCGCATGTGCTCGCGACGCATCGCACGGCGGGCATCGACATCGTGCTTGGTGCGCGTACCGGTGCGTTCGAGGTCGAAGGCGATCGGCTGCTGTCCATTCAGGTCAACGGCGCGAAGCAGCCGGTGGACCTGCTGCTGCTCGGCATCGGGGCTGTGCCCGAGACCGCATTGGCGCAGGCCGCGGGCATCGAGTGCGCGGACGGCATTGTGGTCGACAGCCACATGCAGACCAGCGCGGCCGACGTGCTCGCAGTGGGCGATTGCACGCGCTTCCCTGATCGGCGCGCAGGCCGCGCGCTGCGGCTCGAGTCGGTGCAGAACGCGAACGACCAGGCACGCACGGCCGTGGCCACGTTGACCGGCGCCGCTCGGCCGCATGACGTGGTGCCGTGGTTCTGGTCTGACCAGGGCGGCTTGCGGCTGCAGATGGTCGGCCTGATGCCGGCCGAAGGCACGCCGGGGCTGGCAAGCGTGCGGCGCGCCGGGCCCAAGCCCGATGCGTTCTCGCTGTTCCACTATGTGGATGGACAGCTGGTGTGCGTCGAATCAGTCAATGCGCCGGTCGATCACATGATGTGCCGCAAGCTGCTCGAAGCAGGGCGCAATCCGGATGCAGCGGCGGTGGCGGATGCGTCTGTTCCGCTGAAGAATCACTTGGCGTAAGCCGCCGGGCAATTCAGCCTCAGCGCCGCGCTGGCGCTAAAAGCACCACCAGCGCGCCTGCGCCGCCCTCCGCGGGCTTGGCCTGCACGAAGGCCAGCACCTCGTTCTTCTGGATGAGCCAGCGCTGCGCCTTGGTCTTGAGCACCGGCTGCTTGCCGGGCGATCCCAGCCCCTTGCCGTGCACCACGCGCACGCAGCGCAGGCCCTGCTTGTAGGCGTTGCGAATGAACCCGCCGAGCGCCTCGCGCGCTTCATCGCTGCGCAGCCCGTGCAGGTCGATTTGCGCCTGAATGCTCCAGTCGCCCTTGCGCAGCCGCGCGGTCACGTCGGTGCCGATGCCCGGCCGGCGAAAGCTCATGGCGTCGTCGACGTCGAGCAGGGTGGTTACGTCGAACTCGTCGGAAAGCGATTCGCGCAGCACGCGCTGTTCGTCGAGCTGGTGCTGCACGGGGATGGGCGCGGGCGGCTCCGGCGCGAGCGGCACCACGGCCGCCTTGCGGCGAAGCGGCTCCGTAGCGCCGATGGCGCGCGTGAACAGGTCTTTTTCGGCCGCGCGCTTGCGCTCGGCCGCGGCCTTGGCGGCTGCCGCAGCCGCTTCGCGCTCGCGGGTTTCGGCCAGCGCGCGCTGCACCTGCTTCAGGTCGGCCAGGTTCTTGATGGGCGGCGTACGGGAAGCCATCAGAGCAGCCCTTTCTCGGCCATTGAAAAGCTCTGGCCGGCGCTGACGATCACGTGGTCGAGCACGCGCACGTCGATCAATGAAAGCGCCGCCCTGAGCGTTTGCGTCAGGGATTCGTCGGCGCGCGAAGGCTCGATGCTGCCGCTCGGGTGGTTGTGCGAAAGCACCACGGCCGCGGCGTTGTGGTGCAGTGCGCGCATGACCACCTCGCGCGGGTAGACGCTCGTTTGCGCGAGGGTTCCTCGAAACAGTTCTTCGAGCACGATCAGCCGGTGTTGCGCATCGAGAAACAGCACCGCAAATACCTCGTACGGGCGCGAGCCGATGTGCATCTGCAGGTATTCCTTCACGGCCCCGGGCGAATCGAAGACCGCACGCTCCTTCAGCCGCTCGGCCATGGCGCGGCGTGCCAGTTCGAGCACCGCGATGAGCTCGGCGCGCTTGGCGTCGCCGCCCATGCCCTTGATCACCTTCAGGTCGTCGGCGCCCGCCTGCAGCAGGCCCGAAAGGCCGCCGAAGTGGTCGAGCAGCTCCTGGGCGAGCTGGAGCACGTTTTTTCCGGCAACGCCCGTGCGCAGCAGCAACGCCAGCAGTTCGGCGTCGGCCAGCGCGGCGGCGCCTCGCGCGATGAGCTTTTCGCGCGGGCGGGCGTGGGCGGGGAGATCCTTGAATGCCATCGAAAACCTGGGTGAAACCTTGAAAGAGCGGGTGGAACCCCCGGCTCCTTAAAATGCAGGCCAGTTTATCGGGACACCCACCTAGTCTTTGCCTACCTCCGCTGCACCCATGTCCCACGTCGTGACTTCCGGCTCGTTCCTTACCCTGCATTACCGGCTGGCCGGTCCGGCGGGCGACATCATCAACACTTTCGCCGACAAGCCCGCCACCCTGTCGCTGGGCACGGGCGAGCTTTCGCCGGCCATGGAGCAGCGGCTCATGGGCCTGGAAGAGGGCACGCATGCCACCTTCGAGCTGCCCGCAGGCGAGGCTTTCGGCGAGCGCAACCCCGAAATGCAGCAATGGGTGGCCAGGAAGCTGCTGGCCCAGATGGGTGACCCCGACGAGCAATACGCGGTCGGCGACGTGGTGCAGTTCCCCACGCCCGACGGCACGGGCAGCTACGCCGGCGCGGTGGTCGAATCGAACGAAACCGCGGTGCGCTTCGACTTCAACCACCCGCTGGCCGGGCAGCCCGTGACCTTCGAGGTGCGGCTGATCGGAGTTCTATGAACAAGGGCCTCGAAGAAGTCGTTCTTGCCGAGCCGCGCGGCTTTTGCGCGGGCGTGGACCGCGCCATTGAAATCGTCGAGCGCGCTCTGGCCAAGTTTGGCGCGCCCATCTACGTGCGCCACGAGATCGTGCACAACACCTATGTGGTGAACGAGCTCAAGGCCAAGGGTGCCATCTTCATCGAAGACCTGGCTGACGTGCCGCCCGGCGCCACGCTGGTGTTCAGCGCCCATGGCGTGAGCAAGGCGGTGCAGCAAGAGGCGCGCGACCGCGGCTTCGACGTTTTCGACGCCACCTGCCCGCTGGTGACCAAGGTGCACGTCGAGGTCGCCAAGCTCGCCAAGGAAGGCTACGAGTTCATCATGATCGGCCACAAGGGGCACCCCGAGGTCGAAGGCACCATGGGCCAGCTCTCCAGCGGCATCCACCTGGTCGAAGACGTGGAAGACGTGGCGACGGTGTCGCCCGCGCAGACCGAAAAACTTGCCGTCGTGACGCAGACCACCCTCAGCGTGGACGATGCCGCCGAAATCGCGGCTGCCGTGCGCGCGCGCTTTCCGATGGTGCGCGAGCCCAAGCAGCAGGACATCTGCTACGCCACGCAAAACCGGCAAGACGCGGTGAAGATACTGAGCCCCCAGGTCGACTTGGTGATCGTGGTCGGCAGCGCTACCAGTTCCAACAGCAACCGGCTGCGCGAGCTGGCACAGCGCCTGGGCACCGAAAGCTACATGGTCGATTCGGCCGAAGAGCTCAAGCCGGAGTGGTTCGAAGGAAAGACCCGGGTAGGCCTGACGGCCGGCGCCTCGGCGCCCGAAGTGCTGGTGCGCGAGGTGATCGAACGCGTGAGGGCGCTCGGCGCGGTGTCGGTCCGCAAGATGGACGGCATCGAGGAAACCATCAAGTTTCCGCTCCCCAAGGGCCTCAAGCTCGACGACATTCCTCCCCCGGGACACATCTCTTGAACAATCAAACGACCAACTGGCGCCTTGAAACCGAGAGCGCCTCCCGCAGGCTGCGCGAGGGTGCCGCTCATTTCCTGCGCGAAACCCCGCTCTGGAAGCTGCCGGCCTCCGCTTTCGGCATCGAGATGCCGGGTGTGGAGGTGTGGCTCAAGCTCGAGCACATGCAGGTGAGCGGCAGCTTCAAGGCGCGCGGCATGATGAACCGCCTGCTGGCCAACGACATCCCCGAAAGCGGCGTGGTCGTGGCGTCGGGCGGCAATGCCGGCATTGCGACCGCGGCAGCGGCCAAGGCGCTGGGCGTGCGTTGCCAGGTGTTCCTGCCCGGTGTTTCGCCCGAAGCCAAGCGCGCCCGGCTGCGTGCGCTGGGTGCCGAGGTGGTCGTCGTCGGCGAGCTGTACCCAGACGCGCTGGCCGCCTGCCTCGTGCGCCAGAAGGAAAGCGGCGCCTTGCTCACCCATGCCTACGACCAGCCCGAAGTCGTGGCCGGCGCGGGCACGCTGGGCGTCGAAATCGAAGCGCAGGGCGGCCTGCCCGATTCAGTGTTGGTGAGCGTGGGCGGCGGCGGCCTGATCGGCGGCCTCGCCGGCTGGTTCGAAAAGCGCGCCCGCGTGGTGGCGCTCGAACCCGACAAAGCGCCGACGCTGTTCCGTGCCCGCCAGGCCGGCGAGCCGGTCGATGTCGACGTGGGCGGCATTGCCGCCGATTCGCTCGGCGCGCGGCGCATTGGCGCCATTTCCTGGGAAATTACCCAGAAATACGTGCAGGACGCGCTGCTGCTGTCCGACGAGTCCATCCGCGCCGCCCAGCAGTGGCTGTGGAAGGAGCTGAAGCTGGCCGTCGAGCCCGCCGCCGCGCTGCCGCTGGCGGCGCTGCAAACCGGCGCCTACGTGCCGCGCGAGGGCGAGAAGGTGTGCCTGATCGTCTGCGGAGCGAATGTCGATCCGGCGACGGTCGGCTGACGGCGCAGCTCTGGTTTACTTCTCGCAGTTCACCATCCACGACACGCCGAACTTGTCGGTGAGCATGCCGAAGCCTACGGCCCAGAACTGCGGGCCGTAGGGCATCGTGACCTCGCCGCCCTCGGCCAGCGCCTCGAAGAGCTTTTTGCCTTCGTCCACGTTGTTGCCTTGCACCGAGAGAGAAAACCCCTTGTAGCCTTCGAACGCCATGCCCGGCGGCATGTCGGAAGCCATCAGCTGGTGGCCGCGGGCTTCCAGCGTCGCGTGCATGATCTTGCTTTTGTAGGCATCGGGCGTTTCAGCGCCCATGGGGCTTTCGCCGAAGGTCATGCTGAAGATGACCTTGCCGCCCAGCGCCTTCGCGTAGAAGGCCAGTGCTTCGGCGGCGTTGCCGTTGAATGTCAGATAGGCTTGCATTGTTGTTTCCCCTTTGGTTGTCGAGGCCGAGATACTACGCCCGCCTAAAATCGTTGCATGCTCGACATCACCCTGCTCCGCAAAGATTTGGCCTCCGCTGTGGCCGGCCTCGAAAAACGCAAGAAGAACCAGCCCTACCTCGACGTGTCGGCGTTCACCGCGCTCGAGGCCGAGCGCAAGACGCTGCAAACCCGCACCGAGGAAATCCAGGCCCGCCGCAACACGCTGAACAAGCAGATCGGCCCGCTCAAGGCCAAGGGCGAATCGGTCGATGCGCTGATGGCCGAGGTCAACGCGCTCAAGGCCGAGCAGGAATCGCAGTCCAGGCGCCTGGATGAAATCCAGCCCGAACTGCACGCCTTGCTGCTGGCCGTACCCAACCTGCCGCACGCCAGCGTGCCGGTCGGCGAAGACGAAAGCGGCAATGTCGAAATGCGCCGCTGGAGCCCCCACGGCGGAGCCGGTGCCAATGCCACGCCGCTGGCCTTCACGCCAAAAGACCATGTGGACCTGGGCGCGCCGCTGGGGCTCGATTTTGAAATGGGCGCCAAGCTCTCGGGCTCGCGCTTCAGCGTGATGAAGGGGCCGATTGCCCGGCTGCACCGCGCGCTCGCGCAGTTCATGCTCGACACCCAGACCGAGAAGCACGGGTACACCGAGTGCTACGTGCCCTACATCGTCAATGCGGCCACGCTCAGCGGCACCGGCCAGCTGCCCAAGTTCGAAGGCGACCTGTTTGCGGCCAAGAAGGGCGGGCAAGACGGCGAGCCCGCGCCCGACCATTCGGCGCTGTACCTCATCCCGACCAGCGAAGTGCCGCTGACCAACTTCGTACGCGACGAAGTCGTGCCCGAGGCGCAGCTGCCAATCAAGCTCACCGCCCACACGCCGTGCTTCCGCTCCGAAGCCGGCAGCGCCGGGCGCGACACGCGCGGCATGATCCGCCAGCACCAGTTCGACAAGGTCGAGATGGTGCAGATCGTCCACCCCGAAAAGAGCTACGACGCGCTCGAGCAGATGACCGGCCACGCCGAAGCCGTGCTGCAGGCGCTGGAACTGCCGTACCGCGTGGTGCTGCTGTGCACCGGCGACATGGGCTTTGGCTCCACCAAGACCTACGACCTCGAGGTGTGGCTGCCGGCGCAGAACACCTACCGCGAGATCAGCTCGGTTTCGAACTGCGAAGCCTTCCAGGCCCGCCGCCTGCACGCCCGTTTCAAGAACGCGCAGGGCAAGAACGAACTCGTCCACACGCTCAACGGCTCCGGCTTGGCCGTGGGCCGCACGCTGGTCGCGGTGCTGGAAAACCACCAGAACGAAGACGGCTCGATCAACGTGCCTGCGGCGCTCCGGCCCTACCTGGGTGGGCTGGAAGTGTTGCGCGCCTGACGCGCCCGGGGCTTTAAAAGCCCCGTTTTTGTCTGCTATAATCGTAGGCTCGACAGCACCGGAGAGGTGGCAGAGTGGTCGAATGTACCTGACTCGAAATCAGGCGTACTAGCGATAGTACCGAGGGTTCGAATCCCTCCCTCTCCTCCAGAAAAGTTGATAATAAATGAGCGCCCTTCGGGGTGCTTTTTTATTGCGTTTGAGTTCATGCGCACATAAAAACTGATGCGATGGACGCCCATTTTTCAGGCGCGAAGTTGGATCGCGATTCTCTCACCGGAGCGTGGGAATTTCGTAACTCGAAACTGTCATAATGCAGCACGCCTCTACGCGATTGCCAGCGGCAAGACATTAATTTCTTTGAACTTGATGGCTACTCGGGACTCTGTTGGACTTACTGCGCGCCGTGAAGAGCAGTTAGTAAGGGCAGGCGAGGGGTGGCACTGCAAGTGGTGGAAATAATGGGTTGACTGGGAACTATTCGGCCAAGGGCAATTTGGCAGTTGTGCTCCCGCGATTCTTTTTAATAGCTCATCAGCAGCCTTTTTAGCTTGCGCACAATCGGCGTAGCGGATAATAGATCGGGATGGTTCAGGCTGAGCGATCTGTGTGCAGGCCTTTTTGTATAAAGATACAACGTACCAGCGATTCGAGCGACATCATGCCCTATCGATCCGACGATCCGTTTCTTGTTCTGCTGAAATCACTTTCAGGCAAAAATGTGCACTTTTTTCCAAAATCTGGAAATGCGGGTGACGGATTTATTGCGCACGCAACGTACGAGCTTTTCAGGTCGCATGGGATAAATTTCATTACTCACCATCAAACAGACACCGTTGAAGGCGAGACGGTTCTCATAGGCGGTGGAGGGAATCTCGTAGAGGGAAGATACAACGATGTTGCGGAGCTGATCCGGCGGCATGCAGAAAAAAATCAGATAGTGTTGCTGCCGCATACTATTGTGGGATTCGCGGATGTGTTGGCCGAGACGCACCGCAATTTAACCGTTTTTTGCAGAGAACCGGTCTCCTATCAAATGGCGTTGCTGAATGGTGCTTCGCCGATGCAAACGCATCTATCGCACGACGTTACTTTTTTTCTCGATGATGACTACTTTTCTCGTTTCTTTGGAAGAGGCGAAGGAATTCTCAAGGCACTTCGCACTGACGGGGAAACAACGGGGCAAGTAAAAATATCCGAAGACAATCTCGACATGTCATTGTCATGGAACGGCGATCTTTGGACTTCCCCAGATTTTTGTGCCCACGTAACCAACAGCATGGCGGCCTTTGCTGCTCCTTTTGAGACAGTCCAGACGGACCGCTTGCATGTTTCGATTCTTTCAGCGTTCTTAAAGAAGAATGTCTATCTGCTGCCAAATGCCTATTATAAAAATAGAGCGATTTTTGAGCATTCGATTCGACCTCGGTTTCCAAAGGTTCATTTTGTAGATACGTCAAAAGATCTAAATGAATGGGCGCCATTGTCCATGCCCCAGCTGCATTACGAGAAAAATGCCTCGCTGGTGGCTGAATTGAAATCCACAGTAGATGTGCAAAAGGAACAGATTGAAGATTTGAAGATCGCGCTGGAACGCGAAACAAGTCTTCGTGAAAATGCTCAGCGCTCTTTGCAACTAAAGCGGCAGCGGTGGGAGGAGAAATTGGAGAGCTATCGCGCAGCCTTGGACGCACTCAGGGCTCGGGAGGAGTTGTTGACTGCGGAGCTTGCGACCCGGGAGGGTCAGTTGGCTGCGGTATGGCACTCCACGAGTTGGCGTCTCGCTGGCCCACTTCGCGCTATTGCTCGTCGAGTTCCGCTGACGCTGAGATCTAGGATTCGCAAGATCCTTCGTCCATCGGCGTGATTGAAGCCTATTGAATTTTTGCGGCAGCGTTTCTCTCACTTCGGCTGAAGCTAAATTTCGTCCAAATACCTAGCATTTATTTAACGTCAATGGCAAATTTGCTAGAGCGCGCTGAATCGTATGAAAGCGCAAGCCCTCATTTCCCTCTCATCTCGCGCTCGGTAGCAGAAAAATCGCTGTCTAGGCTTGCCGCGATGACGCTGTTTTCCGACAAGAGCTACCTCAGGATGCACCCGGACGTAGGTGCTCACGGTATTGATCCGTATTTTCATGCACTTTTTTATGGTGCAGCGGAAGGGCGGGCACTGTTCGATCGTGAGCAAGTCGCTCGTTCGCTGGGGCGTGCATCCATTTTCTTGGACGATCAAGCAACGCCTCCCCCTACTTACGGGTCGCTTGATGATCATTTTTCGGCATTCAGAAAGCGAGTTCCTGCTGCATCGATCTATGTCAGTTCGCTGGGCAACATCTTCATGAAGGAGATAGCTGAAGATATCGCTGTCGACCTTCGCCGTGCGGGAATAGACGTATTCATTCGAGATGAGACATCGGACATGGCGCAGAGAGAACCTCTTAGCATCGTGGTAGCTCCGCATGAGTTCTTCACACTCGGTGACGGTAAGAGCTGGATGCGGGATGAAGTAATTGAATCTTCATTCGTCTACAACACCGAGCAGTTGCAGACCCCATGGTTTGCAAAGTCTCTTCCCGCGATTCTTGCATCTCCCGGTGTGTTCGACATCTCGCCGCAGGTCGCTCATCTTCTTGGCGAGGCAGGTTTACCTGCCATGCACCTGGAGCCGGGCGCTGCATTGCGAACCCATTGGCTTGAGGATGCCGATCTGGATCATCCACTCGTCAGCGCCTTACCGGCGCGCGCCAAGAGTTCGGATTTTGGCTTCGTTCCCTGGATCGAACGCCCGATTGATATTTCTTTTTTTGGAAGTGAAAGCGATCGCAGAGAGTCTTTTCTCGCGCGTAATGCTTCTGTTTTGGCGAAGTTTTCGGCCTTTATCTACTGTCGTAGACAGTCGCATGGAGTGATCCGCGATCAGTCGGAGGGTGAATCCCTCACTCGCATCGCAGGCCATGTGGCTGGGCATTCAAAAATAAGCCTCAATATCCATCGAGATGAATTTTCTTACTTCGAATGGCATCGCATCGTTCGTCAGGGTATGGCATCTGGATCACTCGTCGTCACCGATCCATGCTTATCTCACCCATGCCTGAAGCCTGGAGAGCATTTCTTTCAGGAGGATGTGCGCCATATTCCGAACCTGTTGGAATGGCTTATCTTCGACGTCGATGGGCGCAACGAGGCGCAAAGAGTTGTAAAAAACACGGCTCAACTTCTGTCGAACGACGAAGACAATTTCGTTCGCACGGCATCTATCCTCTCGTTTCTTGAAGAGCATATGGACGGAGTCTTGCGATGAGAGATCGGACGTCGCCACGGGTTGTACCCTACGAGACTCTCTTCGAGAGGATCAACCGTGCGCTGCCTTCGAGGGACGGAATCACAGTGGCTGTCAGCCTGTTCAACTATGCCCAATTCATAGCTGAATGCCTGGATTCGATCGCTAGCCAGACGCACCAATCCTTGGAGTTGATCGTGGTGGACGACAACTCGCAGCGTGACAATTCGGTGGACGTAGCATTGGGCTGGATGCAGCAGAACAGCGATCGGTTCGATCGAATTTCGCTGCTTCGGCACCGCCGCAATCAAGGGTTGGCCGAGGCTCGAAACACAGCGTTCGAGGTTGCTCGTACAGACCCGGTATTCGTTATCGACGCAGATAACCAAATCTACCCTCGCGCGCTTTCGCGCTTGTTGGAGCCTGTCAGGCATCGTGAATTCGACGCCGCATACACCCAGCTCGAGTTCTTCGGCAACCAAAGTGGCTTGGGCTATGCTGATATTTGGAGCAAGGGTTCCTTCCGGACCGGCAACTACGTCGATGCGATGGCGCTGATCTCCAAGCGATCCTGGATGCAAGCCGGTGGATACAGCCATCTCGAAGGCGGCTGGGAGGACTTCGATTTCTGGTGCAAGTTTGTCGACAGGGGAATGCGGGCGATCTACATACCGGAAATTCTTTGTCGTTACCGCGTTCACGGCGCGTCGATGCTGCGCACCGATACGATCGTCGCTACAGACAGGCTGAAAATCGAGCTCACCATGAGGCATCCTTGGCTGCAACTCAAGTGAGATAAGAAACAAAGGGCCCAATCAACTCTCCGTCCATCTTGCATCCGCGGTAACGGAGATTCGAACACCTGATGTTGGCAAAGGCGCCGTTAAGATCGCCACCTCTTCACGCCCGGCATGCTGAGGGATTTCCTGTAGTCGAATAAAGAGGGGGCGAAGCGCCAATGGCCAATGCGTCGATCGCAAGCGTGACACCGGTCCCGGCTTCGGCTGACGAGGCCGAATCGTGGGTGCGCGGCGAGCTGATCCGCAGCCTGATGCGCTCCGCGCGCGGCTCCTACATCGTCTCGGCCGCGCTCATGCCGTTGATGGTCGGCCTGAACTGGAGCTATGTGCCCCATTGGGAGCTGCTCACGTGGCTTGCCTTCGGCTTCGTTGCCACGGGATTCCGCGCGTGGGGCGCCAGGGTCTATGCGGTGCGCTACGCCGGCCGGAGCGCCGCGGCGCAGCTGCAGTTCACCGAGCGCTACGGCTTCGTGTGGAGCACCAGCGCCATCGTGTGGGGCGCGTCGATCCTGCTGTTCTTCGAGCGCACGCCGCAGGTCAACCAGTTCATGAGCTGGCTCATCGTGGCCGGCGTGGGCACGTTCCCGCTCAACGGGCTGGCGCTACACCCGCCGCTGCTCAAGCGCTACGTCAACACGCTGTTCATCACCATGCTCGGAGCGGTGCTGATCCGACTGGTGAGCATCAACATCGTGGAGCCGCATTTCCAGTACGGCTTTTTGATGCCGATCCTGCCGATCCTGCATTGGTTCTTGCTGCTGCGGGCCGGCCGCCATATTCACGAGACGGCGCGCAACAGCCTGGAGCTGCTGTTTCACAACCACATCCTGATCAAGTCGCTCACGCAGCAGCGGCAGGCCGCGGTGGCTGCCGTGGCCATGAAGAACCGCTTTCTTGCCAGCGCTGCGCACGACATGCGCCAGCCGGTATTGGCGCTGTCGCTCTACGCCGACTGGCTGCGCAACGAGCCCGAACTGGTGCTGGAACTCGCGCCCAAGATCGTTCGCGCTACGCACGCGGTGAATGCACTGTTCGATTCGATGTTCGACCTGGCGCGCATCGACTCAGGCCAGGTGCGGCTGCACATCGAGCGTGTGGACGTGGCAGAACTTCTGCACGACCTCGAGCTGCAGTACCGCCCAGTGGCCGAGAGCCGGGGGCTCGACTTCCGCGTGCATGTGACGGAAGGCAGCTTCCTGACCGACCCCATTCGCGTTCGCCGCATGATCGGCAACCTGCTTGCAAACGCCATCAAGTACACCTCCGACGGCGGCGTGCTGCTCGCCTCGCGGCAAACGCGCGAGGGCATGCGCATCGAGGTGTGGGACACCGGCATCGGCATTGCACCCGAACACCTGCGCGACGTGTTCCTGGAGTTCTACAAGGTGGCCGACCATGCCGGCACCTCCGACGGCTTCGGCCTCGGCCTGGCCATCGTCGCCCGGCTCTCCCACGTGCTCGGCCACCCCGTCAGTGTGCGCTCCCGCCTCGGCAGCGGCAGCGTGTTCCGCGTTGCGCTGCACGATGCCGACGAAGCCGTAGCCCAAGCCCGCGTCAGCGCCTCCGGCGGCGGCTGACCGGCCGCTGCAGCCATAAAAAAACCGCGCCCAGCGCGGTTTTTCAGCGGCCAACAATCCGCTCGAGTCCCTTCCAGAAACACCGCGGAACCGGCTTTGCCGGGCCGCTGGTGTTGCCCCCGGTAGGGGGAGGGAGAAGCGACACGAAGTGCGCGGAGCCTGGGGGCGAGACTAGTTACTCGAAATCAGCCCGTTGGTCCGCGCGTAGTGCAGCGCCTGTGTGCGGCTCTTCACGCCCAGGCGGCGGAACAGGCGCCACAGGTGCACCTTCACCGTGTGTTCGCTGATCTCCAGGTCGGTGGCGATGTCGCGGTTGCTCATGCCCTTGTCGAGCATGGCGATCAGCTGCGTCTGGCGCTTCGACAGCTTGCTGTTGTTGGCCAGCGCGGGCTCGTCCGCTTCTTCCGAGCCGGCCATCAAGAGGCCGCGCAGCACGGCGGCCAGTTCGGCCGAGCTGGCCGACTTCTCGATGTAGGTGTCGGCGCCCGCTTCGATGCACGCGTCTTCCATGTCCGCAGCCGGTGCCGCCGAATAAACGGCGATCGGCACGTTGGGGTAGACCTGCTTGACCGCGACCACGCCCGAAACGCCGTTGGTGTCGGGCAGCTTCAGGTCGAGGCAGAAAAGGGTCGGCGCGCCGCGCTGCTGAACCGAGCTCGCGAGCTTGTCCAGCCGCTCGAGCTCGACGATGTTTTCGGCCGGCCGCAGGCGCCGCAACACCATCACGATGGCGTCGCGCATCAGGGGATGGTCGTCGATGACATAAATGCTCATGTTTTCTTCCTTTGTGATCGCCCGTCTACTCTCGTCTGTCCCCGGCGGGTGGGCCGATGGACATATGCCGGATCAACTTCCGCTGGTCGCGGTCGTTGCCTCCGCCAGTGCTTCCAGTGCCGCACTCGCGGCACTCAATTCTTCCGTGCCGACCGGCTCCAACTGGTCGGCGAGCGCGGCCAGTGCCGCGCCGCGCTGTTGCTGCAAGGCGGCAATTGCGCGCCCGGCCTCCTGCGGCGACGCGAAACCACGGCTTTGCAGCAGCGCAGCGCCGCTCGCATCGAGCAGTTTGAAATAGAACAGCCCGTCGCGCTCGCGATATTGCTTGAAGCTGGGCTTGGCGACCTTGGCCGCCTTGCGCGCGCCGCCCTTGTCCCGGCCCGCCGCAAGGTTGCGCAGCCCCACCGCATGGCGCAGTTCGGTCATGAAGGGGCGCGAGAGCTTGCGGGCCTTTTCAGCGCCGATGAGCAGAATGCGCTCGATCTCCGCCGGGTTGTTCATCAGTTCGTCGTAGCGGGCGCGCAGCGGTGCCACTTCGCGGTCGATGCGCTCGAACAGCATCTGCTTGGCGTCGCCCCAGCCGATGCCTTCGGCGTACGCCTTGCGGAGCGTCTCGGTTTCTTCGGCGCTGGCAAAGGCCTGGTAGATCTGGAACAGCGCAGAGCCTTCGGTGTCCTTGGGCTCGCCGGGGGCGCGCGAGTCGGTGACGATGCTCGCAATCTGCTTTTGCAGTTGGCCGCGCGGCGCAAACAGCGGAATGGTGTTGCCGTAGCTCTTGCTCATCTTGCGGCCGTCCAGGCCGGGCAGGGTGGCGACGGCATCGTCGATCTCGGCGTCGGGCAGCGTGAAGTGCTCGCCGTACTGGTGGTTGAAGCGCTGCGCCATGTCGCGCGCCATTTCAATGTGCTGCACCTGGTCGCGGCCCACGGGCACCTTGTGCGCGTTGAACATCAGGATGTCCGCACCCATCAGCACCGGATACATGAACAGGCCGGCGGTCACGTCGGAGTCCGGGTCTTCGCCCTTGGCCACGTTCTTGTCGAGCTGGGCCTTGTAGGCATGGGCGCGGTTCAGCACACCCTTGCCGGTCACGCAGGTCAGAAACCAGGTGAGCTCGGTAATCTCGGCGATGTCCGACTGGCGGTAGAAGGTCACGCGCTCGGGGTCGAGCCCGCAAGCCAGCCAGCTTGCGGCAATTTCGAGCGTGGAGCGCTGGATGAGCGCCGGCTCCTGCACCTTGATGAGCGCGTGGTAGTCGGCCAGGAAGAAGAAGCTCTCCACGCCCGGCGCCACGCTCTGCCGCACCGAATGGCGGATCGAGCCGACGTAGTTGCCGAGGTGCGGCGTGCCGGACGGCGTGATGCCGGTCAGGACGCGCAGGGGAGCTGAAGAAGACGAAGCCATGGAGAGGAACTTAACGCAGCAAAGCCGTGAGCGGTGAAATAAGCACGTTGATGACCGTGTAGCCGACATCCATCAGCGGGCGCAGCCAGAAGGTGCTGACGACGCCGGCGATGACCAGGCCCATCACGATGAAGAAACCGAAGGGCTCGATGCGTGCCAGAAAATTCTGAGCCGGGCCGTTGGGGAGCAGGCCCGCGAGCACGCGCCCGCCGTCGAGCGGGGGCAGTGGAAACAGGTTGAAGGCCCACATCACCAGGTTGACCAGCACGCCGCCTTGCGCCATTTTGATGAAAAAGGTTTCATCGATGCCCGCTGCGACAAGCCCGACCAGCAGCAGGGCCCAAAGAATGGCTTGCACAAAGTTGGACGCGGGGCCGGCCAGCGCCACCCAGATCATGTCGCGCTTGGGATGGCGAAGGCGCCCGAAGTTCACCGGCACCGGCTTGGCATAACCGAACAGGAACGCACCAGAGGTTGCAAAGTACAGCAGCAACGGCATCAGGATGGTCCCGATGGGGTCGATGTGCTTCATGGGGTTGAGCGTGACGCGGCCCATGATTGTTGCCGTCTCGTCACCGAAATGGCGCGCCACATAGCCGTGCGCCGCCTCGTGCACCGTGATCGCAAAAACCACGGGCAGTGCGTAAATAAGTACGGTCTGTATCAGGTTGGAAATATCCACTGGGCGATTGTGTCAGACAGACTGGAAGCTTCGGTGCCGCTCGTCAGAGGCCAAGCACCGCCAGCGCGCCGCGGCCTTGCCGCACCACGACCGGATCGTCGCCCGTGCCCATGGGCGTGAGGTCGACCACGGTGGTGGGCTGCGAAGGGCAGGCGCCCGCGTCGATAACGGCGCCGATCTGCTTTTCGAATCGCTCGCGAATGGTCTGCGCGTCGTTCAGTGCTTCGGTTTCGCCGGGTGCGATGAGGGTGGTGGCCAAGAGCGGTGCGCCGTGCAGCGCCAGCAGTTCGAGCAGCACCTTGTGGTCGGGCACCCGCAGGCCGATGGTCTTGCGCTGCGGATGGCTCACGCGACGCGGCACTTCCTTGGTGGCTTCGAGCAGGAAGGTGTAGGGCCCCGGCGTGGCGGCCTTCAGCAGGCGGTACTGCTTGTTGTCGACGCGCGCATAGTTGGCCAGTTCGCTCAGGTCGCGGCAGATCAGCGTGAGATGGTGCTTCTCGTCGACCTGGCGAATGCGGCGCAGCTGGTCGACGGCGTCCTTGTCGTCGAGGTGGCAGGCCAGTGCGTAGCTCGAGTCGGTGGGCACGGCCACGATCTCGCCGCGCTGCAACAGCGTGGCGGCCTGCTTGAGCAGGCGTTGCTGGGGGTTGTCCGGGTGAACTTCGAAGTACTGGGCCATGAAAGACTCCTGATTACGATTCCGCCGGCTCGATGGGCACGCGGCGCTCGCGCACCGTGAGCCAGGCGCCGGCCGCACCGCAAACCGCAATCATCGAAATGCCGATGAGCGAGACACGGTCGGGCACGTGGGAAAAAACGAGCCAGCCACCCAGCATGGCAAAGGCGATCTGGGCATAAAGGTAAGGCGTGAGCGTGGACGCCGGCGCGCGCTGGTAGGCGAGGATAAGAATGAAGTGCCCCACCGTGCCCATGAAACCCATGAGGCACAGCAACGCCCACCAGTGCCACGAGGGCAGGGCCGTCCACACGAACGGCAGCGCCAGGGACGCGATCAACGCACCCACCCAGCCGGTATAGAAATGCATGGTGAGCGGGTTCTCGGTTTGCGCCAGCTTGCTTGTGAGCACCTGGAACCATGCATTGGTCAGCACCAGCCCGATGGGCAGCAGCACAGCCCAGCTGAATGCATCGCCGCCCGGCCGCAAGATGACCAAGGTGCCGGCAAAGCCGCCCGCCACCAGCGCCCAGCGCAGCACCGAAACGTGCTCTTTCAGCGTGGTGGCCGCCAGAAGCGTAATGACCAGCGGCGCTATCAGCACGATGGAAGTGAACTCGGCCAGCGGCATGTAGCGCAGGCTCAAGAAGGCCAGCGTGCTCGACGCCAGCAGCAGCGCGCCGCGCAGCAGCTGATAGCGCGGATGCTGCGTGCGCAGCAGCGCCGTGCCGTGCTTGGGCAGCAGCACCGCCGTGGTGGCTACGGCCTGAAAGGCATAGCGAAACCACACGCCCATGAGAATCGGCACGGCGGCGGTCGATGTCTTGGTGGCGGTGTCGAGCGTGGCAAAGCAGGCCACCGCCACCAGCACCAGGCCAATGCCCGCAAGGATGCGTTCGGATTCGACGTCGCGCGTCTGCTGTGCGGCGGCGCGGGCATTCGCCAGTGCGGCCGTGGCCGCGCTGTCGGTGCCGGGCCCGGGGCTCTGGCTCACTGCTGGATGCGATGGCTGAGCAGTTCCCACACCGGCGTGAGCGCGCCGGGCAACGGTGGCAGCTTGCCGAGATCGCAATGGCTTTCGTCGGGGCTGTGGAAATCGCTGCCGCGCGAGGCGGCGAAATCGAACTCGAGCGCCTTGTCGGCGTATTCGACGTATTCGGCTGTCGTATGGCTGCCGGTGACGACCTCGATCGCCTGCCCGCCGTGCGCCTTGAATTCGAGGAACAGCGCGTATTCCTCGTTCGCGGTGAACTTGTAGCGGCCCGGGTGCGCAATGACAGCCATGCCCTTGGCGGCGGTGATCCAACTGACCGCGTCTTTCAGCGAGGCCCAGCGGTGCGGCACGTAGCCGGGCTTGCCTTCGGTCAGGTACTTGCGAAACACCTCGGGCGTGTCGCGGCAATGGCCTTGCTCGACCAGGAAGCGCGCAAAGTGGGTGCGCGAGATCAGCTCGGGGTTGCCGACGAACTTGAGCGCGCCTTCATAAGCCCCGTGAATGCCGACCTTGGCCAGCCCCTCGGCCATTTCTTGCGCGCGCTTGCCACGGCCGCCGCGCGTGTCGTAGAGGCCCTGCGTCATGGCGGCATCGTCCGGGTCGAAGCCCAGGCCGACGATGTGCACCGTTTCGTTGGCAAAGGTGACCGAAATCTCGGTGCCGGTGAGATAGCGCAGCCCGTTGGCGCGCGCGGCAGCGGCCGCGCGGTGCTGGCCGCCGACTTCGTCGTGGTCGGTGAGCGCCCAGAGTTCGACCCCGTTGGCGGCGGCGCGCGCTGCCAGTTCTTCGGGCGTCAGCGTGCCGTCGGAAACCACGGAATGGCAGTGCAGATCGGCATTGAGAATAGAGGACACATGATCATTCTATTGGGTCTGCAACACCGATGCGGGCGCATGGATGCTATTGTGGTTGCTATTAAATAAATAGCATTACTACCGCGGCCGATGCGGCTTAGCGCTTCTTGCGAAAAGCCGTCCACGCGGCCACCGCGGTAAAGCTGGCGACGATGGCCACCACGATCCAGAACCCGTACTTGTGCTCGGCCAACGGAATACCGCCCACGTTCATTCCGAACAGGCCGGCAAGGATATTGATGGGCAGCGCGAGCACGGTCACCACCGTCAGCACGAACAAGCTGCGGTTGTTGTCCTCGTTGACGTTGGCTGCAATTTCTTCCTGCAGCAGCTTGATGCGCTCCTGCAGTGCCTGCATGTCGCGCAGCACCACCGAAAATTCTTCGGTGGAGCCGCGCAGTTCTTGCGCATCGGGCTCGGCCATCCAGGCCGGCGGCCCTTGCAGCAGGCGGAAGAGGGCGGCGGGTTCCGGCGCCAGCAGCCGCTGCAGCCGCACCAGCAGCCGGCGCAGCACCCCCAGCCGCGCACGCTTGTGGTCGAGCCGGCCGGCCAGCAGCTCATCCTCGATGCGGTCGATGCGCGAAGTAACGCCGCGCACGATCTTCACCAGCACGTCGGCCTGGGCGCGCAGCAGGTGCTCGAGCAGTTCGGTGCTCGAGCGCGGCGCGTCTCCGGCCTTGACCGCCGTTCGCAGCGCGTCGACCGAGCGCAGCGGCTTGGCGCGCGCCGTCACCACCAGGCGCGGCCCCACGCTGATCCAGAGCGTGGAGATGTCCGAGGGCTCGAAGCTGAACTCGAAGTGCACGTCGTTGATGACGGCAATCAGCGAATCGTCGGCGCGTTCGATGCGCGTGGAGGGCAGGCCCTCGTGCAGCGCTTCATAAAAAGTGTCGGAGAGCTGCGCATGACGCAGCAGCCAGCGCTCGGCCTGGGCATGGCTCAGGTTGAAGTGCAACCACAAGAATGCGGAGTTTGACGAGGGCGGCGCGCCGGTGTCCAGCCAGGCCGCGGCCTGCGCCGAGTCGATCGCCCGCACGGGCTCCGGCGCGGCGGCGTCGAACAAATAGCCGCAGATCAGCCCGGCTTCGTCGCCGCCGTACGAATTGGCGGCCAGGTCATGGAGTGCCGGCAAGGTGCGTGTGGATCAGGAAAGCCAAAGGGGTTTGCCAGATGGTGTTCGACCTATATGACAACCTCGTGTCCGCCGACGCCAATCCGTCACGCAACGGTCATACGCTGCGTGCAGCATGCCTTGATCCATCCCACAGATCTCTCTCTTTTCTAGCCATGATGCTGACGAGCGCACTTCCAGACCACGAAGACCTGATGCAACGCATCGCCCGCGATTTGATCGACAGCTATGACGAGGAGTTGGAGCTGGAGATCGAAGACCGCAACATCGACGACCTCGATCCCGCCGCCCGCGCCACCGACAAGGCCGCGCGGCAGGCCTACTTCAAGGAGCTGTTCCGCCTGCAGGGCGAACTGGTGAAGCTGCAGGACTGGGTGCAGCACAGCAAGCAGAAGGTGGTCATTCTTTTCGAAGGCCGCGACGCGGCCGGCAAGGGCGGCGTGATCAAGCGCATTACCCAGCGGCTGAACCCGCGCGTGGCGCGCGTGGCCGCGCTGCCGGCGCCCAACGACCGCGAACGCACCCAGTGGTACTTTCAGCGCTATGCCGCGCACCTGCCGGCCGCCGGCGAAATGGTGCTGTTCGACCGCAGCTGGTACAACCGCGCCGGCGTCGAGCGCGTGATGGGCTTTTGCACCGACGACGAGTACGAAGAGTTCTTCCGCACCGTGCCGGAGTTCGAGAAGATGCTGGTGCGCTCGGGCATCAAGCTCATCAAGTACTGGTTCTCCATTACCGACGACGAGCAGCACATGCGCTTTCTCGGGCGCATTCACGATCCGCTCAAGCAATGGAAGCTGAGCCCGATGGACCTGGAAAGCCGCCGCCGGTGGGAGGAATACACCAAGGCCAAGGAAATCATGCTGGAGCGCACGCACATTCCCGAGGCGCCCTGGTGGGTGGTGCAGGCGGTCGACAAAAAGAAGGCGCGGCTCAACTGCATCAGCCACCTGCTGGGCCAGTTGCCGTACCAGGAAGTGGCGCATCCGCCAGTTCAACTGCCCGCACGGGAGCGCCACGCCGACTACCTGCGCCAGCCGGTGCCGGCGAGCATGATCGTGCCGGAAATCTACTGAGGCACGGGGCGGGGCTCCAAGCCTTCACCGCCCCGTTTGGACGCCCGGCGCTTTGCCCTCACACTGCGCCCATGGTTCGCCGCTCCACCACTGCTTCTCTCTTCGCCCGCGCCTACGAGCGTAACCTGAAGGCCCTGACCAAGCTCACGCTGAGCAACAGCAAGCGCGTGACGGGGCAGGTGCAGCGCGCCACCGCCAAGCGCCTCAAGCCGCCGCCGGGCCGGGGCGACTGGCTCAGCGGCATGGCGCTGGGCCCCGGCGGCGCACGGGGCTATCACCTGTTTCGCCCGGCCGACCTGAAGCTGAAGCCCGGCGAAAGGCTGCCGCTCATGGTCATGCTGCACGGCTGCGGCCAGACCGGGCGCGACTTTGCGGCCAGCACGCGCATGAACGCGCTCGCGGTGCGGCAACGCTTCCTGGTGCTCTACCTGGAACAAGACAGGCTGGCCCATCCGCAAGGCTGCTGGAACTGGTACGAGCGGCGCTCGGGCAAGGCCGACGCCGAAGCCGCCACGCTGATGGCGGCCATCGACCAGGCCTGCGTGCTGTATCCGGTAGACCGCGAGCGCATTGCGCTGGCTGGCCTCTCGGCCGGGGCCAGCATGGCGGCATTGCTGGCAACCCGCTACCCGCTGCGATTCCGCGCTGTGGTCATGCATTCGGGCGTGGCGCCGGGCGCCGCGAAATCTTCGGCCACCGCGCTGGGCGCGATGCGCGGCCAGCACACGCCGCCCATGCCCTCCACCGCGGTCGGCAAGGCGATGGGCGCCGCCGCAGTCTTCGCGACATTGCCGCCGATGCTGGTGCTGCACGGCGATGCCGATGCCGTGGTGGCGCCGAGCAACGCCGTCAACAGTGCGGCCGTGTGGGCCACGGCGGTGGGCGCAAAGCCGGGGCTCGCGCGCACGCTCCAGCGCGGCAAGCGGCACCCCATGCGGGTGACCCAGTTCCGCCGCAAGGGCCGCACGCTGGTCACGCTGTGCGAGATTGCGGGTTTGGGCCACGCGTGGAGCGGCGGCAAGGCCAGCCTGCTTTTCAGCGACCCGGCCGGGCCGGATGCCACGCGGATGGTCTGGGCCTTTGCGGCGGCGCAATTCAAGCGCGAGGCGCCGGAGCTTGACCTGACACCGGGACGTTAAGGCGGGCCGGGGCTGCTGCCCTGAATACCTCCGTGTACGCCACCCGGCGTATTTCTCGCGCGCGGTCGAATCCGCAGACTCCCCTCCATCGTCCGGCGAGCCCGGCGACAAAGGTTTCAACCACCCCGGAGCAGGAGTTCCACATGCAACGTCGTTTCACCCTCAAGGCGCTCACCGCCGCCGTCGCCCTGGCCAGCATCTCCGCTGCGCCGGCATTCGCTGCCGACACCATCAAGGTCGGCGTGCTGCACTCGCTGTCGGGCACGATGGCCATTTCTGAAACCGTGTTGAAAGACACGGTGCTGATGGCCATTGAAGACATCAACAAGAAGGGCGGCGTGCTGGGCAAGCAGCTCGAGCCCGTGGTGGTCGACCCGGCCTCCAATTGGCCGCTGTTCGCCGAAAAGACCAAGCAGCTGCTGGGCCAGGACAAGGTTTCGGTGATCTTCGGCTGCTGGACCTCGGTGTCGCGCAAGTCGGTGCTGCCGGTGGTCGAGGAAATGAACGGCCTCTTGTTCTACCCCGTGCAATACGAAGGTGAAGAGCTCTCCAAGAACGTGTTCTACACCGGCGCCGCGCCCAACCAGCAAGCCATTCCGGCGGTCGACTACCTGATGAGCAAGGAAGGCGGCGGCGCCAAGCGCTGGGTGCTGCTGGGCACCGACTACGTGTACCCCCGCACCACCAACAAGATCCTGCGTGCCTACCTGAAGAGCAAGGGCGTGAAGGACACCGACATCGACGAGAAGTACACCCCCTTCGGCCACAGCGACTACCAGACCATCGTTGCCGACATCAAGAAGTTCTCGGCCGGTGGCAAGACGGCCGTGGTGTCGACCATCAATGGCGACTCCAACGTGCCCTTCTACAAGGAACTCGGCAACGCCGGCCTGAAGGCCAAGGACGTGCCGGTGGTGGCCTTCTCGGTGGGCGAGGAAGAACTGCGCGGCGTGGACACCAAGCCGCTGGTCGGCCACCTGGCCGCATGGAACTACTTCATGTCGATCAAGAACCCGACCAACACGGCCTTCATCAAGCAGTGGGGC
Organism: Variovorax sp. CCNWLW225; assembly: GCF_037204045.1. Lineage (NCBI taxonomy): Bacteria > Pseudomonadati > Pseudomonadota > Betaproteobacteria > Burkholderiales > Comamonadaceae > Variovorax > Variovorax sp. CCNWLW225. Next base: position 61,854 of record NZ_JBBCBV010000007.1, on the reverse strand, counting down.
GACTACGCCAAGGCCAAGAACATCGCCGGCCACAAGGACAAGCCGCTCACCAACGACCCGATGGAAGCCACCTGGATCGGCATCCACATGTGGAAGCAGGCCGTCGAGAAGGCCAAGAGCACCGACACCGACAAGGTCATCGCGGCGATGGCCGGCCAGACCTTCACGGCGCCCTCCGGCATCGTCTCGAAGATGGACGAGAAGAACCATCACCTGCACAAGAGCGTGTTCATCGGCGAGATCAAGGCCGACGGCCAGTTCAGCGTGGTGTGGAAGACGCCGGGCCCGGTGAAGGCCAAGCCTTGGAGCCCGTACATCGAAGGCAACGACAAGAAGCCGGATCAGCCGGCTGGCAAGTCGCTGTAAAGCGCGTTTCTCCCTCCCCCGCTGGGGGAGGGCAGGGGTGGGGGCAAGCGGCGGTCGATCTGGTCACTGCGCCTGAATGAGCGCCGTGTGCCCCCACCCCAACCCTCCCCCGGAAGGGGAGGGAGCCAATCCCAACTTCCACTTCACAATGCTTCGACGAACCCTTCACTGCGCACTTGCCGCCATGCTCTTCATGGCAACGGCCGTCCACGCGCTGACCGCCGACGAAGCCAAGGCCATCGCCTCCGGCGAATCCGAATCGCGCATCACCGCCCTCAACAAGGCCGTGCTCACGGCCGACGAAAAAACCACCGCCTTCATCCAGGCCATGTCGGAAGACGCGGTCAAGTACACCGAAGACAAGGTCTTCGTGATGAAGGATGACAAAGGCTACGACCCCGTGACCGGCGCCGAACTGAAAGTGCCCGACACCGCCGAGGACGTGGTGAACAACAACCTGATGCGCGGCGCGCTCGATGCCGCGCAGGCCGCGCTCAAGCTCACCAGCAAGGACGACGCGGTGCGCGCCGAAGCCGCGCAAGCGCTCTTCAAGGAGCCCGACGAATCCCGCGTGCCCATGGTCGAGAAGGCGCTGGCCGCCGAGACCAACCCCGCCATCAAGGCGCAGCTCCAGCTGGTGCGCGCTGCCAGCATGCTCAGCAGCGCCGACAAGGCCAAGCGCCTTGTCGCGGCCAAGGAGCTTGGCGCCAACAGCAGCCCTGACACCAAGCTGCTGCTCAACCAGCGGCTCGCCGACGAGACCGAAGCGGACGTCAAGGCCGCCATCGTCGCTTCCATTGCCAGCATCGACGGCTCGCTGGTGTGGGGCGACCGCATCAACGCCGTGTTCAGCGGCATCAGCCTGGGCTCGGTGCTGCTGCTGGCCGCGCTGGGCCTGGCCATTACCTACGGCCTGATGGGCGTCATCAACATGGCGCACGGCGAGCTGATGATGATCGGCGCCTACGCCACCTACGTGATGCAGGGCATCTTCCAGCGCTACATGCCCGAGGCGGCCTTCGGCTGGTACCTGGTGGCGGCCATTCCGGTGGCGTTCCTTGCGTCGGCGCTCGTCGGTGCGGTGCTCGAACGCGGGGTGATCCGCTTTCTTTACGGCCGCCCGCTCGAAACGCTGCTGGCCACCTGGGGCATCAGCCTGATGCTGCAGCAGCTTGTGCGGTCGCTCTTCGGCGCGCAGAACGTCGGCGTGGAAAACCCGGGCTGGATGAGCGGCGGCTTCACCATGCTGAGCAACGTCACGCTGCCGTGGAACCGCATCTGCATCATCATCTTTGCGGCGCTGGTGCTGCTGGCCATGGGCTGGCTCATCGGCCGCACGCGGCTCGGGCTGTTTGTGCGCGGCGTCACGCAGAACCGGCCCATTGCCTCGTGCATGGGCGTGAACACGGCGCGCATCGACACCTACGCTTTCGCACTCGGCTCCGGCATTGCCGGCCTCGCGGGTTGCGCGCTGAGCCAGATCGGCAATGTCGGGCCCGACCTCGGCCAGAGCTACATCGTCGACAGCTTCATGGTGGTCGTGATGGGCGGCGTCGGCCAGCTTGCGGGCACCGTGTATGCGGCGCTGGGGCTCGGCGTTCTCAACAAGTTCATCGAAGGCTGGGCGGGCGCGGTGCTCGCGAAGATCGCGGTGCTTGTCTTCATCATCATCTTCATTCAGAAGAGACCTCAGGGCATCTTCGCCATGAAGGGCCGGAGCGCAGAAGCATGAGCAGCAAGGTCGTACTTCCAACCAAAGGGCCGCTGTTGAGCGGCAAGGGCTGGACAGCCTTCTTTGTCACGCTGATCGTGGTGTGCGCGGTGGCGCCGGTTCTCAACATGGTGGTGCCGGCCGACAGCCCGCTGCACATGAGCGACTACGCCGTGGCGCTCGTCGGCAAGATCATGTGCTACGCCATCTGCGCGCTGGCCATGGACCTGATCTGGGGCTACACCGGCATTCTCTCGCTGGGGCACGGTCTCTTCTTTGCGCTCGGCGGCTACATGATGGGCATGTACCTCATGCGCCAGATCGGCCGCGACGGCAACTACAAGAGCGACCTGCCGGACTTCATGGTGTTTCTCGACTGGAAGACGCTGCCCTGGCACTGGACCTTCAGCGACAGCTTCATCGCCACGCTCGTCCTCATCGTTGCGGTGCCGGGCCTCATCGCCTTCGTGTTCGGCTTCTTCGCGTTCCGCTCGCGCATCAAGGGCGTGTATTTTTCAATCATCACGCAGGCCATGACCTTCGCGGCAATGCTGCTGTTCTTCCGCAACGAAACGGGCTTCGGCGGCAACAACGGCTTTACCGATTTCAAGCGCATCCTCGGCATTCCGATTGCCACGCAAGAGATGCGCATGACGCTCTTCGCGCTCACGGGCATCACGCTCCTGGGCTTCTTCCTGTTTGCCAAATGGCTCATCGGCAGCAAGTTCGGCCGCGTGCTCCAGGCCATTCGCGATGCCGAAACGCGCGTGATGTTCTCGGGCTACAACCCGCTGCCTTACAAGCTCACCATCTGGGTCATCTCGGCCATCATGTGCGGTGTCGCCGGTGCGTTGTACGTGCCGCAGGTCGGCATCATCAACCCGGGCGAGATGAGCGCGGCCAACTCCATCGAGATCGCGATCTGGGCGGCCGTGGGGGGTCGCGCAACGCTCATCGGGCCGATCATCGGCGCTTTCATCGTCAACGGTGCGAAGAGCTGGCTCACTGTGGCGTACCCGGAGTACTGGCTGTACTTCCTTGGCGCGTTGTTCATTGCCGTCACGCTGTTCCTGCCGAACGGCATCGTGGGCCTGGTGAAGAAATGGCTGTCGCGTGAGAAGGCGGCACCCGCTGCACCGAGTGCCGGCCGCGAGGAAGCGCAGCGCGCCATGGCCGCCGCGCAGGGCATGGAGCCCGAGGCGCTGCATGCACCGCTCGCGCCTGAAGTGAAGGGAGCGCGCGCATGACGCCCGACCTGATGGAAGCCGGGGCCGAGCGCGCGGCAAGGGCCCACGGCATGCACTACGTGAGCGGCAGCACCGAGTCGGGCGGTCGTTCCGCCGGCTTCGGCCGCATTGCCACGCCGGGCGAGGTCGACATCACGCACGGCCGCATCCTGTACCTCGAAGACGTGAGCGTGAGCTTCGACGGCTTCAAGGCCATCAACAAGCTCTCGCTCGACATTGCGCCGGGCGAGTTGCGCTGCATCATCGGCCCCAACGGCGCGGGCAAGACGACGATGATGGACATCATCACCGGCAAGACGCGGCCCGATGAAGGCACGGTGTTCTTCGGCAGCACCATCGACCTGCTGCGCCACCGCGAGGCCGACATTGCTCAGCTCGGCATCGGCCGCAAGTTCCAGAAGCCGACGGTATTCGAGCACCTCACCGTGTTCGAGAACCTCGAGCTCGCGCTCAAGACCAACAAGGGCGTTCGCGCATCGATGCTGTTCAGGCTCGACTCGGCGCAGAGCGACCGGCTGGCCGAAGTGCTGCACACCATTCATCTGGCCGACAGCGTGTCGCGCCTGGCCGGCAACCTGAGCCACGGCCAGAAGCAGTGGCTCGAGATCGGCATGCTGCTGATGCAAGACCCGAAGCTGCTGCTGCTCGACGAACCCGTGGCCGGCATGACCGACGAGGAAACCGCGCGCACCGCCGAGCTGTTTCTCACCCTCAAGGGCAAGCACTCGCTGATGGTGGTGGAGCACGACATGAGCTTCATCCGCACCATTTCCGAGATCGTGACCGTGCTGTGCGATGGATCGGTACTGGCGCAGGGCACGCTGGACGAGGTGCAGTCCGATGAGCGCGTGATCGAGGTTTATCTTGGGCGTTGATTTCGTCGCTGCTGTTGTCCGGGGCTCGGCGGTGAGGGCTGTGCCCTTGGGCGGCCGACGTCACCGGCCGCTTCGCGGCTTCCCTGCGCTGCTCGCGACGGGCGGGGTCTCGCCCAAACTCGCTTCGCTCAGACAAGGGCGAGCCCTGATCCGCCCGTCGCTGCGCTGCTCGGCGGCGCCTCAACGGCCGCCCAAGGGCACAGCCCCCGTCGCCGCGGTCAGAGCGGTAGTGCATTCCCCGACTTCCTCCCTCTCTCCCTGGGAGAGGGCCGGGGTGAGGGCAGGTGGCCTCAACATCACGACCAGCGCCCGGCATGCGGCGCGGTGCGGGCGGCCCCTCTGTGCCGCCGAGGAGCGCAGCGTTTCGCGGGTCAGGGCTCGCAGCTGTCTGAGCGAAGCGAGTTCTGCGAGACCCCGCGAAACGCGAGCACCGCAGGGCAGCCCGAAGGGCCGGCATAGTGGAGCCGACCGCACCGTGCCGCATGCCGGGCGCCGCCAACAAAGACAAAGGAAGGCGTCAACAAAATGCTGACAGTAAAAAACATCCACCAGTACTACGGCGGCTCCCACATCCTGCGGGACGTGAGCTTCGAGGCAACGCTCGGCAAGGTCACCGTGCTGCTGGGCCGCAACGGCGTAGGCAAGACAACGTTGCTGAAGTCGTTGATGGGCCTGGTGCCCATCAAGAGCGGCAGCATCGAGCTCGAGGGCAAGCCGATCCACAAGGCCACGCCGTATGAACGGGCAAGAGCCGGCATCGGCTTCGTCCCCCAAGGCCGCGAAATTTTCGCGCGCCTCACCGTCGAGGAAAACCTGCGCATGGGCCTCGCCTACAAGAGCGGCAGCACGCCCATTCCGTCGGAACTCTTCGAGCTGTTCCCCGTGCTCAAGCAGATGATCAACAGAAGAGGCGGCGATCTCTCGGGCGGGCAGCAGCAGCAACTGGCCATTGCCCGCGCCCTGGCGCCCAAGCCCAAGCTGCTGATCCTCGACGAGCCCACCGAAGGCATTCAGCCGAGCATCATCAAGGACATCGGCCGCGTCATCCGCATGCTGGCCGATCGCGGCGACATGGCCATCGTGCTGTGCGAGCAGTACTACGACTTTGCGCAGGAGCTCGCCGACGACTACCTCGTGATGGAGCGCGGCGAGGTGATCGCGCGCGGCCTCGGCAAGGACATGGAAGCACAGGGCGTGCGGCAGCTCGTCGCCATCTGACCGCAAGGGGCAGAAGCCAGGAAAGGCCCGTCCCCGTATCAGCCCTTCGGCCTTTGCGTATCGGCAGCGATTCAGGGTTTACCCTAAAATCGGGCTCTGCCCGTCACCGCCGGGCACCCTCCCAGGAGCCTGGCCTTGAACGCCTCCCCACCCGTGCACGATACCGGCGCGGACACCGACATTTCCTCTTCCGCTTTGTCTGCGCCGACTCGGCCCGTCAACTTCTTGCGGGCCGTGCTCGCGCTCGGCGTCGGCGGCTTTGCCATTGGCACGGGTGAGTTCGTCATCATGGGCCTGCTGCCCGAGGTGGCGCGCGACATTGCTGTCAGCATTCCGCAGGCGGGCCACGTCATCAGCGCCTACGCGCTTGGCGTGGTCATCGGCGCGCCCGTGCTCGCGGTGCTTGCCGCGGGCTGGCGCCGGCGCGCACTGCTGATTGCCCTCATGGCCATTTTTGCCGCCGGCAACTTCGCCAGCGCCATGGCGCCGGGCTACATGTCGCTCAACCTGCTGCGCTTTGCGACCGGCCTTCCGCACGGCACCTACTTTGGCGTTGCCGCGCTGGTGGCGGCAACGCTGGCGCCACCCGGGCGGCGCGCGCGGGCCGTGGGCCTTGTCATGCTGGGTCTCACCGGCGCCACGCTCGTCGGCGTGCCGATTGCCGCCTGGCTCGGCCAGCTATTCGGCTGGCGCGCGGCCTTCGTGTTCGTCGGCGTCATCGCGCTGATTGCCGTGGCGCTGCTGCGCCGCGACATTCCCGATCTTGCGGCGCCCGCAGGCGCCAGCCCCTGGCGCGAGCTTGGCGCGCTCAAGCGCAAGCAGGTGTGGTTCACGCTCGGCATCGGCGCCATCGGCTTCGGCGGCATGTTCTCGGTGTTCAGCTACATCAAGCCCACGCTCATCGAGGTGGCTGGCTTGCCTTTGGGCGGCGTGCCCTTCGTGCTTGCGCTGTTCGGCCTGGGCATGGTCACGGGCAACCTCGTCGGCTCGCGGCTGGCCGACAAGTCGCTCATGCGCACCATCGGCGGCCTGCTGGTGTATGCGGCGCTGGTGCTCGCCATGTTCACGTTCGCGGCGCACAACGTCTTTACTGCGGCGTTCAACGTGTTTCTCATCGGCACCACGGTCGCCATCGGCCCGGCGCTGCAGATCCGCCTGATGGACGTGGCCGGCGATGCGCAGACGCTCGCCGCCGCGCTCAACCACTCGGCCTTCAACATGGCCAACGCGCTCGGCGCGTGGCTCGGCGGCGTGGCCATTGCGGCGGGCCTGGGCTGGACCTCGACCGGATGGGTCGGGGCGCTGCTGGCACTGGCCGGCATCGGCATCTTCGGCTGGGCGGTGATGAGCGCACGCGCCGGCGCCCGGCAGGGCGGCCGGCTCGAAGCCACCTGAAAAGCCGGCGCATGCAGGATTGCGCGGCCGTGTCTATGATGACCGCCGCCCTTCCACACCTCTCTCATCTCTTCGGATCGAGACCACCATGAGCATTCCCACCACCCGGCTCGGCCGCACGGGCCTGACCGTGTCGCGCCTTGCGCTCGGCACCATGACCTTCGGCCTGCAGACCGACGAGGCCGTGTCGCACAGCATTCTCGACAAGGCCGCGGAAGGCGGCATCAACTTTCTGGATACGGCCGACGTGTACCCGCTGGGCGGCACCGTCGAGACCACCGGCCGCACCGAAGAAATCATCGGCCGCTGGCTGCAGAAGCAAGGCCCCACCGGCCGCCGCCGCTTCGTGGTGGCCACCAAGGCGGTCGGCAAGGTCGGCCCCAACAGCTGGGACCAGGGCGCATCGCGCAAGCACCTGCTCGACGCCATCGACGCCTCGCTCAAGCGGCTGCAGACCGACCATGTCGACCTGTACCAGCTGCACAGCGACGACCGCGAGACACCGCTCGAAGAGAGCCTGGAGGCGCTCGACGTCATCGTCAGATCCGGCCGCGCGCGCTACGTCGGCGTGTCCAACTTCCTGGCCTACCGGCTGGCCCGCGCGCTCGGCAAGGCCGAGCTGCACAAGCTCACGCGCTATGTGTCGGTGCAGCCGCGCTACAGCCTGCTGTTCCGCGAAATCGAACGCGAGCTGCTGCCGCTCGCGGCCGAAGAGGGCCTGGGCGTAATTCCCTACAACCCACTGGCCGGCGGCCTGCTCACCGGCAAGTACAAGCCCGGTGCCAAGCCTGAGGAAAACACGCGCTTCACGCTCGGCACCGCGGGCGGCATGTACCAGGACCGCTATTGGAACGAGCGCAGCTTCAACACGGTGACGCAGCTGCACAAGCTGGCCGACGAAGCCGGTGTGCCGCTGGCCACGCTGGCGGTCGCGTGGGTCATGGCCAACCCGCTCATCACCGCGCCGCTGCTGGGCGCCAGCCGGCCCGAACAGCTCGACGCCACGCTGGCAGCCGCGGAATACAAGCTCGACCCGGCACTGAAGCAGAAGCTCGACGAGCTCACGGCCGAATACCGCAAGGGCGACGCGCCCCGCTAGGCCCTGAACGAGTGAACCCCCACCTCGCGCTGCTGCCATGGCACAACTGATGTCGCTGCTGGTGCAGAACGCGATCGCGATCGTCTTCGCGGCGAGCTTTGCCGCGCGCCTCGGCTTGCCCGTGCCTGCCGCAGCCGTGCTGGTGGTTTCGGGCGCGTTGCTGGCGGCTGGCAATGTCTCGGTGGTGGGCGTGGTGGTGGCTGCGGTGCTTGCCAACCTGCTGGGCGACGGCGCGTGGTTCTATGCCGGGCGGCGTTTTGGCTACCGCTTCATGCGCCTTCTGTGCCGCATCTCGCTGTCGCCCGACTCATGCGTGCGGCGCGGCGAATCGCTCATCGGCCGGTGGGGCGGCCTCTCGCTGGTGGCCGCCAAGTTCGTGCCCGGCGTCTCGGTGGTGGCGCCGCCGATGGCCGGTGCGCTGGGCATGTCGGTGTGGCGCTTCATCGGGTTCGATATTGGCGCCGCACTCATCTGGACCGGCGTTTTCCTCGGGCTCGGCTGGGCTTTTCGCGACCAGATCCAGGAGGTGCTGGCCATGCTCGCGCAGGCCGGCGGCATTGCGACGCTTGCGCTTGTGGTTGTGCTGGCCGTGATGCTGGTTGTGCGCTACTGGCGCCGCCGCGCATTCATGCGGCTTACCGGCATGCCGCGCATCACCGTGGACGAGCTGCACGAGCTGCTGGCCGGCGAGGCACCGCCGCTGGTCATCGATGTGCGTGGAGAGGCCGGCCTGCAGGTCGACCCGCGCCGCATTCCGGGTGCGCTTTCATACACGCTCAAGGCGCTGCAGCAGCGGCATGGAGAGCTGCCGCTGGTGGGCGGGCGTGACGTTGTGCTTTACTGCAATTGCCCCAACGAGGTGTCGGCCGCCCAGGCTGCGCGCGTGCTGCTGGCCCGCGGCGCACGCCGCGCACTGCCGCTCACAGGCGGGCTCGACGCATGGGTAGCCTCGGGTCGGCCCACCAGCCTGCACTGATCGGTCCAGCCGCGTCATCGGGCAGGACAGGACCCGCCCCGGTGGTAGTCTTGCCCTCCGATGAACCTCCGCACCAAGATCGTCGCGCTGGCCGTTGCACCGCTGCTCATCGCGCTGGTGCTGGTTGCCCTGGCGGTGCGCCACCAGGAGCACGACCTGGCGCGGCGCGAGCGCGCGCTCATCGAAAAAAGCTACATGGACCAGCGGCGCAGCGAACTGCGCAGCTATGTCGACCTGGCCGTGAGCATCGTGCGGCCGCTGTACGACGCCGGCCTGGACGACGAAGAAACCCGCAACGAAGCCCTGCGCCGCCTGGCCGCGCTCGACTACGGCGATGACGGCTACTTCTTCGTCTACGACATGCAGGGCCGCTCCCTCATGCATTCGCGCCAGCCCGACCTCGTGGGCAAGAACCTCTGGGACCTGCGCGACTCCCGCGGCCGCTTCACCATACAAGACCTGATTGCGGGCGCGCGCGCGGGCGGCGGCTATGTCGAGTACGAATGGCGCAAGCCCTCCAGCGAGCAGATGGCGCCCAAGCTCGGCTACGTCACCGCGTTGCCGCGCTGGAACTGGATGGTCGGCACCGGCCTGTACCTCGACGACATCGAAACCACCATGCAGGCGCTCGACCGGCAGATGAGCGCCAACGTCACCACCACGCTGCTCTGGATTGCCGGCATTGCCGCGCTGTGCCTGGGCGTGGTGAGCGCCACCGGCCTGCTGCTCAACCTCAGCGAACACCGCGTGGCCGAGGCCAAGCTGCGGCTGCTCGCGCGGCGCGTGGTTCAGTCGCAAGAAGAAGAGCGCGGCCACCTGGCGCGCGAGCTGCACGACGGCACCAGCCAGACGCTGGTGTCCGCCAAGCTGCTCATCGAATCCGCCGTGGATGCACTCGACCGCGAAAGCCAGGCGTCACCGCCCGCACTGACCAAGGCGCTGCAAAGGCTCAATGATTCGCTGCTCGAAGTGCGGCGCATTTCGCACCGGCTGCGCCCGGCGCTGCTCGACACCCTTGGCCTGCCCGCCGCGCTCCAACGCCTGGGTGACGAGTTTGCGGAAGAGGGCGCCATCGATGCGTCGATCATGATCGAAGGCGAGGCCTTCGAGCTCTCGCAAGAAGCCAAGACCGCGCTCTTCCGCGTCACGCAAGAGGCGCTGACCAATGTGCGCAAGCACGCAAAGGCGAACCGCGTGCACATTGCCCTCGGTTTCTCGGACGAAGACGGCGTGCGGCTCGAGATCGGCGACGACGGCGATGGCTTCGACGTAGACGCCATGCAGCTCGACCCGCGCCGCGGCATCGGCCTGCGCAACATGCGCGAACGCATGGAGTCGATCGGCGGGCGCCTCAGCGTGCGGTCTGGCGAAGGCGGAACAACCATCGTGGCCGAAGTGCCGACCCAGAGCGCCAAGCCTGAATAGCCGGACCCCTGCGATGAAAGACGCCGCCCGAACCATCCGCCTCTTTCTGGTCGACGACCACCCGCTGGTGCGCGACGGCCTGCGCGCGCGGCTCGGCTCCATGCCCAACCTCGAGATCGTCGGCGAGGCGGGCAGTGCAGCCGAGGCGCTTTCGCTTGTCGAAGAACTGCGCCCCGACCTGCTGCTGATGGATGTCGGCATGAAGGACATGAACGGCATCGACCTGGCCGCGCTCGTGCTGCAACGCCAGCCCGCGCCGCACGTGGTGATGCTCAGCATGTACGACAACCCCGAGTACGTGCAGAAGGCCTTGCAGGTGGGCGCGCGCGGCTACGTGCTGAAAGACGCGCCCGCCGCCGAAATCGTCGCCGCCATAGAGGCCGTGTCGGCTGGCGGCACCTTCCTGAGCCCGGCCGTTTCAAAAAAGCTGTTCCGCAACCAAGCACCCAAGCCGCTGCTCACGCCGCGCGAGAGCGAAATACTCACGGCGCTGGGCAGGGGTGAATCCAGCAAGCAGATTGCGCGCGACCTCGGGCTGAGCGTTCGCACGGTGGAAGCGCACCGGCAGAGCATCAAACGGCGGCTGGGGATCGAGGGGCAGGCTGAGCTGATCAAGTATGCGGTGGAGCATGCAAGGGAGTTTGGGGGCGGGTGAGCCGCTGGGCCTCTTACGCTGCCGGTAATGCGTTCACCTCGACTCGGGGCAGTTCCAGCTCGAAGGTCGTGGTGGCCGCGGAGCTCACGCATCGCACCTGGCCACCATGTGCAACAGCGATCTGCTGCACGATGAAGAGCCCAAGCCCGAGATTTGTTCGATTGCCGGAGGCGTCGGCTGCGGAACCTCGCTCAAGGGCCTTGAACAACTTGGGAATTTCGGCGGAAGGAATCTCCTGACCCGTATTCGCCACCTTCAGCAAGACGGCACCCACGCCGCCGGTCAAAGTCACCGAAATGGGCCCGGCGTCGCCGTAGGTCGCCGCGTTGTTGACCAGGTTCCCCAATGCTTCGCGCACGGCTGAGGCGTCGAACAAGCCCTCTGTATCCGCTCCTGCCGAAAAATCGATGTGCGCGTCGGGAAGCGCAGCGCGCAACAGTTCGACTTCTGCGGCACATTGTTCGCCCAGGTTGGTGTGCTCCCGGTGAATCTTCATGCCTCCACCCAACGCTGACCTGTTGTACTGCAGCAAAGTGTCCAGGAGCGAGGCCATTCGCCGTCCGCTGCGTATCAGCACACCCACTTCGGACATCGGCGATTCTTTTGTCTTTCTCGAAATGAGCTCCGCGGTGAGAAGAATCGCATTCAGGGGGCCGCGCAAGTCATGCCCCAGTACACCCAGGAATACGTTCCTGAGCTGATCGGTTTCCTCGGAAAAGAACTCGACGGACTCCGCCACGGCCTGGTCGATGGCTTCGTTGAACCGGATGACGTCGACCACAGAAACCGCAACAGGCTCCTTTTCTGCCCACAGCCTGAGCACACCCGCTCTGAGGGCGCGGTACTCGGCGACGAGCTGGGTCATTTGAAGGCCGCTTCTCGCTCTTTGGCGCCCATGCGTTTGAGCAGCGGAATCTTCGGTACCCGAAAGGGCCGCCCCTTGGCCCAGGGACTTGGCATGCGCTTCGTTGGACGACTGGCTGTTCTCGAGGTCGAGCACGATCGCCTCGAGGATCTTCGGGATGTGATCCCTGAGGGTCAGCTCCGATTCATGTGCAAGGGGCGCCAGCGTACGCGCGTACCGTGCCGCCTCGGCGACGATCGTCTCGCTATGGATGTTGATGAATTCAGCCAGACGCATAGGTGCCTTCGAGAGCAGTGACAAGGTAGATGACCGAAAGCGAGGAGACCGTGCCGCATTCTGCCTGCATTCGCCGCTTCGATCTCGGCTAGAAAAGCCCGCGCTGCGAAGTCGTCAAGGCCATGAAGCTCTCTCCGATGGGCTGGAGAATGGCGTCGGCAATCGGCTGGAGCTGCCTGGTCAGGTAATGTTCGTAGTCGATGTGCGAATGGCGGGTTTCCAGCGGCTCCGGCCCGTTCCTGGTCATGACGTATTGGATCCAGCCGCCTTTCTGATACTGCTTGGGCCGGCCGATGCGGCCATTGTGTTCGTCGGCAATGCGAGCGGCTCGCACCTGCGGCGGCACGTTGACCAGATAGGCGTCGAGCCGATGGCGCAGGCGCTTGCGGTAGATGAGCAGGTCGTCCTTGGCGCCGGCCAGTGTCGACCTCGCATAGTCGGTCACGAATTCCTTGTAGGGCGCGCCCTGAAAAATGCGTGAAAGCAGGCCCTCCTGGAACTGCCGCGCCAGCGGGGTCCAGTCGCTGCGCGCCATCTCCAGGCCGCGGTACACCATCTCCTCCTTGCCGGTGGCATCGACACTCAGGCCCGCGTAGCGCTTCTTGCTGCCGACCTCCGAGCCGCGAATGGTGGGCATGAAGAACTTCTTGTAGTGAGTGTCCACCTCGATCTCCAGAAAACTCTCCAGGCCCTGCCCGTCGCGAAGGGTGCGCGTCCACCAGTCGTTGATGTCGGCCGCCAGGCTTGCCGCGACGGCGTGCGCCTCCTCGTTGGTGTGGGTGCGCTTGAGCCAGATGAAGATGGAGTCGGTATCGCCATAGATGGCCTCGTAGCCCCGCCTCTCCACGAACTCGCGCGTGAGCTTCATCATCTCGTGTCCGCGCAGGGTGACGGCGGACACCAGATCGGGGTTGAAGAACCGGCACTCGGCCGCGCCCAGCACGCCGGCAAAGGAGTTCATGAGCAGCTTCAGCGCTTGCGACAGCGGCTCGTTCTTCGTCCGCTTGGCCTCGTCCCGGGCGCGCCAGAGCGTGGTCACGATCTCGGGCAGGCAGTGCCTGTCCCGCGAAAAGACTGTCCCCTTCGGACCCCTGATGCACACGGCCGGGTCGCTGGCATTCGTTCCCTCGACAAGGCCCACCGGATCGACCAGGAAGGTCCGGATGATGGAAGGGTAGAGGCTCTTGTAGTCCAGCACCACGACGGAGTCGTAGAAGCCCGGCTTGGAGTCCATCACGTACCCGCCCGGATAGGCCTTGCTCGCAATTTCGCCCACATTCGGCGCCACGTAGCCCAGGCGGTGCATCCGCGGCATGTAGTGGTGGCTGAACGCTGCAATGGAGCCGCCGAAGTGGTCGGCTTGAAGGCCGGTGGTCTGGGCCCGCTCCATCACGAACTGCAGCAGCTTGGCCTTGTCGAAGATCCGCAGGACCAGCTCGCAGTCCCGGATGTTGTAGAGCGCGAGCGCGGGCTTGTCTTCCTGGTAGCGCCGCTCGATCTCCGCCATCTTGTCGTACTCATCGCCGATGGCCTTGCCTTCACCGAGCAGCGCTTGCGAGACGGTCTCCAGGCTGAAGGACGGAAAGCTCCACACCGCGGCCTTGAGCGCGTCGATGCCGTCGATGATGACCCGGCCCGATGTAGGCGCGAACAGGTAGCCCTGCTTGCCCGGATGGGTCCGCCATTCGATCGGGCGGCCCTCCCGCCCCAGCAGGAACTGCACGCCGCAGTCGTTGGCCGTCTTCTGCAGCACGCGCAGGTCGAACTGGATGACGTTCCAGCCGATGATGACGTCAGGGTCATTCCGCTCGAACCAGTCGTTGAGCTTTTCGATCATGGCCTTGCGGGACGCGCAATAGATCAGCGAAAAGGCCATGGGTTCGTCAGACCCGGCTGCCGGCGCTGGCGGCGGCTCGCCCAGCATGAAGACGACGCGCTCCGGCGTGCCGTCCAGCGCGATGGAATAGAGCGCTTCGTCTTGGCTCGTCTCAATGTCCAGCGACACGACCTTCAGCACGGGACGGTACTCGGGCGCGGGCTTGAGCTTGCAGTCGACGATGGTGGCGCGCTCTACCCGCCCGCCTTCCACCCGCACGCCGGCGGTGATGAAGCGTTCCATCAGGTAGCGGTCGTGCGGGCGCACGTCGGCCTCGAGCAAGGAAATGCCCTGGGCCTGCAGGGCGCGCGCCAACCGGCCAAGCTGGCGGAAGTGCTTCGCATACACACCGAGGACAGGTTCCTGATGGAACGTCTTCAGTTCAAGCTCACGCAACTGCACGTCCGGCATGGCCGTGAGGTGGGCTTCCACCGCTCCCCGATGCCGATTGGCGACGAACGCGACGCTGCGGCGCGAGGTCAGCAACACTTTCCTCGGCCCCGCATCGGTTGCCAGCCAGTACTCGATCTCTGTACCGGCGGGCGCGTCACGCCAGTGGCGGGTAAGGATGAAGCCCTGGAGTTCGGTTGATGTCACGAGAGCTCGGCTTCCTATACGTACTCCAGGAGGATTCTCGCGAAAGGCTCTGGGGCAAGCCGCGGAATATCGTGTGCGCAGTCCAGACGATGCGTAGCCCATTCGGCGTCCAGCCGCAGACGTTCGTACAGCTCGATGAACGGACTCCCTTCCCAGCCGAACGCGGCAACGAAGGCTTTGCTTCGGACATTGCGCCACGCGCCCGTCAACTTGATCGCCTGCAGAAAGGTCGCGATGGGGTGCGAGCGGCATCGCCTGTCAAGATGAGCCGAAGGCGCACAGCTCAAGCCATCCGCCGCCACGCCCGCAATGAAACGCTCCCGATAATTCTGGGTGGTGAGCGACCAAACCGACGCGCCGTTGTCCGGCACATAGGCATCGGCGTAAACGATCGCTTCTACGCGCGACGGCTCCTTGTCGGCCGCACCCGTGATGACCATTCCTCCATACGAATGACCGACAAGAATGGCCTGCGTATCGTGCCCCCGAATCGCCTGAACCACCTCGTCGATGTGACGTTCGAGATTGACCCCGTTCGCAGGCTCATCGCTAAGGCCGGAGAGCGTGAGCGCCTGCACTTCGTGGCCTTCGCTCGAGAGCACCTTGCTCACATCGTCGAAGGCCCATGCCCCGTGCCAACCTCCCGGCACCAAAACGAATCTTGCCATCTGATTTTGTCCTCTCGAATGAGGCGGCGGAGCCAGCGTTGAGCCATCGGACCGCAGCACGTTCAACACGCGCCATTGTCGTTTGGAGATAGCGTTCGCGCATCGCTCGGCGGCCCTTCCGCATAGGCGGTTGCGGCCTTCGGAATCTTGCCGTTCACCTATTGTCGGCGACGAGTCTCTATGGGTTCTTGACCTCGGGGCTCGATCTCGAAGACATCGCCGTTCGTGGGCGTCGCAGACTCATGGTAGATGTCGTAGAGATACTGCGCCAGCTCGGCGTGAGGCACATCGGACGGAATCGCGAGTCCTGCTGGCCGACGCTTGCCATCGTCTCCTGAAAGGTGAGCGGCCCATGCGTTGCCGACTCGCTCGATGGCAATGATTCGCCCGAAAACGTTGAAGCGGTATCGCATAGAGCATCCATTCTCAACAACCTTGGTCAACGACCACTAGTGGCTGCTCACCTGATCGCAGCACTCCAGAATTCATTCGCCGCCTTCCCCAGGAGCTCGCTGTCCCGATAGAGCCTGATCTCCAGCGGTACGGCCCACTCGCTGCTCGCTGCGGCGACAAGGCGCCCTTGGCCGATGTCTTCTTCCACGAGGGTCTGCGGCAGCCATGCGATGCCCCTGCCGTCCAGCGCCATCGTCCTGAGCACCGAGGCCAGGTGGGCCGTGAAAACGACTTGGACATTGAGCGACTCCAGCCGCGGTCTCACCAAGGCGCGCATGATGCGCCCCAGCCCCGATTCCTCGCTGTACAAGAGCACCGGCACGGCCGATGCGCCTTTGCGCGAAAGCTGATGCAGCGGCTTGCCGGAGCCATCGGGTGCGGACACTGCAATCAGCATGTCCCCACCGATCCGGGCTGATTCGTATGTGTCTGCATCGAGCGCGCCATGCGCATCGGGATGTGCGTGGCTCAGAACGAACTGAACCTTGCTTTGCAGCATCAGCGATTCGCAACGCTGAAGCACGTCGGACATGAGTTGCACCGGCCCGAGCGTGATGCTCGACTCGAGGCTTCGAATCCATCGCGGCAGGAAGGTCATGGAAAGCGCATGCGTGCACGCGATGCGCAGGGTCACCGAACTGGCCTCCGCAATCTTCCTCGCGTCACCCGGTACGCGGGCCACCCTCGCGCTCAATTCCTGCGCCACGCCGGCAAACCACTCGCCCACTTCGGTGAGCGTGGCGGGCTGCGTGCTGCGGTCGAACAGGTCGGCGCCGATCCACTCTTCCAGCGCGCGAATGCGGCGGCTGAATGCGGGCTGGGAGCTATGGCGTTCATCGGCTGCGCGCGAGAAGTTGCCTGTTGCCGCCAACGCCAGGAAGTCGTCAAGCCAGATCAGGTTCATGTCCGGTTCGTCCAGCGCATAGAAGTTGAGAAATTGAACATTGGCCGAAAAAGGCGGCGCGGCCGACCATTCAGTCTCCCACTCACCCGTTCTGGAGACAACCGTGAAGATCGTCGAAATCCGCGAGAAGACCATCCCCATCAGCTCGCCCATTCGCAACGCCTACATCGACTTTAGCAAGATGACGCTGAGCCTTGTCGCAGTGATCACCGACGTGATCCGCGATGGCAAGCCGGTCGTCGGCTACGGCTTCAACTCCAACGGCCGCTATGGCCAGGGCAAGCTGATGCGCGAGCGGTTCATCCCGCGCATCATGGAAGCGAACCCGTCGTCTCTCGTCGACGAGAGCGGCAACAACCTCGATCCGCACAAGATCTGGAGCGCGATGTTCACCAATGAGAAGCCGGGCGGCCATGGCGAGCGCTCGGTGGCCATCGGCACCATCGACATGGCGGTGTGGGACGCGGTGGCCAAGATCGAAGGCAAGCCGCTGTTCCAGTTGCTGGCCGACCGCTACGGCGACGGCAAGCCCAACCGCAAGATCTTCGTCTACGCAGCAGGAGGCTACTACTACCCGGGGCAAGACCACGGAAAGCTGAAGGACGAGATGCGCAGCTACATCGACCGTGGCTACACGGTCGTGAAGAAGAAGATCGGCGGAGCCTCGCTCGACGAAGACCTGCGCCGCATCGACTCGATCATGGAAGTGCTGCAGGACGGCCAGAAGCTCTGCGTCGACGCCAACGGCCGCTTCGACCTGGAAACCGCGATTGCCTATGCCAAGGCCCTGTCGCAGTACGACCTGTTCTGGTACGAGGAGCCGGGCGACCCGTTGGACTTCGAACTGCAAGCTGCCTTGCGCAATTTCTACAAGAACCCGATGGCCACGGGGGAAGACCTTTTCTCGATGCAGGATGCGCGCAACCTGATCCGCTACGGCGGCATGCGCCCGGACCGCGATTGGCTGCAGTTCGACTGCGCGCTCAGCTACGGCCTGGTCGAGTACCTGCGCACGCTGGAGATGTTGAAGGAACATGGCTGGTCGGCAAGCCGCTGCATCCCGCACGGCGGTCACCAGATGTCGCTGAACATTGCGGCCGGCCTTGGCCTTGGCGGCAACGAGTCGTATCCTGACCTTTTTCAGCCGTTCGGCGGGTTCCCGGATGGCGTGAAGGTCGAGAACAGCTTTGTGACCCTGCCTGACTTGCCGGGAATCGGCTTCGAAGGCAAGGCCGATCTGTACCGGGAGATGCAAGCGCTTTCAGCCTGAAGCAAATAACCCACCCAAGGAGACAACACCATGAAAAGCATTTGGCGCTACGCCGCCGGCCTCGGCCTGTTCGCTTCGGCTGCGTTGGCCTCCGCAGAGTTTCCGGACAAGCCCGTCACGCTGGTGGTCCCGTTCGCGGCCGGCGGCCCGAGCGACAAGATCGCCCGTGACCTGGCCGAGGCACTGCGCAAGCCGCTCGGCCAGACCGTGGTCGTCGAAAACGCTGCCGGTGCGGGCGGCACCATCGGCTCGGCCAAGGTGGCGCGCGCCACCCCGGACGGCTACACGCTGCTGGTGCATCACATCGGCATGGCAACAGCGCCCGCGCTGTATCGCAAGCTCTCTTACAAGGTGCCCGATGACTTCGAAATGCTGGGTGTGATCAACGAAGCGCCTTCGGTGGTGATCGGCAAGCCGACCCTGGAAGCCAACAGCTTCGCGGACCTGCTCAAGTGGATTGCCGCGAACGGCGGAAAGGTCAACCTGGCCCATGCAGGCTTGGGCTCTGCATCGCACCTCTGCGGCTTGATGTTCCAAAGCGCCTTGAAGACCACCATGACGGCCGTGCCCTACAAGGGAACCGCGCCAGCCATGACGGACCTTATTGGCGGGCAGGTCGATCTCATGTGCGAGCAGGCCACCAACGCCGTTCCGCAGATCGAGGGCAAGAAGGTCAAGGTCTACGGCGTGACAAGCCTCAAGCGCCTGCCACTGCCGTCGCTCAAGGACACCGCCACGCTGTCGGAGTCCGGCCTCAAGGACTTCGACGTGCAGGTCTGGCACGGCTTGTATGCGCCCAAGGGAACGCCGCCCGCGGTGCTGGAGAAGCTGAACGCGGCACTTCGCGTCGCCTTGAAGGACGCGGAACTCATCAAGCGTGAAGAGGCGCTGGGCCTTACCGTGGTGAATGACGAGCGCCTGGCCCCGGCCGGCCACAGGAAATTCGTCGAAGCTGAGAAGGCCCGCTGGGCGAAAGTGATCAAGGACGCCGGCGAATACGCCGACTGAGTGCGAGGAGAGAAAGAGCGTGAAGATCGGAATCATCGGCGCCGGCAATATCGGCGCGTGCCTCGCCCGCAAGCTCGCCGCCAGCGGCCATGACGTGAGGCTTGCCAACTCGAAGGGGCCGCAAACCATTCGGGACCTCGCCGCCGAAGTCGGTGCCACGCCGGTGACCAAGGAAAAGGCGGTGGCCGACGCCGAGGTCGTCATCCTTGCGATTCCGTTTGCAAGTCATCGGGACCTCGCGAACCTGTTCGAGAGCGTGGCGCAGGAGGCCGTGGTCATCGATACCTCCAACTACTATCCAACCCGCGATGGCGCAATTGCCGAGGTGGACGGCGGAAAGCCTGAAAGCACATGGAGCCAGGAACAGATCGGACGTCCCGTGGTGAAGGCATGGAACGCCGTTCTGGCCGCGACCTTGGAAGCAGGGGGACGGCCTGCAGGTACGCCCGGTCGTCTCGCGATTCCCGTGGCTGGAGACGATGCGACGGCAACGGCGACAGCCCGGCAGCTGGTCGATCAAACAGGGTTCGACGCGCTGGACGCCGGGGGCCTCCAGGACTCCTGGCGCCAGCAGCCGGGAACGCCCGCATACTGCACCGAGTTGACGATCGGTGAGTTGAAGCTGGCGGTCGAAGCAGCGAAAAGGGAGCGCGCGCCCCGCAATCGGGATGCCTTGATGAAGGAGTTTGCATCGGCAGGCGGCGCGCTGACGCACGCGCAAATCGTGGCGCGAAACCGGAGTGCTACCGCATAGATCAGCGCGGCCGTGCCATCTTCCCGTCGATCCGCAAGCGCCACAGCTCATATCGCTCCTCTCCGCTTTTGACCGCTCCCGCAAAATGATCGTTCAAGGCACTCGAGGTGAAGACCAGGTCGCCATCCGGATGGATTGCGGCGGTGTCGGGCCAGCGCACGCCTTCATCGGACGCGATCAGCGACATCGACTTTGTGCGAGGGTCGTACTTCACGATGCCGTTGCGCGTAACGTCCGTGATGTAGAGCCCGCCCGCCGAATCCGTCGCGATTCCGTCGGTGTTGCCGCCTACGCTGCCTAGATCGCGGGTCGCCGTGGCAATCTGGTCGTCGCTCGCACCGGCCTTGCGCAGAATCGCCGTCGGAAGCGCACGGGCGCGCGTCCCTGTCGTCACTGTCCAGTAGAGCGTGCGGGCATCGGGCGACAGCGCAATGCCGTTGATGCCGAGCAGCAGCGGGTTGCCCGGCCAAATCTCCGCACCATGAGCAACCACCTTCACGCCGGGCTCGACCTGCAGGTTCGGGTTCCTGTCCAGCACGCGCCGCGCCTTGCCTGAGGCGAAGTCCACCACGATCAAGCCCACCATGTTGTTCGGTGCGCGGCGCATGCCGCTGTCGGAGATATAGGCCACGCGGCGCTGTTCGTCGACTGCAATGTCGTTGAGAAAGCTGCCCTTGCGGTCGGCCGCGCCGTCCAGCCCGATGCGCTTCACCGTGCGGCCTGACTTCAGGTCGAGCACAAGCACCTTCTGGGCGTCCGGCGGTGCTTCGGATTCGCCCGCCACAAAGCCCAGGTCGAGCGCCCACAGCCATCCGTTCTTGCGGTCGACGTGAAAGCCCAGCACATTGCGCAAGCTCTGGTCCGGCGCGCCTTTCACGGCGTTGCCCTCTTTCGACGGAAATGCCGTCAGTCGCGCTGGCCCGGTTTGCACGCGGGTGTCCAGCTTGCTGAGGGTTGCCGGTGCGTCGGCAGACACCAGCCGCGGCGTGCTGACGTAGGCGGCGCCTTGTGCATCGAAATGCAAGCCCGCAATGGGTGCGTTGACCGACGATTCGAAAGGCGCCGGATCGGCGCCGTCCTTCGGCGCCTCCCAGCTCACGCCGGCGTAGCTGCGCCAGCGTTCGAGGGGCGCGGTGTCGGTGGCAGAGGCCGCGGTGGACGCGGTGGAAAGTGCGAGGGCGGCGGCCAGCACAACGAGCGGAGACGACATGGTGCAATCTCCGGTTCAGAGAATGGAGCGGAAGGAGCCGCCCTCGACGCGCACCGCGGCGCCGTTGGACGCTGCGCCCAACGGGCTGGCCAGCAGCGCCACCATGGCCGCTATTTCGTCGGCCTCGATCATCCGGGCGATGAGCGAGCTGGGCCGGTAGGCCTGGAAGAAGTGCGCTTCGATCTGCGCGTCGGTCATGCCGGCGCGCGGCGCCGTCTGCCGCAGGTACTCCACGATGCCTTCGGAGCGGGTGGCCGCAGGCAGCACGCTGTTGACGGTGACGCCGGTGCCCTTGGTCAACTCGGCCAAGCCGCGCGACACCGCAAGCTGCGCCGACTTGCTGACGCCGTAGTGCACCATGTCCGGCGGGGTGAATGCGCCGACCTCGCTCGACATGAAGATCACCCGGCCCCAGTTCTTCTGCAGCATGCGCGGGAAGTAATGGCGCGACAGGCGCACACCCGACATCACATTGACCTCGATCATGCGCAGCCAGTCTTCGTCGGTAATTTCGGCGAAGGGCTTGGCTTCGTAGTAGCCGAGGTTGTTCACCAGGATGTCCGCGTCCGGCTGCGCTTCGATCAGCCGGGCCGCGCCCTCTGCGCTGCTCTGGTCGGCGACCACGGCGGTTACCCGGCTGCCCGGCGCCGCGGCTGCAATCCGCTGCACTGCGGCGTCCAGCTTGTCGCCGCCGCGCCCGGTAATGGTGACCGACACGCCTTCGCGCGCAAGCGTGGTCGCAATGGCCAGGCCGATGCCGGCCGTTGCGCCGGTGACGATGGCGGTCTTGCCGCTGAGTTGCAGATCCATGATGCAGGTGTTCCTTGATGGCTTGTTTCAGAGGCTCGGGCCGTGGCCCAAGTCAGGGTTCGACTGTATTGATGGCTGAACAGGCGATAAACTGGCCTCAAAGGAAAACATTTGTTCTTCAGGAGTCAAGATGGGGCGGCGATTCGATCACCTGGGAGATGTGGAAACCTTCGTCACAGTGGTCGAGAAGGGCTCCATGACGGCCGCTGCCGTGGCGCTCGCCACCACGCCGTCGGTGCTCAGCCGCGCCATTACCCGGCTCGAAGCGCGGCTTGGTGTGCAGCTGCTGCGCCGCACGACGCGGCGCCTGGGCCTGACCGAAGAAGGGCGCACCTACCTCGAGCAGTCGCGCGCGGCTTTCGCGCTGATCGACGATGCCGAGCGGGCGATGCAGGGCCCTGGCGACGCGCTGGCGGGCAGCGTGCGCCTGAGCGTGCCGACCACCTACGGCCATCATCGGCTGCCGGCGCTGCTGCTGAGTTTTTCCGCGCGGCATCCGCAAGTGCGCGTCGAACTGAACATCACCAATCGCAACGTAGACCTGGTGGCCGAGGGCTACGACCTCGCGATCCGGCTGGGCCAGTTGCCCGACAGCGGCATGGTCGCCCGCAAGCTCGAAGACGCGCCAATGTGCCTGCTCGCGGCGCCGGCCTACATCGAACGCGCGGGCGCGCCGGGCAGCGTGGCCGAACTCGCGCACCACAGCTGCCTGCCTTTCGTGATGCCGAGCACCGGCCGTGTGTCGCCCTGGCTGCTGCGTGAGGATGGACGCGACCTCGACTGGCTGCCGCACGGCAGCCTGCAGGTGTCGGACGATGTGATGGGTGTGGTTTCGCTGGCCCTGAACGGCCTGGGCATCTGCCAGACCTATGACTTCATCGCACGCGAGCTCGTGGCTCAGGGCCGTGCGGTCGAGGTGCTGGCGCAGTCACGCGGGCGCACACGGCCGTTCTCGGTGATCTATGCACCGCACCGCCGGCTCTCGTCCGCGTCGCGTGCGCTGATCGATTTTCTGGCCGAAAAGCAAACGTGATGCGAGCCTCCTCCGGGCTCAATCCGCCTTGAAGCCTGTCGCGGCGACCACCTTGCCCCAGCTTGCCGTGTCCGCCGCGATCACGCGGGCGAACTCCTGCGACGTGGTGCCCGTGACGCTGAAGCCCGCATCCTCCAGTTTCGCCTTGCCTTCGGCTGACTGGACGGCCTTGCGGATGTCCGTCTCCAGCCGGGCGACGATCTCGGGCGGCGTTCTGGCCGGCGCGACGACGCCGAACCATGAGTTGAAAGCCAGCTGCGGAAAACCTTGCTCGCTGAAGGTCGGAACGTCGGGCAGGCTGGCGCTGCGTGTATCGCCGCTGGAGGCCAGCGCGATCAGCTTGCCGGCCTTCACGTTGGCTGCCGACAGGCCCACGCTCGCGAAGGCACCCGACACATCGCCGCTGAACAGGCCGCCCAGCGCATCGCCCGTGGTCTTGTAGTGCACCGGCTCCGGCTTGATGCCGATGGCGTCGCCGAAGAGAAACGCGCCGAAGTGGCCCGGCGTGCCTGCGCCGAATGTGCCCATGAACAGTCCCTTCTGCCCGCGGCTCCATTCCACGAACTGCTTCACGTCACGCGCCGGCACCTTGGCAGGGTTGACCACCAGCATGAAGTTGGAGGTAACCACCTGGCTCACGGGCACGAAGTCTTTCTTCGGGTCGTAGGAGAGCTTGCTGTAGCTGCTGGGTGCAATGGCCAGCTGGCCGGTTTCTCCGAGCATGAGCGTGTAGCCGTCGGGCTGCGCACGCGCCACCTCAGAAGCGGCGATCAGCCCGCCGGCGCCCGGCTTGTTGTCGACGATGACGCCGAGATTTCCCCATCCCTCGGACAGCTTCTGGGCCAGCAGCCGCGCCACGATGTCCGGACCGCTGCCGGCCGGAAAGCCGACGACAAGGCGCACCGGCCGCTGGGGATAAGCGGCTGTCTGGGCGAGCGCCTGCGACGCCCACGACATCCCTGCGAGCCCGATCAGCGTGGTGGCGGCGATGAGCGCGCGGCGGCGCGCGCCCGTGGAAAGGGCGGTGGTCATTCAGGTCTCCTGTCGGTGTTGAAATAGGGAGGCGGGTCGGCGCGTGGGATTACTGCAGCACGAAAAAGCGCATGACGACCTGGGCCGGGTGGCGCACGCCGACCCCGACGAACATCCGCTCGGTGATCCAGCGCAGCGACTCGCTGCGCGTTTCGAACGAGGGCGCACAACGGAAATAGACCTGCGCCGGGTCGACAGGGTCGCCACGCAGCAGTTGCGCCATGACCTCGGCCGGTGCCGTGCGCATCGCGCGGTTGCGCACGTAGATGCGGTCGCCCGCATCCGTCTCCAGGCCGTAGCGCGCGTCCAGTTCCGAGACCGTGTCGCTCGCGATGCGCTGAAAATCGGCGCCGCCTGGCAGCACGCGTCCGGTCCAGCCCTCACCCTTGGCATGGCCACCCAGAATGGGCACCACGCGGCGCAGCCCCTGGGCGCCCTCGCTGAGCACCATCGGCTCGCCGACGTCGACGGATATGTCGGCAAACCAGGTGAGCCGCGGCGCGGCAAGCGGATCGTCTTGCTGAGGGATGGGAGCCATGCCCTAGCGTAAGTCCGGTGGCCGGGCAGCGCTGTCATCCTGGAAGATGACGGGATTCCCCGTATTGCCCCATGCGCACCTGGATTCCTGATTTGTCCGCCGAACCTGTCGGAGCGCCGCTGCTGCAGCGCCTGCCGATGGTGGTGCCCGCGGTGGGCGAACCGGGGTTCGGGGCCTGCCTTCTGGAGGCCATGGCCTCGGCATTGCCGGTGGGCTCGTTCTCGGTCTACCGCACCGGCTCGCGGCCGGCGATCTTTCTGAGCGGCAGCCGGGGCATGCCCGACACCACGCGGGACTGTTGGCGCGCCTACCTCTCGGGCCCCATCCGAAGCGACCGCACCTTGCGCGAAACGAGTGCGCCGCAACTGCGCGTGTGCCATATCACCGCGCCGGAAGTGCCCGCCGAACATCGTGCCAAGGTGTATGAAGCCCATGGCGTGGTGGAACGCGTGTCCGTGGTCGAGGAGGAGCCTGCGGCGTGCGACGATGCGCTGTTTGCAGTCAACTTCTATCGGCATACCCATCAGCGTCCGCTCAGCGATGCGCAGCTGGCCGACTTCGGCATTGCCGGGCGCCTGCTCATGGCCCTGGCCCGAAAGCACATCGCCCTGACACGCGTCGACGTGGCCGACGAACTCAGGGCGCGGCTGCTGGCCCGTTGTCCGGCCCTCACGACGCAGGAGTTGAACGTGTGCCTTCGGCTGCTGCGCGGCATGACCCAGGAGGGCATCGCATCAGATATGGGCCTGGCGCTGCCAACGGTCAAGACCTATCGCAACCGGGCTTTCAACAGACTCGGAATCCACTTTCGCAGCGAGCTGTTCGCGCTCATGCTGCCCGAGCGCGGGGCAGGCAAAGCCGGGGTTTGACCGCGTGCTTGTTGTTCGCGTTCAGGTCCTGCGATGGCCGCGAACCGCCGTCGGGGCAAATCCAAACCGTGCGCGGAACCTTACCGAAAATCGCGACGCCGAATCGTAGCCGACGCTCGATGCGATTCGGGTGACCGCATGGTCGGTCGATTGGAGCAACGTCATGGCGAACGACATGCGTGCATCGGTCAATACCGACGCGAAGGTCGCTCCCTCCGTACTCAGTCTTCGCCTGAGCGTTGCTTCGCTCATGGCAAGCCGAGCGGCCACCGAGGCCATCGTCCACGGCTCTGAAAGCGAGCCGGCGAACAAGCTGCGCAGCCTTGCCACCATCGTTGTTGCGCCTTGCGGGGCCGCGAGCGCGATGTCGAACAAGGACAGCCACACCAACACCTCCGCCATCCGGTGCCTTGCAATCTCGGCGGGAACCTGGGAAGCGTTGGAGGACACCGCTTCGATGGCGCGGTCGACGGAATCGTGGAACTCCCGCCCGGCGCCCCGGAGCACGGCCGCCTGGCGCAGGGGCCGCGCTTCGCGGCAACCCTGCTCGAAAGCTTCGATGATCGCCTTGTCCCAAAGGAGCCAGCGTGCTTCGAAAAGACCTTGTGCCGACAGCTGGTTGAACACGTCGAAGGTCTGGCCGCCGGCCAGCACAATGGCTTCGCCGCCTTGCAGGCTCCAGCGGCGCTGGCCGGACTGGAGCGTCTTCTTGCCGTGCCGCAGCAGTATGAGGGCAGGGCTGTCGAGCGCCAGCTGGCTGATTCGGAGCGTGCTGTGCTGAACGACATTGGCCGTCGTGCCGATCTCCGGGCGCGAGACCAGGGACCTTACCGAGACGTGCTTCGTCACGACCAGCGGTGATGAAGGCTAGGAACGCACCCGGTGAATGGCACACAGCTTGTTGCCATCGGGGTCGCGCACGTAGGCGAGGTAATAGCGGCCCAACGCCTCGTCACGCAAACCCGGCGGATCTTCGATCGATACGCCGCCATGCGCCACCGCAGTGTCATGAAACTCTTTCACCAGCTCGGGGCTCGCGCATTTGAACGCGATGGTGCCTCCGTTCGCACACGTGGCAGGCTGGTTGTCGATGGGCTCGCTGATCCCCAGCGTACTTCCGTCGTGCCGGTAGAACAGGCGAACATGGCCGGTTGCCGCAACGTTGCGGACAGGCCCGTTCTCCGCGCCGACCACGCGAAGAACCGCATCGTAGAAGCGTTGAGAGCGCTCGATGTCGTTGCTGCCGATCATGATGTGATTGAACATTGGTATCTCCTTTTCTGCTTTTTGGACAATTTGACAAGGAAGCGAGTTTAGGCACGCATTGAGGGCGCTCATAGCTCAAAGTCGCTCAAATTCAGTGCCGATCCGCTCACATCGTCGAGCGGACCTCGTCCTGATACCCTCCAGATCATTCCATCCGCGCCGATTCCAGAATGCCCGATTTACCCCACAGCCCAGCTGCCGACCGCAACAAGCAGCCCATCCTCGAGGCATTGACACGCATCCTCGGCGAGCGTGGCGCCGCGCTGGAAATCGCATCCGGCACAGGCCAGCATGCCGCCTGGTTTGCAGCGGCAATGCCCCGATGGACATGGCAGCCTACCGACGCAGACGCCCGCATGCTCCCCGCTCTTGAGGCGCGCGTCGAAGAAGCCGCACTGCCCAATCTCAGGCCGCCGCTCCTGCTCGACGTAACGGCGCCGCAGTGGCCCTCGCAAGGCGCTGCGTTCGGCCAAGGCGAAGAAGAAACGAAGTTCGACGCGATCTACTGCGCCAACATGCTGCACATCGCACCGTGGGCCGCATGCGTCGCGCTGATGCACGGGGCCGCGCGGCACCTGCTTCCCGGCGGGGTGTTGATCACTTACGGGCCTTACTTTGAAGAAGACGCCGTGCCCGCACCAAGCAACCTCGCCTTCGATGAAGACCTGCGTTCACGCAATTCCGCCTGGGGCATTCGCCGCCTGAAAGATGTGGCGGCAGAAGCGCGCGCAGCGGGCCTCTCATTGCGTGAACGCCAGGCGATGCCTGCGAACAACCTGCTGTTGGTGTTCGGCCGCTGACTAGCCCGCGGGGCGCACAATTCCGCCTGCACCACTCCGCTCACCGTAGAAACTTCCATGACTGATCTCTCCGCTTCGTCTCGCGTCGCTGTCGTCACCGGAGGTGCACGCGGCATCGGCCTGGCCATCGGCCGCTGGTTTCTGGCACATGGCTACAACGTCGCGCTGCTCGACATCGATGCCTCCACGCTCGATCAGGCGGTGGCCGATCTGGCTCAACCCGAGAGGGTGCTCGGCTTGCACTGCGACGTCTCGAAACCGCCGCAGGTCGCCAGCGCCGCCAAGGCCGTCGTCGAGCGCTTCGGCCATGTCGATGCGCTGGTCAACAACGCAGGCGTGGCGGTGTTCAAGCCGGTGCTCCAGACTTCGTTCGAAGAGTGGCGCACAGTGCTCGGCACCAACCTCGACGGCGCTTTTCTGTGCACGCAGGCTTTCGGTGCGCTGATGGTGGCGCGCGGGCGTGGCGCGGTGGTCAATGTCGCTTCCATTTCCGGCCTGCGCGCGAGCACGCTGCGCGTGGCGTATGGCACCAGCAAGGCGGCGCTCATCCACCTGACCAAGCAGCATGCGGTCGAACTCGGCAACGCCGGCGTGCGCGTGAACGTGATCGCGCCGGGGCCGGTCGAAACCGAAATGGCCAAGCTCGTGCACACCGTGGCAATCCGCTCCGACTACTACGACACCATCCCGCTGGGCCGCTACGGCACGACGGAAGAGATGGCCAACACGGTGGGCTTTCTGTGCAGCGACGAGGCCAGCTTCATCAACGGCCAGGTGCTTGCGGTAGACGGCGGCTTCGATGCCGCCGGCGTGGGCTTGCCCACCTTGCGCAAGGGCGCGCCCACGTCCTGATTGCTTACCGCTGTCAGCGCACGCGCGGCACCGCGGCGGTCAGCAGCGCAAGCGCCTTGTTCAGCGTCGAGGTTGCGAACCACTGGCCCTTGGAATGCCCGATGCGCACCACGACGAGATCGTGCGAAGGAATCACCAGCACGAACTGGCCTCCCGCGCCAAGCATGTAGTAGGCCGACGTCGGCGCGGCCAATGAACTCATCCCGTTGATCCAGAAGAAGCCGCCGTAGATGGGGCGCTTGTCCGCGGCCCACGCCGGCGCAACGCTGCTCACGAAATTGACGAAGCCTTCGGGAAGAATGCGCTCGCCGTTCCACACGCCGTCCTGCAGGTAGAGGTTGCCCAGGCGGGCCCAGTCGCGTCCCGACATGAAGTCGTAGCCTTGCGTGAGAAAGTTGCCGTAGGGGTCGGTCTCGATGACCATCGAGCGGATGCCGATCTTGTCGAACAGCGCGCGTTGCGGAAACGAGAGGTACTCCTCGCCGCGCTTTTCCACCGCAAGGCGCACCAGGTAGTTGGCAAGCACGGGGTCGGTGTTGCGGTAGCGGCCTACCGCGCCGGGCGGCCATTGCTGCGGGCGGGTGGCGGCATAGTTGAAGGCGTTGATGCGGCCGGTGTAGTAGTAGGTGTGATCGGGGTAGGTGCCGTTGGGGTCAAAGTCCGGGTCGTCGGGCGCCTTGATGCGCAACCCGCTCGACATCTGCAGGATGTCCGAGATCTTGATCTGCTGGCGGCCGTCGCCGGCCCCTTGCCACTCGGGGATCGGTGCCTGCTGGTCGAGCTTGTACACACCCTGCTTGATGAGCACGCCCATCATGGTGGCAACGACGCTCTTGCCCATCGACCATGATTCGAGCGGCGTCGTCGGCCCGATGCCGTTCATGTAGCGCTCCGCAACGATGCGCCCTTTGTGCGTGACCACGAAGGCCGCCGTGTAGGCCTCCGTCACTCCGAACGCCGCCTCGACCGCCTCGTTCACCTTCGCCATGTTGACTTCCGCGGGCGGCGGGTCGCCAGGCAGCACGTCGCCCATCGGCCAGGGCTGGGTCGCGGGGTCGGGCAGGGTGCTCTTCACCTCGACGGGCGCGAAGAAAACGCCGTCGCTGCCCGCCGGCAGCGTGACGCAGCCCTGCGAGCCAAAGTGGCGCGCGACCAACGTCGGGCCGTTGGGAATCGAGATGCGGACCTCTTTCTTCACGCGATCGACCACGGGCTTGCCAACGTTCTTGCGCTGCTCATAGGGGCCCACGAAGTAGCCGAGGCTCTCGGCGGCAACGTCGGGGTCGATGCCCGTGATGAACACGGCGGAACACATCGTCTTGGCATAGCCAGAGGTGTGGTGCTCGAGCACGTTGCCGGGCGGTGGCACATAAGGTGTGTTCAGTTCGAGCGCCCGGGCCCGGGCAATGAGCGCGTCGCGTTCGGGCAGCTGGGCCGTGGTGGGCGGCGGTGTCACCGGAACACCGACCACTCCGCCGCCTCCACCCCCGCCGCCACCACCACCACCGCACGAGGCCAGCAGGGTTGCCAGGCTCAGGGCCGCAGCGGTTGTGGCAAGGGAACGGCGGATCGGGCAATGCATTGGCGGTCCTTGGGTAGCTTTGCGATGGGAGCGGTGGGTGTTTGCCGTGCGCAAACTCCGACACCGGCGGGATTGTGTGTGAATCCCATGCGGCCGCCTAGCTCTTTTCGGGGAAGCGCGAGCGATGTAGCCCCAAGGTTCTCACCTGTTCAGCAAGGCGCATCAAACACGTCTTTGCGATGACGCGGGTTGGGAGAGAAGCCGCTGTCAGCGGCACACCTCATACCCGCCGGTTTCCAGATGAAGATGGTCCCGGTGCGCCGCGTTGTAGTCGGGGCCGAGTACGCCGTTGAAGAACCGGCAGGCGCCGCGGTGCGCATCGCGCACCAGCAGCGCGGCCGGATCGCTGGTGCTTGCCGCGTCGGCGGAGCCGCCGCGAGGCCATGCCTGCAGCACCGTGATGCGCCGGCCGTTGGCAAGCGTCAGGCCGGCAACGTCGAGCGCATCGGCTGTCGCATGCCGGCTGCGCGAAGCACCCGGCACGGCGCCTTCGCCGCGGTTCACGTTGCGGCAGGCGTAACTGCCCAGGTGGTCGATGGCCGCCACTGGTTGGCCGAAGTGCTGCAGGGCGGCGGGTTGCAGTGCGTGTCTCTCCCACATGAAGAAGGACAGCGCCATGGGGCAACTCAGCGAAGGCGCCGTGCCCAGCCGCACGCCGGCGGAGCGCAGCCTCACCGCGTTCTTGAAGCCGCAGCCGGGGGCGGTGGTTCGGTCGGGCAGCAGGTCGTACTGCATGCCGGTTTGCGCCAGCGCGGCCAGGCAGCGCGCAGGCTCGCTGCGGGCGCGCGAAAGCTTGTAGCCGGTCAGCCAACCGGGCGGCGCACTAACGTCGAGCGGCGCCCATGGATTGAAGCGCTCCGGGATCTTCAGCCTGCCGGTAGCGACCGCCCACGCGCCCAGCAAAAGTGCAGCGAGCACGACGCACACAAACGCCGTGCCGAGCCAGCGCTTGCGCCTCGAGGGCGTCGGCTTTGCCGCATCATCAGAAAGGTTCAAGGCAAGCGCTCCGATGCAGCGCCAGGCTGGATTGGATCAGCCATGCTGAAGCTCTGCAAAAAGCAGAACGCTAGAAGGCCTGGCGTTACTCGGCTGTAGTCTGACGTGGCTTTCTGCTGTGCGGTCAGGTGCCGGCGGGCCTCGGGCTTTCCTATTTGCTGCCGGCGAGTGCGATCGCATCCGCACCGGCGGGATACCGCAACGTCGGCGCGGGGTCGTTAGCGGCGTGCCACACCGCCTCGGCCACGTCGGCCGCGCTAGTCACTGCCGCCGGGTTGCCCAGTTCCGCGAACACGCTGTGCGCCAGCGGGGCATAGGCCTCGGGAATCAAGCCCTGCATGCGTTCAGCTCCGTTGGCGGTGAATTGCGTGCCCGGGCCATACCCGGGCTCGACGAGCTTTGCGCGAATGTTGAAAGGCGCGAGCTCGAACACCAGGGACTCGGTGAAGCCTTCGATGGCGGTCTTGCTCGCGGTGTAGGCCGCCACCAGCGGCATGGGTGCGAGGGTGACCGTGGACGTGACGTTGATGACCACGCCCGACTTCCTGAGCCGGAACTGCGGCAGCACGGCCTGGGTCATCGCCATCATGCCGAAGGTATTGGTTTCGAATATCTCGCGCACGCTGGCCATGGGCGTTGCCTCGAATGCACCGAAGAGCCCCAGCCCCGCGTTGTTGACCAGCACATCGATAGGTCCGGCGGCTTCGAGCGCCGCGGCAATGCTCTCGGGCCTTGTCACGTCGAGCGGCAGCACGCGCAGGCGTTCCGACACAGGCAGGAGCTCGGCGCGCGGCGTGCGCATGGTCGCAACGACGTGCCAGCCTTGCGCGTGAAAGTGGCGCGCGGTTTCCAGGCCGTAGCCAGACGAGCAGCCGGTGATCAGGACGGTCTTCATTGGGTTCCTTTGAGTTTGGGTGAAGGTGCGTCACGATATCGGCGCAGGGCAGGACTTTGAATAACCTATAGTCCATGTTTTGTTTGCAGGAGTCCGGCATGTCCGATCCACTCGCCGATGTCGTCAAGCTGCTGCGCCCGCGCGCGGTGTACTCGAAGGTCATCAGCGGCGCGGGCTCATGGGCGGTTCGCTATTCGGCGTTCGGCGAGCCCAGCTTCTGCACCATGCTCGAAGGCGAATGCGTTCTTGCGGTAGACGGACAAGAGCCTCTTGCCCTTGCCGCGGGCGACTTCGTGCTCATGCCCGCCACGCCGGGGTTCACCATGTCGGGCCTCGAACCTGCGGAGCCGGTGTTTGTGGACGCCAGGAAGGTGCCCGCGCCAACGGAAGAAATTCGCCACGGCAGGCGCGAAGGCCCCCCGGACATGCGAATGCTCGGCGGCTACTTTGCCTTCGAATCGCCGGACGCGTCGTTGCTGGCTTCGCTGCTTCCAGCGCTGCTGCACGTGCGCGACATCGGGCGCCTTTCAGTGCTGGTGCAGCTCGTAAGGGAGGAATCGCTCCAGCAGAAACCGGGGCGCGATCTCGTCCTTGAACGCCTCGTTGAATTGCTGCTGATCGAAGCCCTCCGCTCCACCCCCGGGGAGCGCGCGCCTCCGGGGCTGCTTCGCGGGTTGGCCGATCCGCGGTTGTCCACCGCGCTGCGGCACCTGCATGGCGATCCCGCGCAGTCGTGGACGGTGGCCGATCTTGCAAGAAAGGCCGCACTGTCGCGGTCGGCTTTTTTTGAACGCTTCTCTCGCGCCGTGGGCCTGCCGCCCATGGAGTACCTGCTCGCCTGGCGCATGGCGCTCGCCAAAGACCTGCTGGCCCGCAGCGACGTCGGCATTGCGGAAGTTGCCGAGCGCGTGGGCTACGGCTCCGCCAGCACATTCAGCACCGCGTTCAGCCGCCATGTGGGCCGGCCGCCGAGTCGCTTTGCACGCCAGGGCTAGCGGGTGCCTCAGGGTTGGGGTGCGATGAGCGGGTCGAGCATGGCGCGCAGCCGCCTTATCGCCACCTCGTGCCGCAGCGTCTGCGCCCCGCGCCCGTAGGTCATTGCCTTGCGGATAAGCCGCAACTGCTCGCGCTGCAGCTGCGTTTTCAGGCGCCTCGCGCGCAGGCCGAAGGTCCAGCCCATTTCAATGCGAACCCTGTAGCGCGACAGAGGCGCGCCCAGCCGAACCCACTCGTCGTCGCGGATCAGATCGCGCTCGGGTACGAAGTAGGCCGCAAGGGCGTGCAGGTAGGCGCCGTTCTCACGGGCGGCCACGCGCCAGAAGAGCCCGGCCGCAATCATCGCGGGAATGCCCTTGACGACAAGCAGCACCGCCATCTCGCCGTAGCCACCGTCGAAAAGATCTTCGAGCCATGGCGAGTTCCAGATGAAATGCATGGCCCAGGCCAGCGCAAAGCACAGAAGGGCGCAGCCGATTCTTGCCGCCATGGGGCGTTCAGGGTGCAGCAGGAACCAGGCGAGGCCGAAAGACGCGATCGTGGTGTAGGCCGCGTGGCTCCACAGCCCGCTCAGCAGACCGCGCGTCAGCAGGTTCAGCAGCACGGGGTACACCTGGTTCTCGAGCGGAAAGTGCATGGAAGCGTTGACGGTGTAGGTGAGGTTTTCGACCACCTGGAAGCCAAGCCCGGTCATGGCCCCGACGATGAGCACCGAGAGGTAGGTCTGGAACTGGTTGCGCGCCACAAGAATGAGCAGCACCACGCCCGCTAGTTTCAAGAACTCCTCGGTGATCGGGCCCGCAATGGCCGGTCCCCAGATCGCCACGAAATCGGGCGACACCAGCTTGGCGCACAGGCTCTGAATGGCAATGTTCGCCGGCGCGGCAAAGTAGACCGCGCCCAGGCCGCCCCACGCGAATGCCAGGAAAAAAGCTTCCGGCGGATGCTGCTCGAGCAAATCGAGCGTGCGAAACACCAGCAGAAAAACCAGCGTGTAGATGCCCCACACCAGCAGTCCCAGCAACGCAGTGATGGGGACGACCCGGAACCCCACCGAGAACATGTTGAAGGTGTAGAACAACCCGTTGACGATCAGCGCCGCCAGCAGCCAGAAGGCCGCGCGGCGCGGCTGAAAGAACGAATCGGTGCCCACCGGCCATTCGGCGCGATCCTGTTGCTCGGGAAGTTCGAGCTTCACTGCGGAGCCTCCAGGTCCATCGATTCGAGCATGCTGCGTGCATCGGCCATGGCCTCGTTCAAGCCGTCGCTCGCGCCGTAGACGTCGATCTGCACCAGCGAGCGGCGCTGCAGGTCGACCACCTGCCAGAACCGCCCCGCCAGCTTCGACCCGTAGTAGGCAAAGGTCTTGCCCTGCAGGCCCCACGGCGTGACAAAGCCGGACACGTCGCCGTCGATCTGCAAGCCCTGGCCGCGTTCCATCAACCTTTGCTGCCGCGTCATCGGCCCGTCGGGCCCGCCTGCCCATGACCCGGTAGTCACCAAAAACTTGTGGCCGCCCTTGAACAGCATCAGGGACCTGCCCGCCCTGGAGCGGGACACGTCCATTTCCCATCCTTCGGCGGGAACGAACCGCGCGTGCCCGACCGCCACCGTTTCGCCCGCGGGCAGCGGCCGGCTCCCGGGGGTGCGGCTGTCCCACAATTTCAGGCCGCCGACATACCCGGCAATGGCAAGCAGAACGGCAAGCGCGCCTGGCCAGGTGCGGTATGGAATGCGGCGTGAGGGCTCGAGCATGCTTTTATCGTGCCACACGGCGGGCTGCTCTTGCATCGCCCCCGGCGGACGACGATCATCCGCCGACGCTGGAAATGGCGGTGAGGAGGAACCCCGCGCGCATCTCCAGCGGCAGCGCGTGCGGCCGTTTACTTTCCCGCAACGGACTCGGGCATTGCCGACGAGTGGTGATGGGCGATGAGCCATTGGCCGTTCACCAGTTCATACACGTAGGTGTAGCGCGCGTGCACCGATGTGCCGTCCTTGAACTTGAAGGTATAGGTGCCCACGTCTTGCGCCACGTTGCAACCGATGCGGATGATGCGCTTGTCGATCGTGCCCCGCGGCTCGCCCTTCAGAAACTTGACGAAGTAGTCGCGAATTTCCGCGGGCGTGCTGCGCGGGTTGTTCGACACGGTGGGCAGCAGCACGCCGTCGGGTGCGTAGTTGGCGGTGACCTTGTCCGGGTCGAGTGTGCGCAGCGAATCGTTCCAGCGGTCGAACAGCGCACTGACCTGCGCTTGGGTCACAGGAGCGCAAGCCGCCGCGCCGAGCGCGGCGTTGGCACCGGTGGCGAAGCTAAGGGCCAGCAGGCTGGTGGCGGCGGTGGTGGCGAGAAGTCGCATCTTCATTTTTTTGATTCCTGTGCAGTGAGATGAAAGCGACGCCGTGTTGTGCCGGCGCTGCACCGCATCGCGGCGCAGGAATCAAGTGTTGGCCGCGTGCATGAACGCGAGCCTCTGCGCGGAATGACAAACGGTTAACGCGCAGATGAACAGCGCATGAACGCGGGCGAGCTTCTTTTCAGCTTTCCTGTGCGTCGAGCCGGTAGCCGAAGCCGCGCACGGTCTTCAGCAGCGCAAGCGCATGGCCGTCGTCGATCTTGCTGCGAAGGCGGCGCACATACACATCGACCACATTGGTCAGCGGGTCCTCGTTGGTGCCCCACACGTTCGACAGGATGCGTTCGCGGCTGTACACGCGGCCCGGGGCGCTCATCAACAGCTCCAGAAAGGCCAGTTCGCGCGCCGTGAGAGAAACCGGCCGGCCGGCTCGCGTGACCTGCATGCGCTCGCGGTCGAGCACCAGGTCGGCCAGCTGCAGCGTGCTGGCCTTGGGGCGCTGTTCGCGGCCGCGGCGCATCAGCGCTTCGATGCGCGCGAGCAGTTCCTCGAACGCAAAGGGCTTGGTAAGGTAGTCGTCGGCACCCAGCCGCAGGCCCTTTACCTTGTCTTCGAGCGTGCTCATGGCGGTGAGCATCAGCACCGGTACATGGCGGCCTTCGGCGCGAAGCGTCTGGCACAGCTCCAGGCCGCTCAGGCCGGGCAGCATCAGGTCGAGAACCAGTAGCGAGAGATCGCCGCCGCGCGCGCGCTCCAGGCCCTCGGTGCCGGTGCGCGCGAGCTGCACGCCATAGCCCTCGGCGCGCAAACCGCGCAGCAGAAAATCGGCAACGCGCGGATCGTCTTCCACGATGAGGATGTTCATGCCGCCTCCAGCGAAGCGGCCTGGTCGCCGTGCGATTTCGGCAGGCTGATGCTGACAGTGGTACCGGCAAAGGGCACGCTGTCGATGCCGATGTGGCCATGGTGTGCGCCCACGATGGCCTGCGCAATCGACAGCCCGATGCCGGTGCCTTCCACCCGATGGTCGCGCGCGCGCCGACCGCGGTGGAAGCGCTGGAACACAGTGGGCATCTCGTGCGGGTCGATGCCGATGCCCTCGTCCTGCACGACGATGTCGACCTGCTCGCCGCGCTCGCGCCAGCCAAGGCGCACCGTACAGCCTGCGTGTGAATAGCGCACCGCGTTGTCCAGCACGATCATCAGCGCCTGGCGAAGGCGGTCGGCATCCACATGCACGTGCACCGGCTGCGCCGCGGTGCCGTCTTGCGCTTCGAGCTGCACCCGCACGCCGTGCAGC
Source organism: Variovorax sp. CCNWLW225 (assembly GCF_037204045.1). Taxonomy (NCBI): domain Bacteria; kingdom Pseudomonadati; phylum Pseudomonadota; class Betaproteobacteria; order Burkholderiales; family Comamonadaceae; genus Variovorax; species Variovorax sp. CCNWLW225. The sequence continues at coordinate 25,680 of NZ_JBBCBV010000007.1, read as the reverse complement.
GCACCGAGCGCTTCGGCCTGCTCGGCGGCGTCGGCGACGAGTTGCTGCAATTCGACCTCGCCGGGCCGCATCACGAGCTGGTCGGCTTCCGCGCGGGCGATCAGCATCAGGTCGTCGATCACGCCGGCCAGCTGCTTCACGCCGCCGACGATGCGCCCCAGCGTCTGCTTGTATTCGGCGAGCGGCTTGTCGCTTCCGCGCAGCGCAATCTCGGCCTCGCCGCGAATGGCCGTGGCCGGCGTGCGCAGCTCGTGGCTGAGGTCGGCAAAAAGCTGCCGGCGCCGCTGGTCGATCTGCTGCAGGGTGTCGTGCGCGCTGCGCAAGTCTGCGGTGCGCGCTTCAACCGCATCTTCCAGCCGGCGCCGGGCGGCTTCGGCGGCATTGCGGTGCTGCTGCAGCTCGACCGCCATGGCGTTGAAATGCTCAGCCACCCGGTCGAACTCGTCGTGCGACCCGAGGGCCAAGCGGTGGTCGAGATTGCCGGCCTGCAGGGCCTGCGTGCCGGCCAGCAGGCGGTCGAGCGGCCGCTGCAGACGGCGGTTCAGGTGCACCGCCATCAGCACGGCCGCGGCCAGCGTGAGCGCCGCCAGCGCAATGGCCTTCAGGCGCAGCGCCTCGAGGCCGCGCTCGGTGGCGGCACGGGCTACCGGCACCGTGCGGCGCTGGCGCTCGATGGCGCCGTTCACCAGTTCGCGCAGGTCGCGCCCGCGCGTCACGTCGAACACCTGGTTGAGCTCCTGCCATACGGCGGAGAACTCGGCGCCTCGCTCCAGCGGCGTCAGGCGCAGCAGCCGCTCGTGCACGTCGGCAATGTTGGCGTCCAGCAGTTCAACCGCATCGACCAGCTGCGTGACCTCCGCGGGTACCGCGGAGCCATCGCTGGCCGCGATCTCGGTCCACACGGCCAGGTCGCGATGCGCCAGCTCGTTGAGCCGGGCCGCGCTGGCCTGCATGCCCGCCAACCAGCGGTCGCGCGTTTCGCTGGAGGCTCCCGCGTTCATCAACTGCTGCGACGCCCATACGCGCAGCCGCTGCTTGTTGGCCGACAGTTCCAGCAGCTCCGAGAGGATGTCGCTCGCCAGGCGGCTGTGCTGCGTATAGACATTGACGCGTGCCGAGCCCCAGTAGACGAAGGCCGCCTGGATGCAAACCAGCGTAACCAGTGCGGCGAACGCCAGCGAAAGCCTTGATCTGAACATGCGCGGACTTTAGCAAGCCCGCGAGGCCGTGCGATGGCGTGCCGCAGGCCTCAGCCGCGGCCTTGGATCATCTTCCACCCATTGCCGGAAGGATCGCGAAAGCCCGCGTCCACGGTGCCGTAGCGCTCCACGGGCTCCTGCGTGAACTCCACCCCCAGGGCGAGCATCCGGTCGTAGGCCGCGCGGCAGTCGCTTACCGTGAGAACGAGCGGAGGCATCGCACCCTTGGCCACGATGGCGCGCAGCGCCTGCGCCGTTGCCTCGTCGTGCACCGGCGGGCCGGGCAGAAAAAGCCCAAGCTGGAACGACGGCTGCTCCGGGTGCTGCACCGTGAGCCAGCGATAGCCGCCGTTGCCCACGTCCGTGTGAACACGAAACCCCAGCTTGTCTACATAGAACGAAAGCGCCTCGTCCTGGTCGCGCACATACAAACCGACTACATCAATGCCCTGCTTCATGAACTCTCCTGTGTTTGTTCGGGCCTGTTTGTACCGTTTGCCGCCTGGCGCCGCTTCTCCGAAACTGCGGTCGTGAGCCCGGGCCGGCGCGCGGCGCTCACGATGCACTCGGGCACCGGGCCGAGTTCGCGCACCGCCTGTTTTTCTTGCGAGCGCACCGCGCTCGGGCTGTGGCCGGTAATGTCGCGAAAGGTGCGCCCGAAGGTGCCCAGGCTTGCCCAGCCCGTATCGAAGGCAATGTCGGTGATGGGCCGGTCGGTTTCGCGCAGCAGCGCCATTGCCCGCTCGATGCGCCGGGTGAGCAGATAGCGGTGCGGCGGAACGCCGAAGGCCTGCTTGAACGATCGCGCGAAGTGGGCCTCGGACACGCCGCTTACCTCTGCGAGACGACCCACCGGCCACTCCTCGTGCGATGCGGCGTCCATCCGGTCTTTTGCGCGCAGCAGCCGGCGCAGCAGGTCGGGGTCCTGCAGGGCAGGGGCTTCGCTCACGCGGCCCCCTGAAGATGCAAATTCACGTTCAAGGCTCTCCCTGGTTTGTTGGGCTCGTACAGCGGAATCAGGCAACGGATAATGCCCTTGAAGGCCCATGCGCCAGCTAAAAAAGATCTTCCAACCGAATCTTCCACAAATATCTCAGATGACCATCGAAACCCAAGACGACGTCGCAGCATTGAAACGGATCGGCAGAATCGTCTCGTTCGTGCTGCACCAGATGCTCGATGCCGCAGAACCCGGCATGACCACGCGCGAGCTCGACGCGCTGGGCGAGCAGCTGTTGGAAGAACAGGGCGCGCGGTCCGCACCGAGGCTGACATACGACTTTCCGGGTGCGACCTGCATCAGCATCAATGAAGAGGCGGCGCACGGCATTCCGGGGGACCGGATCATCAAGGCAGGGGATGTCCTGAACATCGATGTGTCGGCCGAACTCGACGGCTACTTTGCCGATACAGGCGGAACCAGAGTGGTGCCCCCGACCAATCCGCAGAAGACCCGCCTCTGCCACGCAACGCGCACAGCCCTTGCCGAAGCGATGAAGAGCGCCAGGGCGGGGCAGCCGATCAATGCCATCGGCGCCGCCATCGAGCGCACTGCAAAGGCCTATGGTTTCAAGATCATCGAAAACCTAGGGAGCCACGGCGTCGGCCGCGCGCTGCACGAGGAGCCGGAGCACATCGCCGGCTACTTCGATCCCTCGGACAAACGGATCCTGCAAGAAGGAATGGTCATCACCATCGAACCGTTTCTTTCGACCAAGAGCCGCATCGTGACGGAAGCGCCTGACGGCTGGACGCTCGCAGGCGCAAGCGGAAACTTGTCCGCGCAGTATGAACACACGATGATCATCACCAAGGGTGCTCCTATCGTCGTGACGCTGCACTGATTGCAAATAAAGGGTAGCCCTCCGTTTTCTCGTATGCCCTAGCCATTCACCAACGCTCGCCAGGAGAAACCATGCAGCTTCGCACCGCACGCATTTTTGTTCGAGACCTGCCGGGCGCGTCCCGTTTCTACGAGGAGCTGCTCGGGTTGCAGCTCAAGTCGCCGCGAAGCGAAGAGAGCTTTCGCGTGTTCGACGCAGGACCGATGAGCCTGGTCGTCGAGCATGTCGACGCGGATGCCCCCGCGGAGGACCAGGCCCTTATCGGGCGTTTCACAGGGCTGTCTTTCGATGTGGCGGACGTTCAGTCGAAGTACAGCGAGCTTGCCTCGCTCGGCGTTGCGTTTAGCGGGCTTCCGGAGCAGCAGGCATGGGGCGGCATTCTTGCGACGCTGCGCGACCCCTCGGGCAACGAGCTCCAGCTTGTGCAGCAGCCATTGCGCTAGCGCGCGCACACAGCGCTTTTACTTCCTCGCGAATTTCAGGTGGGTCACGTCCGGCGCCGCGATCGTCTTCACCAGGGCAAGGGAATGCAGGGTGTTGACGCCGTCGAACAGGCGTTCCCCACCGCCGAGCAAGATCGGCGCGAGGTGCAGCTGCATTTCATCGACGAGGCCGGCTTTCAGGTACTGCTGCGCAGCGTTGGCCCCACCCGCCAGTGCCACGTCCTTTCCGCCTGCCGCGCGCCGGGCCTGGCCCAGCGCACTTTCGATGCCCTCGGTCACGAACGTGAAGCTCGTGCCGCCTTCCATCATCAACGGGTCGCGCGCGTGGTGGGTCAGCACGAATACCGGGTGACGAAACGGCGGATTGCGGCCCCACCAGCCGTTCCAGGGATTCGTGTCGTCCCACGGCCCTGGGCCGCCGCCGAACATGTTGCGGCCCATGATGGTCGCGCCGATGTCGGCGAGTTCGTCTTCCATCACCGCCGTGCTCTCGTTCACCACGCCGCCATCCAGGCCGTGCGGCCGGCGCCATGCCTCGAGCTGGACCACCCATTCATGCAATTGCTCGCCACCAACCCCGAGCGGCTCCTGCAAGCTTTGGTGCGGACCGGCGACAAACCCGTCCAGCGAAATCGAGATCCTGAATCGAAGCTTTGACATGGCATTAGCCCCTTGCTCCATGGCATTGAAGCGGCGAGTCTAGGAGCTGCGCGGTGGCTCGGCAATGACAACAAAGCCTCGTTTTCTGCCAAAGACGCGAGGGGATGCCTCAGTTGTGCTCATTGAGCAGCACCGTGCCATGCGCAAGAACGCTGGTCCGGTCATCCGCGCCTTTCACCCAGCCCTGCATCTCGATGATGCTGCCGCCTCTCGGACGGGCCGCGATCGACAAGACGTTCCATTCGATGAGTACCGTCTCGCTCGCCCTTACGGGGCGCAGCAGGTCGACCGAGAAGTTGATTCCGAGCACGTTTCCTTTCTTGGCGAAGTGACTGGCGGTCAGTCCCATCAACAGCGACGTGGTGTGCGTGCCGCTTGCTATCAATCCGCCGAAGCGCGTGCCTCTTGCAAACTCCGCGTCATGGTGCAGTGGGTTGTCGTCTCCCGCGGCCAGGGCAAACCTCCTGACTTGCTCTTCGTCGAAGGCGTGGGTCCGCGAGAAGCGGTAGCCGGGCTCTATGGGCGCCCGGGCGGCGGGTTCGAATTCAGTCATGCGGCCTCGCGAGCCCGGTGATGGCTTCCTGGCTTCCAGCTTGCTGGCGCAGGCGGAATTTCTGGATCTTGCCCGTGGCCGTTTTCGGCAGGCTGCTGAAGATCACGCGGCGCGGACACTTGAAGTGAGCCAGCCGCTCGCGGCAGAAGGCAATGATTTCTTGCTCCGACGGTGCCGCGGCACCGGCCCTGAGTTCGATGAACACGCAGGGCACTTCGCCCCATTTTTCGTCGGGCTGGGCGACCACGGCGGCATGCAAGACGGCTGGGTGCCCGTGAACCACGTCCTCGACCTCGACGGAAGAGATGTTCTCGCCGCCGGAGATGATCACGTCCTTCGAACGATCGGTGATCTGCGCATAGCCGTTGCCGTGGAGCACCGCGACGTCCCCGGTGCGGAACCATCCGTTGGCGAGCGCCTTGCGCGTTGCGGCCTCGTTCTTGAAGTAGCCCATCATCACCGTGTTGCCGCGCAGCATGAGCTCCCCCGCGGTTTTTCCGTCCTGAGGAACGGGCGCCAGGGTGTCCGCATCGCCGACCATGAGGCCTTCGAACATGGCGGCGCGCACGCCCTGGCGCACCCGCAGCTTTCCTTGCTCGGCCTTGGGAAGATCGTCCCAGCCGTCTTGCCATACGCAGCTCACCGGCGTGCCGCAAACCTCCGTGATGCCGAAGACGTGCTCCACATCGAAACCCATGGCCAAAACACTGTTGAGCACGGCAAGCGGAGGAGGGGATCCCGCGGTGAGCACGCGCACGGGGCGGGACAGTCTGATGTCTTGCGCCGAGTCCGCGAGCATGGCCATGACGACCGGCGCCGCGCACAGATGATCGATCTCGTGCCTGTCGATAGCCTGTAGCACCGCCTCGGCCGACACTCTTCGCAGGCACACATGGGTGCCCGCCGCCGCCGTCACGGCCCAGGTGAAGCACCATCCATTCGCATGGAACATGGGCAGTGTCCACAGATACTTCGGCGCCCGCGGCATGGCCCAGTTCGTGATCTGCAGCAGGCTCATGAGGTAGGTGCCGCGATGGCTGGCGACCACGCCCTTCGGATCTCCCGTGGTGCCGGAGGTGTAGTTCAGGGCAATGGGCTGCCATTCATCGCTCGGCCAGCGCCCGGCAAAGTGTGGGTCTCCGCTCGCCAGCAAGGATTCGTAGTCGGTTTCGCCGATGCGTTCACCGGCCGGCGCGAGGTGGTCGTTGATGTCGATGACCGCTGGAGGCTCGTCGAGCAGCTTCAAGGCAGCCGCGACCGTTGCAGAGAACTCGCGGTCGACCATCAGCAGCTTGCACTCGCCATGGCGCAGGATGAATGCAATCGCTTCGGCATCCAGTCGGTGGTTGATCGCATTGAGAACGGCGCCTGCCAGCGGCACGCCGAAATGCGCCTCCAGCACGGCGGGTGTGTTGGGCGCCAGCACTGAAACGGTGTCCCCCGGCTGAACGCCGCGGATCACCAGTGCCGAGGCAAGGCGATGGCAGCGCTCGCGCGTCTGCGCCCAGGTTCGCGACAGATCGCCGTGCACCACAGCCAGGCGTTCCGGATGCGCCAGCGCGGCGCGATCGAGAAAGCCGAGTGGCGTCAGCGGCACATGATTGGCCTCGCAGCGGTCGAGGCTCTTGCCATAGGATTCCGCGCTCATGCTCTTGTCTCCTTTGCATTGTTGTGGAACGTCGTGAATGACGAAACCGGCTCCCGCTCGGTGACCAGCGAGTTCTCTATCGACGACTCGTCCGCGTAGCCCAGGCTCATGCCGCAAACGAGCATCTGGCCCGTGGGTATTTCCAACAACTCGCCGATCTGGCGGTGAAACTTCAGGAAGGCCGCTTGGGGGCAGGTGTGAAGGCCCCGGCTTCGCGCGGCCACCATCACGCTCTGCAGGAACATGCCGTAGTCCAGCAGGCTTCCTTCCTGGAGCGAGCGGTCGACGGTGAAGAACAGGCCCACGGGCGCATCGAAGAACCGATAGTTGCGCCCGTGCTGCAGGTGCATGCGCTGCTTGTCGCCCTTGGCAATGCCAAGCAGGCCGTAGAGGTCCCAGCCGACCTTGCGCCGCCGCTCGAGATAAGGGGAGAACCATTCCCGCGGGTAGTAGTCGTAAGGCTCCAGCAGTTCGTCCGATCGGCGGGGATCGTCGTCGAGCGCCGCAATGGCCGCGGACAAGCTCGCCTTCGCGGGCCCGGTCAGCACATGCACATGCCAGGGTTGCATGTTCATGCCCGAAGCGCTGTAGCGCGCGGTCGCGAGAATCGCTTCGATTTCTTCCCGTGGCACAGGCCTCGGCAAATACGCTCTCACGCTGCGCCGGGTGGCAATTGCCCAATCGACTGCCGCTCGCAGCGTTTCTGCGCCGAGCGGCGGTGCCATCATTCGGTTCATTCCAGGGTTCCTTGCTTTCAACAAGCGCTTGGCACACGCAAGCTGCGGGTGCGAGCGGAGGTTAGTTCTGCAAGCAACCGAAGCCCATGCCCGGACGCCTCGATTCCATCGGGGCCTTTGGGCATGCGAACGCCTCCCTGGAAGCGCCTATTCCCGCCCGGGGCGGGAGGAGCGATACGCGCCGGGGCTGACACCCGTCCACTTCTTGAACGCGCGATGAAAAGCGCTTGTCTCCTGGAACCCCGTCCGGGCTGCGACTTCAGCCACCGTCAAGGTCGCGCTCGACAGCAGGTCGATGGCAATGTCCCGCCGAAGGTCGTCCTTCACACGCTGGTAGTTCACGCCCTCTTGCTGCAGGCGGCGCTGGAGGGTGGTGCCGGAAACGCAGAGTTCCTGCGCCAGCTTCTCCAGCTCCGGCCAGGCATCGGGCAACTGGCTGCGCAACCTGTTGCGAACCTGCGCGCTGGTGCTCGCGTCATTGCGGTACTTGACCAGCAGGTTGGCCGGCGCCGCGCGCAAGAAGTTGTCGACCGTGTCCGGAGATTCCGCGATCTTCAAATCCAGCAGATCGCTTGCGAACGTGATGTGCGTGGTCTCGCCGTTGAACTTCACGTTCTCGCAGAACCGCGTACGGTAGTGGCTGTCGTCGCCGGGAGGCGGGCACCGGAACTGCATCTCGCGCAGGGGAATACGCCTGTGCACGAGCCAGCATGCCAGGCCGTGAACGAGGATGAACCAGGTGCCGTAGCCGAACAGCCGTCGCAGCACGCCGCCGTCATGCAAGATGACACAGGCCTCGTCCGCCGAGCGGACCAGCTCGCCATGAAAGTCGTCCAATGTGGCGTGAAGAAATCGGAGGATGCGGCGCAGCGCGTGCTCCAGGTTGTTGGAGCTGACAGCTGCGCGCGTCATGAGCGCATAGCTTCCGCGGCGAAGCCCGTGGCTGTCGAGGCCGAAAAACTCGTCGTCCATCAGGTCGGCGAGCGCCACCCACATGCGCGAGTAGGCGGCGGCGGAGATGCGCGCACGGGGTGCATTCAGCAGATCGCGATCCAGCTTTGCGCTTTCAAGCACGCTGGTTATGTCCATGTTCCTGAGCGCCGCGGCGTGCAGTGCCTCGTGCACGAGCTCGATGGAGACAGTGCCCTTCAACCCTGCTGACTTCATGCGGACTCTTTGCAAATAGATGCCATGGCGCCGTTCATCGCTCGATCAACCCAGCCCCTGCGCCTGCCTTCGCCGCCAGTCTCCCGGCGGCACGCCAAAGCGCCGCTTGAACGCCCGGCTGAAGGCTGCTTCCGACTCGTACCTTGCGTGGTCGGCAATGATCTTGATCGGCAGCTCGCTGCTCTTCAAGTGCTTGGCGGCCAGCTGCAGGCGCCAGTGCGCCAGGTATTGCATCGGCGGCTGGTCGAGAAAGTGATTGAACCGTTCGCTCAGCACGGTGCGCGACACGCCTACGCCGCGGGCCAGGCTCTCCAGGTTCCAGTCTTCCAGCGGCGCTGCGTGCAGCAGCTTCAGGGCCGAGCCGACCACGGCGTCGTTGTATGCCGCGAACCAGCCCACCTCGTCGGCCGAGAGGCCCTGCATGTGCTTGCGCAGGATTTCCACGAACATCAGCTCGGTGAGGCGCGGCAGCATGCTGCGCCATCCGGGCTGCGGCTTGCTGGCCTCGGTGACGGTATGGCGGATGGTGGTGGCCAGCCAGTGGTCGGCCGGCGTGGTGTCCGGCGTGATGTGCAGCACGTCGGGCAGGTGCCGCAGCACGGGGTGAAACAGCAGCTCGTCGCAGCGTATGAATCCGCAGATGACGCTGGTGGCGCCGCCGGCTCCGCCATGCTCCACCAGCGGCATGCCGGCCCACGGAAGCTGCGGCAGCAACTGGCCGATGTGCGCCGGCGCCGTGGCGTCGCCGCCGCTCAGGCGGTGAACGCCGCCATACGGCAGCAGCACGGCGTCGCCGCTGTTCAGCCGCATGGGTTCACGCTCGGGCAGCTCGATCCGGCAACTGCCGGAGCCGATGATGTGAAAGGGAATCACGCGGCTCGAGCCGAGCGCGAGCATCGCGGCCATCTGGCCCGAATCGACGCTCGTCACGCACCAGGGCTCGCGGAACTCGGCACGGAACAGCACCATGCCGGTGACGTGCATGCTCTCGAGCAAGTCCGACAGCATGTCCCCCGAACGACCCGGCGATGTTTGGGTCAAGACTTCCGGCATTTTGGTCATGGCCTGCCTCCGGCATGAAGCGTACGCTGGCTCCACTCATTCAATGGAGACCCCTATGAACACCGAGACACGCGATCTGGTCGTTGTAATCACGCATGGCATCGACCATGAATTGTCCTCCGTCGGACTGGTCATTGCCCTGGGCGGCATGACCTCGGGGCTGAAGGTCTCCATTTTTCTCACCAGCGCGGGTGTCGATCTCGTGCGGCGCGGCGCATCCGACATGACGCACGTCGAGCCATTGGAACCGCTGGCCGACATGCTGCGCGACTTTCTTTCGCGAGGCGGCACGCTCTGGGCCTGCACGCCCTGCGTGAAGAGCCGCGGCTACACGCAGGAGAGCCTGCTCGAAGGCGTGGTCATCGCCGGCTCCAGCGTGATGCACGAGCTGATCAAGCGGGGCGCGGCGACGTTGAGCTTCTAGGCAAAGCGGCGCCGCGGTAGGCGGGTGGGGTCGGCGGTCCGCGGGCTGGGCGCGTTAGAGTCTGGCCACGTCCACAAGACCCGCCATTCCACATGCAAGACTTGCAAGACGCACTCGCACCCAGGCCACGTTCCCGCATGCCGCTGCCGCGCCGGCTGCTTCGTCTGCTTTCCATTGGCGCCTGCCTCCTGGCGCTGGGCTGCGCAAGTCCGCGCATGCCCCCTTCGACAGGCACCTACAGCACCTCGCCCCTGACGGCCGAGCAATCGAACGGCGTCGCGATCCATGCGCTCGGCCTGGTCGGCACGCCGTACCGCTATGGCGGCAACACGCCCGAGGGTGGGTTCGATTGCAGCGGCCTCATCGGCTACGTGTACAAGAACAGCGCCGGCCAGGCCATGCCGCGCACGGTGGCCCGTTTGGCCGGGTTCGGCCGGCCGGTGGCGGCGTCCGACATCCGATCGGGCGACCTGGTGCTCTTCGGGGCGTCCACGCCGTCGCACGCGGGCATCTACGTAGGCGCGGGGCAGTTCGTGCATGCGCCGTCCACCGGCGGCGAGGTGCGGCTCGACCGGCTCGACGGGGTGTACTGGTCGCGTCAGCCGGTGCAGGTTCGCCGGCTCTGAATTTGGCCCGGCCTTCGGGTTTTCTCCGGGTTTTCCATTACGCAAAGCCACGCACCCGGGCCGCGCGGTGCGACGGATGCGGGCTCGGGGCCGACGCGGAACACTCCCGGGTTCAATTCCAGGAGACATTCCCATGCACAGCATCCGCCGCCACCTGGTGTGGCTAGCCGTGGCCGTGCTCGGCGCTTTTGCGCTGGGCACCGTCGCCCTGACGCGCGGCGAAAGCGTCAACGCCCTCTGGGTGGTGACCGCCGCGATCTGCACCTACCTGATCGCCTACCGCTATTACAGCCTGTTCATCGCCGAGAAGGTGCTGGTGCTTGACGGCAACCGCAAGACGCCGGCGCACCGCCACAACGACGGGCTCGACTACGTGCCCACCGACAAGAACGTGCTGTTCGGCCACCACTTTGCGGCCATTGCCGGTGCGGGGCCGCTGGTGGGCCCGGTGCTCGCGGCGCAGATGGGCTACCTGCCGGGCCTCTTGTGGGTGCTGGCGGGCGTGGTGTTCGCGGGCGCGGTGCAAGACTTCATCATCCTGTTCATCTCCACGCGACGCGACGGCCGCTCGCTCGGCGACCTGGTCAAGCAGGAGATGGGCGCGGTGCCCGGGATGATCGCGCTCTTCGGCACCTTCATGATCATGATCATCATCCTCGCGGTGCTGGCGCTGATCGTGGTGAAGGCACTGGCCGAATCGCCGTGGGGCACCTTCACGGTGGCGGCCACCATTCCGGTGGCGCTGTTCATGGGCGTGTACCTGCGCTTCATTCGCCCGGGGCGCATCGGCGAGGTGTCGCTGATCGGCTTCGTGCTGCTGATGCTCGCCATCTTCGGCGGCCAGGCCGTGAGCCAGAACCCCGAGTGGGCGCCGCTCTTCACCTTCGACGGCAAGGCGCTCACATGGATGCTCGTGGGCTACGGCTTCATTGCCGCGAGCTTGCCGGTGTGGCTGCTGCTGGCGCCGCGCGACTACCTTTCGACCTTCTTGAAGATCGGCACGATCATCGCGCTGGCCATCGGCATCGTGTTTGTCATGCCCACGCTGCAGATGCCGGCCGTCACGCAGTTTGCGCAGGGCAACGGCCCGGTGTGGTCGGGCAGCCTGTTCCCGTTCCTGTTCATTACCATCGCGTGCGGTGCGGTGTCGGGCTTTCATGCGCTGATTTCTTCGGGCACCACGCCCAAGATGCTCGACAACGAGCGCCATGCGCGTTTCATCGGCTACGGCGGCATGCTGGCCGAGTCGTTCGTTGCGGTCATGGCGCTGGTGGCGGCTTCGTGCATCGAGCCGGGCATTTACTTTGCAATGAACAGCCCGGCTGCGTTGGTGGGCAGCACTGCGCAGCAGGCGGCGCAAACCATTTCGAGCTGGGGCTTCGTGGTCACACCCGAGATGCTGGTGCAAACCGCCAAGGACGTGGGCGAAACCACCATCCTCGGCCGTGCGGGCGGTGCGCCGACGCTGGCCGTGGGCATGGCCCACATTCTTCACCAGGTGATCGGCGGGCAGGCCATGATGGCCTTCTGGTATCACTTCGCAATCCTGTTCGAGGCGCTGTTCATCCTCACCGCCGTGGACGCCGGCACCCGCGCGGGCCGCTTCATGCTGCAAGACCTGCTGGGCAGCTTCGTGCCCGCGCTCAAGCGCACCGATTCGCTGCCGGCCAACCTGTTTGCCACGGCGCTGTGCGTGGCGGCCTGGGGCTACTTTCTCTACCAGGGCGTGGTCGATCCGCTGGGCGGCATCAACACGCTGTGGCCGCTCTTCGGCATCTCCAACCAGATGCTGGCGGCAGTGGCGCTGCTGCTCGGCGTGGTGGTGCTGTTCCGCATGAAGCGCGAGCGCTATGCGTGGGTGGCCATTGCGCCGGCCGCATGGCTGCTGGCCTGCACGCTCACGGCCGGCTGGCAGAAGATCTTCTCGCCCGACCCGAAGATCGGCTTTCTCTCGCACGCGGCCAAGTACACCGAAGGCCTGGCCAACGGCGTGCTGGTGGCGCCCGCGAAGACGCCTGAGGCCATGTCGCGCATCGTCTTCAACGACCGGCTCGACGCCGCGCTGTGCGCGCTGTTCATGTTCGTGGTGCTGAGCGTGCTGATGTACAGCATCAAGGCTTGCCTTGCCGCGCGCGCGGCCAACCGGCCGACCGCGCAAGAAACGCCTTTCGAACCGATGGCCGCATCGGCCGCGCGCTGAGCACAGCCATGGCCCTCGCATTGCCGGAAGCCGGGCGCTACTTTGCCCGCTCGCTCAAGCAGTCGCTGCGGCTCATGGTCGGGCTGCCGGACTACGACGCCTACCTGACCCACATGTCGGCCACGCATCCCGGCCAGCCGCCGATGAGCTACGAGGCCTTCTTCCGCGAGCGTCTCGAAGCGCGCTACGGCGGAGGCAAGGGCCGCTGCTGCTAGGCCGCGAAATCCGGTCCGTCCGTGTTTTGTTCGCTTGACCCGCGCGGAAAGCGGGTGATAGCCTGAGGGAGCCCGCACCAGCGGGCTTTCCTTCGTCCAACTTCGAACGAACAACAGAACGGATTCCATGACTCGTCTTCACAAGCGCAATCACTTCACCAAACCCGCGCCATTGCGCGCCGCCTGCCAGGGCGCAGTACTGGCTTGCGCGCTGTTCGCTGGCGCCGCCATGGCGCAGAAGCCGCACCAGGGTGCGCTGGACGCGGCCACGCAGCAGAAGGAAGAAGCGCTGAAGCTGCTGGAGCAAATGGTCAACATCGACTCCGGCTCGGCCAACACCGAGGGGCTCGACAAGGTGCGCGAAATCGTTGTTGCAGAACTGCGCAAGCTCGACGCGCGCATCGAGACTTTTCCGGCGGAGCCGCATCCCGGCACCAACGTGGTCGCCACGATCACCGGGCAGGGCAAGAAGAAGATCCTGATCCTCGCCCACATCGACACCGTGTTCAAGGAAGGCACGGCCGCGGCCAAGCCGTTCTACATCAAGGACGGGCGCGCCTACGGCCCCGGCGTCATGGACAACAAGGGCGGCGTGGTCGCCGGGCTCCAGGCGTTGAAGATCCTGCAGAAGATCGGCTTCAAGGACTATGGGCAGATCACTTTCCTCATCGACACGAACGAAGAGGTGGGATCGGTGGGCACCAGCGCGCTCATCGAGCGCATTGCCAAGCAGCATGACGTGGCGCTGAACCTCGAGCCGGGCCGCCCGGCCGACGGACTCGTGGTGGAGCGCAAGGGCTCGGCCACGGCGCTCATCGAAGTGAAGGGGCTCGCCTCGCACGCGGGCGTTGCGCCCGAAGCGGGCCGCAATGCGGCGATGGAAGTGGCGCACCAGGTGCTGCAGCTGGCGAAGACGGGCGATGCGGCGAAGAAGACCACGGTCAACTTCACGGTGCTCAATGCCAACGGGCCGACCAACGTGATTCCCGCCACCGCAAGCGCCAGGGGCGATGTGCGTGCCGCCACGCCCGAAGAGCTCGACCGGGTCGAGAAGGACCTGGTCCGCATCTCGCAGAACAAGCTGATTCCCGACACCGAAGTGCGCGTTCGGCTCATCCGCGGCCTGCCGCCGATGCCGCGTTCGCCTGCGTCGGACAAGCTCGTGGCCATGGCCGAGGGCATCTACGCCGAGATCGGCAAGAAACTCACCATCGAAAGCAGCGGCGGCGCCGCCGATGCCAGCCTGGTGGCGGGCGTGGGCGTGCCGGTGCTCGACGGCTTCGGCATCGTGGGCGGCGGCATTCACACGCCGGACGAATACGCCGAAGTCGAAAGCGTGGTGCCGCGGCTTTATCTGCTGTCGCGCATGCTGATGGACCTGAGCGCCAACTGAAGCGTCATAAATCGCTGACCAAGGCACGGACTCAGGCACTGCCTGAGCCTGCCTGTGTGAATTCCAGTTTCTTTTTGCAAGCGCTTGCTGCCACGATGCCCTTCACCCGAACAACCGGTGGAGGACATCGATATGGCATCCGAATTGAATCAAATCGCAAGCTGGTCGCTGCGCTGGCGCATCGTGCTGGCGAGCGGCCTTTGCCTGACGGCGGCGCTCTCCGCGGCGCAGCCGGCGGAACCGAAGATCGTCTTGCATGCCGAGCAGCGGTTTCAGCTGGCACTCGAAGCACAGACGGCCCGCGACTACCGCACCATGCTCGATGAGCTCCGGCAGGCTGCTGGAGAGGGCAGTGCCGAGGCGCAGGAGATGCTGGGCATGGTGCTGCTGGCAGGGCCCACGCTTTACGGGTCGGCCGTCAAGGCCAACCGCTGCGAGGCACGGGGCTGGATGATGAAGGCGGCGTCGCAAGGCAGCGATACGGCGAAGAGCCAACTCATTTTTCTGAACAGGCTGCGCCAGTCTCCGGCGGGCAGAAGCGCTTGCGAATAGGCTTCGAACAAATTGTTGACGGATGAGTCTGCATCCTGGCGGCCGTGACCTGCGGTTACCAGAGCGTGTGCGAGGATGCTTCTTCCGGAAATGCGGGGCTAGACTCTTGGCTCGCAAACCCCTCGGTACCCACGGTACGAGACAGACTCATCATGAAACCCTGGTTGATTTACATCGCGCTTGCTTCGGCGGGCACCGCCAACGCTGCTGCTGAAAACTGCGAAGCACTGCGTACCCAGATCGAATCGAAGATTGCCGCCGCCGGTGTCACGCGGTTTACCGTAGCCACCGTCGACGCCAACGCCGAGGCGAGCGGCCAGGTGGTGGGCACCTGCGAGCTCGGCAGCAAGAAAATCGTTTACCAGCGCGAAGGCGCATCGCCCACATCACCCGCGCAGGAAGCCGCCTCGAACGGCGCGCCCCCGCGCGCGGCCGACGAACGCATCCTGACCGAATGCAAGGACGGCACGGTTTCCGTCGGTGGCGACTGCAAGAAGTAGCCGCCCGGCGCAAAGCCTCTTCCGGAGAAAACCTTGTCATCCAAAGCCTTCCGCATTGCACTCTCGGCGTCGGCCGCTGCCATTGGTGGCATCGCCGCGTACTGGACGCTCCTGGCAACACGCCAGGGGCACATTCTGTTCAACGCCCGAAAGCTGCCCGTCGTTCATCTGTCCGACGACTTTTCCACCTACTCGCACACGGTGCCGGGCGGCATGGTGCGCGGGTATGTCTATCACCCGCATGGCGAAGAGGCGCTGCAAGACCTCTTCATCTACTTTGCCGGGCGGGGCGAGGACGTGCGCGCCACCGCGCAGGCATTGCACTGGCTACCGGAAGGCTTCGGCTTTGCCGCGGTCAACTACCGCGGCGTGGCCGATTCGCAAGGCCATCCCTCCGAGATTGCCTCCGTGGCGGACGCGATCCAGTTCGCCCGCCACTTGCGCAAGGCCTTTCCGCAGGCGCGCCTGCACGTGGTCGGCCGAAGCCTGGGCACGGGCGTTGCCATCCAGCTGGTGGCGCAGCAGGAGTTCTCGAGCCTGCAACTGGTCACGCCGTACGACTCGATGCTGGAAGTGGCCAAGAGGCGCTTTCCGCTCGTACCGCTTTCATTGCTGCTGCGGCATCGCTTCGATTCGCTGACGCACTGCAAGGAAGTGGCCGCCAAGACGCAGGTGCTGCTGGCCGAGCATGACGATGTGGTGCTGCCCGAGCGCTCGCAGAAGCTCATCGCCGCATGGCCGACGCCCATCTCGGTGCAGACCGTTCCCGGCTCCGACCATCACAGCATCATGGGCCTCGAAGCGACCTGGCTCCACCTTGTCGACTTCGCGCTGACGGCCATCCTTCCCGAGCCGGTCGCAGCCTGAGCCGCTGGAGGCGCCTTCAGCCGGCACCCAGGGCCGCAAAGCCACATTCAAGATCGCGCAGCAGATCCGAGGGCGCTTCGAGCCCCACGTGCAGCCGAATGACAGCACCGCGCCGGCTCCAGTCGGTCACGCTGCGCGCTGCACGCATGTTGGCCCAGGCCACCAGGCTCTCGTAGCCGCCCCACGACGAGCCCCGGCCGAACAGCGACAGCGCATCGACGAGGCGATCGACCGAGGCGTCCTCGATGCCCGGCTGCAGCTCGAACGAGACGAGCCCGTTGGTACCGCGGCAATCGCGCTTCCAAACGGCGTGGCCCGGATGCTGCGGCAGCGCGGGGCAGAACACCGCCGCCACTTCGGGCCGTGCCTCCAGCCAGTGCGCCACTTCCATCGCATGCCGCTCGTGCATTTGCAGCCGGGCGGACAGCGTGCGCATGCCGCGCAGCACCAGCCAGGCATCGTCGGGGCTCACCGTCATGCCGAAGGCATCGCAGCGCTCATTGAGCGGCTGCCAGGCCTCGCGCGTGGTGGCGACGGTGCCCATCATCACGTCCGAATGGCCCGAGAGGTATTTGGTGGCGGCCATCAGCGAGATGTCGGCGCCCAGCGCGAGTGGCCGGTATTGAACGCCCGAGCCCCAGGTGTTGTCCGCCGCCAGGAGCGCGCCGCGCGCGTGGGCCAGTGCGGCCAGCCTGGGCAGGTCGCACATCTCGTAGACCAGCGAACCGGGGCACTCGGCATACACGAGCCTGGTGTTCGGCTCGAACAGCTCTTCGATGCCGCTGCCGTCCGCGGCAAAGAAGGTGCAGCGGATGCCATAGGGATCGAGGAACGAATGCACGAGGTTGCGCGCCGGTTCGTACACGCTGTCCGACATCAGCACATGGTCGCCGGGCTTCAGGTACGACAGCAGCACCATGCCGATGGCGGCAAGGCCGGTGGGAAAGAGGCGCGTGCGGTGGGCGCCTTCGAGTTCGCTCACCGCGTCTTCGAGCGCGAAGGTGGTGGGCGTGCCGCGTGCGCCGTAGCTGAAGGCGCGCTCGCCATCGCGCCGCGCGCGCGTGTCGCGCATGGCGGCCACGCTGTCGAACAGCACGGTGCTCGCGCGCACCAGCGGCGTGTTGACCGGCGAGCCGCCGAAGTAGGCCGGGGCCTTGCCGGTGTGGACGAGCCGGGTGTCGAGGGACTGGTCTGCGGGATCTTTGGACGAATCGGACATGGTGTGTTTCAGCGAGCGGGGCCCCTATGGGGCGTCAATCCGCCTTCGCGCCGGAAAGCTTGACGATACCCGACCAGCGGTCGATGTCCTGACGCAGCTGCGCGGCAAAGGCTTCGGGCGTGCTGGCCACCACCTCGCTGCCGCCGTCGTTCACGAGCTTGGTTACTTCGGGCAGGCGCAGCGTGCGCACGATGGCCTCGTTCAGGTAGGCCACGCGCTCGGGCGGCGTGCCGGCCGGCGCGAAAAAGCCATACCAGTCTTCGAAGCGGGCACTGGCGTAGCCCAGTTCCTCGAGCGTGGGTACCTTTGCGAACACGCCGATGCGGCGTGGGCTGGTGACGGCAAGCACGCGCAGCTTGCCGTTCTGCACCATGCCCGCGACCGAGGAGGTCGAGGTCACGAGCACGTCGACCTGCCCGCCGAGCAGGTCGGTGAGCGCGGGGCCGGCGCCCTTGTAGGGCACGTGGGTCATGTCCACGCCGCTGTTCTTTTGCAGCACCACGCCGACCATGTGCGAGAGCGTGCCATTGCCCGGCGTGGCATAGGTGACCTTGCCGGGGCTCGCCTTGGCGCGCGTGGCGAGGTCGGCAAAGGTCTTGTAGGGCGAATTGGCTTCCACCACCAGCGCGAGCGGCGCCGCGTTGATCTGCGTGATCGGCATGAAGTTCTTCAGCGGATCGAAGCCGGGCGCCGAGTAGAGCGAAGGGTTCACCGCCATGATCGACACCTGCGAGGTCAGCACCGTGTAGCCATCGGGCTTGGCCTCGGCCACCGACTTGGCGCCGATGTTGCCGCCCGCGCCGCCGCGGTTGTCCACCACCGCGGCCTGGCCCATGATTTCCGCCAGCCGCGTGGTCACCAGCCGGGCCGTGGCGTCGTTGCCGCCGCCTGGGGGAAAGGGCGAGACGAACTTCACCGTTTGCGACGGAAAGCCGTCGCGTGCCGGCAGCGGCTGGGCCGAGGCAGGCTGCAGGGCCATGGCCGCGAGCCATGCGGCAGCGACGGAAAGGCGGGCAAGGCTCGGAATGCGATAGGCAGACGACATGACGGGACTCCTGGAAAGGAACTGACAACGGCGCACGGATGAGGAAGAGCAAGCGGGGCTAGGCGTGCGGACTCTCCGACGCGGCAGGCAGCCTGAAAGCCGAGCGCTCCTGCGCATCGAGCTGCGCCACCAGCCCGGTCTCCCAGGCCAGGTAGCGGCGCGCGGCTTCCTTGTTGCCGTCGTGGCGGTCGTGCACGAAGAACAGGTAGTCGATGCAGTCCGCATCGGCGGGCAGGGCGGGCGTGGCTTCCACCGGAAGCCCGGCGCCGCGCCATGCGGCCATGCCGCCTGCGAGCAGCAGCGGCGCGCGCGAGAGGCCGGCCAGCTCCGACGCCGCGGCCCAGGCCGCGAGCGCATCGTCGTCGGCCACCAGCACGAGCTGGCGCGTTTCGTTCTTCATGTCGTTGGCCAGGCGCGGGCGTATCGACCAGCGCGCCTGCGGTATGTGGCCGGCGCGGAACTGCATGCTCGGGCGCAGGTCGACCAGCGCCACGTCGCCCTGCGCGAGGCGGGCGGACAGCGCCTGTGCGTCGATCGTCGACAGCGCAGGCTTGGGCTCGGGTGGCGCAGCGGCGGGCGCGAGCGACAGCCCACTCGCGAGCCCACCTTCGAGCCCACCTTCAAGCACGCTCGCCTCGTGCCCCATCTGGCGCAGCCAGTGCGCAATGGTGGGCGCACGCACGCCGTCGTTGTCGAACAGCACGAGCCGCGCGCCGCGCACGCCAATGTACTGGTCGCCGGCCTGCATCAATTGCCCGCCGGGCGTGTGCTGCGCGCCCGGCAGCGTGCCGGCTGCAAATTCCTCGGGTGTGCGCACGTCGCAGAGAAACAGGCTGCGGCTGGCATCTCCGGCCCATTGCCGCACGGTCTGCGCCGTGACCGTGGGCACGCCGAAGCGTTCGGCCAACGCCTTCGCGGCCGGCCGAAGATCGATGTTGCCGCTGTCCGCCGCATAGCGCCGCGTGCCGCCGTGCTCCAGCGCGTGGTCGTTCAGGTACCAGCCCTGCGTGCCGTTCTCCAGCGCATAGACGGGGTTGGGAAGGCCCAGGTTGATGAGCGTCTGCGCGCCGATGATGCTGCGCGTGCGGCCCGCGCAATTGATGACGATGGGCGTGGTGGTGTCGGGCACCAGCCGGCGCACGCGGTAGGCGAGTTCGCCGTTGGGGCAGCAGGTGGCCGTGGGGATGTTCATCTTGTGGAACTCGCTCACCGGCCGGCCGTCGAGCACCACCACCTTCTCCTTGCGCGCCAGCATCTCGGCCAATTGGTCGGCGCTCACGCGGGGCGTGTGATAGGCCTCTTCGGCCAGCTCGCCGAAGGTCTTCGAAGGCAGGTTGACGCCTGCGAAGAGCGCATGGCCCGCGGCCTTCCAAGCGCGGGTGCCGCCCTGCAGCACATGCACGCCGGTGTAGCCCAGCACAGCAAGCCGGCGGGCGGCGCGCTCGGCCACGTCGCAGTCGCCCTCGTCATACACGACCACGCGCACGCTGCGGCGCGGCACGAGGCGGGGTGCGTCGAGTTCGAGCCGGCTGAAGGGCAGGGGAATGCCGTAGAACAGATGCGCCTCGCCGTACTGGCCGTGCTCGCGCACGTCGAGCAGCGCGATCTCGCCGCCGTCGTGCAGCCAGGATTTGAGGGTCTTCGGATCGATGCGGGAGATCGTCATGGGCAAGGGGAAAAAATCGGTGGAGCGGATGCGGCAGGGCGAACGAAGCCGTGCGAGGCCGCGCCGGCGGCCCGCATCGGAAACAAAAACAAAAGAAAAGAGCGGGCGCTCAGCGGCGCGTCTGCACGCCGATGCCCATCGTCTGGTACGTGCCGGCCGCCAGGTCGTACGCGGTGCGCTGGTTCAGCGTTTCGAGCGCGCGGCCGTACATGTGCAGGTGCCGAATGACCTGCTCGCCCTGGATCTCGACCGAGTGGATGTCTTCAGGCATCAGCGCGATGCCCTTGCCCGGCGCAACCACGACCAGCGCGGTTTCTTCGAGTTTGCCTACACCCGGCACCGAGCCGTCGTCGCGCCGCTCGTACACGCGGTTGTGCTCGGTGCCTTCCACCGCGGCAATGCAGGCCCAGGTGGTGTGGTTGTGCGGCACGATCTTCTTGCCCGGCCGCATCACGTTGAGGTAGAGCGCGTAGCTCTGGTCCGGGTCCTCGGCAATCAGGTAGCGGGCCTGGTGCTCGCCGGCCTCGGGCGCAGGAAAGTCGGCGGCGCCCCAGTAGTCGGTGCGCGCGGCCAGCCCTTGCAGCGCGTCGAGCACCGCATCGAGCTTTTCGCGGGTTGGTTCAGCATCGCCAATGGCTTTCTTCATCCGGGCGATGGACGCGGCGACCGCCTCGCGGCGTTGGTCGGACAGGGTGCTCATGCAGGGTTCTCCAGTGGGGATGCGTGTCTTGGCGTGCATTCACTGTAGTGATCGGGGCGTGACCCGACAATGCAGCCGGCGCAAGAAATACATCAATAAAATTAATGTATGCCCACACTCGATCTAGAACTGCTGCGCTCCTTCGCGGCCGTCGTCAGCCACCACAGCTTTGCTGCGGCGGCCGTGCACCTGGGGCGCACGCAGTCGGCCATCACGCAGCAGATGCAGCGGCTCGAAGAGCAGGCGGGCCACGCGCTGTTCGCCAAGCAGGGCCGGCAGAAGCGGCTCACCGAGCATGGCGAACGGCTCCTGACCTATGCGCACCACCTGCTCGCGCTCAACGACGAGGCGCTGCGCAGCCTCCGGCAGGGCGAACTCGAAGGCAACCTGCGCATCGGCGCACCGCACGACGTGGCCGAGACCATGCTGCCGCTGCTGCTGTCCGAGGTGGCGCGCACTTCTCCGCTGCTGCAGCTCGACATCCACATCGGCCGCAGCCCTTACCTCATGACCTCGCTCAAGAGCGGCGAGGTCGACATGATCATCTCCAACCGCGCCGATCCGCAGTTCGATGGCGTGGTGCTGCGCAATTCACCGACCGTGTGGCTCTGCGCCGCGAGCTATGTGCACGATCCGGCCAAGCCGGTGCCGCTGATCATGGCCGATGGCCCGAGCATCTTCCGCCGCATCGGCCACGAGGCGCTCGATGCCGCGGGCGTGGCCTGGACACCGCGCTACACCTCGTCGAGCCTGATCGGCATCAAGGCCGCATTGCGCGCCGGCCTCGGCGTGACGGCGCGCGGCGTGGAGCAGCTCGACGCGGGCCTGCGCGTGCTGGGCGCGGGTGACGGCATGCCGCGCCTGCCCGACCTGGCCTACTACCTGTACGTGCGCAGCCACGTGGTGAATCCGGTCACGCGGCAGGTGTTCGAGACGCTGAAGAAGCACCTACGGCTGCCGCGCACCGACATGCCGGCTTGAACCCTTGGTGGGGCTAGGTGGCCCAGATGCGCGGCGAGCTCGCGGGCAACTGCCACAGCTCCGCGCGCCAGGCCTGCCACACCTGCCGCAGCAGCTGCATCGCGGGCTCGACCACCGGCGCCAGCACGCGCAGCACGACGATCGCCGCATGCGGGCTCGTCACGCCAGCGCTCTCCTGCAGGCCGTGCGCATCGATGGCCTCGCGCGCGAGCGCAAGCAGCGTCTCGCGCCGCGCCCGCGCGGCCGGCGTGCCCGACACGAAGAACAGCGACGCGATGCAGCGATGCCCGCCGAAGCCCAGCGGGCTTTGCAGCAGCCGCTGGTCAGCCGCATCGATACGCCCGCGCTCCAGCCAGACGCCGGGCACTTCGATGTGCTGCAGATAGGTGCCGCGCTCGAAGGGCTGGTTGGCATTCGGCAGGCCGAGCGCCGTGACGTCCCACCCGATCATTTCGGCGCCGGGCTCGGCCTCGATGGTGAGGCGGTTCTCGGCCTGGCAGCCGCTGTAGCAGATGGCTTCCAGCGGCAGCCACTCGAGCCGCGCACCTTGTGCCAGCCGGATGCGCGTGCGCTGCAGCGCCAGCTCGCCTTCGGATCGATAGAAGCGCGAAGCACCGGGCGTGGTGATGAGCCCGTGGCTTCCGTCCGCCGCCTCGATGTCGATGCCCAGCGTGTCGCCACCCACCAGCCCGCCCGGCGGATGCACCAGCACGTTGTGGCAGATCGGATCGCCTTCGGGATAGAGGCTCTGAAGGATGCGCAGCGGCCCATCATGGCGAAAGCGTGCAACGCTGCGAGCGGATTCCTGTCGGTAGTCGAGATGAAGATGGGCGTGCCAGGGCATCCCTGGAGTCTAGTCGGGCGTTCTTTACTTCCACGCTCCGTCATGCGCGGCACTCGCTTCGTCGAGCAGCGCCGGCCCGATGCATTCGATAGGGTGCGGCGAAGCGCGAAACACATCGCGGCACGACAGCTCCGCATCGCGCTGGTCTTGCCGCTCGCCGCGAAAGACGCGCAGCCGCTCCGCGTCGATGCCGAACACCACGCGGCCGATGTTCGACCAGAAGATGGCGCCCGCACACATCACGCAAGGCTCGCCCGATGCATAGATGGTCGCGCCTGCGAGCTCTTCGCGCGTGAGGCCTTTCCCGGCCAGCGCGCGCAGCGCATTCACCTCCGCATGGGCGGTGCAGTCGCCGGTCTCGGTGTTGCTGTTGCCGGCCTCGGCCAGCACCTCGCCGGCGGCCGAGACGATGACCGATCCGAAGGGCCGGTTGCCACGCCGGCGCGCCGCATGCGACCAGACGATGGCCTTGCGCAGGTAGCGCTCGTCCCGCTCGTCGAGCCTGGTTTCTTCAGGGGGTACGGTGTGGCTGTTGCTGATGTTCATGCCTTGGGTAATGTCTTGGCTCATGTCTTGGAGAGGGTACGTTCGCTCCGCGATGGCAGCATCGAAGTGTTGAAGATGGCGTCGGACGCGGGCTTGACCTTGAGGCCGAATACGTCGACGACCTCGTCGACCTGCTGCTCGAGCGTGAGCTTCTTGATGTCGCCCAGGCCGTGGCCCCGCGTGTCGGCGGCGCCCACGTATTGCGCGGTGACGCCCCAGCGCTCGAGCTCCATCTTTTCGTCGAGGATGGGTTCGCGCTGGCGCATGGCCGCAATGCTGGGCGCCGGGTTGGCAAAGGTCTCGACCATGGCGCGGTTGGTGGCGCGCAGAAAGGCTGCAACCAGCTTGGGGTTCTGCGTAATGAGGTTGCTGCTCGCAAGAATGGCGTTGCCGTACAGGTCGACGCCCGCGTCCGAATACTTGAGCACCGACAGCTCCTCGGCCTTCATGCGCGCGAAGAGCGAAATGGCGGAGTCGTGAAAGTAAGTGGCTGCATCGACGTCGCCGCGCACCATCACGTTGTCGCGCGCGCTGAAGTCGGTGGTCTGCCATTGGAACGCGTCGCTGCGCATGCCCTGCTTGCGCGCCACCATCGGCCAGGCGCGGCGGGTCGATTCAACGGCCGCCGCGGCCACCTTCTTGCCCGCCAGGCTCTTGAAGTCGCCGGTCACGCCGCGGTCCTTGCGGCCGATGATCACGAAGGGTGCGCGGTTGTAGTACTGGTACACGGCCTGCACCATCGGGGTGCCGGGGTTCTGCGCATTGAATTCGACCAGCGAGCTGATGTCGCCCAGGCCCATCTGGTAGACACCGCTTGCGATGCGCGTGATCGACGCGACCGAGCCGGCGCCGGTGTCGATGGTCACGTCCAGGCCTTCGTCCCTGTAGTAGCCCTTGCTGTGCGCGAGGAAGAAGGGCGCGGTCTGGCCGTTGATGCGGAAATCGAGCGTGAACTTGAGCGGGGTCAGCTTGCCGCCGCCTTGGGCGAACACAGCAGGAGCGGCAAGGGAGGCGGCACTGGCCGCAAGAAAGAATCGACGTTGCATGTGGGGCCTCGGAATTCTCGGGTCTTGAACCCTCCCGCCCAAGGCAGGAGGCACTTCAAGAGCAATTTCCGGGCGAGCGCACAACCGTGGTGCGTGCGCTGCTGAACGCTTCTACTCTTGCGCAAGTTCATGCACGAGCCATGCCAAGCCGCATGCCACGGTCTTTTGCTCGGGCATTGCCGTCGGGTGCTTGGAGGCTGCGCCGGCCCGGGCCACAATGCGGGCGCGCAATTTGCATGGCAAGTGGCGCAGAGTAGAAGCGTTCAGCCCCCGCGGCAGGAAATTGCTCTTTCAGGTTCGTTCGTACCCACGCGCAACAACAGAAGGAGTCCACGCATGCTCGTCACCCAACAACCCGTCTTCCGCAAGTTCTGGCATGCCGTCATGCCGCTTGCCGACCTGGCCCAAGGCCCCAAGCCCTTCACGCTGCTGGGTGAAGACATCGTTCTCTTCATCGATGCGGATGGCCAGCCCGCTGCGCTGCGCGACCGCTGCTGCCACCGCACGGCCAAGCTCTCGAAGGGCTGGTGCGTCGATGGTGAAGGCAAGGCCTGCGGGCAGGGCGCCATCCAGTGCGGTTATCACGGCTGGACTTACGACCGCAGCGGGCAGGTGATCCGCATTCCGCAGTACGAGCCCGACCGCAAGATATCGCCGGAATACAAGACGACCGCCTACCGCTGCACTGCGCGCTATGGCTATGCATGGGTGGCCCTGGAAGAACCGCTTGCGGATATTCCAGCGATTCCCGAATTCACCGACCCGGGCTACCGCACCATCTTCCAGTTCCATGAAGAGTGGCAGACCAGCCCGATGCGGGCGCTGGAAAATTCATTCGACAACTCGCACTTCAGCTTTGTGCACCGCGCCACCTTCGGCGTGGCCGCAAGCCCGAAGCCGAGCAAATACGAGCTGGTGGAGAACGAAAACGGCTTCCATGCGGAGACCGTGATCGAGGCCGTCAATCCCGCCAAGTTTCACGCCATCAGCGGCGTGACGGACCCGATCACCACGCGCCACATGCGCAACGCCTACTTCCTGCCGTTCTCGCGCCGGCTCGACATCGAATACCCGAGCGGCGTGCGTCACATCATCATCAACTGCTTCACACCCATCGACGATGGCCGCATGCAGCTGTGCCAATGGCTGTTCCGCAACGACACCGAGGCCGATTGCGCGGCGCAGATGTTGATCGACTTCGACGAGGAGATCACGCGCGAGGACAAGGACATCCTCGAATCGACGGACCCTGATGCGCTGGTCGATACGCGGCGGCGGGGAGTCGAATATTCGATGGAGTCCGATCGGCCGGGGATGCTGATTCGCAAGCACCTGATGCAGTTGCTTGCGAAGCATGGCGAGGCGGAGGTTTATCGCGGGATGAACGCTGTGACCATTCCGATTGCGAAGGCGGCCTGAGTTTTTTGGCGCTGTGGTTGTTCGGGGCGGCGCACCCGCCGACGGGTTACCTTACTCCGCGAATGTCCCCCGGCCTGCGGCCTCCTCCTTTATTTCGCTGCGCAAGGCACCCCGCCAGCGGGTG
>NZ_JBBCBV010000006.1:82541-258015 GCF_037204045.1 Variovorax sp. CCNWLW225 | reverse complement strand
GGGATCAGGGCCGCAGCTGTTTGAGCGAAGCGAGTTCTGCGGACCCCCGCCGGAGTCGAGCACCGCAGGTTTCCCCGTAGCGCAGCGCAGGGGACGCAGACAGTAGGGGTCGCCTTTCTTTGCTTACTTTCTTTGGCGAAGCAAAGAAAGTGAGTCGCCCGCCGGGGGCGAGACCCGGCCTCGGAACCCAAACAAGGCCCGCACCTCGGAGGCAACCAAGCAAACAGCTCAACGCGCGTGCGTCACCCCCCCATCCACCACCAACGTAGACCCCATCACATAGTCCCCCGCCCGAGAGGCCAAATAAATAGCCGCCCCAGCCATATCCTCCGGCACCCCAATCCGCCCCGCAGGAATCCGCTCCTTCACCTCATCCCCATGGTCCCGCGCCAGCTTGTTCATGTCCGAAGCAAACGCCCCAGGCGCAATGGCACTCACCACAATCCGCTCTTGCGCCAGCCTCAGCGCCATCCGCCGAGTCAGCTGAATCAGCCCAGCCTTGCTCGCCGCATACGAATAAGTCTCCTGCGGATTCACTGAAATGCCGTCGATCGAGGCAATGTTGATGACCTTCGCCAAGTGATCGGTCGCCGCCTTCTTGAGCATCGGCGTCAGTGCTTTGGTCAAGAAGAAGGGCGTCTTCAGGTTCAGGTCCACCACCTTGTCCCAGCCGCTCTCTGGAAACTCGTCGTACGGCGCGCCCCACGCCGCGCCGGCGTTGTTGACCAGGATGTCGAGCGAGTCCTCATGCCCGGCATAGGCATCGACCAGCGCCTGCGCGCCTTCCAGGGTGGACACGTCGGCCGGCAGCGACACGCATTGCCCGAAGGCCGAAAGCTCCTTGGCCGTCTGGTCGCAGGCCGCGGCCTTGCGGGCCGAGATGTACACGCGCGCGCCCTGGGCCAGGAAGCCCTCGGCGATCATGCGGCCGATGCCGCGCGAGCCGCCGGTGATCAAGGCGCTGCGGCCCTTCAGCGAGAAGAGTTGGGTGGTGTCCATGGTGCAGGTGTCTCCTGAATGAAATAACGAAAGATTTCAGGAAACGAGCTTAGTGCGCCGCGTGCGCGCGATGCGTCACCTTGGCGGCAGCGACAGGCTCCGGGGGCTCGTGAAAGTGCGCAACTCGCCGCTCACCGGGTCTTGAAACGCCACCGACTTGGCCAGCAGCTGCAAGGGCTTGTCGAAGTCGTCGCTATCGGGCGGCAGCAGGGTGGGGTAGATCGGGTCGTTGACGATCGGCATGCCCAGTGCCATGCAATGCACCCGCAGCTGGTGCTTGCGGCCAGTAATCGGCGAAAGCTTCAGCAGGGCATGGCCGCCCGCGACCTGTTCCACGAGGATGCGCGTTTCCGAATTGGGCTCGCCGGCCTCTTCCTTCACGCGCATGAAATGCTCGTCGTCGACCAGCCGGCTGCGGTAGGTACCGGGCACCGACGACACGCCCGGTTGCCATGGCACCACCGCCTCGTAGTGCTTGGCGATGCGGCGCTCGGGGAACATGGCCTGGTAGGCGCCACGCGTTTCGGGACGCACTGAAAAGAGCACCAGCCCCGCTGTGCTGCGGTCGATGCGGTGCAGCGGCACCAGGTCGTCGAGCTTCAGCTTGCGCTTGAGCCGCACCAGCAGGCTTTCCTGCAGGTACTTGCCGGTGGGCGTTACGGGCAGGAAGGGCGGTTTGTCGACCACCACGAGCTGGTCGTCCTGGAACAGCACCTGCTCGTCGAACGGAATGCGCACCTCGGCGTCGAGCGTGCGGTAGTAGTACACGCGCAGCGGTGCCTGGTATCGGCGCTGGGCGGTCACGGGCGCGCCGTGCTCGTCGATCACGTCACCGGCCTCGATGCGCGCCATCCACGCCTCGCGCGAGATCGCCGGAAAGCGTTTGATCAAGAACTCGACGATGGTGGGCCAGTGGCCTTGCGGCAACCCGACGCAGCTCGGGCCGACCCCGTCCCGCGTGGGCAGCGGCAAGCGTGGCCCTGTCATTGCGAGAGCTCGCCCTGGAGCAGGGCCGATGCCTCGGCGAACGACGGCCGCGCGGCAATGTCGGGTTGCATGCAGCGGTCTTTCAACACGGCCATGGCGTCTGGCGGCGCATCGCTGCAGCGGTCGAGCAGCTCTTCCAGCAGGCAGCCGAAGGCGCGCGTCTCCAGCCGTTGCAACGCCCCGATTTGCGTAGGAGCGAGCGCGCCGGTCATCCAGGCGGCGCCAAAGTCGCCGAGCAGCCCGCCGCCCTGTGCGCTCCACAGGATGTTGTGCGCGTAGAGGTCGCCGTGCAAGATGCCGTGCGCATGCAGATGCTGCATGGCGGAGGCGATGTCGCGCGCAATGCGCAACGCCACGCCGGAAGTCCATTGCGCGTCGGCCGCGTAGACGTCGCGCGTGCACGACGCCAGGCTTGGCGGTCCCGCAAGCGTGCGGAAAGATGGGTCAACCAGCGCCATGACCAGGCCTTCGGTGCCTTCCGGGTGACCGTCGATCCGGCTTTGCGCGGCAATCAATGTCGGATGCGCGCCGGCTGCGATGCTGGCGGCCATTTCGCTGTGGGGCCAGCCGTCGCTCGTCACGGCGCCCTTGAACAGCTTGACGGCCACGGGCTGCGACGCTGGGCCGAGCGTTGCTTGATGAATGACGCCTGATGCACCTTCGCCGAGCTTCAGGCCCAGCGCCAGATCGCGCCAGTCGACGTGCGGCACCGATTGCGCCGCAATGGCAGCGTCTTCGGCCTGCGCATCGAAAGGGTTGCCCGCGCCCGCAAGCCATGAAAGGCGCGGCAGCGAGAGCAGCCACCCGGGCAGCGCCTCGAAGCGGTTGGCCGAGATGCGCAGCAGTTCGAGCTGGCTGCAGGCCGCCAGCGATTCCGGCAGCGCGCGCAGTCGATTGCCGGCGAGCATGAGCTTCTGCATTCGCGTGCACTGGCCGATGGTCTCGGGCAACGTCTCGACCTGGTTGTCCGTCAGGATCAGCCAGCGCAGGGAGGGCAACTGCAGCGCGGCAGCGGGCACGTTGCGGATGCGGTTGGCCTTGAAGCCGACCATCTCCAGGCCCTGGCACCGGCCGATGGATTCGGGCAACTGCGTGAAGCGGTTGTCGGAGCAGAACAGCACGCGCAGGCGGTGCAGCCGGTCCAGATCGTCGGGCAGCGCATTGAGCGCGTTGCCCGAAAGGTTCAATACCTCGAGCGAGTCCGCCAGGTCATAAATCTCGCGCGGAAACTCCGTGAGTCCGCACGAGAGATCGATTCGTTTGGCGCCAGCCAGCCGGCCGGCGCGCAGCTTAGCCAGCGTGTCCATCCGGCAAGTCTAAATCCCTACACCGCGGCGCTGCGGGCTCCGAAGCGGTAGATGCCGTCCGGCCCCAGTTCGCGCCTGAGCTGGCCCGAGAACCACAGCAGGTGCAGGTGTGCCACGGTTTCGCCCATGGCAAAGGTCATCTGGTGCAGGTCGAGTTCGCGCTTGAACAGGATGGGCAGGCCCTCGGCTGCAGTCAGCGGGCGGGCCGTGCAGGCTTCGAGCAATTCGGCCAGGCGGTCGCGGTGGTGCTCCTGCAGCTGGTCGACGCGGCGGTGAATGCCGGTGAACGGCTTGCCGTGCGAAGGCAAGCCCAGCGTGTCGGCGGGCAGCGCCTTGAACTTGTCGATGCTGTCCAGGAAGAGCCGCAGCGAATTGGCTTCGGGCTCGCCCGAATGCACGCTCACGTTGGTCGAAATGCGCGGCAGCATCATGTCGCCGCCCAGCAGCAGCTTCAGCTCGTCGCAGTACAGCGCAATGTGCTCGGGCGCATGGCCGTAGCCGCTGATGCAGCGCCAGGCGTGGCCGTTGATGGTGACGGTGTCGCCGTCCATCATGCGCGTGAAGCGCTCGGGCACCGAAGGCACCATGTTGGCGTAGTAGTTGGTGCGAGCGCGAATCTTGGCCACCGCCTCCGGATCGGTCAGGCCATGCGACGCAAAGAAGTTGGCCGCCTGGTCGCCGCCGGCCAGCGTGTCGCCGGCGGAGGTCAGCACGCGGGCCACGTGGTAGTC
Source organism: Variovorax sp. CCNWLW225 (assembly GCF_037204045.1). Taxonomy (NCBI): domain Bacteria; kingdom Pseudomonadati; phylum Pseudomonadota; class Betaproteobacteria; order Burkholderiales; family Comamonadaceae; genus Variovorax; species Variovorax sp. CCNWLW225. The sequence continues at coordinate 253,991 of NZ_JBBCBV010000006.1, read as the reverse complement.
GGTCGAGCTGATCCACAGCGGCGCGCTCCAGCGCTTGCACAGCCAGTCGGCCAGGCCGATGTGGTCGGGATGCATGTGCGTGACGATCACGCGCAGGATCGGCAGGCCCTGCAACTGCGTTTCGAACACCTGCTCCCATTGCGCGCGGGCTTCGTCGTGCGCAATGCAGCAGTCCACCACGGTCCAGCCCTCGACGCCGTCAATGCTGTCGCGCAGCAGCCAGAGGTTGATGTGGTCGAGCGCAAACGGCAGCCGCATGCGGATCCATCGCACGCCCGGCGCGACTTCCAGTGCTTCGCCGGGGGCGGGCAGGGTGTCGCCCAGTGGGTAGTGGAGTTCGCGTTCGAGGAGGTTCATGTAAGATTGACGTTTACGTAAACGTCATGGGTTAGGGGCACCATTGTAGGGAGACCGGGGCAAACCTGCTGTCGCCACCGCAACGCCCCTCCGGACGGCTCTTCGACCGATTCCAGACATACATGTCCGCGCAAACCTTCACCATCAGCCAGCTCGCAAAGGAGTTCGACCTGACGACGCGCGCCATTCGCTTCTATGAAGACATGGGGCTGCTGACGCCGGAGCGGGCCGGCATGCAGCGCGTCTACAGCGCGCGCGACCGGGCGCGGCTCACGCTCACGCTGCGCGCCAAGCGGCTGGGACTGAGCCTGACGGAGGCCAAGGAAATCCTCGACATGTACGACAGCCCGCGCGACACCGTGGCGCAGCTGCAGAAGTTTCTCGGCGTGCTGGGCGCGCACCGCGCCCAGCTGGAAGAGCAGCTTGCCGAACTGCAGGCCAACTTGGCCGAAGTGCGCGAGCATGAGAAAAAAGGCCGCGCAGCACTGGCCAAGGCCCAGCGGTCGGCCAAGGCAGCCTGACAGGGTACCCAAGACACACCGCATCCGAATCACGACTCATCGACAATCACGCCATGTCCGACAATCTTGATGACCTCTTTGCCCACAACCGTGCCTGGTCCGCACAAATGGAACGCGACCGGCCCGGCTTCTTCACCAGCCTGGTGAAGCAGCAGACGCCGCGCTACATGTGGATTGGCTGTTCCGACAGCCGCGTGCCCGCCAACCAGATCACCGGCCTCGAGCCCGGCGAGGTGTTCGTGCACCGCAACGTCGCCAACATCGTGGTGCATTCCGACCTGAACGCGCTCTCGGCCATTCAATTCGCGGTCGAGCACCTGAAGGTCGAGCACATCATGGTGGTGGGCCACTACGGCTGCGCGGGCGTCAAGGCGGCGCTCAGCGGCAAGCGCATCGGCCTGGCCGACAACTGGATCCGCCACATCCAGGACGTGCGCGACCGCCACGCCGTGATGCTCGACAGCCTGCCTGAAGACGTGCGCGTCGATGCGCTGTGCGAGCTCAACGTGGCCGAGCAGGTGGTCAACGTGGCCGTCAGCACCGTCATGGTCGATGCCTGGGGACGCGGCCAGAAGGTCAAGATCCACGGCTGGACCTTCGGCGTGCACGACGGCCTGCTGCAGGACCTGGGCCTGAACGTCGACGGCGCCAAGCCGCTGGACGCGGTGTACAAGGCGGCGGTTCAGCGCATTCGCTACAAGTGGAGCAAGCCGCTGGGCGCGTCGCCGTCCGGCCAGGCGGGCGCCGACGGAATCGCCGTTGAAGCCATTCCGGCCATTTCAGCCGTACAAGCCGTCCAGGCCGCTGCAGGCGACGAAACGAAAACCGGCTGAACCCATGTTCCCGCAGCGCCTCGATTCGCCGCTGGCTTACGACATCGCCAAGGCGATGATCGATGGGTTCAACCGCCATTACAGCCTCTTCCGCGCCGAATCGGCCCGTGCCAAGCACCGCTTTGAAACGGCCGACTGGCACGGCCAGCAGCGCGCGCAGCGCGAGCGCATCGAGTTCTATGACCTGCGGGTGAACGAAGCCGTGGCCCGGCTCGAGAAGGAGTTCAAGGCCGGCGACCAGCCGATGGAGGTGTGGCACCAGGTCAAGCTGCACTTCATCGGCCTTCTGGTGGACCACCACCAGCCCGAGCTGGCCGAGAGCTTCTTCAACTCGGTCACGACGAAGATCCTGCACCGCGCCTACTTTCAGAACGACTTCATCTTCGTTCGGCCGGCCATCAGCACCGAATACATCGAGCCGCGCGGCGCGCCCACGTACAGGCCCTACTACCCATCGCACGACACGCTGGCCGACACCATCGAGCAGATGCTGGACGACTACGGCCTGCAGGGCAGCTTTGCCAACAAGCGGCGCGATGCCGAGCGCGTGGCGCACGCGATCATGGGGCGCTTTCACCAGGTGAAGCTGCGCGCCAACTTCCAGATCCAGGTGCTGTCGGGGCTGTTCTACCGCAACAAGGGCGCCTATGTGGTCGGCAAGATCATGAACGGTTTTGTCGAGCTGCCGTTCTCGCTGCCCATACTGCATGACAGGCACGGCAAGTTCTACGTGGATGCGGCGCTCTTCGGCGAAGACGACCTGCAGATGCTCTTCAGCTTTGCGCGCGCCTACTTCATGGTCGACATGGAAGTGCCCTCGGCGTGCGTGCAGTTCCTGCGCTCGCTCATGCCGCGCAAGCCGCGCGCCGAAATCTACAACGCGCTGGGCCTGGCAAAGCAGGGCAAGACGCTGTTCTACCGCGACTTTCTTTCGCACCTCAACTATTCGAGCGACCGCTTCCGCATTGCACCGGGCATCAAGGGCATGGTCATGCTGGTGTTCGACCTGCCTTCGTTTCCTTTCGTGTTCAAGGTCATCAAGGACTTCTATCCGCCGCAGAAAGACACCACGCGCGAGCAGATCAAGGGCAAGTACCTGCTGGTGAAGCAGCACGACCGCGTCGGCCGCATGGCCGACACACTGGAGTACAGCGACGTGGGTTTTCCGCTCGACCGCTTCGAGCCCGAGCTGATCGAAGAGATCCAGAAGTTCGCGCCCAGCCAGCTCGAGATTGCCGACCGCGACGGCAACGGGGAGATGGAGCTGGTGCTCAAGCACGTCTATATCGAGCGCCGCATGATCCCGCTCAACATCTTTCTGCAGGAAGCCTTCGACACGCTGGCCAACCCGGAGAGCCCGGCGCACGCCAAGCGCGCGCAAGAGCAGCTGGAGCACGCGGTCGTCGAATACGGCAACGCCATCAAGGACATGGTGGCCGCCAACATCTTTCCCGGGGACATGCTGTGGAAGAACTTCGGCGTCACGCGCGGAGGCAAGGTCGTGTTCTACGACTACGACGAAATCGAATACATCACCGATTGCCAGTTCCGCAAGGTGCCCGCGGCGCGCAACGAGGAAGACGAGATGAGCGGCGAGGTCTGGTACTCAGTGGGCCCGAAAGACGTGTTTCCCGAGACCTTCGGCCCTTTCCTGCTGGGCAACGACGCGGTGCGCGAAGCCTTCATGGCGCACCACGCCGACCTGCTCGACGCCGCCTTCTGGCAGCACCACAAGGAACGCATCCAGGCCGGGCAGATGCTCGATGTGTTCCCGTACGAAGAAGCGCAGCGGTTTCCGCACGACGGACACGCGACGCATTTTTGATTGAGACCCCGGTCCACCGCGACACCTTTCAACTTTCCGAAGGAGATCACCATGTCCGAATCCATCGTCATCGTCGGCGCCGCCCGCACCCCCATGGGGAGCTTCCAGGGCGACTTTTCTTCCCTCTCCGCGCACGACCTCGGCGGCGCCGCCATCAAGGCCGCCGTGGAGCGCGCCGGCATTGCACCTGACAGCGTCGGCGAAGTGCTGTTCGGCAACTGCCTCATGGCCGGCCAAGGCCAGGCGCCGGCGCGCCAGGCGGCCTACAAGGGCGGCCTGCCCGACAGCGCGGGCGCGGTCACGCTCAGCAAGATGTGCGGCTCGGCCATGAAGGCCGCCATGCTCGCGCATGATTTGCTGCTGGCCGGCACGCACGACGTGATGGTGGCAGGCGGCATGGAAAGCATGACCAACGCGCCCTACCTGATGCTCAAGGGCCGCGGCGGCTACCGCATGGGCCACGACAAGATCTATGACCACATGATGCTCGACGGCCTGGAAGACGCCTACCAGCCGGGCCGCTCGATGGGCACCTTCGGCGAAGACTGCGCCGCCAAGTACAAGTTCACGCGCGAGCAGCAAGACGCCTTTGCCATTGCCAGCGTGCAGCGCGCCAAGGCGGCCACCGAGTCCGGCGCGTTCAAGGACGAGATCACGCCCGTGACCGTGAAGGGCCGCGGCGGCGACACCGTCATTTCCATCGACGAAGGCCCGGGCAAGGTCAAGCTCGACAAGATCGCCACGCTCAAGCCCGCGTTCAAGAAAGAGAACGGCACCATCACCGCCGCATCGAGCTCGTCGATCAACGACGGCGCCGCCGCGCTGGTGATGATGACCGAATCGCATGCGAAGAAGATCGGCGTCAAGCCCATCGCGCGCATCGTCGGCCATGCCACGCATGCGCAGCAGCCCGAGTGGTTCTCCACCGCGCCGGTGGGCGCCGTGGCCAAGCTGTTCAAGAAGACCGGCTGGACGGTCAAGGACGTCGATCTGTGGGAAGTGAACGAAGCTTTCGCGGTGGTGCCGATGGCGCTGATGCATGAGCTCGACGTGTCGCACGAGATCGTCAACGTGAACGGCGGCGCCTGCGCGCTGGGCCACCCCATCGGCGCCAGCGGCGCGCGCATCATGGTCACGCTCATCCACGCGCTGAAGGCGCGCGGCAAGAAGCGCGGCGTGGCCACGCTGTGCATCGGCGGCGGCGAAGGCACCGCCGTGGCACTCGAATTGCTCTGATAAAAACGACCGCCACAAGCGCCCCTTGCCGGGGCGCTTCGTGGTTTTTCTTCAAAAATATCGCAGACGCCAGGAGGTTCTTCATGCGCCCATCCATCCAACGTACCGTCATGACGGCCTTGCTCGCCGGCGCCTTTCTTGCGCCCGCCGCCGGCTGGGCGCAGAAACGCGACAATGTGCTCTTCCAGGCCGCGACCGATGCGCAGCCCGCGGTGCTCAAGACGCTGGAGCAGCTCGTCAACATCGAAACCGGCACGGGCGATGCCGAAGGCATTGCGGCTGCCGGCAACTATCTCGAGGCCGAACTCAAGAACCTCGGCTTCACCGTCACGCGCAGCAAGTCGGCCGGGCTCGCGGTGGGCGACAACATCGTCGGCAAGATCAAGGGCCGGGGCGGCAAGAACCTGCTGCTGATGTCGCACATGGACACCGTGTACCTCAAGGGCACGCTCGCGAAGGCGCCTTTCCGCATCGAGGGCAACAAGGCCTACGGCCCCGGCATTGCCGACGACAAGGGCGGCAACGCCGTCATCCTGCACACGCTGAAGCTGCTCAAGGACTACGGCGTGCGCGACTACGGCACCATCACCGTGCTCTTCAACACCGACGAGGAAAAAGGCTCCTTCGGCTCGCGCGACCTGATCCAGGAAGAAGCCAAGCAGGCCGACTACGTGCTGTCCTTCGAACCCACGGCCGCCGGCGACGAAAAGCTATCGCTCGGCACCTCGGGCATTGCCTACGTACAGGTCAACATCACCGGCAAGGCCTCGCACGCCGGTGCCGCGCCCGACCTGGGCGTGAACGCGCTCGTGGAGGCGTCGGACCTGGTGCTGCGCACCATGAGCATCGACGACAAGGCCAAGCACCTGCGCTTCAACTGGACCATTGCCAAGGCCGGCAGCGTGTCGAACATCATTCCCGCCAGCGCCACGCTCAATGCAGACGTGCGCTACGCGCAGAACGAAGACTTCGAGGCCGCCATGAAGACACTCGAAGAAAAGGCGCAGCAAAAGAAGCTGCCCGAATCCGACGTCAAGGTGTTGATCACGCGCGGCCGTCCGGCCTTCAACGCGGGCGAAGGCGGCAAGAAGCTGGTCGAGAAGGCCGTGGCTTTCTACAAGGAAGCCGGCGGCACGCTGGGCGTCGAAGAACGCACCGGCGGCGGCACCGATGCAGCCTACGCAGCGCTCTCGGGCAAGCCGGTGATCGAAAGCCTGGGCCTGCCGGGCTTCGGCTATCACAGCGACAAGGCTGAATACGTCGACATCAGCGCGATTCCACGGCGCCTGTACATGGCGGCGCGGCTCATCATGGACTTGGGCGCCGGCAAGTAAGCACGCAAGAATAAAAAAGACAGGAGACACACCATGCTGCTCAGTGCCGACCAGGAAGCCATCCGCGACGCGGTGCGCGATTTTTCGCAGGCCGAACTCTGGCCCAACGCTCCGAAGTGGGATCGCGAACACAGCTTTCCGAAGGAAGCGCACCAGGGCCTTGCGGCACTGGGCGCCTACGGCATCTGCGTGCCGGAAGAGCATGGCGGCGCGGGGCTCGACTACCTCACGCTCGCGCTGGTGCTCGAAGAAATCGCGGCTGGCGACGGCGGCACCAGCACGGCCATCAGCGTGACCAACTGCCCGGTCAACGCCATCCTCATGCGCTATGGCAACGCGCAGCAGAAGAAGCAGTGGCTCGAACCGCTGGCGCAAGGACGGATGCTCGGCGCCTTCTGCCTGACCGAACCGCAGGCCGGCAGCGATGCGTCGAGCCTGCGCACCACGGCGCGGAAAGACGCAGACGGCTACGTGATCGACGGCGTGAAGCAGTTCATCACCAGCGGCAAGAACGGCCAAGTCGCCATCGTCATCGCAGTGACCGACAAAGGCGCGGGCAAGCGCGGCATGAGCGCTTTCATCGTGCCCACCGATGCGCCCGGCTACAGCGTCGCGCGCCTCGAAGACAAGCTCGGCCAGCACAGCAGCGACACCGCGCAGATCAATTTCGACGGCTGCCGCATCCCGGCGGAAAACCTGATCGGTGCCGAGGGCGAGGGTTACAAGATCGCGCTGGGCGCGCTCGAAGGTGGTCGCATCGGCATTGCGGCGCAGAGCGTGGGCATGGCGCGCAGCGCGTTCGAGGTGGCGCTGGCCTACGCCAAGGAGCGCCAGGCCTTCGGCGGTTCGATCTTCGAACAGCAGGCCGTGGGCTTTCGCCTGGCCGAGTGCGCCACGCAACTTGAAGCCGCACGCCAGCTCATCTGGCACGCCGCAAGCCTGCGCGACGCCGGCCGCCCCTGCCTGAAGGAAGCGGCCATGGCCAAGCTGTTCGCGAGCGAAATGGCCGAGCGCGTGTGCAGCGCCGCCATCCAGACGCTGGGCGGCTACGGCTACGTGAACGACTTTCCGCTCGAGCGCATCTATCGCGACGTGCGGGTGTGCCAGATCTACGAAGGCACGTCGGACATCCAGAAGCTGCTGATTCAACGCGCGCTGGCGTGAGCGCCGGTACGCGCCGCCGGCTGCCGGTGCTCCGGACCGCGGCGGCCGTCCTGCTGCTGGCGCTGGCCGTCTGGACGGTAGCCATCGAGCCGCGCTGGGTCGCGGCACGCGTCGAGCCGTTGAGTTCGGCGCATTGGCAGGCGCCCGCCGGACTCAAGGTGGCCATGGCGGGCGATTGGCATCTCACCACGCGCTCGGCATGGCGCATTACCAGCGTGGAGCGCGCCGCGCGCATCGTCGACCAGATCAACGCCGCGCAGCCCGACGTGATCCTGCTGCCCGGCGACTTTCTTGCGGGTTCGGGTGGCGACGAAGACCTGTCGATCGAGGAAATGGCTGCCGTGCTGGGCCGCCTGAAAGCGCCGCAGGGCGTGTATGCAGTGCTCGGCAACCACGACTGGTGGCACGACGGCCTGCGCACGGCGCGGGCCTTGTCTGCACAGGGCATCCGCGTGCTCGAAAACGCCTCGGTGCGCCTGCCGGACCATGACATCTGGGTGGTCGGCATCGGCGACGACTCGACGGGCCATTCACAGCCGGACCAGGCACTGGCCGGCGTGCCGAAGGGCGCCGCCACGCTGGTCATGATGCACGACCCCTTCAGCTTCGCGACGATGCCGCCCACCCGCGGGTTGATGGTGGCCGCGCACACGCACGGCGGGCAGATCAGCGTGCCGGGCTACGGCGCCCTGGTGGTGCCGGGGCGCGCGCCACGCGAGTGGGCCTATGGCTGGATCGCGCACAAGGACAAGCGCATGTACGTGACCAGCGGGCTGGGTGTGAGCATTCTTCCGGTGCGCTTCAACATGCGGCCCGAGTGGGTGATGTTCCAGTAAGGCGTCGAAGCCGTGTCATCGTTCTTGATGACAGACAGGACAGCGCCCTTGGCCCAGCATGTCGGTCTCTTTGTCGAAGGTCCTTGCCATGTCCAATTCCAAACCCTTCTTCTTCGCCGCGGCCCTGCTGTGCCTCGGTGCATCCGCCCAGGCGCAACCCGCCGCCGTTGACATCGGCTCGCTGACGGCGAGCGATGCCGTGCAGCAGCTCTGCGCCGGCACCCTGACCAGCGAGCAGCTCGTGACAGCGTACCTTGGGAAAGCCAAGGAGAAGGCGAGTCTCAACGCCTTCATCACGCTCGACGAAGCCGGCGCACTGACGGCCGCGCGTGCCGCCGATGCCACGCGCAAGCGCGGCGGTGCCTGCAAGCCGCTGGCCGGACTGCCCGTGGTCATCAAGGACAACATCCAGGTGCAGGGCCTGCCCGCCACGGCCGGGTCGCCGGCGCTCAAGGGCTTTGTTCCCAAGGCCGATGCGCCGGTGGTCGCCAAGCTGCGCGCGGCCGGCGCCGTCATTCTCGGCAAGACGAACATGCACGAATTGGCCTTCGGCGTGACAGGCTACAACCCCGCGTTCCAGACCGGCCCCGAGGTGGGCGTGCGCAATGCCTACGACGCAAGCCGCGTGGCGGGCGGTTCGTCCTCAGGCAATGGCGCGGCTCTCGGCGCACGCATGGCGCCGGCGGCACTGGGCACCGACACCGGCGGCTCGGTGCGCATTCCGTGCGCATTCAACGGCTGCGCTTCGCTGCGTCCGAGCATGAGCCGTTATTCGCAGCGGGGCATCGCGCCGATCTCGCACACCCGTGACACCGCCGGGCCGATGGCGCAGTCGATGGCCGACGTTGCGCTGCTCGACCGCGTGATTGCAGGCGGCGCCCCGCTGAAGCCCGCCGACCTGAAGCGCGTGCGGCTCGGCGTGGTGCCGGCTTTCTACGCCAACCTCGACGCCGATACGCGCGCCGCAACCGACGCAGCACTGGCCAAGCTGCGCGCGGCAGGCGCCACGCTGGTCGACGTGGAGATGCCGAAGCTCATGGAACTCAATGGCGCCATCGGCTTTCCGGTCGCGCTCTACGAGGCGAACGACGACATGGTCGCCTACCTCGCGAAATACCGCACCGGCATCGACATCGCGCAGCTGACGGCCGGCATTGCGAGCCCGGACGTCAAGGCCACCTTCGAGGCGTTCGTGATTCCGCGCAAGCTGCCGGCGCCGAATGGCACGGTCGACGCCAAGCCGGCCTACGACAGCGCAATGCACGTCGCGCGGCCCGCGTTGCAGAAGCTCTACCGCGACACCTTCGCGCAGCACCGCCTCGATGCGCTGGTGTTTCCCACCGTGCCGCGCGTGGCGCCGCTGGCTGCACCCGAGGCCAGCAGCCCCGAGAACTTCGGCGTGCTGATACAGAACACCGACCCCGGCAGCAACGCCGGCATTCCGGGCGTGCAGCTGCCCTCGGGCCTTGGCGCAACCAGCGGCTTGCCCATTGGGTTGGAACTCGACGGGCCCGCCGGCAGTGATCGAAAGTTGCTCGCCGTGGGCCTTGCGGTGGAAAACGTGCTGGGCCGCCTGCCGGCTCCAAAGGCGAAGTAGGGCGCTTTAGCCCGTATCAGCGCTGGGCCCAGCCGGCCAGCGCCGAGCGGCGTTCGATGCCGAGCTTGTCGAAGATGCGCCGCAGGTAGGTGCGCACCGTCGGCACGCTCACCGCCATGCGGCGCGCGATTTCCTTGTCGGTCAGTCCTTCGCAGACAGCCTGAGCGACCTCCTGCTCTCGCGCACTCAGGGCACTCCACGGCGCTTCGGCGGGCATTTGCACGGCAGCCGCTTTACGCTGAGCACGCTGCAGCGCACCGATGAAAGCCGGCTCGATCAGGTCGAGCAGTGCCTTTTCATGATCGCCGAAATCGCCGCGGCCTTTGCACCGCCAGATGCGCAGGTCGCCCAGCGCCCGGTTGCCCTCGAACGCATGCAGGTTCATGCCCCAGTGCAGTCCGTCGCGCGAAAGAAAGTCGGTGAAGAATTCTGTGTGCATCAGTTCACGCTGCGGCATCACGTCGGTCACGCGCGTCGCGCGGCGGTGCGACTGCAGCACGAAGGTGATCGGGTCATGGTGCTGATGCCATTCGCCATAGCGGTCGAGGTTGGCAGGGTCCATGTTCAAGGCTACGCGGCCGTCGAACTGACCGGTCTCGGCATTCCAGACGAAGGAGGCGAACTGGTCCGCATGCAGCAGGTCGAGCAGCGCCCGGCCGAGTCGCTCGCGAATGTCGCCTTCGCCTCGGTCTTCCGCCAGCAGCGTGAAAACGCCGCGCAGCGCCTGCTGTTCGGAGCCTGTCAGGTACATCGCCGCCTCGTTCTTTTCGTGTGCAGAAACAAGGCTAACTTCTAGCAAGCACTGCGCCAAGGGTGGATCTCCGAAGGCGCCCCGGGGTTGCCCCATCGGGGGCAGGGCCGCGAGGTGTTCCAATAGAGGCCTTCATGAGCGCCACTGTTCCCACCACCGGACCCTGCCCCTGCGGCCGCACGGACCGTCGAGACAAGCCCATCGGCTATGCCCTGTGCTGCGGCCGCTACCTCGAAGACTTCGAGGGCACGCCCGCGCCGGACGCCGAATCGCTGATGCGTTCGCGCTATACCGCCTTTGTGCTGGAGCGTGGGCCCTACCTGCTTGCCACCTGGCACGCGTCCACGCGGCCGGCGTCGATCGAGTTCGAGCCCGGCGTGAAATGGCTGGGCCTGGACATCCGCTCGCGATCGGTGCTCGACGCCGACCACGCAGAGGTCGAATTCGTCGCCCGGCAGCGCAGCAGCACCGGCACCGCCACGCGGCTGCACGAGCGCAGCCGCTTCGTGCGCGAGGGCGATCGCTGGTTCTACCTCGAAGGCGACTTGCAGACTCCTGGTTGACTCGGCGGGCCGAGGCTCGCACAATCGGCCTCGCTCCGGGGTGCACGCATGTGGCGTGCTGAGATGGCAAAGCTGCCGACCCGCGAACTTGATCCGGGTCATACCGGCGTAAGAAGAGCTGCACTCCCTGACTCCGGTCCGCCACCCACCCACCGTGGCGGCCCAAAGTCCACCGAGCGATTGCGGAGCACCCTTTCCCTCAACAAGGAGTGCCCCGCATGAATGCCCCCGACAAGTTCACCTCCCTGCTCTCGCTCACGCGCGAGCCCTTTCCCGCTTCGCACAAGTGCCTGATTCCGGGCAGCCGGCCCGACCTGAACGTGCCGGTGCGCGACGTTCTGCTCACCAACGGCGAGACCGTGTCGCTCTACGACACCTCGGGCCCCTATACCGATGCCAAGGTCGAGATCGACGTGCGCCGCGGCCTGCCCGACGTGCGCGGTGCGTGGGTGATCGAGCGCAACGACACCGAAAGCTACGAGGGCCGCACCCACCACGCGCTGGACGACGGTGCCAAGAACGAAGACCGCGACGCCCAGCGCCTGGCCGAACTGCGCGCCGGCGCCTCGGCCCTGCAGCGCACGCCGCGCCGCGCCAAGTCGGGCGCGAACGTGACGCAGATGCACTATGCCCGCCGCGGCATCGTCACCCCCGAGATGGAGTACGTGGCACTGCGCGAGAACGGCAAGCGCGAGTGGATGGCCGAGTACCTGGCCAACGAGGAGCGTGCCAAGCGCGTGGCCGGCAATCCCATGGGCGCGAGCATTCCGCGCATCATCACGCCCGAGTTCGTGCGCGACGAAGTGGCGCGCGGCCGAGCAATCATTCCGGCCAACATCAACCACCCTGAGGTCGAGCCGATGGCCATCGGCCGCAACTTCAAGGTGAAGATCAACGCCAACATCGGCAACTCGGCCGTCACTTCGAGCATCGAGGAAGAAGTCGAAAAGCTGGTGTGGGCCATTCGCTGGGGCGCCGACAACGTGATGGATCTTTCGACCGGCAAGAACATACACACCACGCGCGACTGGATCGTGCGCAACTCGCCGGTGCCCATCGGCACGGTGCCGATCTACCAGGCGCTCGAAAAAGTGGGCGGCGTGGCCGAAGACCTCACCTGGGAGATCTACCGCGACACGCTGATCGAGCAGGCCGAGCAGGGTGTGGACTACTTCACCATTCATGCGGGCCTGCGGCTGCCGTTCATTCACCTGACCGCCGACCGCATGACGGGCATCGTCTCGCGCGGCGGTTCGATCATGGCCAAGTGGTGCATTGCGCACCACAAGGAGAGCTTTCTCTACGAGCACTTCGAAGACATCTGCGACATCATGAAGGCCTACGACGTGAGCTTTTCGCTCGGCGACGGCCTGCGCCCGGGCTCCGGCGCCGATGCCAACGACGAGGCCCAGTTTGCCGAGCTGCGCACGCTGGGCGAGCTCACGCAGATTGCATGGAAGCACGATGTGCAGACCATGATCGAAGGGCCGGGCCATGTGCCGATGCACATGATCCAGTCGAACATGGACGAGCAGCTCAAGCACTGCCACGAGGCGCCGTTCTACACGCTCGGGCCGCTGACCATCGACATTGCGCCTGGCTACGACCACATTGCAAGCGCCATCGGCGCCGCGATGATCGGCTGGGCCGGCACCGCGATGCTCTGCTACGTGACGCCGAAGGAGCACCTGGGCCTGCCCGATCGAGACGACGTGAAGCAGGGAATCATTGCGTACAAGATCGCCGCGCATGCGGCGGATGTGGCCAAGGGGCACCCGGGCGCGCGGTCGCGCGACGATGCGCTCAGCAAGGCGCGCTTCGAGTTCCGTTGGCAAGACCAGTTCAACCTGGGGCTCGACCCCGACACGGCACGTGAATTCCACGACGAGACGCTGCCCAAGGATTCGAGCAAGGTGGCGCATTTCTGTTCGATGTGCGGGCCCAAGTTCTGCTCGATGAAGATCACGCAGGAGGTGCGCGAATACGCCGCCAAGAAGGGCGTGGCGGAGGCCGAAGCCATGGCCGAGGGCATGGAGGAAAAGTCGAAGGAGTTCATGGCGGGCGGTGGGGAGATCTACATCCCGATACGGCCCGTGGCCTGAGCGCGCCCGGGGTCGTTGCTACCATGAGGGGCTATCCCCGAACCCCTTCCAGTGCAATGACCCCATTTCCCTTCGCCGCAGTCCTCTTCGACTGCGACGGCGTTCTCGTCGACTCCGAACCCATCACCAACCGCGTGCTTGCCGAAATGCTCGGCGAGCTCGGTTGGCACCTCACCACCGAAGAGTCGATGAACACCTTCACCGGCAAGGCCGTGAAGGACGAAACGGACCTCATCGAATCCAAGACCGGCGTCAGGATCACAGAGGAGTGGCTCAGGGCATTCAGGGCCCGCCGCAACGAAGCCCTCGAACGGGACTTGGTAGCCATTCCCCACGCTCCCGCAACCATCCGCGAGATTCATGCAAGGCTCAAGGGCCGCATCGCGTGCGCCTCGGGTGCCGACCGCCACAAGGTCGAGCTTCAACTGGCGAAGGTGGGTCTCATCGATTGCTTCCAGGGCCGGATCTTCAGCGGCCACGAGATGCCGCGCTCCAAGCCCCACCCTGATGTGTACCTTGCCGCCGCCGAGGCTCTGGGCGTCGATCCGAAACGCTGCGCGGTGGTCGAAGACACCGTCACGGGCGCCATGGCCGGCGTGGCCGCGGGCGCCACGGTGTTCGGCTACAGCACCGGCGAATCGGGCCACAGCGGACCCGAGGCGCTGCGCAGCGTCGGCGCGCTGCAGGTGTTCAGCGACATGCGGGAACTGCCCGCGCTGCTTGCGGCCCACGGCATGCAGCCGGCCTGAAAAAACCAGCCGGATAACCCAAGCCCCTGCCGCGCACAGGCCTGCAAAGTTTCTGGTGCAATGGACCAAGCAAGCCAAGAAAGGAGCCAGATCGTCATGACTTCCGAATACAAGACCGAACAACCGGCCCGCGCCGAAATCGACGCCCTCAAGGGCCCCGCGGTGGTCGAGTTCGGTACCAACTGGTGCGGTATCTGCAAGGCCGCGCAGCCCAATATCGCAGAGGCTTTTGCCAAGTACCCCGACATCCCGCGCATCAAGGTTGAAGACGGCAGCGGCCGTCCCTTGGGGCGCTCGTTCAACGTGCGCCTATGGCCCACGCTGGTGTTCATGCGCGACGGCAAGGAGGTTGCGAAGCTGGTGCGGCCGGAAGACAGCCAGTCGATCGCGGATGCGCTGGCGCTGATCGACAAGTCGACCTGACTGCGCATCGTTCCGGCCTGTCGCGTAGGCGCTGCGAACCATGAGCACCGAACTGCACCGGCTCGCCCAGGAGGTCGACCTGGACGCGCAGGCCCTAGCACCCTTGCGCCTGCGGTTCGGTCTGGCCTGCGCCCGGCGCGTGCGGCATCTGCTGGAGTCGCCAGAGGCCATCGAAGGCCTCGACACGCTCAAGGCCTTTCTCGACGGCCGGGCTAGCCCGGACGCAGTGGCGCAGGCCATGCACCAGATGGATGTGGTGGCCGGTGGCCATCCGGGCTCGCGCTCCCCGACGGGGCGGCTCATGCGGCGGTGTCCGCGACCTATGCCGTGTCCCAGGCAGTGGCTGGCCGCGCGCTGCAGGCGGCGGCGTACGCGGCCTACGCCACGGTCTATGCCTACGGCGGCTACGCGGTCACCGATCCTGAGGCCTTCGCGGAAGAGTTCGCGTGGCAGGTCTCGGCGTTCCGCGCGCTGCGCGACGACGGGCCGGGGCCAGCCGCACCGGCAGGTTGATCCCGAGTCTCGGGGGGCATGCGTCCGCGCGGGCGCAGAATTTCTGCGGTCGGCCTGCACGTGCAAGCTAGCCGGTGCGGTCAATTTGAACCCGCAAGTCCAATGCATTGGATATGCACGACCGTGCCACGAACGAACGGTGATCCCCTCTCGACGACGCTGCAAGACCTCTCAAAAGTAAGGACATCATGGAACGCTCATTCCTGCCTCTATCAAGGGGAACGCCGCCTGAGGAATTCACGCTCCGTGTTTACTGTCCTCCGGCGATGCAACTCTCCATTCAACCCAGTGCGGAGACACTCGGGTTTACCGTAGTGGGGAGGCCTGTAGATGTTTCGATCGATAAAAACGGCACTTTGGTGCTGATCGCGAAGGGTTTTCCGGTGGCGGATGCCGCAAGGAATTTCTTCCCTGTATTGCAACGAGCGGTTGCGTTGGCAGGTGTGAGCGGACGGTTGGCTGTCAATATGCCTCTAGAGATTTCTGAGACCAAGGTGTCTGACTTTGGTTTCTGGGAGGGGCAACAGGAAGTCATAGAGCACGGGTGGCCAGCAACGCAGCTACCGAATCCTCTTGTTATCTATAACGACGGAGCGTGGGTTTATCCGGAGCACGAGTATGTCGCTCTGATAAAAATCATCCGTATTGTTCCCACCTTTCTTACCGACATTGCACAAATTACGAAAGAGCTGACAGATGCTTCCACGCAGATGCCACAACAAGCAAGGCCGATAGATCGAGAGGTCTTGATCGCCGCGTCATTTCTTGCGCATGGATGTCGATCGACACTGCAAGTGTGGCGATTCCTGATCGCAGTCACTGGACTGGAGATGCTTGCGGATCGACAGCAAGCGGGAGACGAAACAAAGCAGGTGATTGAACTTCTGCGGGAAGATATCGATGCGAAGTACGCGCAGACGCCAGCGGTTCAAGTCGACTGGTTAAAGAATGCAATTCAAGGAGCGAAAGAGCAATCCATCGGCGCCGCAGTAAAGGACTTGGTCATCAACTGGTGCGCTCCGGGCAAGGCGAAGAACCCGCTGCATCAGTTTTTCACCGACGAGGGCGACTGTAGAAAAAAGGTGTCGGCACTTTACGCGCTGCGCTCTCAATATGTGCACAGCGGTCGAGTGACACAGGAAAAGGCTCTCAAGCGATATTCCTTTTCCGAACTTGCGAGCGTGGCGACCGCGTCTCTGCAGCACATCCTCAACGAAATGCTGCGCGGTTAGCCGAATTTGTTCAAGCGAGAGATCGGAGTAATTTTCTTGCGCTCACCGCACAGGAGCTCCGCCCCTCGGAGCCGATGTTGCCTCTGGCGATGAATTCGGCGCCGATTCAGTTTCGACTGCTGCTGGCGCAGGCCGTGGAGGCCGAAGGCGCGGCCGAAGTCCGGGGCGCGCTGCTATAACCCCTGCTGCCGAAAGTCGCGCGGCGCATGCCCGGTCCACTGCAGGAACGCACGCGAAAAGCTCTTCTCGTTGCGAAAGCCCACCGCCAGTGCCACTTGCTTGATTGGCCGATTGGTGCGGCGTAACTGCTCCACTGCCATCTCGTGGCGCACTTCGTTCTTCAGCACCTGCAGCGATGTCCCTTCTTCGTGCAATTGCCGATGCAGCGTGCGGCCCGATACGTTGAGCAGCGTGGCCAGCGCCTCCGCCGTCGTGGCCTCGCCGGCGCGCGAGCGCAGCAATTCTCGAACCCTCTGCCCCAGCAGCCGGTCGCGGCGGTACTGAAGGATGGTCAGCGGCAGCGCACGCTTGAGCATGGCGCGCAACGCCCGCTCGTCGCGCTGCAAGGACAGGGCGAGATAGCGTTCGTCGAAGCTGATGGTGGCCTGCGGCGCGTCGAAGCGCACCTCGGGCGTGAACATTGGCGCGTAGGCATCGCGGTGCGGCGGGGCCGCGAACGGAAAGGTCGCGTTGCGCAGCGAAATGCGCGAGTCGATGGCCCAGCACATGTAGCCGTGCATGAAGCGCAGGCTGGTCACCAGGCAGAACTCGCGAAAGGCCTCGTCCAGCGGGCGGTTCTCGGCAATGCGCAGCGTGGCCACGCCGCCCGCCACCTCGAGCGCAAGGCCGATGTCCTCGGTCAGCAACCGGTGGTGGCGGCACCAGCGCTTGATGGCCACGCCCAGGTCGGGCGAACTCAGCGATGCGCGGCACAGCATGCCGTAGCTGCCCCAGGGCAGACGCCGCGAGAACCAGCCCAACGCTTCGTCGTCCAGCTCTTGCATGGCGTGTTCCGAGAGTGCCTCGAACTGCGCCGCCGTGACCCGCGCGCCCGGCCGCGCCAGCTCGCGCGGCGTGATCTGTGCCGCTTTCAGGGCTTCGGCAGGGTCGATGCCGTAGCGCTCATAGCCCTTCACAATGGCTCTCACAAAGGCCATGGGCGTGACGGCTCGGGCGGGCTTCAGGAAGGCGGGCGAGGTCATGGTCGAGCGAGTAGGACGTGGCGCAATTTGCAACCATTGTGGCGCCAATTGCGGCGCAGCGAGGCGTAAGCTGTGTTTCTTCCAAGCGCCAATCCGCGTGGGTAGCTCTGCGCGCCGACCCCTCAGAGGAGACAAGACACATGCACGATCCCGGCCTGAACTTCGACCTGGGCGAGGACATCGACTCGCTGCGCAGCGCCATCCAGGACTTTGCCGCGAACGAAATCGCGCCCCGCGCCGCCGACATCGACCGCGACAACCTGTTCCCGCACGACCTGTGGCAAAAGCTCGGCGAACTCGGTCTGCACGGCATGACCGTGAAAGAAGAATTCGGCGGCACCGAACTGGGCTACCTGGCGCACATCGTGGCCATGGAAGAAGTCTCGCGGGCCTCGGCCTCGGTGGGCCTTTCTTACGGCGCGCACTCCAACCTGTGCGTGAACCAGATCCACCGCAACGGCAGCGATGCGCAGAAGAAAAAGTACCTGCCCAAGCTCGTGAGCGGCGAGCACGTGGGCGCGCTGGCCATGAGCGAGCCCAACGCCGGCTCCGACGTGGTGAGCATGAAGCTCAAGGCCGAGAAGAAGAACGGCTACTACGTGCTCAACGGCGGCAAGATGTGGATCACCAACGGCGGCGACGCCGACACGCTGGTCATCTACGCCAAGACCGAGCCCGAGATGGGCGCGCGCGGCATGACGGCCTTCATCGTCGAAAAGGGCTTCAAGGGCTTTTCGGCCGGCGCCAAGCTCGACAAGCTGGGCATGCGCGGCTCCAACACCTATCCGCTGTTCTTCGACAACTGCGAAGTGCCCGAAGAAAACGTGCTTGGCGGCGAAGGCATGGGCGCCAAGGTGCTGATGAGCGGACTCGACTACGAGCGCGCAGTGCTGTCGGGCGGCCCGCTCGGCATCATGGCCGCATGCATGGACGCGGTGCTGCCCTTCATCCACGAGCGCAAACAGTTCGGCCAGAGCATCGGCGAGTTCCAGCTGATGCAGGGCAAGCTGGCGGACATGTATTCGACGTGGCAAGCCACGCGTGCCTACGTGTACGCGGTGGGCAAGGCCTGCGACCGCAACGACCATGCGCGCACTTTCCGTAAGGATGCGGCGGGCGCGATTCTCTATTCGGCCGAGAAGGCGACATGGATGGCTGGCGAGGCGATCCAGGCGCTGGGCGGCGTGGGCTACACGAAGGACTTTCCGGTCGAGCGGCTGTGGCGCGATGCGAAGCTGTATGAGATCGGCGCGGGGACGAGCGAGATCCGCCGCATGCTGATCGGGCGCGAGCTGTTTGCCGAGACTTCCTGAAAGCGGCCAGCCGAACTTTCGAATGACAACAGGAGACAACCCATGACCTTGACCCGCCGCCACGCCGCACTGGCTGTGGCCGCCACGTTGTGCGCTGCCGCTTTCGCCCAGGACAAATACCCATCCAAACCCATCACCCTCGTCGTCCCCCAATCCGCCGGCGGTGCCAACGACGCCATTGCGCGCGTGGTTGCGCAGCGCCTGTCGGAGCAAATGGGCCAGAGCGTGATCGTGGACAACCGTCCTGGTGCGGGCGGTACGGTGGCCACGGCGGCGCTGGCGCGCGCCAAGCATGACGGCTACACGCTGCTGCTCACGGCAGACAGCGCCCACGTGGTCGGCCCCGCGCTCTACAAGAACCCCGGGTTCGATGCGGTCAAGGACTTCGAGCCCGTCGCACCCGTCGCCACGGCGGGCTATGTGCTGGTGGCGAACCCCTCCTTTCCCGCCAACAACGTGGCGGAGCTGATTGCGCAGGCCAAGGCCCAACCCGGCCAGTACACCATTGCCTCGGCGGGCAACGGCACCCTCAACCACCTGATCGGCGAAATGCTGCAAAAACAGGCAGGCATCCAGCTCCGGCATGTGCCCTACAAGGGCTCGGCGGCGGCGGCGACCGACGTGGTGGGCGGGCAGGTGCCGCTGTCGGTGCAAAGCCTGCCTTCGGTCATGGGCTTCATCAAGGCGGGCAGGCTCAAGGTGCTGGGGGTGGTGAACGCCAAACGCGTGGCCGTACTGCCGGATGTGCCGACCATCGGTGAAACGCTCAAGGGTTTTGGCGAAGCGCCGTGGTATGCGTTGTTCGCGCCTGCAGGCACGCCCGCGCCCATCGTGGCGCAGTTGCAGGCCGAAGTGGCTCGCGCGCTGGATCAGAAGGACGTGGCCGACAAGCTTGCCGCGGTGGGCTGCGAGCCCTTCAAGGGCACCGCGGCCCAGTTGGGCGCGCTGGTGCGCGCCGACCTGCCCAAGTGGGCGCGCGTGGTGAAGGACACCGGCGCCACGGTGGACTGATTTCTCAATAGCAACAGGAAACACGCAACATGTCTCCACGATTGAGTTTTGCCCAAGGCGATACCCGCATTCCTCTGATCGAGCAGACCATCGGCGACTTCTTCGATGCAATGGCGGCGCGCCAGCCCCATGCGCTGGCGCTGGTGAGTCGCCATGAAGGGCAGCGCTTCACCTACCGTGAACTGCAGGCCGAATCGAATCGCCTCGCCAGCGCATTGCTGAATCTGGGGCTCGCACCCGGCGACCGCGTGGGCATCTGGTCGCACAACAACGCGCCCTGGGTGCTGATGCAGATCGCGACCGCCAAGGCCGGCCTGATCCTCGTCAACATCAACCCGGCCTACCGCACCTCCGAGCTCGAATACGCGCTCAACAAGGTCGGCTGCAAGGCTCTGGTGACGATGGCGCAGTTCAAGACCAGCGACTACCTCGGCATGCTGCGGGAACTCGGCCCCAAGCGCCTGCCACAGCTGCAGCACACCTTCTGGATCGACGGCAAGGCCGCAGCCGATGTGGAACAACCGGGCATGCAGCGCTTCAGCCAGTTGCTCGCGAGCGGCGATGCAAGCGACCCGCGCGTGGCGCAGGTGCAGAAGACGCTCAAGGCCACCGACCCGATCAACATCCAGTTCACCAGCGGCACCACGGGCTTCCCCAAGGGCGCGACGCTCACGCACCGCAACATCCTGAACAACGGCTTTTTTATCGGCGAGTGCATGAAGCTCTCGCCCATCGACAAGCTCTGCATTCCGGTACCGCTGTACCACTGCTTCGGCATGGTGCTGGGCAACCTCGCCTGCCTTACGCACGGTTCGGCCATCGTGTACCCGAACGATGGATTCGATCCGCTCACGGTGCTCGAAACCGTGCAGGCCGAGAAGTGCACCGGGCTGCACGGCGTGCCCACGATGTTCATTGCCGAGCTTGACCATCCACGCTTCAAGGAGTTCGACCTTTCGACGCTGCGCACCGGCATCATGGCCGGCTCGCCGTGCCCCATCGAGGTGATGAAGCGCGTGGTGAACGAAATGCACCTGAGCGAAATCACCATTGCCTACGGCATGACCGAGACCAGCCCGGTGAGCTGCCAGAGCAGCACCGACACGCCGCTGGACAAGCGCGTGTCCACTGTCGGCACCGTGCAGCCGCACATCGAGGTGAAGATCGTCGACCCAGAGACCGGCGGCATCGTGCCGACTGGCCAGTCGGGCGAGCTGTGCACGCGCGGCTACTCGGTGATGCACGGCTACTGGGAAGACGAGCCCAAGACCCGCGAGGCCATCGACGCCGAGCACTGGATGCACACCGGCGATCTCGCGACGATGGATGCCGAGGGCTACGTCAACATCGTCGGCCGCATCAAGGACCTGGTGATCCGCGGCGGCGAGAACATCTACCCGCGCGAGATCGAAGAGTTTCTGTACCGCCACCCCAAGGTGCAGGACGTGCAGGTGGTCGGGCTGCCCGACAAGAAGTACGGCGAGGAGCTCTGCGCCTGGATCATCGTGAAGCCCGGCCAGACCGCGACCGACACGGAGATCCGCGACTTCTGCAAGGGCCAGATCGCGCACTACAAGGTGCCGAAGTACATCCAGTTCGTCACCGAATTTCCGATGACGGTGACCGGCAAGATCCAGAAATTCAAGATCCGCGATGCCATGACCGAGCAGCTCGGTCTCAGCCAAGAAAAGACAGCATGAGCAAACTCGAAACGAAATTGAATGCCCGCTCGGCCGACTTCCAAGCGAATGCCGCGGCGATGCGCGCACTGGTCGACGACCTGCACGCGCAGTTCGCGAAAGTGGAGCAGGGCGGCGGCGAGGCCGCGCGCGCCAAGCACACCGCGCGCGGCAAGCTGCTGCCGCGCGACCGCGTGGCCGAGCTGCTCGACCCCGGCACGCCGTTCCTGGAGATCGCTCCGCTGGCCGCGCACGCGATGTACCTTGATGCCAAGGGGGCCGAATCGGCACCCGGCGCCGGCATCATCGCGGGCATTGGCCGCGTGAACGGCGTCGACTGCATGATCGTATGCAACGACGCGACGGTGAAGGGCGGAACCTACTACCCGATGACGGTGAAGAAGCATCTGCGCGCGCAGGAGATCGCCGAGCAGAACCGCCTGCCCTGCATCTACCTGGTCGATTCGGGCGGCGCCAACCTGCCGAACCAGGACGAGGTCTTCCCCGACCGCGACCACTTCGGCCGCATCTTCTACAACCAGGCCAACATGAGCGCCCAGGGCATTCCGCAGATTGCGGTGGTCATGGGCTCATGCACGGCGGGCGGCGCCTACGTGCCGGCGATGAGCGACGAGTCGATCATCGTGAAGAACCAGGGCACCATTTTCCTGGGCGGCCCGCCGCTCGTGAAGGCGGCCACGGGCGAGGTCGTCACAGCCGAAGACCTGGGCGGCGGCGATGTGCACACGCGGCTGTCGGGTGTGGTCGACCACCTGGCGCAGAACGACCTGCACGCGCTGGCGCTTGCGCGCTCGGCGGTGGCCAACCTCAATGCGAAGACGGCCACGGAAGGTGCCGAGAAGGCCGCCGTACGCGAACCCGCGTTCCCGCGCGAAGAGCTCTACGGCGTGATCCCCACCGACACCCGCAAACCCTTCGACGTGCGCGAGATCATCGCGCGCATCGTCGACGGCAGCGAGTTCCACGAGTTCAAGGCCCGCTTCGGCGCCACGCTGGTGTGCGGGTTTGCGGAGATCGAGGGCATGCCCGTTGGCATCGTCGCCAAC
The DNA here is from genome assembly GCF_037204045.1 of Variovorax sp. CCNWLW225. Lineage (NCBI taxonomy): Bacteria > Pseudomonadati > Pseudomonadota > Betaproteobacteria > Burkholderiales > Comamonadaceae > Variovorax > Variovorax sp. CCNWLW225. Next base: position 231,683 of record NZ_JBBCBV010000006.1, on the reverse strand, counting down.
AACGGCATCCTGTTCAGCGAGTCGGCCCAAAAGGGCGCGCACTTCATCGAGCTGTGCTGCCACCGCAAGATTCCGCTGGTGTTTTTGCAGAACATCACCGGCTTCATGGTGGGCCGCAAATACGAGAACGAAGGCATTGCGCGCCATGGCGCCAAGATGGTGACGGCAGTGGCCACGGCCAACGTGCCCAAGTTCACCATCATCATCGGCGGCAGCTTCGGCGCCGGCAACTACGGCATGTGCGGCCGCGCCTACAGCCCGCGCTTTCTCTGGATGTGGCCCAACGCGCGCATCAGCGTGATGGGCGGCGAGCAGGCCGCGAGCGTGCTGGCCACGGTGAAGCGCGACGGCATCGAACTCAAGGGCGGCAGCTGGAGCAAGGAAGAGGAAGAGGCCTTCAAGGCGCCGATTCGCCAGCAGTACGAAGACCAGGGCCACCCGTACTACGCGACGGCACGGCTGTGGGACGACGGCATCATCGATCCGGCGGATACGCGGCGGGTGCTGGCTTTGGGTCTTGCTGCTGCACGCAACGCGCCCATTCCAGAGCCGAAGTTCGGCATTTTCCGGATGTAGTCATGGCACGGCTTTCTTTGGCTTCGGGTGGATATGGGTGTCGCGTTTCGGGGCGTTCAGGGCGCGCCCCCGCCGACGGGGTACCTTTCTCCGCGAATGTCCCCCGGCCTTCGGCCTCCTCCTTTATTTCGCTGCGCAAGGCACCCCATCAGCGGGTGCGTTGGGCAGAGCCGTGGTTGATCAGCGGAACACCAGCAGCGCGTCCAGGTGCACAGGGCATCGGGTGCTCCACGCAGCGAAATAAAGGAGGAGGGGCGCAGCCCCGGGGGACATTCGCGGAGGGGAGTACCCGGTGGCCTGTGCACACGCCCCGAAAGCACCGCGAACCACGCATCAGCACCACGGACAAATGACATGACCTTCACCAAACTGAAACTGGAAGTCCAGGACACAGTAGCGCGCATCTGGCTGGACCAGCCCGACGCACGCAACGCCTTCGACGACATCGTCATCGCCGAACTGACCCAGGCCTTCAACGAAGCCGGCGCCCAGCCGCAGGTCAAGGCTATCGTGCTCGGCGCCAGCGGCCCTGCCTTCTGCGCCGGAGCGAATCTCAACTGGATGCGCCGCATGGCCGACTACACCCGCGACGAGAACATCGCCGATGCGGGCAAGCTGGCCACCATGCTGCGCACCATTGCCGAATGCCCCAAGCCGACCATCGCGCGCGTGCAGGGCGATGTGTACGCCGGTGGCATGGGGCTGGTGGCCGCCTGCGACATGGCGGTGAGTGTCGATACAGCCTGGTACTGCCTGAGCGAAGTGAAGATCGGTCTTGTGCCGGCAACCATCAGCCCCTATGTGCTGCGCGCCATGGGCACACGCGCTTCGCAGCGCTACTTTCTTACGGCGGAGCGCTTCATCGCTGCCGAGGCGCATCGCATCGGCTTCGTGCATGAAATAGTTGCTGGCGCCGATGCGCTCGATGCCAAGGTCGATGAACTGGTGAAGGCGCTCACCAGTGCCAGCCCCGCCGCGGTGCGTTCCTGCAAGCAGCTGATCGCAGATGTGGACGGACGCGAGATCGACGATGCGCTGATTGGCAAGACCGTCGAGAGCATTGCCGACATCCGCGCGAGCGACGAAGGCCGCGAAGGCGTGCAGGCCTTCCTGCAGAAACGCAAGCCGTCCTGGCTCGGCCGCTGAGTGCACGCCATGAACGCGCTCGACATGCCCCAACTGCTTGCCCTGGCCGCGGCAGTCGGCTGGGCCAGCGGCGTGCGGCTGTACCTGGTCGTGCTGCTCACGGGGTTGGCCGGCTACTTCGGCTGGGTGCCTCTGCCCGGCGGACTGCAGATGCTCGCGCATCCGGTCGTCATTGCGGCCAGCGGCTTCATGGTGTTCATCGAGTTCTTCGCCGACAAGATTCCCGGCCTCGATTCGCTCTGGGACGTGGTGCACACCGCCATTCGCATTCCGGCCGGCGCGGCGCTCGCGGCCAGCGTGTTCGGCGCCGACCATGGCGCGATGGCCGTGGTTGCGGCGCTGCTCGGCGGCGGCTTTGCGGCCACCGCGCATGCCGCCAAGGCCACGACGCGGGCGGCCATCAACACGTCGCCCGAGCCGTTCTCTAATGTAGGCGCTTCGCTGGTCGAAGACAGCATGGTGCCCGCCGGCTTGTGGCTGGCGGTGGCGCATCCGCTGGTCTTCCTGGTGCTTTTTGTGCTGGTGCTTGTGCTCAGCGTGTGGCTCATCCGCAAGAGCTGGCGCTTTCTGAGGGCATTGTTCAGCCGCGTTGCGCGCATCTTCAGCGGCCGACCCGATCCCGGCGTCGTGCCTGCATTTCAACTGAAAAAGAATCCTCCGGGAGACACTCCGAATGTTTAAGAAGATCCTGATCGCCAACCGAGGCGAGATTGCCTGCCGTGTTGCAGCGACCGCTCGCCGCATGGCGATCCGCACCGTGGCCGTGTACTCCGACGCCGACGCGCATGCCAACCACGTGCGCGCCTGCGATGAGTCGGTGCATCTGGGCGGCAGCGCACCGAAAGACAGCTACCTGCGCTGGCAGAAGATCCTCGAAGCGGCCAAGGCCACGGGCGCCGAAGCGGTGCATCCGGGCTACGGCTTTTTGAGCGAGAACGAGGAGTTCGCACAGGCTTGCGCGGACGCAGGGCTCGTCTTCATCGGCCCGCCGCCCTCGGCGATCAAGGCCATGGGCCTGAAGGCCGAATCGAAGCAACTGATGGAAAAGGCCGGCGTGCCGCTGGTGCCCGGCTACCACGGCCACGACCAGGACCCGGCGCTGCTGCAGCGCGAGGCCGACCGCATCGGTTACCCGGTGCTCATCAAGGCCAGTGCGGGCGGCGGCGGCAAGGGCATGCGCGCGGTCGACAAGGCGGAAGACTTCGCGGCGGCGCTCGCTTCGTGCCAGCGCGAGGCGATCAACAGCTTCGGCGACGATGCGGTGCTCATCGAAAAGTACGTGCAACGCCCGCGCCACATCGAGATCCAGGTGTTCGGCGACACGCACGGCAACTATGTCTACCTGTTCGAGCGTGACTGCTCGGTGCAGCGCCGGCACCAGAAGGTGCTCGAAGAAGCGCCCGCGCCCGGCATGACCGAGGCGATGCGCAAGGAAATGGGCGATGCAGCGGTGGCCGCGGCGCGTGCCGTGAACTACGTGGGCGCGGGCACCGTCGAGTTCATCGTCGAGCAGCGCGAAGGCGGCGAGATGAACTTCTTCTTCATGGAGATGAACACGCGGTTGCAGGTGGAGCACCCGGTGACCGAAGCCATCACCGGCCTCGACCTCGTCGAATGGCAACTGCGCGTGGCCTCGGGCGAGGCGCTGCCCGCGAAACAGGCAGACTTGCAGATCCACGGCCACGCCATCGAGGCGCGCATCTGCGCCGAGAACCCTGACAACAACTTCCTGCCGGCCACCGGCACCTTGCGCGTGTACCGCAAGCCGCAGGCGACGGCGTTCCAACGCAGCCGCGTGCGCATCGACGACGGCGTGCGCGAGGGCGGCGAGATCTCGCCGTTCTACGACTCGATGATCGCCAAGCTGATCGTGCACGGCTCCACGCGTGCCGAGGCGTTGGCCCGGCTCGATGCCGCATTGGCGCAGGTGCAGATCGTGGGTGTGTCGACCAACGTGCAGTTCCTGCGCGGCATTCTCGCGACCGAATCGTTCTCGAAGGCCAACCTCGACACCGCGCTGATCGAGCGCGAGCGCGCCGTGCTGTTCGACCGCGAGGCGCTGGGCCTGCCGCTGGCCGCTGCTGCCGCCATCACGCGCACGCTGATTACCGAACGGCCGGCTGGCGCACCCGACCCGTTCGAACGGCGCGACGGCTGGCGCGCGATGGGCGAGTACCGGCGCCACTTCGACTTCGAGTTTCGCGGCGCCGAGCAGACGGCCTTGCTGACCTACAAGCGCGACGGCAGCTTGTGGCTCGAAGCCGGTGGCGTGCAAGGCCCGCTGCTCGTGGGCCAGTTTCCGTCGGGTGAATTCGAGGTCGAGTTCGCGGGCACGCGGCAGACGCTCGACGTGCATCTGGACGGCGCGACGGCCCACGTCTTCGCATCGAAGGGCGCGACGAAGATCACGGCTATCGACCGTCTCGCCCATGCCGGCGACACCCATGCCGAAGGCGGCCGGCTCACTGCGCCGATGCCCGGCAAGGTCGTGTCGTTCGCGGTCAAGGCCGGCGACAAGGTCAGCCGCGGCCAGCCGCTCGCGGTGATGGAAGCCATGAAGATGGAGCACACCATCGCCGCGCCGGCCGACGGCACCGTGGAAGAGCTGATGTTCGCGCCCGGCGAGCAGGTGGCCGAGGGCGAAGAATTGCTGCGGATGGCCGCGGCAGCAGCCTGAGTCAGCCCACCACCACTTCGCTGATCTGCATCACGGGCGCGATGTCGGTGTAGTTCCTGATGTCGCCGAGGATTTCCTTGGCGTGCGGACCGAAGGCCGCCTGAAAAACGTCGGTCGATTCGCAGAACACATGGCACATGCCGACATAGGTCGGCGGCGTGCCGGGCGCGCCGCCGGCGAGGCCCTTGTCGATGGTGTACGACTTGCAGGCGTCTCCCATGCGGGCCTTCAGAAGCGGCATGTGCGTGTCGCGGTAGTAGGCGTGGTCGAACCGGGCGCCCTCGGTGTAGGGGTACATCACGCTGACTTTGATCATTGCTTCGGTCTCCTGGTGTTTCGATGTCTCGGTGGTCGCGCACCAGCATAGAAGAAGGCCCGGGGCGCTACAAGCGGCCATTGGTCATGGGCCCGGGCAGGCCGCGGCGTGGCCGGCCCCTCCAGCAACCGGTCTGATGGCCCCTCTAAGATTGAGCCATGAAAATCATCGTCTCTCTCACCGACAACCGCCCCGAACCGTGGATCGAAGGCCTCAAGGCCGAGTTGCCTGAAGCGCAGATCGAGACCTGGCAGCCGGGTGCCGCCCAGGCCGACCATGCCGTGGTGTGGGCGCCGCCGCAGCAACTGCTCGACGAGCAGCCCCAACTGCGCGGCCTCTTCAACATCGGCGCGGGCGTGGATGCGCTGCTCAAGCTGAAGGTGCCGGCGCAGACGCGCATCGTGCGGCTCGACGATGCCGGCATGTCGGTGCAGATGGCCGAGTACGTGTGCCACACGCTGATCCGGCACTTTCGCGAATTCGACGTGTATGAAGCCGATGCGCGCGAAGGGCGCTGGAGCTACCGCAAGCCGCGGCTGCGGCGCGACTTTCCGGTCGGCATCATGGGCCTGGGCGTGCTGGGTGAAAGGGTTGCCAAGGCCGTGGCGCAGTTCGAGTTTCCGGTGCTGGGCTGGAGCCGTTCGCCCAAGGCGATCGACGGCGTGAAGGTGTTCAGCGGCGAGGCGCAGTTCGACGAGTTCCTGTCGTCCACGCGCGTGCTGGTCAACCTGCTGCCGCTGACCGATGCCACGCGCGGCATTCTCAACCGCAACACGCTCGGCAAGCTGCGGCCCGGCGGCTATCTCATCAGCATCGCGCGCGGTGCGCACCTGGTCGAAGACGACCTGATCCCGATGCTCGACGCGGGCCAGTTGGCGGGCGCCACGCTCGACGTGTTCCAGGTCGAGCCGCTGCCGGCCGACCATGCCTTCTGGCGCCATCCGAAGATCACGGTGACGCCGCACGGCTCGGCGCGCACGCTGCGTGAAGAATCCATCGCCCAGATCGCCGGAAAGATCCGCGCGATGGAACAGGGCCTGCCGGTCAGCGGCGTGGTCGATCCGGTTCGGGGCTACTGACAACGAACGGCATGCGTTATCGCCGATTGCGCTGAAAGGAGGGGCAGGCAGGGCAAACCCCGACGCGATTTGTTTTTCACATACGCGAAAATTCCTTCATGGTTGTGAAAACTGCTTTTCGCGTGATCGAGATCGTCGAGCTCTTCGCCCGGGAGAAGCAGCCGCTGGCGCTGTCCGAAATGGCGCGCCTGCTCGAAATGCCCGTGTCCAGCTGCCTGGGCCTCATCCGTACGCTCGAAGAGCAGGGCTACATGTACGAAACCGGGCGGCGCCAGGGCTACTACCCCACCGGCCGGCTGCTCGCCATGGCGCAGATCATCGCGGCGCACGACCCGGTGCTCGACCGCGTGCGGCCCGCGCTCGAAGAGCTGCGCGACGGCGCGCGCGAAACCGTGCTGTTCGGCAAGTTCCGCGACCCGAGCACTGTCGTCTACCTGGAGGTGCTCAGTGCGCCTCAGAGCATTCGCTATTCCGCCGAGTCGGGCGAAACCCGCCCGGCCTATGCCAACTCGATGGGCCGCGCGCTGCTTTCCACGCTCGCGCCCGAGGCGCGCCGCAAGCTGCTCGAAGCCACCCGGCTGGTGCCGCTGACCGATGCCACGCTGACCACCGCCGAAGCCATCGAACAAGAGCTCGAACGCTCGCCCGCACGCGGCTGGTACGGCAACCTGGGCGAAAGCATTCCCGATCTGGTCGGCCTCGCATGGCCGCTGCGTATCGGAGGCGAGGCCTACGCCATTTCGGTGGCGGGCCCGCGCTACCGGCTGGAGCCCCGCATCGACGAGGTGGCCGCCATGCTGCGCTCCGCCTGCCTGGCCATCGAACACAAAGGCTGATTGAAGACCATGACCCTCCCACGCTACTTCGTCCGCGAAGCCGACATCGCCGGCTACCACCCGGCCAACCACACCGGCACGCTCAACAAGCGGCTCATCGGCCCTGAGACCGTGGGCGCGAAGCAGCTCGAGGTGCTGGTCGGCCACATCCAGAAGGGCAAGGGCGCGCTGCCCCATGCCCACCCCGGCATCGAGCAGGTCTGCTACATGCTCGAAGGGCGGGCCGTGGCCGAAGTGGGCGGCCAGCGGCAAGAGCTGCACCCCGGCGACAGCTGCTTTTTTCCGGCCGATGCGATGCACACCTTCACGGTGGTGAGCGACGAGCCGGTGCGCGTGCTGGTCATCTACAGCCCGCCGTACGAGGAATTGCCGGAGCGCGTGACCCGGCCCTGACCGACAACAACCCCGGAGACAGACAACATGCAGACGACGAAGAACGCGACAGAAACAGTCGCGGTGGCAAGCCGCCGCCGTTTCATTTCCATCGGTGCCGCCGCGGGCCTGGCCGGCGCGGCGCCGTGGGCTTTTGCGCAAGAGGGCTATCCGAAGCAGCCCATCAAGCTCATCGTGCCCTTTGCGGCCGGCAGCGGCACCGATGCGGTGGCGCGCATCACCGCGCAGATGCTGGGCGAGGCGCTGAAGACCTCGGTCATCGTCGACAACCGCGCAGGGGCCAACGGCGTGATCGCCGCCGAGTTCGTGGCCAAGGCGGCGCCCGACGGCTACACGCTCTTCATGACGACCAACACCACGCATTCGGCCAACCCGAGCCTGATGAAGTCGCTGCCCTACGACCCGGTGAAGGACTTCGCACCCGTGAGCCGCATGGGCAACCTGCCGTTCATGCTGGTGGTGAACAACGACCTGCCGGTGAAGAGCGTGGCCGAGCTGCTGGCCTGGGGGCGGGCCCATCCGGGCAAGCTCACTTATGCAAGCGGCAACAGCACCGGCATCGTGAGCGGCGCCACGCTGTCGCGCATGAGCGGCGTGCCGATGCTGCACGTTCCCTACAAGAGCACGCCGCCGGCCATTGCCGACCTGATCGGCGGGCAGGTGTCGATGATGGTGGTCGACCTGGCCGCGGGGCTCGCCACGGTGAAGGCCGGGAAGATGCGCGCGATTGCGGTCACCACGCAGGAGCGCACCAAGCTCTTTCCCGAACTGCCGCCGCTGGCCGATACGCCCGAGCTCAAGGGCTTCGACATCACCTCGTGGAACGGCGTGTTCGCGCCTGCAGGTACGCCGCGCGACGTTGTGCTGAAGCTCAACAAGGCGCTGTCGGAAATGGCGAACGGCGCGGTGTTTCGGGAACGCGTCGCGAAGCTGGGCTTCGATGCGTTCGGCAGCACGCCTGAAGAGTTGGGTGCATTCACTGTGGCGGAACTGGCCAAGTGGAAGAAGCTGATTCAGGCCGCGGGTATTCAACCGGAATGAGCGTGCTGTTGAATTTCTCCCTCCCCTCCCGGGGGAGGGCAGGGGTGGGGGCACGCGGCGTATCCATCGGGCGCTCTGCCTGCCCCCATCCCAGCCTTCCCCCAGAGGGGGAAGGAGCCAATACCAACACCAAGACATGAACACCACGGGACCTCTAGACGGCATCCGCATCCTCGACCTCACGGCCGTGGTGATGGGCCCGTACGCCACGCAGACGCTCGGCGACCTGGGCGCGGACATCATCAAGGTCGAGCCGCCCTCAGGCGACAACCTGCGCGCGGTCGGTCCGATGCGCAATGCCGGCATGGGCGCGATGGCGCTGCACCTCAACCGCAACAAGCGCTCGATCGTGCTCGACCTCAAGCAGCCCGAAGGCCGCGAGGCCTGCCTGCGGCTCGCGGCCGGCTGCGATGCCCTCATCTACAACACGCGGCCGCAGGCGATGGCGCGGCTCGGGCTCGGCTACGAAGCGGTGGCCGCGGTCAACCCGAAGATCGTCTACCTCGGTGCGTTCGGCTACGGCGAAGAAGGCCCGTATGCCGGCAAGCCCGCGTACGACGACTTGATTCAGGGCGCGGCCGGCGTTGCCTCGCTGTTCGCGCAGCAAAGCGGCGATGCGCCGCGCTACGCTCCGGTCACGCTGGCCGACCGCGCCGTGGGTTTGCAGGCGGCCATCGCCCTGCTGGCTGCCGTGCTGCATGCGCAGCGCACCGGCAAGGGCCAGGCGGTGGAAGTGCCGATGTTCGAGGCGCTCTCGCAGTTCGTGATGGGCGACCACCTTGGTGGCCACAGTTTCGAGCCGCCGCTCGGCCCCACCGGCTATGCGCGCCTGCTCGCGCCACACCGCAAGCCCTACGCCACGGCCGACGGCTACCTGAGCGTGCTGATCTACAACGACAAGCACTGGCAGGCCTTCTTCGACGTGATCGGCAGGCCCGAGCTGCGCGACTCGTCGATGTTCGGCACGCACACGGCGCGCGCCGCGAACATTGGTGCGGTCTACGCATTCGTGGCCGAGGTGATGGCTGCGCGTGGCAGCGATGAATGGATGGCGGTGCTCGAAGCCGCCGACATTCCGGTCGCGCGCCTGCACAGCACCGAGAGCCTGCTCGGCGACCCGCACCTGCGCGCGGTCGATTTCTTTCCCGAACTCGACCATCCGAGCGAAGGCCGCATCCGCACGCTGGCGCCGGTCGGCCGCTACAGCGCCACGCCCGCGGCCATTCGTCGGCCCGCACCTCGCATCGGCGAACAGAGCGTCGAGCTGCTGCGCGAGGCGGGCTATGCAAGCGAAGAGATCGACCGGATGCTCGCGCGCGGCGTCACGCTGCAGCCGGAACCCACGAAGGACAGCGAATGAACTTTTCCCTGAACGAAGACCAGCGCTCGCTGGTGGCGGCCATCGAGCGGCTGTGCGAAGACTTTCCCGCCGACTACTGGCGCGACCACGACGACCGCGCGGTGTTCCCGCACGAGTTCCACCGCGCCATGGCCGACAGCGGCTGGCTCGGCATCGCAATGCCCGAGGCGCAGGGCGGTGCGGGCCTGGGCATTACCGAGGCGGCGCTGATGATGCGCGCCATCAGCGCATCGGGCGCGGGCATGTCGGGTGCTTCTGCGGTGCACATGAACATCTTCGGGCTCAACCCGGTGGTGGTGTTCGGCAGCGAGGCGCAGCGCCAGCGCTTCTTGCCGCCGCTGATCGCCGGCACCGAGAAGGCCTGCTTCGCCGTGACCGAGCCCGACGCGGGGCTCGACACCACGAGCCTCAAGACACAGGCAGTGCGCCAGCCCAACGGCAGCTACCTGCTGCATGGCCGAAAGATCTGGATCTCGACCGCGCAGGTGGCCGACCGCATGCTGATCCTCTCGCGCACCACGCCGCTCGACCAGGTGAAAAAGCCCACGCAGGGCCTCACGCTGTTCTACACGCCGCTGGACCGCAGCAAGGTCGAGGTGCGTGAGATCCACAAGCTGGGGCGCGCGGCGGTCGACTCGAACATGCTCTTCATCGATGGGCTCCAGGTGCCCGAAGAAGACCGCATCGGAGAGGAGGGCCGCGGTTTCGAATACATCCTGCACGGGCTCAACCCCGAGCGCATATTGATCGCGGCCGAAGCCATCGGCATCGGCCGCGCCGCGCTGCGCATCGCCTCGCAGTACGCACAGGAGCGCGTCGTGTTCGGCCGGCCCATCGGCCAGAACCAGGGCGTGGCGCATCCGCTTGCGCGCGCCTGGGCCAACCTCGAGGCGGCCGACCTGATGGTGTTCAAGGCCGCCACGCTGTACGACGCGGGCGAGCCCTGCGGCATCGAGGCCAATGCTGCCAAGTACCTGGCGGCCGAAGCGGCGCACGACGCCTGCCAGAACGCGGTTCTCACGCTGGGCGGCATGGGCTATGCGAAGGAATACCATGTCGAGCGGCTGCTGCGCGAGAGCTACATTCCGCGCATTGCGCCGGTGAGCCCGCAGATGATCTTGAACTTCATCGCGGAAAAGGCGCTCGGCCTGCCCAAGTCGTACTGATTGATCTTGCCCATGCCATGAATCCATCCGCCGTTACCCGCCATCTGGTCGTCCGCGGCCTCGTGCAGGGCGTGAGCTATCGCTGGTCGATGGTGCAGGCCGCGCGGCGCCTGGGCGTGCGCGGCTGGGTGCGCAACCGCCGCGACGGCAGCGTGGAGGCGCTGGCCTTTGGCTCGGCTGCCGCGGTCGATGCGCTCGTCGCCTGGGCCCGCAGCGGTCCGGACGGCGCACACGTGGATGCGCTCGATGCGGTGGAGGCTCCCGCGCCCGCCGAGCCGCCGTCGGATTTCGTGCAGCACGAAACGGTGTGAACCGCCGCGCTGGCGCGATCTGCAACGCCTCTGGCAGGCATTGCAACCCCGGGCGCAGGCGCGGCCGAGCACGGCGGACGCAGACGGCCGACAATCGGCGCACGCTTTTTCCTTTCTCCAGCGAACCCAGAGACACGCCATGAAACTCCCCGCCAAGGTCAAGATCGTCGACGTCGGTCCGCGCGACGGACTGCAGAACGAGAAGCAGCCGGTCTCGGCTGAAGTCAAGATCGGGCTGGTGCATCGCCTGCAGGACGCCGGCCTGAAGGAGATCGAGGTCACCAGCTTCGTGAGCCCCAAGTGGGTGCCGCAGATGGCCGACAACGCCGAGGTGATGCATGGCATAAAGCGCAAGCCCGGCGTGCGCTATTCGGTGCTCACGCCCAACATGAAGGGCTTCGAGGCCGCCATTGCCGCGCCGCGCGAAGAGTGGCCCGACGAGATCGTGGTGTTCGGCGCCGCGAGCGAGGCCTTCAGCCAGAAGAACATCAACTGCTCGATTGCCGAAAGCATCGAGCGCTTCGCGCCCGTGGTGGCCGCGGCTCGCGAGAAGGGCATCGACGTGCGCGGCGCCATGTCGTGCACGGTGGGCTGCCCTTATGAAGGCGAGGTCGCGCCCGAGCGCGTGGGCATGCTGGCCAAGTTGATGAAGGACATCGGCGTGCAGCGCGTGGACGTGGCCGACACCATCGGCGTGGGCACGCCGCGCAAGGTGCGGGCCGCCATCGAGGCCACGCTGGCGCACTTCGGCGTGGACCACATCTCGGGCCACTTTCACGACACCTATGGCCAGGCGCTGGTCAACACGCTGGCCTCGCTGGAGCTGGGGGTCTGGAACTTCCAGTCGTCCTCCGCCGGGCTGGGCGGTTGTCCCTACGCCAAGGGTGCGACGGGCAACGTGGCGACCGAAGACGTGGTGTACATGCTGCACGGCATGGGCATCGAGACTGGCATCGACCTCGACAAGCTGATCGACGCGGGCGTGTACATCAGCGAGGCGCTGGGACGCGAGCCGAATTCGCGCGCGTCGAAGGCGATCCGTACCAAGAGGGCGGGATGATGAGCATCGACGAAAAGCGTGGAGGCAACTGATGTGCGGCGCTGAACTTCATTCGCTGCCCGAGGGCGTGCAGCGCGTTTCCCGTGTGCTGCAGGACGCGGGCCACCCCCATTCGCCGCGCATGCTCGACGATGCCTGCCGCACCGCGCAGCAGGCGGCCGATGCGCTCGGCATCCTGGTCGGGCAGATTGCCAAGAGCATCATCTTCCGTCGCAAGAGCGACGACGCGGCGGTGCTGGTCATCACCTCGGGCGACAAGCGTGTCGACGAGAAGAAGGTCGACGCACTCATCGGCAAGACCGGCCGCGCCGACGCCGAGTTCGTGAAGGCGCGCACCGGCTTCACCATCGGCGGCGTGTCGCCGGTAGGGCATGCGACGAAGCCCGTGGTGCTGATCGACCGCGAGCTGTTCCGCTTCGACGAGATCTGGGCGGCCGCGGGCCATCCGCACGCGGTGTTCCAGCTGCGCCCGCATGACCTCGAGAAGCTCACCGGCGCGCCGGTGGCGGACGTGGTGTGACGTGAATTTCGACGCCGCCGAAACGCTGGCCGAACGTGCCGCCACCGTACAACGCTCGGCCGACGATGCGCCTTCGCCCTGCACCTCGGTCTGCCGCATGGACCGCTTGAGCGGCTTTTGCGAAGGGTGCCTGCGCACCATCCCCGAGATCGCAGGCTGGAGCAAGATGGAAGACGCCGCGCGGCGCGGCGTGTGGCGTGCAATAGAGTTGCGGGCGCGCGACGGCATCTGGCGCATCCCCGAGGCATCTGGAGACAAGCACGCATGAAGCACATCGACTTTTATCTGGACTTCATTTCGCCCTATGCGCACCTTGCCTTCGAGCACCTGCCCGAAGCACTCGAAGGCCTGAGCTACGACGTGGCCTACAAGCCGGTGCTGCTCGGTGCGCTGCTCAAGCACCATGGCCAGCTCGGCCCCGCGGAGATTCCGGCCAAGCGCAGCTGGACTTACCGGCATGTGCTCTGGCTCGGCCATGCGAACGGCATCCAGATCGAGATGCCGGCATCGCACCCGTACAACCCGCTCCCGCACCTGCGGCTCGCAGTCTCGACGTCGGACGACGGCAGCATCAGCCGCCTCGCGGCCGAGACGATCTTTCGCAACGTGTGGCGCGGCGGTGAAGAAGCGGGCGATGCCACGCGCCTGGCCGCGCTGGCTGTGCAACTGCAACTCAAGCGGGACATGAACAGCGACGAGAGCAAGGCCCTGCTCAAGCGCAACACCGACGAAGCCGTGCAGCTCGGCGTGTTCGGCACGCCCGCTTATGTGGTCGACGGCCGCCTGTTCTGGGGCTTCGACGGGCTCGCGATGCTGCGTGCCTACCTGGCCGGCGACACGTGGTTCGACGGTCCGCAATGGGCCGGCGCCGACCAGCGGCCTTCGATGCTGCGCAGCAGCAAAAACTGATTGGTAGTTTCCCGATTTCTTACAACCTGAAACGATCCCTGCGGGTTTCACCTTAATCCGTAAGCGTCGGTTCAGTTTCGCGAAAGGCTCGGGTCAGTCGCGCCTCCAAGAATGCCTCACGGTCCCGAATGCCGGGGCTGAACGAACGCATACACAGGAGACGACGCAAATGGCAGCAACACTGGATTCGAGGGGGATGCCGCACCCGGCCCCCCGGCCCATGTCCGCGGAGGAAAAGAAGGTCATCTTCGCTTCCTCCCTTGGCACGGTGTTCGAGTGGTACGACTTCTACCTTTACGGTTCGCTGGCCGCGATCATCGCGAAGCAGTTCTTCAGCGGCCTCGATGCGGGCGCCGCCTTCATCTTTGCGCTGCTGGCATTTGCCGCGGGCTTCCTGGTGCGGCCGTTCGGCGCCATCGTGTTCGGCCGCCTGGGCGACATGATCGGACGCAAGTACACCTTCCTGGTCACCATCCTGATCATGGGCCTGTCGACCTTCATCGTCGGCCTGCTGCCCAGCTACGCCACCATCGGCGTTGCCGCGCCGGTGATCCTGATTGCGCTGCGCATGCTGCAGGGCCTTGCGCTCGGCGGTGAGTACGGCGGTGCCGCCACCTACGTGGCCGAGCACTCGCCGCACGGCAAGCGCGGCGCCTACACCTCGTGGATCCAGACCACTGCAACGCTCGGCCTGTTCCTGAGCCTGCTGGTCATCCTGGGTGTGCGCACCTGGCTCGGCGAACAGGCGTTCGGCGACTGGGGCTGGCGCATTCCCTTCCTGGTGTCGATCGCACTGCTCGGCATCTCGGTGTGGATTCGCCTGTCGCTGAGCGAGTCGCCCGCCTTCCAGAAGATGAAGGCCGAGGGCAAGACCTCGAAGGCGCCGCTGTCCGAATCGTTCGGCCAGTGGAAGAACCTCAAGATCGTGATCCTGGCGCTCATCGGCCTGACCGCCGGCCAGGCCGTGGTCTGGTACACGGGCCAGTTCTACGCGCTGTTCTTCCTCACGCAGCAACTGAAGGTCGACGGCACCACCGCCAACCTGATGATCGCCGCCTCGCTGCTGCTGGGCACGCCGTTCTTCGTGGTGTTCGGCACGCTGTCCGACAAGATCGGCCGCAAGCCGATCATCATGGCGGGCTGCCTGCTGGCCGTGGTGACCTACTTCCCGGTCTTCAAGATGATCACGGAATATGCCAACCCCGACCTGGCCCGCGCGCAAGCGACCGCCGGCGTCACGGTGACGGCCGATCCGAAGTCGTGCTCGTTCCAGGGCAACCCGGTGGCACGCGAGATCGACTTCAGGAGCTCTTGCGACATTGCCAAGCGCTACCTGGTGCAGAACTCGGTGAGCTATGACAACGTCGAAGGCGCCCCGGGCTCCAAGGCCATCGTCAAGATCGGCAGCAAGACCATCGAAGCGCCGGTCGGCAACGTGGTCAACCTGAAGTTCGACGAATCGTCCGCCAAGGAAATCGCAGCCTTCAAGAAGGCCGTGGCCGACGACCTGAAGGTGGCGGGCTATCCGGCCAAGGCCGACCCCGCCAAGATGAACAAGCTGATGGTCGTGGCACTGCTGTTCTGGCTGGTGCTGCTGGTGACCATGGTGTACGGCCCCATTGCCGCCATGCTGGTCGAGCTGTTCCCCACGCGCATCCGCTACACCTCGATGAGCCTGCCGTACCACATCGGCAACGGCTGGTTCGGCGGCCTGCTGCCGACCACCGCCTTCGCGATCGTGGCGACCACCGGCAACATGTACAACGGCCTCTGGTACCCGATCATCATTGCGGCAATGACGCTGGTGGTGGGCATGCTCTTCATCCGCGAGACGAAGGACGTGGACATCTACGCGAACGACTGACGCGAGGCATGTTCGACAGGAGGGCGCAAGCCGGCCCTCCGTTCAACAAAGGGGCTTCATGCCGTCGGCATGAGGCCTTTTTCTTGAACCCATTGAACCCCCATCAGGAGATTGAACCCATGTGGAAACTCGTTGTCGGCTTCGTCATCTTTGCCGCTGTTGCCCTTTACGTGATTTCGAAGGGCGGTGACAAGATCGACATGTCCGGCGAGAAGCACGGCGGCGATGTGACGCACGAGCCGGCGCCCGCCACCCCGGCGGCCCCCGCAGCGCCTGCTGCGCCCGCCAAGTAAGCCGCTACCGCTTGAAGCGGCCTTCGCTGACGATCGACAGGTCGACGTAGTCGATGCCTGTGTGGTCCTGCGGCGAGTAGCTCACGTCGAGCTTGCCGCCCACGTCGTAGCGAAAGCGGTTGAGCGTGGCGATCAGCCGGGCGCGGGTCGGCCTCGGGCCGGTGCGGCGCAGGGCTTCCACCAGCACCTTGGTGGCCACAAAGCCTTCGAGGAATGCCGGCGACAGCTCGGTCTGGCCCCGGGCCTGCGCGAGCGCCATCGCTTCCTTGACCAGCGGATGGCCGAGCGCGCGCTCGTAGGGCAGCACCTGCGTCACGATCACGCCGGTGCTGACGGAGCCAAGCTCCTTGATGAAGCCTGACGCCGCGTTGTTCGACAGCGTGATGATCTGCGCCGCCGAGCCCGCGGCGCGCAGCGCCTTCACGCCATCGGTCACCGCGGTGCCGGAGCCTATCCACAGCACCGCCTGCGCGTTGGCCTTGATGAGCTGCGGCACGATCGCCGCGTAGTCTGGCTTGCTGCGGTCGGCCAGCGCGAGCACCGCCGGCGCCAGACCGGCCCGCTCGAAGCCCCGGCTCGCGCCTTCCATCGCGTCCCTGCCGAATGCATCGTCGGCCTGCACCACCGCAATGCGCTGGATGCCCGTGGTGTACAGGTGCTGCACCGCCGTTTCGGCCTCGCGCTGGTAGGTCGAGCGCACGTTGAATACGTTTTTCTGCAGCGGCTTGTGCAGCGCCATGGCACCGGTCGAAGGGCCGACCAGCGCCACGCCGTGTTGATCGAGCAGGGGAATGACGGCAAGGGTGTTGGGCGTGCCCCGGTTGAGCAGCAGCGCCAGCACCTTCTTGTCCTCGATGAGGATGCGGGTGTTCTCGACCGAGCGCTTGGGGTCCAGGCCGTCGTCCAGCCGGATCACCTCGATCTGCTGGCCATGCACACCGCCTTGGGCGTTCACATGGTCGATGACCAGCTGCGAGCCCATGATCGTTTCCTTCACGCCCACCGCCGCCGGACCCGACAGGTCGGCCGACTGGCCGATGACGATCTGCGCCGATGCGCCGGAGACCGCCATGGCCAAGGCCACGCCCAAGAAGAGCGCGGCGGCGCGGAACCTGTACATCTTCATCGAACGAGCCTTTACGCGAAGCGGATGCTTCCGTCGGAAGATGCGCAAATGTGTTGCAGCGAGTGGCGTTCACTCGCTCGTGGAAACCCTGTCAAACCATAGTTTCCTATGGAACGGACAGGGAGCCCCGCAACAACGTGGCTCGCGCGGGCGCGGTTTACCGCTTGAAGCGGCCGTCGCTGATGATGGCCAGGTCGGCGAAGTCGATGCCCGAATGGTCCTGCGGCGAATAGCTCACTTCCAGGCCGCCGAGGTCATAGGCGCGCAGCGTTTCAAGCGCCGCGAGCACCTTGGCGCGCGTGGGCTTGGGCCCGGCGCGGCGCAGCGCCTCCACCAGCACCTTGGCCGAGGCAAAGCCCTCGAGCGCCGCGGGTGAGAGTTCGGTCTGGCCCTTGGCCTGTGCAAGCGCCATGGCTTCCTTCACCATTGGGTAGCTGATGGAACGTTCGCTCGGGAACACCTGGGTCACGATCACGCCTTTGCTCGCATCGCCCAACTGCTTGATGAAGCCCGACGAGGCGTTGTTCGACAAGGTGACCACCTGCGCGAAGGAGCCCCCCGCGCGCAGCGCCTTGATGCCTTCGACCACCGCCACGCCCGAGCCGATCCAGAGCACCGCCTGCGCATTGGCGTCCTTGATGGCCGGCACGATGGACTTGTAGTCGGGCTTCTCGCGGTCGGCCGGCACGGTAACGATGGGCTTGGCCTGGGCCTTGGCAAAGCCGGTCATTGCGCCTTCGAGCGCGTCCTGGCCGAAGGAATCGGTCACGTAGACCACCGCAATGCGCGCGATGCCGGTGGTGAGCAGGTGTTGGACCGCCTTTTCCGCTTCGCGCTGGTAGGTGGCGCGCACGTTGAACACGTGCTTGAGAACCGGCTTGTGCAGCGCCATGGCGCCGGTGGAAGGCGCGATGAGCGGCACGCCGTGCTTGTCGAGCCAGGGCACGATGGCCTGCGAATGCGGGGTGCCGCGGCTCAAAAATAGCGCCAGCACCTTCTTGTCTTCGATCAGCACGCGGGCGTTTTCGCTGGCGCGCTTCACGTCGAAGGCGTCGTCCATGCGGAGGATCTCGATCTTCTCGCCGTGAATGCCGCCCTGGGCATTGGCGGCATCGATCACAAGCTGGGCACCGCCCAGGGCTTCGTTCACGCTGGCGGCCACCGAGCCGGTCACGCCGGTCGTCTGGCCGATCAGGATCTGGGCCGAAGCGGCCGTAGCGGCCATCGTCAGGAGGGCGGCGCAAAGCGCGTGCAGCGTCTTCATGGGTGGTCGTCCGGAGGTGTTCGAGTAAACGTAAACAAAATCGTCTATTTGTTACTCAAAGTGTCTTCGACTGAATCCGTATAAACCCCTGCACGGGCACAGTCCATGTGACGGAGTGCACAAATTCGTCACCAGCCACTCCCTAGAATGTTTGCCCCACCCCCCAAGGCACTCATGACACAGGGCTCCATCCGGATTCGCGGCGCGCGCCAGCACAACCTCCAGAACCTCGACCTCGACATCCGCACAGGCGAGATGACCGTGGTCACCGGGCCCAGCGGCTCGGGCAAGTCGAGCCTCGTATTCGACACCCTCTATGCCGAAGGCCAGCGGCGCTATGTGGAGACCTTCTCCGCCTATGCGCGCCAGTTCCTGGACCGCATGGACAAGCCGGCCGTCGACAAGGTGGAGGGCGTGCCGCCCGCCATCGCCATCGACCAGACCAATCCGGTGCGCTCGTCGCGCTCCACGGTCGGCACGATGACCGAGCTGAACGACCACCTGAAACTGCTCTATGCGCGCGCGGCCCAGCTGTTCGACCGCGAAACCGCGTTGCCTGTGCGCCACGATTCGCCGGACAGCATCTATGCGCAGATTGCCGAGCGCGCGGCTGCGGCGGGCGATCCACGCCTTGTGGTCACCTTCCCGGTCGAACTGCCCGCGGGCACTTCGGCGGAAGAAGTCACGCAGTGGCTGTCGGCCAGCGGCTTCACGCGGGTGCAGGCGGAGCGCGAGGTGGCCACGCCCACCGGGCCGCGCAAGATGCTCGACGTGGTGGCCGACCGCTTCCGCATTTCGAGCGCCGAGCGGTCGCGCGTGGTCGAAGCCATCGAAGTGGCGCTCAAGCGCGGCAGCGGGCGCGTCACCGTGCATGCCACGGGCGCGGATGAGAATGCACCGACGGACGTGTGGAAGTTCTCGACCGGCCTGCACTGCCCCGAGAGCGACATCCGCTACACCGACCCGATCCCGTCGATGTTCTCGTTCAACTCGGCCGTGGGCGCCTGCGACACCTGCCGCGGCTTCGGCCGGGTGATCGGCGTTGACCTGGGCCTGGTGATTCCGAACGACAAGCTCACGCTGCGCGCCGGCGCGATCAAGACCATCCAGACGCCCGCCTGGAAAGAAGCGCAGGACGACCTCATGCGCCACGCCGAGGCCGCCGGCATTCCGCGCGACACGCCCTGGAACAAGCTCACCGACGAGCAGAAGCACTGGGTGATCGAGGGCACGCCCAACTACAAGGAGGGCAACTGGAACAAGCAGTGGTACGGCGTGCGCCGCTTCTTCGGCTACCTGGAGAGCAAGGCCTACAAGATGCACATCCGCGTGCTCTTGTCGAAGTACCGCAGCTACACGCCATGCCCCGTCTGCAGCGGCGCGCGGCTCAAGCTCGACAGCCTGCTGTGGCGCATCGGCAGCAAGGAAGACGCCGATACGGTGCTGGAGCCCGCCAAGCGCTTCATGCCGACCGGCGCGAAATGGACGCGTGCGCAGCTGGAAGCGCTGCCGGGGCTGTGCCTGCATGACCTGATGCTGCTGCCGATCGAGCGGTTGCGGCAGTTCTTCGACCACATGGGTTTGGCTCCCTCCCCCGCTGGGGGAGGGCTGGGGTGGGGGCACGCGGCCTCCGCAAAAGCTGTGGCGGTGGTGGAGGCCGGGAGCCCCCATCCCCACCTTCCCCCAGCGGGGGAAGGAGCAAGACAGGGCGAAGCCCAGGCCCTCAAGCTCCTCCATGAAGAAATCACCACCCGCCTGCGCTACCTGCACGACGTAGGCATCGGCTACCTCACGCTCGACCGCCAGAGCCGCACGCTCTCGGGTGGCGAGGTGCAGCGCATCAATTTAACGACGGCGCTCGGCACCTCGCTGGTCAACACGCTGTTCGTGCTCGACGAGCCCAGCATCGGCCTGCATCCGCGCGACATGAACCGCATCACTGAGGCCATGCTGCGCCTGCGCGATGCGGGCAACACGCTGGTGGTGGTCGAGCATGACCCGGCCGTGATGCTCGCGGCCGACCGCGTGATCGACATGGGCCCCGGCCCCGGCATTCGCGGCGGGCAGATCGTGTTCGACGGCACCACCGACCAGCTGCGCGACGCCGACACGCTCACCGGCCAGTACCTGGGCGGGCGCAAGAAGATCGGCATGGGCTTCAAGCGGCTCGTGAGCGAGAACACGCACCGCCTCATTCTCGAAGGTGCGCGCGAGCACAACCTGCGGAACGTGACGGTCGAGTTTCCGCTCGCGCGCCTGGTGTGCGTGACCGGCGTCAGCGGCTCGGGCAAGTCGACGCTGATCCAGGACGTGCTGGCACCCGCGCTCATGCGCCACTTCGGCAAGGCCACCGAAACGCCGGGTGCGCACGACCGCCTGCTGGGCGCCGATCACCTGGGCGACGTGGTCTTTGTCGACCAGTCGCCCATCGGCAAGACGGCGCGCTCCAATCCGGCGAGCTACGTGGGCGCATGGGACGCGATTCGCGAGATATTCGCCACCGCTGCGCTCTCGCGCCAGCGCGGCTACACCGCGAGCAAGTTCAGCTTCAACTCCGGCGACGGCCGCTGCCCGACCTGCGGCGGTTCGGGCTTCGAGCACGTCGAGATGCAGTTCCTGTCGGACGTGTACCTGCGCTGCCCCGATTGCGACGGCAAGCGCTACCGCCCCGAAATTCTGGAAGTGAAGGTCGAGCGCAAAGGCAAGAGCTACAACGTGGCCGACGTGCTCGAACTGACCGTGGCCGAAGCGGCCGCCGTATTTGAAGCCGACCGCGACGTGCTGCGGGTGCTGCAGCCCATTTCAGACGTGGGGCTCGACTACGTGAAGCTCGGCCAGCCGGTGCCCACACTGAGTGGCGGCGAGGCGCAGCGCCTCAAACTCGCGGGCTTTTTGGCGGAAGCGGCAAAGAACGGAACGGCCAGCAAGCAGTCGGTCGCGCGCAAGGGCACGCTGTTTCTCTTCGACGAGCCGACCACCGGCCTGCACTTCGACGACATTGCACGCCTGATGCGCGCACTGCGCAAGCTGCTCGACGCAGGGCATTCGCTGATCGTGATCGAGCACAACCTCGACGTGATCCGCGCGAGCGACTGGTGCATCGACCTTGGCCCCGAAGGCGGCGAGGGCGGCGGCCAGGTGGTGGCCGAGGGCACGCCCGAGCAGCTGCGCGAAAACCGCGCCTCGCTGACCGGCGCGGCGCTGGCCGACTACGAACTGGCCATCGGCCCCGAGGCCTACAAGGTGGCCGAGCGCGCGGCGCGGCGCTACATCGCCAATGCCAAGACGGCGCCCGGCAGCCATGCAATCGAAATCGTCAACGCACGCGAACACAACCTGAAGAACCTCAGCGTCAATATTCCGCGCGGCAAATTCAGCGTGGTGACGGGCGTCAGCGGATCGGGCAAGTCGACGCTGGCCTTCGACATCTTGTTCAACGAAGGGCAGCGGCGATATCTCGAATCGCTCAATGCCTATGCGCGCAGCATCGTGCAGCCCGCGGGCCGGCCCGAAGTGGATGCGGTGTACGGCATTCCGCCGACGGTGGCCATCGAGCAGCGCCTGTCGCGCGGCGGCCGCAAGAGCACGGTGGGCACCACCACCGAGGTGTGGCACTTCTTGCGCCTGCTGTACGTCAAGCTGGGCATCCAGCATTGCACGCACGACGGCGCGGCCGTGCAGCCGCAGACGCCCGACAGCATTGCGGCGCAGCTGATGCGCAACTTCAAGGGCCAGCACATCGGCCTGCTGGCGCCGCTGGTGAGCAACCGCAAGGGCGTGTACACCGAGCTGGCCGACTGGGCGCGGCCGCGCGGCTTTACGCACCTGCGCGTGGACGGGGAGTTTCTTCCGACCACGGGCTTTCCGCGCATCGACCGCTTCAAGGAGCACAGCATCGAACTGCCGGTGGCCAGCCTGGACGTGCTGCCATCGAAGGAAACCGAGCTGCGCGAGGCGCTGACCAAGGCACTCGAGCATGGCAAGGGCGTGGTGCATGTGCTGAGCGAGCTCGATGGCTTGAAGGCCGCGATGATGGCCGGCGTATCGGCGCACGGCATCGGCCGCGTGAACGTGTTCTCCACATTGCGCGCCTGCCCGGTCTGCAGCACCAGCTATGCCGAGCTTGACCCGCGCCTGTTCAGCTACAACAGCAAGCACGGCTGGTGCCCCGATTGCGTGGGCACCGGCGTCAAGCTCAGCAAGGACCAGCGCAAGGTCTTCGACGATTCGATTCGCGACGACGACAACAAGGGCCGCGAGCAGACCTTTGCAGAGCCCGAGGTGGAAGACCTGGCCGACGTGGTGTGCCCCACCTGCGAAGGCACCCGGCTCAACGCAACGGCGCGCGCGGTGAGCTTCGGCGCATCGCTGGCGGACGGCATGGGCGGCATCGGCATTACCGAACTCGCGCGCATGAGCGTGACCGAGGTGCGCCAGTGGTTCGAAGGGCTCGCGTTGACCGGCCGCGAAGCCGAAATTGCGCGCGACCTGGTGCCCGAGATCAAGAGCCGGCTCGAGTTTCTCGAAGAGGTGGGCCTGGGCTACCTCACGCTCGACCGCGGCGCGCCCACGCTGAGCGGCGGCGAGGCGCAGCGCATTCGGCTTGCGGCGCAGCTTGGCAGCAACCTGCAGGGCGTGTGCTACGTGCTCGACGAGCCGACCATCGGCCTGCATGCGCGCGACAACCAGATATTGCTCGACGCGCTGCACAAGCTCGGCGACAAGGGCAACACGCTGGTGGTGGTGGAGCACGACGAAGACACCATTCGCCGCGCCGACCACATCATCGACATCGGCCCCAGCGCCGGCAAGCGGGGCGGCCGCCTCGTGGCCGAAGGATCGGTGGCAGACATCCAGTCGGCGGGCGATTCGCAAACCGGCCGCTACCTGCGCGATGCCATCAAGCATCCGCTGCAGGCGCGCCGGCTCATTCCCTCGCCGGACCCGAAGGCGGAAGACAGCGGCAACTGGCTCACGGTGCACGGCGCCGACCTGCACAACCTGCAGGACGTGACCGCCACGCTGCCGCTGCACCGCCTGGTGGTGGTCACCGGCGTGAGCGGCTCGGGCAAGTCGACGCTTGCGCGCGACGTGCTGCTGGCCAGCGTGCAGGCCGTCGTGATTCAGCGCATGACCAAGGCGGGCCGCGACGCCGATGCCGCGGGCAAGCGCCCGGCATGGTCCGGCTGCGATCGCGTCGAGGGCTACGAAACCATCGACCGCGTGCTCGAGGTCGACCAGACCCCCATCGGCAAGACGCCGCGCAGCTGCCCGGCCACCTACATCGGCTTTTGGGACACCATCCGCAAGCTGTTTGCCGACACGCTGGAGGCCAAGGCGCGCGGCTACGGCCCGGCGCGCTTCAGCTTCAACACCGGCGAAGGCCGCTGCCCGGGGTGCGAGGGCGCGGGCGTGCGCACCATCGAGATGAGCTTTCTGCCCGACGTGAAGGTGCCCTGCGAGGTGTGCCACGGCGCGCGTTTCAACGCCGAGACGCTGGCGGTGAGCTGGCGCGGCAAGAGCATTGGCGACGTGCTGCAGATGGAGGTGGACGAGGCGGTGGAGTTCTTTGCCGCCATGCCCAACATCAGCCATCCGCTGCAGCTGCTGAAGGACGTCGGCCTGGGCTATCTCACGCTGGGGCAGCCTTCGCCAACGCTCTCGGGTGGTGAGGCGCAGCGCATCAAGCTGGTGACCGAGCTCAGCAAGGTGCGCGACGACATCACGCGCCGCGGCCAGAAGGCGCCGCACACGCTCTACGTGCTCGACGAACCGACCGTGGGCCTGCACATGGCCGACGTCGAGAAGCTGATCCACGTGCTGCACCGGCTGGTGAACGGCGGCCACAGCGTGGTGGTGATCGAGCACGATCTCGACCTGATTGCCGAGGCCGACTGGATCATCGACCTGGGGCCGGAAGGCGGCAATGCCGGCGGGCGCATCGTTGCCGCGGCACCGCCGGAAGAGGTGGTTCGGCTGGGTACCCACACGGGCGTGGCGCTGGCGCCGGTGCTGACGAGATAGCGCAACACTGCGGGCCGGCAAGCGCCGGTTCCGCGGGGCTCGCAAAGCGCTGAAAGGCGGCGCACAATGGCTTCAATCCTTGGCGCAGGCGCATCCTGAATCAGCCATGGGGGATCGAGTCGGGTGACAGGATGAAGCGCCGTGCCGGGGCTACGCAAGGAGCCATGTCATGACCCGCTTCATCGATGTTCACAGCTTGGTTCGCCTGGTGGACGAAACCGGCGTTCCGCAATTTCTCACGGCGTTGGCCGACGCGCTGCGCGACGACTTCCTGCGCTGGCGTGAGTTCGACAAAAAAGCACGCGTGGCGAGCCATTCGCACCTTGGCGTGATCGAGCTGATGCCGGTGGCGGACGACGGCGCCTACGCCTTCAAGTACGTCAACGGCCATCCGCACAACACGCAGGTCGGCTTGCCCACCGTCATGGCGTTTGGCGTGCTGGCCGAGGTCGACACCGGCTACCCGGTGCTGCTGTCCGAACTCACGCTCACCACCGCACTGCGCACCGCTGCCACTTCGGCCATGGCGGCACAGGCCTTGGCGCGGCTCGGCTCGCGCAGCATGGCACTCATCGGCAACGGCTCGCAAAGCGAGTTCCAGGCGCTGGCCTTTCATGCGTTGCTGGGCATCGAGGAAGTGCGCGTGTTCGACATCGACGCGCGGGCAACCGACAAGCTGGTGCGCCACTTGTCTGCCTGTACGCCGATGGACGTGGTGCGTGCCCGGTCCGTTGCCGAGGCCGTGCGCGGTGCGGACATCGTCACCACCATCACCGCTTTCCAGGGGCAGGCCACCGTTCTCACGCCCGACATGATTGAGCCCGGCATGCACATCAATGCCGTGGGCGGCGATTCACCCGGCAAGACCGAACTGCACCCCGATGTGCTGCGCCTGGCACGCGTGTTCGTCGAGTACGAGGCCCAGACCCGCGTCGAGGGCGAGATCCAGCAACTGCCGGCCGACTTTCCTGTGCACGAACTCTGGAAGGTGCTTGTCGGCGACGTGCCGGGCCGCGAAACCGCCGACCAGGTCACCGTGTTCGACTCGGTCGGCTTCGCACTCGAGGACTACACCGCGCTGCGCTACATCCACCAGTTGGCCATCGAGCGGGGCGTGGGCCAGCAGATTGCGCTGGTGCCCGAGCTGGACGACCCGAAGGATCTGTTCGGGTTGACTGCATCCGGCCGGCGCCGCGCGGTGCTGCGGCGTGCGGCATGATCCAGGCATGCTCACCATCTACAACGACCAGCACGCACTTCACCAAGGCAAAGTCGAGATGTTCCGCGGCGAGCTGGTGCCGTGCTTCGAGGTGCCCGACCGCGTCGACCACGTAAAGCATGAACTGGAGCGCCGGGGCCTGGGCCCGCTGCAAGTGCCCGATGATTTCGACGAAGCCCTGCTGGCCAAGGTGCATGCGCCGCGCTACCTGGACTTCATTGCGCATGCCTGGGAGGAGTGGGTGGCGCTCGACGCAGCCAACGCCTCGCGCGATGCGCTGCCTTCGTACTGGCCCACGCGCGGCATGCGCACCGATGTGCTGCCCCAGAGTTTTCCGGCCCGTCTGGGCCTGTTCTCGTTCGATGCGGGAACGCCGCTCACGGCGGGCAGTTGGGAGGCCGCGCGGCATGGCGCCGCCTGCGCATGGACCGCGGCGCAGCGCGTCATTGGCGGTCGCCGCTCCGCCTTTGCGCTCACGCGGCCGCCGGGCCACCATGCGGGCGCCGATTTCTTTGGCGGCTACTGTTTTGTCAACAACGCTGCAGTTGCCGCAGAGGCGCTGCGCGGTGCCGGTGTGGAGCGCGTTGCGGTGCTCGACGTGGACTATCACCACGGCAACGGCACGCAGGCCATCTTCTATGAGCGAAGCGATGTTCACTTTGCAAGCCTGCACGGCGACCCGCTCACCGACTACCCGTATTACCTCGGCCACGCCGACGAGCGCGGCGCGGGCCAAGGAGAGGGCTTCAACCACAACCTGCCGCTCGCGCGAGGCACCGGCTTTTCCGCTTGGCGCGCGGCTCTCAAGTCGGCGCTCGACGGCATCGCGAAAGTGAAGGCCGGCGCCCTCGTGGTCTCGCTCGGCGTCGACACCTTCGAGGGCGATCCGATCTCCGGGTTCAAGCTGAAAAGCGAGGACTACCTGCGCATGGGAGAAGACCTGGCGGGCGCAGGATTGCCCACGGTGTTCGTGTTCGAAGGTGGCTACGCGGTCGCCGAAGTGGGCATCAACACGGTGAACGTGCTCGAAGGTTTCGGCCAGCGGGCCGGCTGAGGAACTTCGGCGACAGCAGTCGGGTGAGCCCCGATTGCCGGGGGCGGCGGGGCAAGGCCCAATGCGCGGTTCATTTCAGTTTCAGGAGTCTTCCGCCATGTCCCGCCGTTCCCTTCTTTGTGCCGCCACGCTTGCCGCGTGCGGCCTTGCTTTTCCCTTGGCGGCGCTTGCCCAGGCCTTTCCCAGCAAGCCGATCAAGCTGGTCATCGCCTTCCCGGCGGGCGGCCCGACCGACATCACCATGCGCCAGCTGGCCGACAACGCGAGCAAGATCCTCGGCCAGCCCGTCATCGTCGACAACAAGCCCGGCGCCGGCGGCACGCTGCCCGCACAGGCGCTGCAAACCTCGCAGCCCGACGGCTACACGGTCGCGCAGATCCCGCTCGGCGTGTTCCGCCTGGGCTACACCACCAAGATCAACTGGGATCCGCTCAAGGACATCAGCTATGTCCTCAACGTGACGGGATACGCCTTCGGCATCGTGGTGCCGGCAAGCAGCCCGTTCAAGACCTGGGCCGACTTTGTCGCCTACGCCAAGGCGAACCCCGGCAAGCTCACGTACGGCTCCACCGGCAACCTGACGAGTCCGCACCTCACGACCGAAATCATTGCGCAGAAGGCCGGCATCGAACTGCAGCACGTGCCCTACAAGGGCAGCGCCGACCTGATGCTCGCGGTGGTCAGCGGCCAGCTCATGGCCGCCGCCGACAGCACCGGCTTTGCGCCGCAAGTCGAGGCCGGCAAGCTGCGCGTGCTGAACACCTGGGGCGAGAAGCGCCTGGCCAAGTTCCCCGATGCGCCGACGCTGAAGGAACTGGGCTACGACCTGGTGCAGAACTCGCCGTTCGGCATCGGCGCCCCCAAGGGCACGCCGCCCGAGGTGGTGAAGAAGCTGCACGATGCGTTCAAGCAGGCGATGGAAGAGCCGAGCTATGTGGCGTCGCTTGGCCGCTACGACATGCTGCCGAACTACATGAGCTCGGAAACCTATACCAAGTTTGCGCAGGAGACCGTGGTGAAGGAGAAGGCCGTTATCGAGAAGCTGGGCCTGGCGAAGGAGCCGCCGAAGGCGAACTGATCGCAAACAGTTCGTCCACCAGCCGCTGGGCGAGTTCGGGCTTCACCGGCTCGGCCCCGAACACCAGCCGGAAGACGATGGGCGCAATCAGGTGATCGATCACTTGCTGCGTCTCGGGCGCATGCTCGCCGCGGGCGTGCGCCTGCTCGACCAGCGTGGCCGCCTCCTTGCGGCGGTTGCGCAGGCAGTCGGTGTCCGCGCCGTCGTTGGCCAACGCGGCTGCGGCTTTCAACAAAGACTTGCTGCAGGGCTGCGCCAGATGGGTGATGAGTTCCTGCGCCCAGGCCACCAGGTCCTGCCGCAGCGAACCCGTATCTGGCAAGGGCCGGTTCGGGTCGAGCCGGTGGGTTGCGGTTTCGGCCAGCAGGCCTGACAGGTCGCCCCATCGCCGGTAAATGCTCGAGGCGCTGACGCCCGCGCGCTCGGCCACGGCGGGCACGGTTACGCGCTCACGGCCCTGCTCGGCCACCAATTCCTCGAGGGCGGTGCGCACCAGTGCCTGCACTTGCGCGCTGCGGCCGCCGGGCCGCTTGCTGGGAAGAACGACATCATTCATGGCAACACTTTAACGCAAAGATATTTGCTTTAGGGGATATGCAGGTCTAGAATCGCAAAAGCTAAAAAAGTTGCGTTAAGAATCTGCCATGCCGTCCTCCTGCCCTGAACTCGCGGTTTCCACAGCCGCAACCGCCACTCGGTCCAAGCCTTGGCGCCTTCCGGCGTCGCTCAGCTTTGTGTTGCTCGCCGCGGTGCTTTTTGCGTTCTTCTTTGCGGCGGCCGCGCCGTCGCCGCTTTTCGTGGTGTTTCAGCACGCCTGGGGCTTCTCGGCGTCGATGCTCACGGTGGCCTTCGCGGTCTATGCAATTGCGCTCCTGATCTCGCTGCTGGTGGCGGGGTCGCTGTCCGACCACATCGGGCGCCGGCCGGTGGTGCTGGCGGCGCTGGTGCTGCAGGCCGTGGCGATGGGGCTTTTCTTGTGGGCGCATGACATCGCGGGGCTGATCGCAGCGCGCATCGTGCAGGGCGTAGCCACGGGCGTGGCAAGCGGCGCGCTGAGTGCAGCGGTGGTCGAGGCGGCGCCGGCATCGCGCAAGCGGCTGGGGGCGTTGATCACGAGCGTGTCGCCACTCTCCGGGCTCGCAGTGGGGGCGCTGCTGACGGGCATGGCGGTCAAGTTCACCGGCGTGCCGGTAGCGCTGGTCTTCGGCGTGCTGGCCGCGGTGTTCGTGCTGGGCGCCGTCGCAGTGCTGTGGCTGCCGGAGACCGTGACGCCGCGTGCCGGTGCGCTGGCCTCGCTGGTGCCGCGCGTCTCGATTCCTGCGCGGGCGCGGCAAGAGTTTGCGCGCGGCCTGCCAGTGTTTATCGTGGTGTGGGCGCTCGGCGGGCTGCAACTGTCGCTCGCTCCCTCGCTGATGCACCACGTGTTCGGCATCGACAACGGTGTGGTCAACGGCCTCACGATCGCGGTGCTATCGGGCTTTGGCGCGGTCGCGCCCACGCTGCTGGGCCGCCTGGGTGCGCCTCGTTCGGTCATCTTCGGCACAGTCAGCATCGCGATCGGGCTGGTGCTGCTGCTCGCTTCGCTGGCCACGCAGTCGCTCGGGCTCTTCTTCGTCGGTTCGGCGGTCGCGGGAATCGGCTTCGGCGGCGCGTTCTCGGCGTTGATTCAAATTCTGGCCCCGCTCGCGGATGCGCATGAGCGCGGCGAGCTGTTCGCGGCCATCTTCGTGGTCTCCTACCTTGCGTTCAGCTTGCCTGCGATGCTCGCGGGCTTCCTGGTGGCGCCGTTGGGGCTGCTGCGTGTGGCGGAAGGCTATGCGGGTGTGCTGCTGCTTATCGCGGCTTTCGGCGCCTGGCGCCAATGGGCGGCGCTGCGGGGCGCGCCGGGGCGCAGCCTGCCGGTCATCGAGTAGCGCGCGCCGAGAGCACGGCCCGCGCCGCCTCGGCAAAGCCCGCGCCGCGCTCGCCTTCGGTTACGTAGCGCGGCAGGTGCGCCAGCTGCGGCACGAAGCGCGCCACGTTCGCCACGCCGATGCTGTTCGCAAAGGTGCGGAACATCAGCTGGTCGTTGGTCGAATCGCCTACGTAGGCCCAGCGGTCGATTTCGTCATCGAGCATGCGGCCCCAGAGCTCGCGCACGATCCAGCGCGCGCCTTCCAGCTTGTCGTTGTCGCCGTACCAGCCGTTGATGTGGATGCTGCTCACGGTGGCGTGCATGCCTTCGCTGCGCATCAGCGCCACCACCTGTGCGATGGTTTCCTCGCTCAGCTGGGTGAACTCGCTGTGGTCGATGGCGATGTCGGTCTCGCGGCCCGGCGAGTCGGTGGCGCGCCGGGCGTCTGGAATCTCGCGCTCGATGCGCACCAGCACGGCCTGCATGCGATCGAAATTGGCGGCGCGGGTTGCTGCGTCCTGCTGGTAGCGCTTCTGCAGCTTGCCGCCGGCAAGGGGCAGCAAGGCGACCGCGCCGTTCTCCGCGACGATGGAATCTACCGGCCACGCCGAAACAAAGGGCACGCTCCAGCCGACGGGACGGCCGGTGATCGCCACGACATGGAGGCCGGCGGCCTTCAGGTCGCACAGGGCCTTCAGCGCATCGGGCGTGATGGCGCCTTCGGTGGTGAGCGTGTCGTCGATGTCGGTGAACACACCGATCAGCTTGCCGCGCGCCGCCGCCGTCCATTGCGACAGCGGCAGCAGGTGGGTCGGCGAGGGCGGCAGGGAGGACGGCTGGCGCATGCCCGGCTCAGCCCGCGCTCTGCAGCGCCAGGCCCGCGTGCTCGCGCAGCGGATGGAAATGAATTTTCGGAAAGCGCTCCTGCGCCAGCCGCACGTCGTAAGGCGAAGTGCACAGAAAAGCCAGCGTATCGGCCGCGTCCTTTGCCATGCGCTGCGGGTAGGCGTTGACGAACTCGCGCAGCTCGGTCGGCGAATCGGCCGTGATCCAGCGTGCGCCGGTGTATTGGCAGCCTTCGAGCCGTACATCCGCGTCGTACTCGGCCTTCAGCCGGTGCTGCACCACTTCGAACTGCAGTTGGCCGACGGCGCCCAGCAGCATCGGCCCGCCGATTTCGGGGCGGAACACCTGGATGGCACCTTCCTCGCCGAGCTGGGCCAGGCCCTGCTGCAATTGCTTGGTGCGCAGCGGGTTCTTGAGGATCACGGTCATGAAGAGTTCGGGTGCGAAGAAGGGCAGGCCTGTGAACTGCAGGCTCGCGCCGTCGGTGATGGTGTCGCCCAGTTGCACGCCGCCGTGGGTGGTAAAGCCCACGATGTCGCCCGCATAGGCCTCTTCGACCGCCTCGCGGCGCTGGCTCATGAAGGTGACCACGCTGGTGGGGCGCAGTTCCTTGGCGGTGCGCTGCACCTTGAGCTTCATGCCCGGCGTGTACTTGCCCGAGGCCATGCGCACAAAGGCGATGCGGTCGCGGTGGTTGGCGTCCATGTTGGCCTGTACCTTGAAGACCACGCCCGCGAAGTCCTTGTCCTCGGGCTGGATCTCCTTCACCACCGGCTGGCGGTTGACCATGGTGGTGCTGGTGCGCGACTGCGGCGGCGGCGCGAGGTCGACCAGCGCGTCGAGCACTTCCATCACGCCGAAGTTGTTCACACCGGAGCCGAAGAACACGGGCGTCTGCTTGCCGGCCAGGAAGGCCTCGCGGTCCCAGGTGGGGGAGGCGCCGGTGGCCAACTCCATGCTGTCCATGGCGGATTCGAAATCGGCACCGAAGCGCTTGGTGAGCGTGTCGCGCTCCGAGAGCGGAATGGTCTCGAAATCTTGCGGCAGCCGCTCGCTGCCCGACTCGAACACGGTCATCGTCTGCGTGCGCAGGTTCATGATCCCGCGGAAGCTCTTGCCCTGGCCGACCGGCCAGGTCATCGGCACGCACGGCATGCCGAGCTCGCGCTCCACTTCGTCGAGGATGTCGAGCGGCTCGCGCACTTCGCGGTCCATCTTGTTGACGAAGGTGATGATGGGCGTGTCGCGCTGGCGGCAAACCTCGATCAGCCGGCGCGTCTGCGCTTCCACGCCGTTGGCCGCGTCGATCACCATCAGGGCCGAGTCCACCGCCGTGAGCACGCGGTAGGTGTCTTCCGAGAAGTCCTTGTGGCCGGGCGTGTCGAGCAGGTTGATCACGTGGTCTCGGTACAGCATCTGCATGACCGACGAGGCCACAGAGATGCCGCGCTGCTTTTCGATTTCCATCCAGTCGGAAGTCGCGTGGCGCGAGGCCTTGCGCGCCTTGACCGAGCCGGCGATCTGGATCGCGCCGGAGAAAAGCAGCAGCTTCTCGGTCAGCGTGGTCTTGCCGGCGTCAGGGTGGGAAATGATCGCAAAGGTGCGACGGCGGCGGGTTTCGGCAACAAAAGACAAGGTGGGCAATCTGCGAAGGAGTTACCCGATTTTAGAAGTACGTCCCCCTCGTCACGGTAGATCGCTTTGTTCCCTCGGGTCAGTTAGCCAGACTGATGTGCAATTGGCTTGCATCGCCACTGGTGGGCATGGCAAACATGAACAAATCGTCCTGGATCACTGCGTACGGCGTTCCGATCGTATCCGCCCCAATCTTGACTTGCGTGTTATTCGTCACTGGACTCAACGCCAGTGAGAACAACGCCGTCGTCCCGTCGGATCGGGCGTATGTGGTTGTATAGCTCGAAGTGTCTACGAGCATAGCGCCGAGGTCGCCGGAGCCTGAGTAACTGCGCCCACTGAGGCTGGTCCAGTTGGCGGAGCCAGTGGAGGGGCGACGCAAGCCCATCACCATGTAGCCGCCGACGCGGGTGGGGTTGTCATACATCTGGGTCGTTGCGTAGAGAGCGAGCCGGCGGGTTCCAACTCTTGCCACGTAAAGGCGTGTCACCCAAGCCGGGGCGGAGAGCAGCCAGGACTCAGGCGTCACTCCGGTTATCACAGAGAAGGGAGATGAAGAGCCATCCGCGCAGCTCGTGACCGGCACCAGCTTGCAGAGCTGGGCGCTCGAGCCGGACGCAGGGATGGCCATGCGCATCAGGTTGAGCGGATACGCGTTCGCACCGACCGGTATACCCGCCACCATCAAGTCGTAGAGGCCCTCTAGCTCGCCGCGATACGTCACGAAGTTGCGTGCCGCAACGAAAGGCTGGATCTGATACTGATTGGGAGGTAGCGCGTGGACGTAGAACGGGAAGGCCCCAATAATCGCGTCCTGCGCGACGCGGAACCGCGCCGTGTTCACGGCGCCGGTGATCCGCTGGCTATCGAAGATGTAACTGCCCGGATCGCTAGGGTCGGCACTGAACGTGCCACTGCTGGCCTGACTGAAGTCTTCGTTCATCCGGTAAGTGCCAGCATCAAAGTCGAGTGTCAACTTCACGATCGAACGCTGACCCGAAAAAACGTGGTACGTGCCACTGCGGGTATCCACGCCGGCATGATCCTTGAACAGCCCGACTTGAATATAGCCCTGCGTATCCGGATTGCGGGCGCCGAGGACCACCGACAGCGCACCGTTCTGGATCGCGAAGTACTTTTGTGTACCGTTGAGGTCGACTCCGCGGATGCCCAGCGGCGCGGACTCTCCGAGGGTGCTCACCGTACGGACCAGCGTTGACGGCGTACCTGTCGCATCAAAACTGGTGCGTGAGGAGCTCGTAGGACCAATGATGTTCGTGCCCCAGCGCCCATCAGAGGACCCCCCACCATAGCGCGCCGTAGGCCAGATGGTTGCATCTTTCAACCCGACCCGGAACACATGAATACCGGGAGCGGCGTCCGTGTAACCCCCTGACAGCCAGACGTTCTCCCCCCCGATGCGCGCCATGCGGAACTGCAGTACATCGTTGGGCGCCGCGATGTTGGTGCCGGTCCACACTGAATCAACAGAGGCCGTCAGGAGGTAAGAGCGCCTCGACTGGTATGGGCACGTGGCTATGCGATAAATACCGATATCGAAACACATCTCCAGCAGCGTGCCGTTGCCCGAAATCTCCATTGCGAGGATCTGTGAGTCCGAACTCCCGTCGCTGTTGCGGCTGATGCCAAATCGATTGTAAGAACCATCGAGCTCGGCCGGGTTCGTAACGAAAGCACGTGCCCCGATGAATGGCACTACCTCATAGCGGACGGGATCCGACCAAGGCTTTTCGAATGGGAAGGCGCCAACGATTGCGTCGGCAGTGATGCGAAAGCGTGCCGTGTTGACGACGCTCGTGATACGCGTGCTCGCGAAGATGTAAGTCCCCGGCTCCGTCGCATCCTCGCTGAACGTACCGGAGGTGCCTTGCCCCGAATTGTCCGCTACGGTGTAGGTCCTGGTATCGAAATCAAGCGCGAGGCGTTTCCGCGACCCGTTGCCGGCGTAGACATGGAATTGGCCGTTTCTTGCGAACGCGAAGGGGCTCCTCGCGAGCGGGCGAATGACAGAGCCGAGCTCTTTGGTGCCAGTCGTTGCATGTTCGCCTGCGGGCGCCGCAAAGTCAGTCCTGGGAAGCGAACTCGACTCGCCGGCTGCGAATAACCTCGCGGCCGCGCCGTCTGGTCCTGAGTCGCCCGATGCGTTGCCAGTCCCCCCACCACAACCTGTAAGGATGACGCCGAAAAGCAGCAGTCCGCACAAGCCAAGATCTCGTTGCATACAGGCACGCCTTCTTTGTTTTTTTGCGCGCAACTCAACCGTTTTACGAAGAGCTGCCAGATGGCCCAGCTATTAGGTCAAGGGCTTCCCCATGCGAAGTACCTGACCCCCTCATACGCATATTGTGGGATGTTTTGTCGGATGTTGTCACGCTCGCTTGCACTCATCGTATAGAAATGAGTTTGTGCTTGCGAATGATAGAACCGGTACATCGGCATGGCTCCGCTGGTCTGCGAAGTAGTGGCGTACCAAGTTATGTAGTTGTATTCATACCAAGGCATGTTGGCTTGGATATTCGCCCGCTCCTGCTCGTCCATCGTGTAGAAGTGCGTGCCGTTGCGCGTGTTATAGAACCGGTAAACCGGCTTGGTGCCCGGCGCAGCCGCACCGAACGCGAAGAACGCGGGCCCTTCATAGTTGTACTCGGGCAGCTTGGTGATGACGAGATCGCGTTCGGACACGCTGGAGGTATAGAAGTGTGCGCCGGTTTTGGTGTTGTAGAAGCGATAGATGGGCGTACGTACCGTGGTTGAGGGCGCATCGAGCCACTGTTGCAGTGCAGCTTGGAAGGCGAGATCAAAGCGCCCGTAGAAGTCATACCCACCAGGGTTGCTGCACGAAGATGCTCCGCCCAGCAATTGTCCGACCAGATAGTCATTGCCATTGAGCCTTCTGAAGAGCCCTGAGCCGCTGCTGCCCCCCTCGGTCACGCCGTTGTACCAACTGACGGCGAGGAACTTGGCATTGCTCCCCGTGGCAGCATAACAATTCGAACTCCCGCAAGCTGCGGTTCCAAGATAGCTGCCTTCACTGTACTTCTGCACATCGCCTTTGGGGTGATGTACGCCGTAGACGCCTTGGACACCGTTATACGAATCAGGACTGAAAGGGCTCGATCCCGCAAACAGTGCGCCGGCCGGAGGTTGCGAATTCAGCCGCATGAAGGTGGTATCCGTCGTCGGCTCGGTATAGAGCAGTGTGGCACCCGAGGTCATGGTGGCAAAGGTCGGGTTGACTTGCGTGCTACGGCAGGTTGCCGACTTGTAGAACCACAGGGTGTAAAGGGTCGAGGCAACCGTCTGGTTGGAAATGCAGTGATTGGCGCTCAAGAAATATGGCGTGCCTGTCGACATGCGGTCGTTAAGCAAGGTGCCGGTGCAAACGTAGTTGTTCCCGTCCTTGATGAAATCCATCAATGCGACGGATTTGCTGAGGCTGTCGTATTTTGAGGTGCAGGGAATGTCCGCATTGCACGACCCGGATTCGCCGACTTTTTCCAGCGATTCTTGTTTGGTCATGTCCACGGTCACGTGCGACAGCATGGGCACTGCCACCTTCACTGCATCTACCGCAGCGCTGGGCGGCACCTCAACTTCGACCGTAGTGGCTTCGCCACCCATGTTGGGAGACCAAAAGGTTCGAGCGCTGTCACTCGAATCGCCAGCGGCTAAATTGCGTTGAATGACGGCAAGAATCTCCTGCGCAGACACTTCATACATTTTTTCGCTTGTATCGCCATAGAAGCGAACCATCGTGCCCAAAGGAAGACTGTCTACACGCAAGCCAATTCGAACGCCTCTCGCGCTGGGCGATGCAAACCTCATTGCGGCCAGTTGGCCTCCTCGTTCTGATGGCGTCCAATTCATCAGGCTTGTTACGGCTAGAGGGCTGGCGGTTTGAGCAACCTGACGTGCAACACCGATCTTGGTAGGGACCCCAAAGATCGAAGGCGTCGATTTCAACGGGAGCGAGCTTTCTGCCGCCGGAAGCGAAGGTAGGGTTACCTGTTGCGGTTCCGGGCCGCGGCCGATCAGGCGGACTTTGAACCGATTGACGTCAACTGCCGCGCCCTCCTCCGTTTGGACTCTAGATTCGATAGGCAGCAGGGCGCTACTCGTGGCGGGGCTTGGTTCGGCGCTCTTGGCTGTTGTTTCGACAGTGCCCGATGCCGCTATCAGTTGGGGGGCGGAGCCGCCGTCACTTGATCCTCCACATGCCGTCAGCAATGCTGACAGCATAACCGTGCCCCAACCTAGCTTGAGATTTGCGCGCATATCTTACCCACCCTGAATCGTTACGTCTTGACACGCGATTGTATAAAACGCAAACGTTTCCGGGCTTGGTTCGACAGGGATTTGTCGTGCGAAACATCACGGCAGTCGCAAAAATGCGATGCAAAGCTACATCTATCTCTTCAGCAGTCGTGCCTCCCAAGAAAAATTAAAACTAAAGGATGGCAAATTCAGAAGGGGAGTCTGTTCGCTACTTCCGCTTCAGCATTTTGGTCACTTCGTCCACATTCGCCTGAATGCGCTGGCGCACCAGCTCGAAGGCATCGGCCTGCGACTTGGCCGCCAGGTTGGCGAGTTCCTTGATGTCGTCGATGGCGCGCTGGAACGACTGGCGGCCGAGTTCGTCCAGCTTGGCGAGGTTGGCCTTCGGGTCCCTGCCCGGCATTTCCTTGGCGGCCGTCTGCCATTCGGTGATGGCGTTCTTGATCATCTCGGTCTGCCGCTGCACCACGGTTTGCAGGCCCTGGTAGGACTTTTCGTTGGCTTGCATCAGCGCCTGGAGGTCCTTCTGGCCGCTTTCGAGCAGCTTGCTCGCACCGCCGGTCAGGTTGAGCTCCTGCAGGCGATCGGTCATGGCCTTGAGATTCTTCAGCGGATTCAGCATGTCGGCGGCATCGGGGGCGGATGCCCTGGTGCTCCCGCTGCTGTTTTCGCTGCTGCTGGCCGTAGTCTTCTTCGCGGCGGCTTTCTTGGCTGTGGCCATGGTGCGGTATCTCCTGTGTCAGGTGAACGGGGTGAATGGCAAGGACCGGCCGGACGGCGAAGTCCCTCGCCACGATACGCCGCACTGGAACGGCCGCAATGCCCGCGGCAACAAATTCGCCTTCGGGATTTCCCTTGGGCTGCTACATCGGCGGCGCAAAGCCGTTGCGCCCGGCGGTGACGCGCAGCGCCGTGGGCGTGCCGTTCTTTTCCTGCGCATTGACCAGCACCTTGGCGCCCGGCACCAGCAAAGCCTCGGTGCCGGGTCGGAAGGTCACGACCGGCACATTGGGCGGCACGACGATGATCTTTTCTCCGCCCTTGTACGTCAGCCGAAGCTGCTGTCCGCCGCGTACCGACTTCGGCGCTGCAGCCAGATCGGCCACGGTGGCGTTGGTCATGGTGCTCTGCGGCAGCAGGTCCCACGGACGGTGCCCTTCGCCCGTGCCGCGCGCGGCCTCGGGAAACACCACCACCTCGAGCGCCTTTTGCGAGCCGTCGGCCTGCGGCATGGCGGCGGTGCCGATAAAGCTGCCCCGCTTGATGTCGGACAGGGATGAGAAACGCGCTTTCCGGTATGTGGGATGCCCCGGCGATTGGCTCGCCTCCCCACCCCGTCTACAATCCCCGTTCCGAGGAGCGTTGCAGCGCCATCAGGCGTGAGGCTCGGACTACATCGCAACCACGCTCACCCGCTGTTCTCGCGGTGAGTCTTTTCCCCGAACGCAGTGGCACCTTTCAAACTAGCTTTGTTGGAGTTCTCATGAGCGCTGTTCTCAAGCCCACCCCCGTTTCCACCGCCGACCAGGCGATTGCCGACCTGTCGCTGGCCGCCTGGGGCCGCAAGGAAATCCGCATCGCGGAAACCGAAATGCCCGGCCTGATGGCCATCCGCGAAGAGTTCTCGAAGGCGCAGCCGCTCAAGGGCGCGCGCATCACGGGCTCGCTGCACATGACGATCCAGACCGCCGTGCTGATCGAAACGCTGCAAGCGCTTGGCGCCACCGTTCGCTGGGCCTCGTGCAACATCTTCTCGACGCAGGACCATGCCGCCGCCGCCATTGCCGCAGCCGGCACCCCGGTGTTCGCGATCAAGGGCGAGTCGCTGAAGGACTACTGGGACTACACCCACGCCATCTTCGACTTCGGACCCAAGGGTTCGAAGGGCGAAGGCCCGAACATGATCCTGGACGACGGCGGCGACGCCACGCTGCTGATGCACCTGGGCCAGCGCGCTGAAAAGGACCTGGGCGTGCTCGCCAACCCGACCAGCGAGGAAGAACGCATCCTCTACGCAGCCATCAAGGCCAAGCTGGCTGTCGATTCGACCTGGTACACGCGCAAGTCGGCCGAGATCATCGGCGTGACCGAAGAAACGACGACCGGCGTGCACCGCCTGAACGAGATGAGCGCCAAGGGCACGCTGCTGTTCCGCGCCATCAACGTGAACGACTCGGTCACCAAGAGCAAGTTCGACAACCTCTACGGCTGCCGCGAATCGCTGGTGGACGGTATCAAGCGCGCCACCGACGTGATGATTGCCGGCAAGGTGGCTTGCGTGGCCGGCTACGGCGACGTGGGCAAGGGCTCGGCCCAGGCGTTGCGCGCACTGAGCGCCCAGGTGTGGGTGACCGAGATCGACCCCATCAACGCACTGCAGGCCGCGATGGAAGGCTACAAGGTCGTCACGATGGAATACGCCGCCGACAAGGCCGACATCTTCGTGACCACCACGGGCAACAAGGACGTGATCCGCCACGAACACATGGCTGCAATGAAGGACCAGGCCATCGTCTGCAACATCGGCCACTTCGACAACGAGATCGACGTTGCGTCGATCGAGAAGTACGAGTGGGAGGAGATCAAGCCGCAGGTCGACCACATCACCTTCCCCGACGGCAAGAAGATCATCCTGCTGGCCAAGGGTCGCCTCGTGAACCTGGGCTGCGGCACGGGCCACCCGAGCTTCGTGATGTCGTCGTCTTTCGCCAACCAGACCATTGCGCAGATCGAGCTCTTCACCAAGCCCGATGCCTACCAGGCCGGCAAGGTCTACGTGCTGCCCAAGCACTTGGACGAAAAGGTCGCGCGCCTGCACCTGAAGAAGGTCGGCGCCATGCTCACCGAGCTGACCGACGAACAGGCCGCCTACATCGGCGTGAACAAGGCGGGTCCGTACAAGGCGGACACGTACCGGTACTGAATGCGCGCTGATCAATTGCTGGTCGAACGCGGCTTTGCCGCATCGCGCTCGCAGGCCGTGCGGCTGATTGCCGGCGGCATGCGTTGGCGCGATGCGGGCACGGGCGACGCGTGGCGCTCGGTCGTGAAGAATCGCGACGAAGTGCCCGAGTCGGCTGAGGTCGAACTCGACGACGCGGCGGAGGCCCGCTACGTGTCGCGCGGCGGGCTCAAGCTCGAAGGTGCGCTGGCCGCGAGCGGCCTGGACCCATCGGGCAAGCTGTGCCTCGACGTGGGCCAGTCGACCGGAGGCTTCACCGACTGCCTTCTGCAGCGCGGCGCTGCGAAGGTGGTGGGCGTGGACGTGGGCCATGGGCAGTTGCATGCGCGGTTGCGCGAAGACGAGCGTGTGGTCGCCATCGAAGGCGTCAATGCGCGTGCGTTGTCGGCGGACGATCTGCAAGAGGAGGGTGAGGAGCCCTCCGAATTGCGCTTCGACCTCATCGTCGGTGATCTGTCGTTCATTTCGCAGACGCTGGTGCTACCGGCGCTGATGCCGTTCCTGGCCGACGACGGCCACCTGCTGATGCTGGTCAAGCCGCAGTTCGAACTGCAGCCGGGGCAGGTCGGCAAGGGTGGCATCGTCCGCGACGAGTCGATGTATGCGGTGGTCGAAAAGCGCCTGTGCGATGCCTGCGAAGCCCTCGAGCTTCGCGTGCTGCAGTGGTTTGACAGCCCGATCGCCGGCGGCGACGGCAACCGCGAGTTTTTCATTCACGCCGTGCGCGCTGTTCAAGCGGACGGCTCTTAAGGAACGCAGGTGCGCCTTCCGCTGAGCTTCGAATTCTTTCCGACCAAGACGCCTGAAGGCGCGGTCAAGCTGCGCGCCGTGCGCCAGCAGCTGTATGCGCGCAAGCCCGAGTTCTGCTCGGTCACCTACGGCGCGGGCGGCTCTACGCACCAGGGCACGTTCGGTGCGGTGCAGGAGATCCTGTCCGAGGGCGTCGACGCCGCAAGCCACTTCTCGTGCATTGGCGCCACGCGCGCCACGGTGCGCGAGCAGTTGGCCGAGCTCAAGTCCATGGGCGTGAAGCGCCTCGTCGCGCTGCGCGGCGACCTGCCGAGTGGCTACGGCATCGGCGGCGAATTTCTGTACGCGAGCGATCTCGTGGGCTTCATCCGCGAAGAAACCGGCCGAGACTTCCACATCGAGGTGGCCTGCTACCCCGAGGTGCATCCGCAGGCGCGTTCGCCCGAGGCCGACCTGCAGGCCTTTGCCGCCAAGGTGAAGGCCGGTGCCGATTCTGCGATCACGCAGTACTTCTTCAGCCCCGAGGCGTACTTCCGCTTTGTCGACGATGCGCGCAAGCTGGGGCTCGACACGCCGATCGTCCCGGGCGTCATGCCGATCATCAGCTCGACGCAGCTCATGCGCTTCTCCGACGCCTGCGGCGCCGAGATCCCGCGCTGGATTCGCCTGCGGCTGCAGGGCTTTGGCGACGACACGGCATCCATCAAGGCCTTTGGCCTCGACGTGGTGGCCGACCTCTGCGCGCGCCTGCGCGACGGCGGCGCGCCGGCGCTGCACTTCTACACAATGAACCAGTCGGCGCCGACGCTGGCTGTGCTGGAGCGCCTCGATTGAGGGGGCGCGCGGAAGCAGGACGCTCGCTGCGCGGGGCCTTGCGTGTGGCCCTTGTTGCAGCAACCTGCGCGCTGGCCGGCTGTGCCATGCCCCCGGCCACCGAAGGCCCGGCGGCTGACACGAAAGACGCAAAGCTTTCGCCCTTGTCGCGCCAGCTGGCGGTGCCTGCGGGTGCACCCGCCCGCTCGAGCGTGCCTTCGGTCCGCTACGACCTTGCGGCGCCCAGCTCTGGCGACCTGGGGCCTGACGACGGGGTGCCCGGCGACAGTGGCCCTCGCGAGATCTACGAACGTGGTGGAGCGTCCTGGTACGGCATCCAGTTTCACCAGCGCAAGACCGCGAGCGGCGAACGCTTCGACATGACGGCCATGACGGCGGCCCACAAGACCTTGCCGTTCAACACCCGCGTTTGCGTGCGCAGCCTGGTCACCGGCAGCGAAGTGCTGGTACGCATTACCGACCGGGGCCCCTATGCGCAGGGCCGCATCATCGACCTGAGCCGTGCCGCGGCCGAGCGCATCGGCATGATCGGTCTCGGCATCAAGCAGGTGGCACTGACGATCATCGATCGCGACGGCATGCGCTGCGGTGGTGCCGACGTCGAGGCGGCAGAGCCGCCGCTGGCGTCCGCACCAGCGGCTCCGCGCCGCAAGGTGAATGTGCCGCCGCGCCGCCGACGCTGAAAACGCCGGGCGAAGAAAAATCAGGAAAGGGCTAGCCGCCCGAATCGAGCGAGAAGGCGGCGTGCTTGTCCTGGGCCAGCCGCTCCACCAGCTGCGGCAGGGCAGCCGCCAGCAGCGGCTTCAGCGTATAGGGCGGGTTGATCAGGAACATGCCGCTGGCCGGCAGTCCGGGGCGCTGGGTTTCGCCCGTTGTGGTGGTGATCAGCTTGCTCGACTTGACCGTGAGCGTGGCGTGCAGCCACGACTTGCCGGCCTTGGTCGCCAGCGTCTTCAGCCGCCGCGGGAGGTCGTGCGCCTCTGGCCGCGGGATGATCGGGTACCACACCGCATAGGTGCCGGTCGCAAAGCGCTTGAGCGCCTCGGCCGCGAAGTCCAGCACGCGGCCGTAGTCGCTCTTGATTTCGTAGCTGGGGTCCATCAGCACCAGCGCGCGGCGCGAAGGTGGAGGCAGGAACTTGGTGGCACTGCCGAAGCCGTCTTCGCGCAGCACGGCGATCTGGCGGCCCGCCTCGAGTTGCGCAATGTTGGCATCCAGCGTGCGTGCGTCGGTCGGGTGCAGTTCGAACAGCTTGAGCTTGTCGTGGTCGCGCAGCAGGTGCTGCACGATGAACGGCGAACCCGGGTAGATACGCGCGCCGCCCTTGGGATTGAAGTCGTGAATCACGCTGAGATAGCGTGCAATCGCGTCGGCCAAGGGTGCTTCGGCCTCGGGTGCTGCCTTTTTGGTAGCGGACTTTGCAGCCGGGGCCGGTTGCGCCGTGGGAGCAGCCGCCTTCTTGTCCGAAAGCAGGCGCAATATGCCTTCGGCTGCTTCGCCGCTGGTGCCGGCGTAGTCCCCGTCGAGGCGGTACAGGCCGGCGCCAGCGTGGGTGTCGATGACGGTCAGGGCTGCTTCTTTTTCAAGCAGGTGGTCGAGCGTGGCAATCAGCACCGTGTGCTTGAGCACGTCGGCGTGGTTGCCGGCATGGAAGGCGTGGCGGTAACTGAACATAGGGTAAGGATGGTAACGTCTCGGGCTCCCCGGCAGGCTTCAATTTGCTTCGATGGCCCGATTCTTCGTATAATCGCGGGCTTCGCAGCGTTTTTTGTAGCCCCGCGGCGAAGGCATGTAACCTGGTCTCCAGGGCGCGTGAAACCCACCTAAGAGATTCCCGTCAGAGGAACGCCGACCGTGGAAAAGGGCTCGCCAAACCCTCTTTTCAAGAGAAAAACTCATGACCAAAACGTTCAGCGCCAAGCCCGCTGACGTGACGCACGAGTGGTTTGTGATTGACGCGACCGACAAGGTCCTCGGACGAGTAGCCAGCGAAGTTGCTCTCCGTTTGCGCGGCAAACACAAGGCCATTTATACGCCTCACGTCGATACCGGTGACTTCATCGTCATCATCAACGCAGCCCAGCTGCGCGTCACCGGCGCCAAGTCGATCGACAAGGTGTACTACCGTCACTCGGGCTACCCGGGCGGTATCACGGCGACCAACTTCCGCGACATGCAATCCAAGCACCCGGGCCGCGCCCTGGAAAAGGCTGTCAAGGGCATGCTGCCTAAGGGCCCGCTTGGCTACGCGATGATCAAGAAACTCAAGGTGTACGGTGGCGCTGAGCACCCGCATACCGCCCAACAGCCCAAAGTGCTGGAACTGTAAGGAGCCTTGAGAATGATTGGTGAATGGAACAATGGCACCGGCCGTCGCAAATCGAGCGTTGCCCGTGTGTTTCTGAAAAAGGGCTCGGGCAAGATCACGGTCAACGGCAAGGACATTCAAGAGTTCTTCGGCCGCGAAACCTCGATCATGATCGCGAAGCAACCCCTCGTGCTGACCAACAACCTCGAAGCTTTCGACGTGATGGTCAACGTGAACGGCGGCGGTGAATCGGGCCAGGCCGGCGCAACGCGCCACGGCATCACCCGCGCGCTGATCGACTACGACGCAAGCCTGAAGCCGGTGCTGAGCCAGGCTGGCTTCGTTACCCGCGACGCGCGTGAAGTCGAGCGTAAGAAGGTCGGTTTGCACTCTGCTCGCCGCCGCAAGCAGTTCAGCAAGCGCTGATACTGTCCGCTGCAAGCAAGAGCCGCCTTCGGGCGGCTTTTTCATTGCGGCCCTTGGCGGGGACGGTTTTCGACCCCACTTGTGTTGGGTGCTCGCCAATGCCGCCCTGCCGAGAATGCCGCATTGCAGTAGCATTGGTTCATTGGCCGCCTGTTCGGCCCTCAAGGAGTTATCCCACATGAGCGTTGTTGCCGAAAACATCCAGACCCAGATGCCCGAGCCGATCGTCTTCACGGACAGTGCGGCCGCCAAGGTGGCCGACCTGATCGCCGAGGAGGGCAATCCCGACCTCAAGCTGCGCGTGTTCGTGCAAGGCGGCGGCTGCTCGGGCTTTCAGTACGGCTTCACTTTCGACGAAATCACGAATGAAGACGACACGACCATGACCAAGAACGGCGTGTCGCTGCTGATCGATGCCATGAGCTACCAGTATCTGGTCGGCGCTGAAATCGACTACAAGGAAGACCTGCAGGGCGCCCAGTTCGTGATCAAGAATCCGAACGCCACCAGCACCTGCGGCTGCGGATCCAGCTTCTCGGCTTGATTGCCCTCTTGCCCGTAAAAGCCGCCTTCGGGCGGCTTTTTGTTGCCTGGTGCTTTTATTCTTGCCTGCAAACGAGGCACGGACTCCGCTTGCGGGAGTCTCAGGCCGGGTAAATAGCGCCCAATACCCGGGGCCCGCGCGCACCGGTCACGCTGGCAAGGTTGCCTGCTTCGCGCCGCACGGTGCTGCGCGCCAGCCATGCAAAGGCCGCGGCTTCGACCTGCAGCGGCGGCAGGCCGTGCTTCGTGGACGCGTCCACCGCCACGCCCGGCAGCAACGCGCGCAAACGGGCGAGCAGG
Organism: Variovorax sp. CCNWLW225; assembly: GCF_037204045.1. NCBI lineage: Bacteria > Pseudomonadati > Pseudomonadota > Betaproteobacteria > Burkholderiales > Comamonadaceae > Variovorax > Variovorax sp. CCNWLW225. Next base: position 187,577 of record NZ_JBBCBV010000006.1, on the reverse strand, counting down.
TGGTCGTTCAAGGCACCGCCGCCGCAAACGATCAGCAATCTGCTACCGTTTCCATAGCGCTGCACATCAGCCGCACAAACGCTGGCGGTGAATTCGGTCAGGGTCGCTTGCACGTCGGCAGGCGCGGCGCCCGCAACCGCGCCTAGGCGTGCTGAAAGCCAGGACGGGTTGAAAAGATCGCGACCCGTGCTCTTGGGCGGCGCCTTTGCGAAATAGGACTCGGCCTGCAGCGTTGCAAGCAGCTCGGGCAGCACCTGCCCACTTGCGGCCCATTGCCCCCCGCGATCGAAGGGCTCGCCGGTGTGAAGCTGGCACCAGTAATCCATCAAGGCATTGCCTGGCCCGCAGTCGAAACCCAGCACGGCGGGCTCTTCCGGTGCATCGGCGGCGGGTAGCAGGCTCAGATTGGAAATGCCGCCGATGTTCAGCACCGCCACGGGTTCGTCGGCGCGCGCGAAGAGCGCACGGTGGAATGCCGGCACCAGTGGAGCGCCCTGGCCGCCCGCGGCGAGGTCGCGGCTGCGAAAGTCTGCAACCACGTCGATGCCGCTCAATTCGGCCAGCAGCGACGGGTTGTTGGTCTGCAGCGTGTAGCCAACGGCGTCGAATTCGGTGGGACGGTGGCGAACCGTCTGGCCATGAGCGCCAAGCGCCGTAACGGCACTGGCTGGAGTCCCGCTGTCCGCGAGGAGCTGGCCGACGACGCCTGCATAGATGCGGGCCAAGCCATTGCCGGCCAGCGCGGCGCGGTGCAGTTCGTTGTCGCCGGATGTGTTGAGCGCCATCAGTTCCGTCCGCAGATCGGCGGGGAAAGGGGCGGTAGCGTAGGCCCGTACTGCGATGCGGCCTTCGGAAAAGTCGGCCAGAACGCCATCGACGCCGTCGAGCGACGTGCCGGACATCAAGCCGATGAACAGTTCGGCGGCCATACTGAACGGGGCGAGCGGGGCGTTTGTTGTGCCGCCGCTATCTATTGCCCCGCGGGTGCTCAGTCCGCGCTGGCCTGGATGACCGAGAACGCCGCGGCCAGTTCGGTGCGAGCACCGACGGCGATGCGTTCGAAGGCCGGGCGCATGGCCGCGGTGATCGGGGCGCCGCCTTCCTGGGCGATCGAGGCCGGGTCCTGGTATTCGCCGTTCACGCGGAACTCGAAGTGCAGGTGAGGGCCGGTGGCCCAGCCCGTGGAGCCCACGGCGCCGATCGTCTGGCCCTGGCTGATGCTTTCACCGGCCTTGACGTCGACGCGGCTCAGGTGGGCGTAGGCCGTCTGCTGGTTGTTGCGGTGCTTGATGATGACGATGTTGCCGTAGCCGCTTTGCGTGCCGGCGAAATCGACCGTGCCGTCACCGACGCTGCGCACTGCCGTGCCCGTGGGCGCGGCAAAGTCGATGCCGTTGTGCTGGCGCCAGCTGTTCAGGATCGGGTGCATGCGCATCGCAAAGCCGCTCGACACGCGCGAAAACTCGACCGGCGAGCTCAGGTACGCCTTGCGCAGGCTGTCGCCGTTCGGGCGGTAGTAGCTGCCCTTCTGGCCCGGGGGCTGGAACCACACGGCCTGGTGCACCTTGCCGCCGCTCTCGAACTCGGCCGAGAGCACGCGGCCACTGCGCAGCGCCTGGCCGTCGGCTTCGAAGGTTTCGTACACCACCGCAAAGCGGTCGCCCTTGCGCAGCGCGCGCACGTCGACGTCGCCCGCGAAGATGTCGGCCAGCTGGCTCGCGACCGAATCGGGAACGCGGGAGTCGTCGGTGGCTGCGAACAGCGAGGTGCGGATGGTGCCGCTGGCCAGGCGTGTGCCGGGCGTGAGCGTGTCGCGCTCGGTGAGTGCAACGAAGCCGACCGCCGTGCGCTCGATGACGAAGCGCTTGAAGCCGCCGTCGCCGTCGGGAATCCAGCGGGCGCTCAGCTTTTTGAGCTGGTTTTCCTGGGTGGCTTCGGCCGTGATGGTGCGGCCCGCGCGCGCGAAGAGCGCATTGCGGGCTTCGCCGCTCGCGCGCACGAAGGCGGTGGCGGCGGGGTCGGAAATACCCAGGCGCTTCAGCAGGGCCTCGGCCGTGTCGCTCGAACGCGTGATGTCGGTGCGAAACAGCGTGAAGCTGAAGTTCTCGAGCGATTCGCTCTGTTCTGCAAAGGACAGGGGCGCGGTCGCTTCAAGCACCTGTTGGACCGGGAGGTCGGAGGCGTCGGGGCCCAGGGAGGCCACCGCCAGGGTGCCGGCACTCAGCAAGGCAGCCGCGATGGCCGCGGTGATCTGCTTGGGATAGGTCCGGAATGTATAGGCCACGCGAGAAGCCAGGAGCTCCTCGGCGGCGAGAATGCCGTTGATCAAACTTTGAATTCCAGCTCAGGTTCTGCAAATCCGCGCTGCAAAGCCCAGAACGGACAGGGCGGCAGGACGGTGCGGAAAAAAGCGCCGCTTAGAATCCGGCGCTTGAAAAGTCGGGCTGAGTATAGCTTCGGCAACCTGAAAATCAGCCAAAAAGCCTATGAATGCCGAATCTGTTACATCCAATGGCCTGTCCGATGGTGTAAGACGAGCGCTTGAAATCTCCCTCCGGGGCGCCGACGAGCTCCTGCCGCAAGACGAATGGGTGCGCAAGCTGCAGCGCTCGGAGGCCAGCGGAACGCCGCTGCGCATCAAGCTGGGGCTCGATCCGACCGCTCCCGATATCCATATCGGCCATACGGTTGTTCTCAACAAGATGCGGCAGCTCCAAGACCTGGGGCACCGGGTGATTTTCCTGATCGGCGACTTCACGACCACCATTGGCGACCCCTCGGGCCGCAACAGCACTCGGCCGCCTCTCACCCGGGAGCAGATCGAGGCCAACGCCCAAACTTACTACCGGCAGGCCAGCCTGGTGCTGGACCCCGAAAAGACCGAGATTCGCTACAACTCCGAATGGAGCGACCCGCTGGGCGCCCGCGGCATGATCCAGCTGGCCGCCAAGTACACCGTCGCCCGCATGATGGAGCGCGACGACTTCAACAAGCGCTTCAAGGCCGGCCAGTCGATCTCGGTGCACGAGTTCCTCTACCCGCTGATGCAGGGCTACGACTCGGTGGCGCTCAAGAGCGACCTCGAGCTGGGCGGCACCGACCAGAAGTTCAATCTTCTGGTCGGACGGCATCTTCAGCAGGAATACGGGCAAGAGCCGCAGTGCATACTCACTATGCCTCTGCTCGAGGGTCTCGACGGCGTCGAGAAGATGTCCAAGAGCAAGAACAACTACATCGGCATCAGCGAAGACGCGAACACCATGTTCGCCAAGGTGCTATCGATTTCCGACGAGTTGATGTGGCGCTGGTACACCTTGCTGAGCTTCCAGTCGCTGGAGCAGATCGAGGCGCTCAAGGCCGAAATTGCCTCCGGCCGCAATCCGAAGGACGCGAAGGTGGCCCTGGCCAAGGAAATCACCGCCCGCTTCCACAGCGCGGCGGCGGCCGAGGCGGCGGAGCAGGATTTCATCAACCGCAGCAAGGGCGGTGTGCCGGACGACATTCCCGAGGTGTCGCTTGGCGGTGCGCCGCTGGGTATTGCGCAACTACTCAAGCAGGCCGGGCTGGCGCCTTCGACTTCCGAAGGCAACCGGTTGATCGACGGCGGCGGCGTGCGCGTCGATTCGGTCGTGATCAGCGACAAGGCCCTGAAACTGCCGGCGGGCAGCTACGTGGTGCAGGTCGGCAAGCGCAAGTTTGCGCGCGTGACCGTCAGCTGATCAGACCAAAAGGGGCGGCCGCGCTGGCCGCCAGCTGCCTTTACCGGACTTCGATGGTGACGCGCCGGTTGCGCGGCTCGTCCACCTCGTCGGCCGTGGACACGGCGAGTTCGCGTTCGCCGCGGCCTACGGCCTCGATGCGCTTAGCGGGAAATTGCCGGTCTATGAAGAGCTGCACCACTTCCTGCGCCCGGCGCTGCGAAAGCATGTCGTTCTGCTCGAGCGCACCCTTGGTGTCGGTATGTCCGGTCACCACGATGTCGCTGCCGCTGCGGGTTTGAGCCGCAACCAGTGCCTCGTTCATGACCTGCTGCGACGCAGGCGTGAGCGTCGTGCCGCCGGCGTCGAAAAACACGGTGTAGCGCTGCGGCGGAGGCGGACGCATGTCGAACAGTGCCTTGTTCTCGGCCCGCACCTTGGCCGGGTCCGCCTGGTCGACCACGGGGGCGCCCGAAGCGCCGACCGCCGCGGTCGCACGCTGGTAGGGCCTGGAAAGAACTTCTTCGCCGTCCTTCGCGCGCACCACCACCGCAGAGGGCTTGTCGTCCGCCTGGGGCAGCAGCACCACGCGGGTGCCCGGCGAGCTGCAGGCGGCAAGCAGCGCTGCGGTCAGGGCGGCAAGAAGATAGGAGGCATGGGGCCGCAACTTCATCATCATGGCTGCCCGTCGGCTTGCACGATGAAGTCGGTCCCGCGGATTCCGATCGTGGCCGTTTGCGTTTCCACGCGGATCGCGTCGGGGTTGGTCTTGCCGATCAGGCCCGTGATCATGCGCATGGAGCCGCGCAGCAGCGATACGAGCACGCCGCCTTCATGCGTGGTGGCGTTGAAGTGGAATTCCTTCAGGTCCAGCCGCGACGAAGGCCCGACGACGAGCGTCGTGTCGTCGCGCAAGACCACGGCCGCGGAAGAGTCCGGGCCGGTCACGATACGGTCCACCGCGGTGAGCGCATCGCCTGCAGCAGCCACGCGCGGCGTACCGGCCGAGCTGAGCAACTGCACATTGCCGCGCACCGACTTCACGAAGCCCGCCTGAGGCTCCGCAACCGGTGCGGCTATGGGTGCGGTGAGCGCTGCTTGCGCGTGGGCCAACGCCACTGCGCCCCAAAGGGCGAAGCCTCCCAGGGCGATCAGGAATTTTTTCATCATCACTCTCTGCGAATGTCTCGCGGTGACACAAATATTAAATTGAACCTGTTACAAGCGGAGGCCGCTTTTGATAACTCGGCTACAAAGATGCGGTCTTTTGCCGCACTTCTGTCGTTTTTCTTGCTCAACGTCTCTCGCCGCGCATGATTCTTACGCCCAAGACGCTGCTTCGCGTCTCCGTCGCCGTAGCCCTCATCACGATCCTGCTCAAGGGCCTGGCAGGCTACGTCACGAATTCGATGGGCCTGATCTCCGACGCCATGGAGTCGTTCGTCAATCTTGCCAGCGCCATGTTCGCCCTGGCCATGGTGACGGTGGCGGCGCGGCCGGCCGACGAGGACCATCCCTACGGCCACCACAAGGCCGAGTACTTTTCATCGGGCTTCGAAGGCATCCTGATCGTGGGTGCGGCGGCCGCCATTCTCTGGGTTTCCGTGCAGCGGCTGCTTTCTCCTCAGCCGCTCGAGCAGTTGGGCTGGGGGCTCGCGCTTTCGGTGCTTAGTTCCGCATTCAACGCGGGCCTGGCCTATGCGCTGTTTCGCGCGGCGCATACCCACCGGTCCATCGCGCTGGAAGCCGATGCGCGGCATCTCATGACCGACGTCTGGACCTCGGCCGCGGTCGTCATCGGCATTGTGGCCGTGCACTTCAGCGGATGGCTCTGGCTCGATCCGCTGCTCGCCATCGGCGTGGCGCTCAACATCGTGCGGGAAGGCGTGAAGCTCGTGTGGCGCTCGTCGCAGGGCCTGATGGACGAGGCGCTCGAGCCCGAGACCATTGCCACGCTGCGCGCCACGCTCGACGAGTTTGCCGCACGCCTGCCCGAAGGCGCGCGGCTGCGCTTCGACGACATGGTCACGCGGCGCGCGGGCCAGCGCCGGTTTGCCGACCTGCACATGCACGTGCCGGGCGACTGGACACTGCAGCACGCGGCCGCCATGCGCGACGAACTGGAGCAGGCACTTATGGACGCCGTGCCCGGCCTGCGCGTGACCATCCAGCTGCTGCCGCTGGGCATGGAAGCGCGCGCCACGCAGATGGAGGAAGAGGCATGAAAGCCGTGATTCAACGCGTGGCAAGCGCGCGTGTCGATATTGGCGGGCAGACCGCGGGCGCCATCGAGGCCGGCCTGCTCGTGCTGCTCTGCGCCGAGCGCGGCGATGTGGATGCGCTCGCCGACCGCATGCTGGCAAAGATACTGAAACTGCGCATCTTTTCAGACGACGCGGGAAAGATGAACCGCAGCCTGCAGGACATCGGCGGCGGCCTGCTCGTGGTGAGCCAGTTCACGCTCGCGGCCGACGTGAGCGGCGGCAACCGCCCGAGCTTCACGCAGGCAGCGGCGCCGGATGAAGGGCGGCGGCTCTACGATTATTTCGTGGCGCAAGCCCGTGCCGCGCATCCCGTGGTTGCCACGGGCGAGTTCGGCGCCGACATGCAGGTGCACCTGGTCAACGATGGGCCGGTCACCATTCCGCTGCAGATGACGGCGTAGCGCGCTGCCTTCAGTCGCGTTCGAGCACGGCTTCCCAGAGCACCTTCGGCTGTTCGTAGCGCTCGACCGTGCGTTCTTCCAGGTGCAGCATGCGCCAGCCCTCGGTGAAGAGCCGCTCCACCGCTGCGCGGTCGAAAAACCGCTTGGGCACGCCGTCCACGAGGTAGAAAGAATCTTCGCCCTTCGGCGGCGGGCCGATGGCGCCGTGGTGTAAGTCGTTCACCGAGTTCAACCGGCACAGCAACACACCGCCCGGTCGAAGCACGCGGTGAATGCGCCGAGCCAACGCCAGCGTTTCGTCCCAGGCAAAGTAGTGCAGCGAAAGACTCGCGAGCACCACGCCGACGCTTCCGTCGACCACTGGAAAGGGCGCACGGAAATCGGTGCAGTGAAACTCCGCACCCTGCGGCACGCGCGCCCGCGCAGCCGCTACCGATTCGGTCGAGAGTTCGATGCCCACCACGCGGCGCCTCGCATTCACCAGCACCGCACTGTCCCGGCCCGTTCCGCAGCCCAGCTCGAGCACCGGGGCAGCGCCTGCGCGCTCGCCGACCAGATCCAGCCAGCGGTCCAGCCACGGATCGGTGGTATTCGCTTCGGGCGACACCATCGCTACCTGCCGTATGGATTTCGAATGCCGAGGCCCGCCAGGATCTCGATCTCGCGCGCTTCCATTTCCTCGGCATCGGCCTCACCGGTCTCGTGGTCCCAGCCCTGCGCGTGCAGCGTGCCGTGAACGAGCAGGTGCGCGTAGTGCGCGGCCAATGTCTTGCGTTGCTCCTTGGCCTCGGCCGCGACCACCGGCGCGCACAGCACCAGGTCGGCCATCACCATCGGGCTTTGCGCGTAGTCGAACGTCAGCACGTTGGTCGCATAGTCCTTGCCGCGAAATTCGCGGTTCAGGCGCTGGCCTTCCTCGGCATCGACGATGCGCACCGTGATTTCGCCGTCCGCGTCGAGCGCATGGCGGATCCAGCGGGCCACGCTGTGCCGCGGCAATGCGGCGCGATGCCGCTCGATGCCCTTGAAGCGCGGTGCGAACTGCAGCGAAAGCGAAAGCTGGGCCAGCGCCATGTCAGTGCGACCCCGCGCGCTTGCGCTGGCCGTCGTAGGCATCGACGATCTTGGCGACCAGCGGATGCCGCACCACGTCGGCGCTGGTGAAGTGCGTGATGGCAATACCGCTCACGCGCCGCAGCACGCGCTCGGCGTCGATCAACCCGCTCAACTGCTGCTTGGGCAAATCGATCTGGCTCACGTCGCCCGTCACCACCGCCTTGGCACCGAAGCCGATGCGTGTGAGGAACATCTTCATCTGCTCGACCGTGGTGTTCTGCGCTTCATCCAGGATGACGAAGGCGTTGTTCAGCGTGCGTCCGCGCATGAAGGCCAGCGGCGCAATTTCGAGTGCATTGCGCTCGAAAGCCTTCTGCACCTTTTCATAGCCCATCAGGTCATAGAGCGCGTCGTACAGCGGGCGCAGGTAGGGGTCGACCTTCTGCGTCAGGTCGCCCGGCAAGAAGCCGAGCCGCTCGCCGGCTTCCACCGCCGGGCGCGTGAGCACGATGCGCTGCACCGCGGCGCGCTCCAGCGCATCGACCGCGCAGGCCACCGCCAAGTAGGTCTTGCCGGTGCCCGCCGGGCCGATGCCGAAGGTGATGTCGTGCTTGGCGATGTTGTCGAGGTACAGCGCCTGCGTGGGCGTGCGCGCGCGCAGATCGGCGCGGCGGGTGACGAGCATGGCCGCGTCCTCGTCGCCGTCGATCATGGAACCGTCACCCGCCAGCGTGAGCTGCACCACGGCCGGGTCGATCGGGCGCTGGGCGATTTCGTACAGCGCCTGCAGCACGTCCATCGCCCGCTGCGCGGAGGCCTTGGGGCCGTCGACCTTGAACTGCTCGTGGCGGTGCGCGATCTTCACGCCCAGCGCCTCTTCGATGCGGCGCAGGTGTGCGTCCAGCGGTCCGCACAGGTGGCCGAGGCGCGAGTTGTTGGGGGGAGCAAAGGTGTGTCGCAGAATCACGCCGGACATTTCAAGGAAAAAGGGCACCCATGATAGGCAAACTCACCGGCATCCTGGCCGAGCGCAACCCACCGCAAGTGGTGGTGGACTGCAACGGCGTCGGTTACGAGGTCGATGTGCCGATGAGCACGTTCTACAACCTGCCCGGCACCGGAGAGCGCGTTTCGCTGCTCACGCACTTCGTGGTGCGCGAGGACGCGCAGATTCTCTACGGTTTCGGCACCGCCGAGGAGCGTGCGGCTTTTCGGCAACTCATCAAGATCACTGGCGTAGGCCCGCGCACGGCGCTCGGCCTGCTCTCGGGCATGAGCGTGGGCGAGCTGTCGCAGGCCATCACCACGCAGGAGCTCGGCCGCCTCATCAAGATTCCGGGCATCGGCAAGAAGACCGCCGAGCGGCTGCTGCTGGAACTCAAGGGCAAGCTGGGTGCCGACATCGGCCTGCCTGCGCATGCAGCCTCCGATGCGCAGGCCGACATCCTGCAGGCGCTCATCGCGCTGGGCTACAGCGACAAGGAAGCCGCGCTGGCGCTGAAGGCACTGCCAAAGGATGCGACGGTGAGCGAGGGCATCAAGCTGGCGCTGAAGGCGCTGGCGAAGTAGGCCGCCACCCGATCTGGCTCAGGCATGGATCTTCTCGCCCTTGGCGAGCATTTCAACGAATTGCGCGATGCGCCGCGCCCGGGTCTCGGGTTTCTTCGCACCCTGCGTGCGGAACAGCACCGCGTAGCGGTTGCGCGAATCGAGGGTGGCGAAGAAGGCGGCGGCCTTGGGGTTTGCGTCCAGCGCGGCCTGCAGGTCGGGCGGCACGGTGGCGACGTTCTGGGCGTCGTAGGCCGCATCCCAGCGGCCGTCGGCGCGGGCGCGGTCGACCTCTGCCAGGCCGGCAGGCTGCATGCGGCCTTCCTCGATCAGCTTCAGTACCTTGTCGCGGTTGATCTTCGACCAGGTGCTGCGCGGCGTGCGAGGGGTGAAGCGCTGCAGAAAGTACTTGTCGTCTTCCGCCTTGCGCTGCCCGTCGATCCAGCCGTAGCACAGCGCAACCTCGAGTGCCTCGGCGTGGTTGACCGATGCCATGCCGCTGTCCTTCTTGGCCATTCGCAGCCACACGCCGGCCGCGGCGGCATGGTGTCTCTTGAGCCACCGCTCCCATGAGGCGGCGGTGGTGCATTCGACGGGCGTGTCGTGCGGAACGCGCTCGGCCGCCACCGCTTTCTTTGCCCTTGTACTGGTGGGTGCCGTGCTCACGGCACCCACCAGTAGCGCAAGGCGTGAAAGTAGATCGGCGCCGCGAAGATCACCGAGTCGAGCCGGTCGAGCATGCCGCCGTGGCCTTCGATCATCGAACCCCAGTCTTTCACGCCGCGGTCTCGCTTGATGGCGGACATCACCAGTCCGCCGAAAAAGCCCATGAGGCAGATGGTGAGCGCCATCAGCGCCGCCTGCCAGGGGTTGAACGGCGTCGCCCAATAGAGCGCCGCCCCCAGTGCGGTGGCGCTGGCGACGCCGCCGACCAGGCCTTCCCACGTCTTTGATGGCGAGAGTTCGGGCGCCACCTTGCGCTTGCCGAAGAGCTTGCCCCAGACGTACTGCAGCACGTCGCTGCCCTGCACCACGATCACCAGAAAAGCGATCAGCAGCAGGTTGCGGCCTTCGAAGCCGGGAATCTGCAGCGTAAGCAGCGCGGGCACGTGGCTGATGCAGAACACGCAGATCATCAGGCCCCACTGGATCTTGGAGGTGCGCTCCAGAAAGCGCTGCGTGTCGCCGCCCACGGCCGCAAGAATCGGCAGCACAAGAAAGGCGTAGACCGGAATGAAGATCGAATAGAGCCCGTACCACTCGATCCACACCAGGAAGTACTGCACCGGCAGCCCGATGTAGAACGCCGCGGCAATTGCATGATGGTCGCCGCGCCGCGTGTAGGCCAGGCTGATGAACTCGCGCAGCGCGTAGAAAGAGATCAGATAGAACAGCACGATCACGCCGCCCTTGCCGAAGGCGAAGGCAAGGCCGATCACCGCCACCATCACCCACCACGCATTGACGCGCGCGTTGAGGTTGTCGATGACCGAATGGGGCTGGCCTTGCGCCACGCGCCACTTGAGCGCTGCGCCGATGGCCGATGCAAGGATCAGCACGCCGGCCACGCCTCCGAACAATTGCAGCGTGGTCTGTGTGAAAGGCGAGATGTTCATGGCGTGGTTGCTGCTGCTTTTTCTTGTTCGGGCACGCGGTCGTATTCGGGGCGCAGGTCGAGCATGGCGGCACGCGCGCGGGCGAGAAAGCTGGTCTTGTCTTCGCCCTCGTCCAGCTGGATGGGCGCGCCGAAGCGAACCGTGCAGGCGAGCGGAATCGGCACCAGCGTGCCCTTGGGCAGCACGCGCTTCAGGTTCTCGATCCACACCGGCACCAGCCGCACGGTGGGGCAGGCGCGCGCCAGGTGATAGAGGCCGCTCTTGAGCGGCAGCAGGATCTCGTCGCCGGTGTTGCGCGTGCCCTCGGGAAACATGATGAGCGAGTCGCCACCTTCGAGCGCTTCCTTCATCTGGTCGACCGGGTTGCCGCCCTGGCCCGAGCCGTCGCGCCGGATCATCAGCGCGTTGAACACATCCGCGCCGATGAACTGGCGCACCTTCGACGCCATCCAGTAGTCCTGGCCCGCCACCGGCCGCGTCAGCGCGCGAAGGTCGGGCGGCAGCGTGGCCCACAGCAGCACGAAATCGCCGTGGCTCGTGTGGTTGGCGAAGTACAGCGTCTGCTCGGCCTTGGGCGTGGTGCCGCTCCAGATGGCGCGCACGCCAGTCAGCAACCCTGCCGCGCCGATGATCAGCTTGCCGGCGACGACGGCAAGCGCGCGGCGCAGCACCGTGCTTTCAGGCCTGCGGTTTTTTTCGTTGTTGTTGTCTTCTTCGGTCACGACAGGTCCTGTGTCATCAAGGCAAGGAGAAACATGGCGCTCTGGCAGGCAACCACGATGGCGTGGCGCTGCAGGAGCTGCCGGGTGCCCTGCACTCGGTCTTCGAGCGGCCGAAGGGTCGCGGGCGGTTGTGCGCTGCGCAGGCCGAGCCGGTCGAGCGCGCCGTCGAGCGCACCGAGCGATGCGATGTCGCCGCGCGCGAGATCGGCGAACAGCGCCTGGTCGAGCCGCAGCCTGAATGCGAAATAGCGCTCGAGCGTGCCCAGCACCACGACTGCGCCAAAGCCCATGGCGGCCGTGGTCGAGAGCGAGCGCATGGTGAGCGCGAGCACCAGCGCCGCGATGCACATGAGTGCGAAGCCCCAGGCCGCCAGCACCGCCGCGGCGCGCAGCAACCCGGCAAGCGCGGCGCAGATGGCGCGCTCGTTCTCAGTCATGGGGCGGCACTCCAGGTGCAGCGGCACCGAGCGGTTCGAGCGAGGCCCGCCAGGCAGCGCGCAGAACGATCTGCGGGCGCGCAAGGCGCACAGCGTCTTCCGCCTGCGCCAGGCCGCCCGATGCGCCGTAGCGCCCCAGCCATGCAATGGCCGCGGCGGCGCTGCGCGAGAAGCCCAACGCACAGCAGACCCACACGGGAGCGCCTTCGGCATGGAGGCGCTGCCCTTCGATCACCGCGGCGGCGCGTTGCAGCCGCACGGTCGGCGGCACGGTCAAATCGAGTATCGGCACGCAACGCGCATGCGGAACGCCGGCCGGCGCCTGCAGCTCGGCGCACAGGCTCACAAGCCGCGGCCGCCCGGCGTCAATCCATTCGGCCTTCGTCGGCAGGCGCCCGAGGCGCAGGCCCGGCACCACTTCGACCGAAGCCGGCAGCTTGCGCGTCCAGAGCCATGCGTTGACTGTGGCGCCGAGGCGATAGGGCGCGAACAGCCAGCGCGCGGCCCAGCCCATGCGGCCACTACCGTTCATCTGGAAGCCTCGGGCGCCGAAGCCGATGTAATTGAGTGCCACCAGCGCCAGCGAAACCGCGGGCCAGGCGAGCCACAGCCACGTGCCGCCGCCATACAACGCGGCAGCAAGAAACAACGCCGCGCCGGCGGCATAGAAGCCCGCGAGCTTCCAGCGCTGTGCATCGCGCGTGCGCTGCCAGGCACGCGGCATCGACACCGTCCGCTCCGGCGGCCACAGCCAGACGCAGAAGATTCCGAGCAGCGCACCCGTCGGAATGTCGATGAAGTGGTGCTGCCAGGTGGTGAGCACCGACGCGCAGATTGCGAACGTCCACACATGCAGCACCAGCCTTGCCCACATTGCACGCAAAAACTGCCGGTACCAGTCCCACAGGATCACCGCCAGCGCGATGTGCAGGGAAGGCGCCTGGTTATAGGGCTGGTCGAAGCCGCGCAGCGCATTGAACAGAAAGGCCGGCGCGCCTTCGACTGCCGGCTGCCCAAAGCTGAAATGCAGCGGCCAGACGACGAAGCACGTGCAGGCGATGAGCGTGGCGCTCACCAGCCGCAGCGCATGCCGGTCGAGCGTGTGCTTGCTGCGCGCGAGAAAGAGCGAAAGCGCATAGAAGACGTTGATCGTCCAGTACGGAAAAATCGTCCAGGCCCAGAACGGCACCTGCCGCTCCCACTCGAAGGCCATCGAAGGCACCTGCGCGCGCGTGGTGGCCCACCAGTTGGCAAGGCCGTAGGTCGTATAGAACAGCGGCCCCAGAAACACCAGCCATGCGGCAGCCCGCTTCCACGGTCGCTGTGCCAGCCAGTGCTTCATTTCGCGTCAAGCCCGGAGGTCACGCCACCCTCACCGCGAGCGAGACAGTAAAGATGCCCCACTCGTCGATGCGCTGGTCGATCTTGCGGAAGCCCGCTTCTTCGACCAGCTGGTCCATCTCGGCCTGCGTGCGGCGGCGCATCACCCAGGCTTCGCCCTGGCGATGGCTGGTGAGCGCGCGCGCAATCATCTCGAGTTGCGGGTGCCAGGGCTGTCCGGTGTAGACCAGGTAGCCGCGGTCTTCCACCGCATCGCCCACGCCCGCGAGAGAGCGGCGCACCATTTCATTGTCGGGAAAGAGTTCGTACAGGCCCGACACCACGGCCAGCGTGGGGCGCGGCGTTACGGTGGCCAGGCTGATGCGGTCGAAGGCATCGGCCTGAACGAACTGTGCGACGTCTTCAAGGCCCTTCTCGGCGATGAGCGCGCGCCCGTCGCGCACGTTGATGTCGCTGTAGTCGCGCAGCAGGATCGAACTGGCCTTGACGGGGCTTGCGGTCACTGCGTCGAGCACGTAGCGGCCGTGGCCGGCCGCAATGTCCATCACGCGCACCTCGCGGTGCATTTCGGCCAGGCGTTCCATCGCGATGCGGATCAGCTCCTCGACATGGATCTTGCGCTGCCGGATGCCGCGCCAGCCGATCGAGTTCAGGTAGGTCTTGTCGATGGAGCGGCCGAGCGGCCCCTTGCCTTCCGGATGATTGCGGTAGACGTAGTCGAGCGTGCTGCCCGAATCGAAGCCGGTGTCGTGCCCCAGCTTCACGCCGCGCGAAAGGGTGCCGCCAAAACGCAGTCCGGCGCGTGTCAGCCCCCAGTAGGCGCCGCGCGGAGACAGCGGCGCCAGCGGCTCGGTCAGCGCGCGCGACTCGTCGGCGGTGTTGCCGCTCAGGTGCGCCGCGCGCAGGTCGACCGGTGCCGGCGGCTCCTCGAACAGCTGAAGGACGAACTCGCGGATGGCCTGCACCGCCGGTGCGCGGTCTTTCTCGCCCAGCGTGTCGTGGAAGAAGCCCGGCAGTTCCAGCTTGGTCTTGATGGCGCTGCCCAGCCGCTCGAAGAACTGGTGCTGCGGCTTGTGGTGCACCACCCAGTCGGCGCCCGAGATCAGCAGCTGAACCGGCTGCGTGATGGCATTGGCATCGGCCACCACGCGGTCGGCGGCTTCGTAGAGCCCCAGCAGGATGTTCACCGCAATGGGCCGCGAGATCAGAGGGTCGCTCTCGTAGCTGGCAATGCGCTCCGGGTCGTGCGTGAGGAACTTCGCCTTCACGTAGCTGTTGACGAAGAACAGGCCGCGCAGCTTGTGCATCAGGCCCAGCCCGGCGCGCGCAAAAGGCACGTAGAGCTTGACCTTGAAAGCCGGCGACGCCAGCGTGAGCCCGCGCACCTTGGGGGCGTAGTCGTGCGCCCAGGTGGAGACCAGTACGGCCCCCACGCTCTGCGCAATCACGTGGATGTCCTGCTCGGCCACGCCGTGTGCGCTGCCGATGTGCTGCACGAAGGTCTGCACGTCGCGCACCGAGGTGGCAAAGCTCGGGCTGTAGCCGCGCTGGCCCGGCGAGCGGCCGTGGCCGCGAGCGTCCCAGGCAAAAAAGTCGAAATCGGGCAGGTTGAGTTCGTCAACGAGGTGCGCCATGCGCGCGCCGTGCTCGTGCCCGCGATGAAACAGCACGATCGCGCCGCGGCGCGCCGCACCCGTGGCCGGCCAGTGCCGGTAGAAGAGCGATTCGCCGTCGTGCGTGCGGAACTGGCGCTCTTGCGCCATGCGTTGGTTGGTGTTGGTATCGGTATCGGTATCGGTCATTGAATCCAGATCGCTGTTCTTTTGTTTGTTGTGCATGGGTTCATGCGGCTTCGGCCAGCGCGCGCCGCACGCGGTTGGCCACCGTCCAAGCGACCAGCGCAGCGAGCAGCGGCATCAGCCAGGCGGTCCAGCCCGGCAGGGGCCAGCCCAGCGCCACATAAAGGCCGAGCGCGCCGAACACGAAGGCGCGGTCGCTCTTGCCGAGCGGCCCGTCGTAGCGGCGTGAGGCGCCAACCGTGGAGCCGAGTGCGCCGGCAAACTCGCTCAGGCCCGCGAGCATGATCACCGTGCCGATCCAGAACGGGCTGAACGGCTGCACCAGCGCAAACGGCAGGTACAACGCGGCGTCGGAGACCACGTCGGTCAATTCGTTGAGAAAAGCACCCAGCTTGCTCTGCTGCCCGTGCTCGCGCGCCAGCATGCCGTCGATGGCGTTGAACGCCATGCGCACGAACATCCATGCCGGAATGAGTGCGAAGGCCGCGAGGGACGGCGCCGCGAAGAAAAGCCAGAGCCCGAGGGCGACCGAAACCACGCATGCGGCCAAGGTGACCTGGTTGGCGGTGATGCCCATGGCGTGCAGCCGGACGACGAGCGGCCGCAGCAGCGCCTGGAACCGAGGCTTCAGTTCGTAGATCGACACCCTTGGCTTCCCCTCGTTTGTTATATGGCCGGAGCATTTTGCCAGTGTGGCAGGCACTAAACTCAAGCCGAAGACCCCTCAAATGACCATTCAGACCGACGACTTCGCGCCCGCTCCCCCACGCGTGGTGTCCGCCGCCCCCGCGTCGCCCCAGGAAGAGGCGATCGAGCGGGCATTGCGCCCCAAGCTGCTCGACGAATACGTCGGCCAGGCCAAGGTACGCGAGCAGCTCGAAATCTTCATCGGCGCCGCGCGCAAGCGCAAGGAAGCGCTCGACCACGTGCTGCTGTTCGGCCCGCCCGGCCTCGGCAAGACCACGCTGTCGCACATCATCGCGGCCGAACTGGGCGTGAACCTGCGCCAGACCTCCGGCCCCGTACTCGAGAAGCCCAAGGACCTGGCGGCGCTGCTGACCAACCTGGAGCCCAACGATGTGCTCTTCATCGACGAGATCCACCGCCTGAGCCCGGTGGTCGAGGAAATTCTCTATCCGGCGCTGGAGGACTACCAGATCGACATCATGATCGGCGAAGGCCCCGCGGCGCGCAGCATCAAGCTCGACCTGCAGCCTTTCACGCTGGTGGGCGCCACCACGCGTGCCGGCATGCTCACCAACCCGCTGCGCGACCGCTTCGGCATCGTGGCGCGGCTGGAGTTCTACACGCCCGAGGAACTGGCACTCATCGTGCGGCGCAGCGCCGGGTTGCTCAAGGTGGAAACGGACGAAACCGGCGGCTTCGAGATTGCGCGCCGCTCGCGCGGCACGCCCCGCATCGCCAACCGCCTGCTGCGCCGCGTGCGCGACTACGCCGAGGTGAAGGGCAACGGCCGCATCACCGAAGAGATTGCGCACAAGGCCCTCGCCATGCTCGACGTCGATCCGCAGGGCTTCGACCTGATGGACCGTAAGCTGCTCGAGGCCGTGATCCACCGCTTCGACGGCGGCCCGGTGGGCCTGGACAACGTGGCGGCCAGCATCGGCGAGGAGCGGGACACCATCGAGGACGTGATCGAGCCCTATCTCATTCAACAGGGCTACCTCCAGCGCACTCCGCGCGGGCGCATCGCCACGCTGGCCGCCTACCGCCACCTGGGCGTGACGCCGCCTTCGAGCCGCTCCGACGGACAAGACCTCTTCGGAATCTGACGAACCATGCATACCCATGACCTGAGTGCCTGGCAGCACGATCACCAGTTTGGCGCAGGCAACGAATCGGCCGAGCGCAGCACCCGCCTCGTGATGTGGATCACCGTCGCCGCGATGGTGATCGAAATCGGCGCCGGCTGGTGGTTCAACTCCATGGCGCTGCTGGCCGACGGCTGGCACATGAGTTCTCATGCGCTGGCCATCGGCCTGAGCGCCTTTGCCTATGCGGCGGCACGGCGCTACGCGCACGATCCGCGCTTTGCGTTCGGCACCTGGAAGATTGAAGTGCTGGGCGGCTTTGCGAGTGCGCTGATGCTGCTCGGCGTTGCGGTGCTGATGGTGGTGGGCTCCATCGAACGGCTTCTCTCGCCCTCGGCCATCCACTACCGCGAAGCCGTGGCGGTGGCCGTGCTGGGGCTGGTGGTCAACCTAGTCTGCGCGCGGCTGCTCGGGTCGGCGCACCACCACGGGCCTGGGCACGACCATGGCCACGGACATGCGCATCACGACGATCATGGCCATGCACACGGCTCTCACGGCCATGACCTGAACCTGCGCTCCGCCTACCTGCACGTGGTGGCCGACGCCGCCACCTCGGTGCTCGCCATTGCGGCGCTGCTGGGCGGCTGGTTCTTCGGCTGGGCCTGGCTCGACCCGATGATGGGCATCGTCGGCGCGGTGCTGGTGTCGGTCTGGGCCAAGGGGCTGCTCAAGGAAACTGGCCGCGTGCTGCTCGACCGTGAAATGGACCATCCCGTCACGGCCGAAATCCGCGAAGGCGTGGAGACCATGCTGGCCGATTCGGAAACGCGCGTGGTCGACCTGCATGTGTGGCGCGTTGGTCGCGAGGCTTACGCGTGTGCGCTCACGGTGGTGACGCATTCGCCCACGCTCTCGGCCGACGAGGTGCGCGCCTGCTTCTCGATGCACGAGGAAATCCGCCACTCGACGGTGGAAATCCAGCGCTGCGCATCCTGAGTTGACTGCAGGGCGTGGTCTCCTGGCCACGCGTCACCGGAATGTCACGGGAACGCCATCGCGGCGTCACGCCGTGGTGGGAGCCTACCCGTCCATGCAACGCGACGATGCTTTCCTCCGCGCATGGCGCGACACCGCGACCCGGGCCCCCGAGCCGGAGGACGACGATCTTGCGCGCCCGCCGCTGCGCTATCGCACCCTCTGGATCTCCGATTTGCACCTGGGCACGCCCGGCTGCCAGGCCCGCGCGCTGCTCGATTTTTTGAAGCACACGGAGTGCGAAACCCTGTTCCTGGTCGGCGACATCATCGACGGCTGGCAGCTCAAGCGCCACTGGTACTGGCCGCAGGCGCACAACGACGTGATCCAGAAGCTGCTGCGCAAGGCGCGCAAGGGCACCCGCGTGATCTTCATTCCGGGCAACCACGACGAGTTCGCGCGCAAGTACCTGCACCACAACTTCGGCGGCATCGACGTGGCCGAGGAATGGATCCATGAGACCGCCGATGGCCGCAAGCTCTGGATCATTCACGGCGACCTGTTCGACGGCGTGATCCAGTGCGCCAAGTGGCTCGCGCACGTGGGCGATTCGCTCTACGAATTCACGCTCAAGCTCAACCGGCACCTCAACTCGCTGCGCGCGCGCATGGGGCTGCCGTACTGGTCGCTTTCGAAGTACCTCAAGGGCAAGGTCAAACGTGCCGTGAGCTACGTGGGCGACTTCGAGAACGCCGTGGCGCGCGAAGCCCGCAAGCGCGGCGTGCAGGGCGTGGTCTGCGGCCACATCCACCACGCCGAAATGCGCGACATCGACGGCATCCTCTATTGCAACGACGGCGATTGGGTCGAAAGCCTCACGGCCCTGGCCGAGCATGCCGACGGCACGCTGGAGATCATCGACTGGGCGCAGCACATGCCTGTGCCCGCGAAGGCCGGCGCGCAGCGCGAGCCTGTCGCAGCCTGACGAGGGGCGGCTCGGCGGCTACTGGTCGGCTCTTGGCCGATGTTGTGGCGACTGACCGAGGTGCTGTTCGCGCCAGCTGTCGTAGTGCCGCAGCATGGACTTGCCAACTTCGTCGGCCCAAAGCCACCAGGCGAGCGCAAGATTTTCTGCACCCGTGGGTTCCGGCAGCGGGTTGGCCGTTGGGGCGGCTTGTGCCAGCGGGTCTGGCAGTTCGTAGTCGCACAGCCGCTCGACGCTGGCGTGCGAGAAATTCGTAGCGACAAGGCTCAAGGTTGCTCTCCTTCGAGTCGCGCGTTCTGGGGCGCCTGGAACAACTCCCGTAACGAATTGGAACAGTTAATGAGCGATGTGGCGCCTCGGGCAATCCCGGATGAAAACAAAAGAACTCAAAAATGGAGACGCACGACCGCGACGCCGACCGTCTCCAAGGCGCCTATGCCGCCAACTCAGCGCCGCATCGTGTCGAGCTGTGTCACAGGCGGGCTGTCGTTGCCCCACGAACCGCGAACGAAGGTGAGCACCGCGGCCACGTCGCCCGCGTCCAGCAGGTGGCCGAACGGCGGCATGCCGTAGGGGCGCGGATTGCCTTCGGTGGCGGGCAGGTAGCCACCGTGCGCGATCACCTGGATCAGGTTCGCCGTCTGTGCCATGTTCACGGCGCGGTTCCCTGCCAGCGGCGGAAACGCCCCCGGCACTCCCTGGCCCTGGTCGCCATGGCAATAGGCGCAGCGCTGGTCGTAGATCTTTGCGCCTCGCGCCATCGTGCCGGCGTCTCGGCGCAGGACGGCGGCAGGTTGCGCGGGGGCGGCAGTTGCAGCCGGCGCGCGGGGCAGGTCTTTCAGGTAGCTCGCCATCGCGGCCAGGTCGGCCTCGCTCAGGTACTGCGTGCTGCGAAACACCACATCGGCCATCGGCCCCATGACGGAGCCGCGCGGCGCGATGCCGCTCTTGAGCAGCGCGACCACTTCGGCCGTGGGCCAGTCGGCCACGCCCGCCTCGTGCGGATCGGCAAGCGAGGGCGCGTACCAGTTCTCGACCGCGATCAAGCCGCCCGAAAGGCCGAGCTTGGTTTGCGTGGCGCCGAGTGAATCGCGGGGGCCATGGCAGGCGATGCAGTGGCCCAGCCCGCCGACCAGGTACGCGCCGCGGTTCCATTCGGCAGGCTTGCTTGAGTTCGCGACGAAGCCCTCGGGCTTGAAGGAAAGGGCCCGCCACACCGCCAGCGCGGCTTGCGTGTCGTAGGGGAAGCGCAGCCGGTGCGTCAGGTTGGGCGCCGGCGCGGGCGGCACGCTGCGCAGGTAGGCGTAGATGGCGTCCGAATCTTCACGCGTGACCTGGGTGAAGTTGGGGTACGGGAACGCGGGATACAGCAGCCGGCCGTCCTTGCTGCGGCCATTGTGCATGGCGCGCCAGAAGTGCGCGCTGCTCCAGCTGCCGATGCCGGACTTTTCGTCGGGCGTCAGGTTGCTCGAGTACACGGTGCCGAAGGGCGTTTCGATCGGCAGGCCGCCCGCATAGGGCTGGCCGCCCCGCGTGGTGTGGCAGCCGGCGCAGTTGCCGGCCAGCGCAAGATAGCGCCCGCGCTCGACCTGCTGGGGCGTGGCGTTGAAGGCCTCGGCCTGCTCCGGCAGCGGGTCTTCGCCGCGCAGGTTCAGCGCCACGATGCCGCCGGCCGCGCCGCCGAGCAGCAGCACCAGAACGAGCAATGTCCAGCCGAGGTATCGCATCTTCTTCATGGCCGTCTCACTTCGGCATGCCGCCGCAGGCGATCGGCAGCGGTGCGGGCAAAGATGACACGGGCTTCGGGTCGGCCGGCATGGGCTGCACCGCGAGCCAGCTGGCCACGGCGTTGATGTCGGCGGTGGTCATGCGGCGGCCGATCTCGGCCATGCAGTCGGGCGCGAGCGCATGCCGTTCGCTGGTGAGCCAGGCGCCGAGCTGCGACGATACGTACAGGCGCGGCAGCCCAAGCAGCCCGGGGATGGCCGGCTGCACGCCGGTGAGCGCTGCGCCGTGGCATTGCACGCAGGCCGGAATGCGGCGGGCCGCATCGCCTTCCAGCGCCAGCTGCCGGCCGCGCGCGAGTTGCGCGGGCGTTGCATCGCTCGCGGTCGAAACGGACGGGTAGGGCAGGTCCAGGCCCGCAAAGTATTCAGCCATTTCCATCAGGTACGCATCGGAGAGGTGCTGCACCATGTAGGTCATGTCGGCATTGAAGCGCCGGCCGTCGCGAAAGCTCCGCAACTGGTTGAACAGGTATCCGGCGGGTTTGCCCGAAAGGCGCGGAAAGTAGCCGGCATTGGTTGTGGCGCCTTCGCGTCCGTGGCAGGCAATGCAGGCGGCCACGCGCTGCTCGATGCCGCCTGCCGCCATGGCAGCCCCGTGGCCGCCGAGCAGCAACAGCAATGCGATTCCTGCAAGGCCTCTGAAGAAGTGGCGGACGGCCTTCATCACGTGCCGGCCGCAAAGTGCGCAAGCGCCAGCAGCCCCGCAATGAGCAGCAGCACCGTGACCAGTGCCACGCCGATCAGCGGCAGCACCCCGACCTGCTCGGTGCGCCGGTCGGCATCGGCGCGTCGGCCGCCCAGCCCGATGAAACTCCAGAGAACAGCGCGTACCGCGCGCATGAGATTGACCATGCACCGACTGTGCCGCAACCGCACGCAAAAAAACAGATGCAGTTCCGGATCAAATCACCAGTGCAGATAAAGTCCCCCCGATGAAAGCAGCCCCGCGATGAAGCGCTACGAAGCCCTTGCCGCCGACATCGAGACATCGATCCGCCAGGGCACGCTGAAGACCGGCGACCGCCTGCCTTCGGTGCGGCAGACCGGCGAGAGCCGGGGCGTGAGCGCGTCCACCGTGTTTCAGGCCTATTACCTCCTGGAAGCGCGCGGGCTGGTGCGCGCGCGCGACCGTTCGGGCTACTACGTCGCGGCCGGAGGACTGCGCGATGCGCCGCCCGAGGCCAACCTCACTTCGCGCCCGGCCGAGGGGCCGAAGTCGCTCGACGTGAGCGGCCACGTGTTCGACATTCTCGAAGCCAGCATGTCGCGCAAGGTGGTGCCTTTCGGCTCGGCGTTTCCGAGCCCGCTGCTGTTTCCGCTCGCGCGGCTGGGCCAGTTCATGGCCGCCAGCGCCAAGTCGCTCGACCCGTGGAGCACGGTGGACGACCTCACGCCCGGCAGCGCGGCGCTGCGCCGGCAGGTCGCATTGCGCTACCTGGGCGACGGCATGCAGGTGCCGGCCGATGAAATCGTCGTCACCAATGGCGCGCTGGAGGCGCTCAATCTGTGCCTTGCGGCAGTCACCCGGCCCGGCGATTCGGTGATCGTCGAATCGCCCACCTTCTATGCGGCCCTGCAGGCGCTGGAGCGCATGGGCCTGCGCGCCATCGAGGTGCCGACGCATCCCGGCGAAGGCATCGACTTGGGCGCGCTGGAGCTCGCCATTGCGGCCCACCGGCCCAAGGCTTGCTGGCTGATGACCACCTTCCAGAACCCGCTCGGCAGCCTCATGCCCGATGCCAAGAAGAAGGCCTTGGTGGAGCTGCTCGCACTTCACGCGCTGCCGCTGATCGAAGACGACGTGTACGCCGAGCTTTATTTCGGCGACCGGCGCCCGCCTCCGGCCAAGGCCTTCGACACGCAGGGCCTCGTGCTGCATTGCTCTTCGTTCTCGAAGTGCCTGGCGCCGGGCTATCGCATCGGGTGGGCGTCGGCAGGGCGCTTTGCGCGCTCGGTGGCGCGGCTGAAGCTGACCACCACGCTCAGCACCTCGGTGCCTGCGCAGCTCGCGCTAGCCAGCTATCTGGAGAAGGGCGGCCTCGACAAGCACCTGCGCAAGCTGCGCCAGACGTTGGCTCTTCAGCAAGCGAGCTTTGCGCAAGCCGTGGGCCACTACTTTCCGGCGGGCACGCGCGCCACGCGGCCGCTTGGCGGGTATTTCATGTGGGTCGAGTTGCCGGCGCATGTGAACGCGCTCGACATTCATCGGCAGGCGCTGGAGCTTGGGATCAGCGTCGCGCCCGGGCCGATCTTTTCGGCGACGCGCGGCTTTGCGCATTGCCTTCGGTTGAACTACGGACATGCCTGGGACGCGCAGGCCGAAAAGGCGATGCAGACGCTGGGGCATTTGGTGGCCGAGGCGGCGGCCGGCAGCCCGGTGCGCGAGAAAATCGCGCAGTGACGCTCGATCTTTTTTCCGATGCTCCAGATGCCGACCTGCCGCGCGGCAAAGAGGCCATCGGCCCCGGCGCATTCGTGCTGCGTGGTTTCGCGCTTCCATTCGTTGACGAACTTCTGCCGGCATTGAACGAGGTCGAACAGCGCGCCGCGTTCAGGCACCTCGTGACGCCGGGCGGCCTCACCATGTCCGTGGCAATGACCAACTGTGGGCGCCTTGGCTGGATCTCGGATCGGCGCGGCTACCGCTACGGCGAACTCGATCCTGAAACCGGCCGGCCGTGGCCACCGATGCCCGCTGTGTTCGAGCGCCTGGCGCAAGCAGCCGCGGCCGAAGCGGGGTACGAAGGCTTCGCGCCGGATGCCTGCCTGGTCAACCGCTACGAGCCCGGCACGCGGCTGTCGCTGCACCAGGACAAGGACGAGCGCGACTACAGCGCGCCCATCGTCTCGGTGTCGCTCGGCATGCCCGCCACGTTTCTTTTCGGCGGGCTTGCGCGCGGCGACAAGGCTGTGCGCATTCCGCTCGGACACGGCGATGTCGTCGTCTGGGGTGGGCCGGACCGGCTGCGCTACCACGGCGTGCTGCCGCTCGCAGACCGGCCGCATGCGCTGTTCGGCAGCCGGCGCATCAATCTCACTTTCCGCAAGGCGGGCTGAGCCAGGCGGCGCTACATTCCGACCAAGTCAAACGGATGACTTGTCCCGCTTTTCTGTGCACAACTCTGTGGGTTGTCTGAGGACCCGGGTCGCCGGAGCAAGCACTGGTGCGGGTTTGCACCACATTGCCCGTTGAACGGGCACCGGCGCCGGCAGTGGAAAAAACGGCGTCGAAAAGAGCCAATCTTGCGAGCCGCGGAAAACAAAAAAGCCCTGCAAGTCGTTGACTTGCAAGGCTTTTAATGATCTTGGTGGCTCTTCACGGATTCGAACCGCGGACCTGTGGATTATGATTCCATCGCTCTAACCGACTGAGCTAAAGAGCCGTTCGGCGCAGTTTTGTGCCGAGCCCAAGATTATAGCGCAGGCTGCGGGCCTTCGATCAAGGCTTGGCGGATTCAGGAGGTGTCTTTTTTGCAAGGACCAACCCCGAAGCCGCCCGTCGCCCGTACAAGCCCGGGTGAGAATCCTCCGATGTCCGCGCTCCCCCGCGCCCCTTCCGCCAAAACCGCCATCGAGCGCGACGCCATGCCCGACGATCAGCTGATGCTGGCCTATGCGCGCGGCGACGGCGCGGCGTTCGACGTGCTTTACGCGCGCCACGAGGGCGGGCTGTTCCGCTTCGTCAAGCGGCTGCTGGGCGCTCGGCTGGCGGCGCAGGCCGACGAGGTGTTCCAGGACACCTGGGTGCGCATCATTTCCGCGCGCGACAGTTTTTCGCCGCAAGGCGCCGCCTGGCGCACATGGGCCTTCACCATTGCGCACAACCTGGCCATGGACCGGCTGCGCGTGAGCGGCCGAGAAGTGGCGCTCGGCCCCCATCCGGACGACGGCGACGATGCCGTGCCCACGCTCGACCGCGGCGTGCGCGGCGCGGTCGATGCCGCCGCGCATCCCTCGGCCGAGGAACTCGCGTTCTGGCGCGCCGCCGGCCGCCGACTGCTGGCCTGCCTCGACGAACTGCCGCCCGAGCAACGCGCCGCATTCCTGCTGCACCATGAAGACGGGTTGACGGTCGAGGCGCTCGCGGCCAGCCTGGAAATCGGTTTCGAAACCGTGCGCAGCCGTCTTCGCTATGGGCTGCAAAAACTGCGTGGCTGCATGGAGCGCTATCTGTCGGTGCTGGAGCAGCGCGCATGAGCAGCGGCGGCAATAATAAAAGTAGCGGTTTCGAGAGCGGCGACGAGGGCGCGTTGCAGGACCCCGTGTTGCGCCGCGCCTTGGAACATGCGCCGGACAGCAGCGCCATGCCCGATCCACGCACCCGGAATGCGATCAGGAAGATGGCGCACAACCTGGCGCCTGTTTACAAGCCGGAGCCGGCATCCGACGGCGAGGGCGCCGCACCGTGGTGGCGCCGTCTGTTCGGCGGCGGAGAAGCGCATTCCCGCATGCCGTGGAATGCGGCCTTTGCGACGGTGCTCGTGGCCACCTTCGTGACCGTGCTCTGGTACCGCGAACCGATTCCCGATGCGCGGCTCGATGGAGAGGCGCAGGTTGGCGGAGCCGCGGCACCGGCGCCTGTGCAACCTTCGGCGCCCAGTCCCGCGGTTGTCGCACCGGTGCCGCAAGCACCGGCGACACAAGACGCTGCGCCGGTCCAGCCAGCCCCGCAAGCGACTGAGCCTGCGCGTGACACCGCAAATGAAGAGTCGGCCAGGCGCAGGGGCGATGCCTTGCGCAGGCCTGCACCGGCACCCGCCGGCAAGGAGACCGGGGCCGCGCAGGAAAGAGACAGG
This sequence comes from Variovorax sp. CCNWLW225, assembly GCF_037204045.1. NCBI lineage: Bacteria > Pseudomonadati > Pseudomonadota > Betaproteobacteria > Burkholderiales > Comamonadaceae > Variovorax > Variovorax sp. CCNWLW225. The sequence goes on along the minus strand of NZ_JBBCBV010000006.1, from coordinate 162,377 downwards.
AAGACGTCGGCGGCGCCGACAGCGCCCGTTCTCGCCGCGCCGGTGCCCGCACCCGCACCCGCACCGGAGTCTGCCGTTGCGTCCTCCCCACCGCCAGCCGCCGCAGTTGCGAAGGCGACTCCGCCACCGTCCATTGCGGAGCAATCCGCAGCCGAACCGCGGGCATTCCCCCGCACCGAAGATCGAGGCGTAGCGGCACCGATGGCCGCGGCCGCGCCGCCGACGATGCAGCGCGAGCGGGCGGGCAGTGCGCCCGCGCTGTCCGCACAGCGCAATACCGATGCCGAGCCTTCCGGCGCCTTGCGCCAGGCACCCGCTCCGCGCGCGGCTATTGCCGCCGGGACCGCAAGCCCGCAGGGCGATACGTCGCCGTTCTCGGCGCTGGACGGCTGGACGTCCTTCAACTACGTGCGCGCCGGACAAACCGTGCGCCATGCGCGCGGCGAAGTCGAAGGGCTGGCGGCATCGGTGAATGCGGTGGCGCGTTCGGCGACGGTTCCCGGCAGCGACCTGGCCGCGCCGGTTGAAGCGCGCCTGGAGCTCTACCGCGGCACGGCCCTGCTTGCCGTGCTCGAGATCGCAGGCGACCAGGTGCGATGGACGCCGCAAACGGGCGGCCGCCCATCGGTCGGCACACCGCCGGCATCGGCGCTTGCCGCGCTGTGGGCGCTGCTCGCGCGGCAATAGCAAGCAAGCGAAAGCGCCGCGGCGCTGTTGCCGTCAGGCGTTCTTGAAATCGGGCTGGCGCTTGTTGAGGAAGGCGTCCATGCCTTCCTTCTGGTCGGCCGTGGCAAACAGCGCGTGAAACAGCCGGCGTTCGAACATCACGCCGTCGGAGAGGCCGCTTTCGAAGGCGCGGTTGACCGATTCCTTGGCCGCCATCACCGCGATCTGCGAATAGCCGGCAATGACCAGCGCGGCGCCCAGCGCCTCTTCGGCCAGCTTTTCATACGGCACCACGCGGCTCACGAGGCCCGCGCGCTCGGCTTCGGCCGCGTCCATCATGCGGGCGGTGAGCGCCATGTCCATCGCCTTGCTCTTGCCCACCGCGCGCGGCAGGCGCTGCGTGCCGCCGGCGCCGGGGATCACGCCGATCTTGATTTCGGGCTGGCCGAACTTGGCGTTGTCGGCCGCGATGATGAAGTCGCACATCATCGCGAGCTCGCAGCCGCCGCCCAGCGCAAAGCCGCTCACGGCTGCGATCACGGGCTTGCGGATCGAGCGGATGGTTTCCCAGTTGCGCGTGATGTAGTCGCCCTTGTAGGTGTCGATGAAGCTGTACTTGGCCATCGCCGCAATGTCGGCGCCGGCCGCAAAGGCGCGCTCGCTGCCCGTCAGGATGATGCAGCCGATGGCGTCGTCGGCATCGAAGGCCTTGAGGGCGGCGCCCAGTTCGGTCATCAGCGCGTCGTTGAGCGCATTGAGCGCCTTGGGACGGTTGAGGGTGATGATGCCGACCTTGCCTGCTTCGGTCCGCACTTCGATGTTTTCGTAGCTCATGGTGTCTCCGGGGGAAAGAAAAAACGCCTCGCTTCACTATACCCAGCATCCGGTGCAGGCCTTCCCTGCCGCGCCGGGTAAGACTTTAGTTGAGAATTATTCTCATCTAGAATCGCCGCCATGGAGTTCCCGATGCAAGAGCAAGAACCAGCGCGAGAGCAAGAACATGCCGTGCTGCTGCGTGCGTATGCGCGCGTCCAGGAGCGCTGCTCGCGCCTTCTGGCCGAACAGGCCGCGATGATCGAACGGCTCGAGGCGCACGTCGTTCGGCTGCGCGGTGCACTCGTGGCGCGCGATTCGGCAATCTCCATCGTGCGCGAGGAACTCGCGGCACGCGCTGCCGTTGGCAACGCATTGCCGAAGCGCCTCGACGCGCTGCTGGCGCCGGCAAGCCGGCGTCGCGTCATGCCGTCGCTTCACGGCGCGCCTGCCGACCTTCGCGAAAAAGCGGTGCTGTGCGTGGGCCGCGGAGAAGAGGCGCCATCGCTCGCGCGGCAGCTGGTGGAGATTGCCGGCGGCCGCTATTTGCACCATGACGGCGGCGACGATGCCGACGACCCCGCGCTCGAGGCCGGCCTGCGCGCCGCCGACCTGGTGATCTGCCAGACCGGCTGCGTGAGCCACGGCGCTTACTGGCGCGTGCAAGACCATTGCCGGCGCACCGGCAAGCCCTGCGTGCTCGTGGGCGAGCCACAGCCGATCCAGTTCGTGCGGCAGCAGCCGGCCGCAGAGCCCGCCGCGCAAGGCGAGCGCCGGTAGTTCAGCGAGCGCTCGGCTCAGCGCCGCGCGTCGGGCGCGAGCCAGGCCGCCACTTTTGCCGCGTCGTGCAGGAACAGGCGCCACGTTGTGGCACCTTCCGGCCGCACCAGCGGCAGCCTCAGCAGCTTGCGGTCGCGGGCCACCAGCGCGGTAAAACGCGTGGCATCGCCCAAATACAGCGCCAGGTCGTCGAGCTTGGTGATGCGCCAGGCCTGCGCGGGCCGTTGCTGTCCCTTCTTGCCGGCGGCCGGCATCTCGATGCCGATCCATTCGTCGTTGGCCGAGAAGCCCGCCTTTTCAGCCGCGCCGCCGCGCAGCACCACCTTGACCTGAACGCTGCCGTTGGCTTCGGCCACGCGCAGGCCCAGTGCCTGCGCCGGCTGCGACGGATCGTCGAGCGCCGCAACGCCATGCGCGCGCAGCAAGTCTGAAAGCGGCAGCTCGTCGGTGGAGTGCACCCACTGCGCAATCTCCGCTGAATAAGAGCGGCCGCCCACCGCTTCGAGCGCAGCGGCCATGTCGGCTTCGCTGATCGGACCTCCGCCGCTTTGCACCCACAGGTGGCGCATCACGTCGTCGAGCGTGCCCTTGCCTTCGCGTCGCAGCGTGAGGTCGAAGCACAACGCCACCAGCGCGCCCTTGGTGTAGTAGCTCACGGTGCTGTTGGGCGTCTGCTCGTCCTGCCGGTAGTATTTGATCCAGGCGTCGAAGCTCGCGTTGGCCACCGGCTGCACCAGCCGGCCCGGCGTCTGCAGCACCTGGTTGATGGTCTTGTTGAGCAGGCGCAGGTAGCCCGCGTCGTCGATGCGGCCGGCGCGGCGCAGCAGCAGGTCGTCGTAGTAGCTGGTAAAGCCCTCGAAGAACCAGAGCAGCTGCGTGTAGTTTTCGCGGCTGTAGTCGTAGTGCGCGAATTCTGCCGGACGCATGCGCTTGACGTTCCAGGTGTGGAAGTACTCGTGGCTGATGAGCCCCATCAACGTGGTGTAGCCCTCCGGCTGCTTCTTGGCGCCGCGCTGCGGCAGGTCGCGCCGGTTGCAGATCAGTGCCGTGGAATGCCGGTGCTCGAGGCCGCCGTAGCCGTCGTCCACCGCGTTGAGCATGAACACGTAGCGGTCGATAGGCAGTTTGGGCCCGCCGCGCTTGCCCGCCTTGTCGCCATGCCAGAAGCGGATTTCGGCTTCGCAGATGGCCTGCGTGTCGGCGATGAGCCGCTCGCCGTCGAACGAGGCCGCGGCACCCGCGATGACGAAGCGGTGCGGCACGCCGCAGGCTTCGAACTCCGCGCTCCAGAAGGCGCCCATTTCGACCGGGCTGTCTGCCAGCTCGTCGTAGCCGGCGGCCAGGTAGCTGCCGAAGCCGTGCTTGTCGGTCTTCGACGGAACAAGGGCGGTGGCGCATGACCAAGGCCCGTTTTCAGGCGGCAGCGCAGGCGCAACGATCTCCAGCGCATGCGGCGCATCGGTCTGGCCCTCGACCCGAAGGCAAAGGCTCGTGCCGTTGAAGAAGCCGCGTTCGGCGTCGAGCCACGCGGTGCGCACCGAGTTGTCGTAGGCGCAGACCTGGTAGTGCAGCACCAGCGGCTGGCCCGGCACGCAATCGATTTGCCAGCTGCACTTGTCGAGCTGCGTCAGCACCGGCTTGCGGCGCCCTTGCACGGCGCGCAGGCCCTGCAGGTTCTTGGCGAACTCGCGCACCAGATAGCTGCCCGGAATCCACACCGGCAGCGTCACGCGCTGCTGCGCGGAGGGCGCCTCGACGGTCAGCGTCACGCCGAAGAGGTGCGCATGCAGGTCCGCGCCTTCGATGCGATAGCGCACCGCGGCGGCCGGCGCAGCCGCTCGCGCGCGCCGAGAAGCGGTCGTCGGCGCGGCCATCAGTTGGTGGAAGCGGTGAGTTGCTTTTCGACCTGCTCTGCCGGAATGGCGCCCGGCGTGCGGGTGCCGTCGGCGAAGATCAGCGTGGGCGTGCCGGTGATGTTGTACTTGCGGCCGAACTCCACATTGCGCTGCAGCGCCGTCACGTCGCAGCTGCTTGCCGCGGCGGTGGGCTTGACGTTGGCTTCCATCCAGTCGCCCCAGGCCTTGCCCTTGTCCTTGCTGCACCAGATGTCACGCGACTTGGTGGCCGAATCGGGGCCGAGCACCGGGTAGAGAAACAGGTAGACGGTCACGTTGTCGACCGTCTTCATGTCCTTCTCGAAGCGCTTGCAGTAGCCGCAGTTCGGGTCTTCGAACACCGCGAGCTTGCGCTTGCCGGTGCCGCGCACGATCTTGATCGCGTCCTTCACGGGCAGCTTGTCGAACGAAACCTGGCTGAGCTTCTCGATGCGCTCCTCGGTCAGGTTCTTGCGCGCATTCACGTCAATGAGGTTGCCCTGCAGCAGGTAGTTTCCCTGCTCGTCGGTGTAGTAGATCTGGAAGCCGTTCACGCGCACTTCATACAGGCCCGGCAGCGGCGACTTGGTGACTTCGTCGATGGCCGGAAACTGCGGAATGCGGGCCTGCAGGTTCTTGCGGATCTCGGCTTCGCCGGCAAGGGCTGTGACGGCCGCGCCCAGGGTGCAGGCGGCGAGAAAAAGGTGGCGTGCGAGTTTCATTGAAAGTCCGGTCGATGGATTCATGCCCTCAAGCCCATCGCCTGGTTGGCGATCCAGTGCTTGAGGAGGCGCGTGCGGTCGAAGCCGCGCATGCCCCAGTTGCGCAGCGCGGGCAGGGGCCCCGTGCTGTGCGAAAAAAGTTGCTGCAGGCCGTCGGTGGCAAGGCTCATCTGCAGCACGTCGGCGCGGCGGGCGCGCTCGTAGCGGCGCAGCAGGCGCGCATCGCCCACGCTGCGCCAGTACTCGCGCTGCTTGATCACCTCGGCCAGCATGGCCGCATCGGCCAGGCCCAGGTTGAGGCCCTGGCCCGCGAGCGGATGCACCGTGTGGGCGGCGTCGCCGGCCAGTGCCCAGGATTGAGAGGAAGGGGCAGAAGCACCCTGCGCCTGGTTGGGCATGGCGCCGGTCCAGCGGTCGGCAATGGCGCGCGCGAGCGGCCAGGCGGCGCGTTCGCTCGCGAGTTGCAGCGTGCCCAGGGCGCCATGGCTGGCCTCGGTCACGGCGGCGTTGAATTCTTCAGTGCTCTGGGCGAGCAGCGCGGGCGCGCGAAGCTGGTCGACCGACCACACCAGCGCGACCGAGCGGCCGTGCACGCCCCCCACCGGCAGCAGTGCCAGCACCTCGCCCTTGTCGTTGAACCACTGGCGTGCCACGCCGTCGTGCGACTGCGCCGCTTCGAGCCGCGCCGCAATCGCGTGCTGCGGATAGCGCGTGACCGCGTAGCTCACGCCGAGCGCTTCGCGCGTGGTGCTGGCCTTGCCTTCGCATACCACCGTGAGCGGCGCTGGGACGGGATCGGCCACCACCTCGACCTGGGGCTGAAAGCGAACCGCGTCCGCCAGCTGCTTTTCGAGCGCGGGCACGTCGACGATCCAGGCCAGCGCCTCAACCTTCTGGCGCACGGCGTTGAACTGCACGCGGCCGCCTTCGTCGCCGTTCACGAGCATTTCGCGCACCGGCGTGGCATGCGCGGCATCCGGCCAGGCGCGCAGCGATTCGAGCAGCTTCTTCGACGCGGTGTTGAGCGCGTAGGCGCGGATGTCGTCCTTGCCCGCCGTGGCGGGCGGAGCCACCAGCGCAACGCGCACGCGTTCGCGCGCAAGCAACAGGGCCAACGTCCGGCCGACGATGCCGGCACCGCGTATGCAAACTTCAGGGGGGAGGGCCATCGGCCCATTGTAAGAACTATGCCCAGGCCCGGGGCTCGCCCCGGAATGGCCGATGCGGGAGAATCTGCGCCGAATTCCAAGGAACCCCACGTGCCACAGCCCGCTTTCGATCTTCAGGCCACCATTGCGCGCCTGTTCGTCTATCCCGTCAAATCATGCGCGGGGGTCGAGCTCCCCGAAGCGCTGCTGACCGAAACCGGGCTCGAGTTCGACCGCGCCTGGATGGTGGTCGATGCACAGGGCGAGTTCGTCACCCAGCGCCAGCTGCCGCGCATGGCGCTGATCAAGCCGCAGATGAAGCAGATGGAAGTGGTGCTGCGGGCGCCCGGCATGCTGGCGCTGCACCTCGCGTTCGACAAGGTCGAAAAGCCGGTTCGCGCGAAAGTCTGGAAAGACGAGGTCGCCGCCTACGACATGGGCGACATCGCTGCGCAATGGTTCAGCGACTTTCTCTCCGAGCCGGGCAAGCCGCAGACGCTGCGCCTGGTGCGCTTCGATCCTGAGCAAAAGCGCCTCTCAAGCCTGGATTGGACGGATGGCGTCGAGGCGACGAACCAGTTTGCCGACGGCTATCCGCTGCTGGTGGCCAGCGAGGGTTCGCTGGCCGAACTCAACGAGCGGCTGGCCGCCGCGGGGCACGATGCGGTCGGCATCGAACGCTTTCGCCCCAACATCGTGCTGGCCGGCATCGAGTCGCACGACGAAGACCGGGTCGACGCGCTGCACATCGAAACAGCCGAAGGCGAGGCCGAGCTCAAGCCCGTGAAGCCCTGTACGCGCTGCCCGATTCCGGACATCGACCCGGCCACGGGCGTCAGCAGCCCCGAGGTCGGCGACATGCTGCGCACCTACCGGGCGGACGCGCGCGTCGACGGGCGGATCACCTTCGGCATGAACTGCATCGTGCTGCAGGGCGTGGAGCACATGCTCAAGGTGGGGCAGGCCGTGGGCGCGAACTACCGGTTCGAATGAAAGGCAGCCGCACGCTGCGCTCGGTGGCCGTGCTTTTGGCGGTCGTCGCGCTGGCGTCGGTGCTGCTTTTTGCCGGCAACCAGTCGCGATGGCTCCAGCCGCCTGCCGCGCGGCCCTTTTTGCTGTCCCACCGCGGCGTGCACCAGACTTTCGATGTGCGCGGCTTGCGCAGCGACACCTGCACCGCTGCCCAGATTCACGCGCCGACGCATGCTTTGATCGAAAACACGCTGCCGTCGATGCGGGCAGCTTTCGACGCCGGCGCGGACATGGTGGAGTTCGATGTCCATCCCACCAAAGACGGCGCGTTTGCGGTGTTCCACGACTGGACGCTCGAATGCCGAACCGAGGGGCGAGGCGTCGTGCGCGATCACACGCTGGCGCAACTGCAGGCGCTGGACGTCGGCTACGGCTATACCTCCGACGGAGGCAAGACTTACCCATTGCGGGGTAAGGGCATCGGGTTGATGCCGAGCCTGTCGCAGGTACTGAGCGAGTTTCCGACGGGGCGCTTTCTCATTCACATGAAGAGCCGCGACGCGGAAGAAGGCCGGCTGCTTGCAGGCCGCCTCGCCGCTTTGGATGCCGTGCAGAGAAGCCGACTCGTGGTGTACGGCAGCGACGAGCCGGTCAGCGCGCTCAACCAGGCATTGCCGGACATTCGCGTGGCGCCGCGCAGTGCGCTGGTGCAGTGCCTGCTGCGCTACGCGGCGCTTGGCTGGTCGAGCTACATGCCCAAAGCATGCCGGAGCGGCTTGATGCTGGTGCCGGTCAATGTGGCGCCGTGGCTTTGGGGCTGGCCGCATCGGCTGCAGCGCCGGCTGGAGACAGCCGGCACCGGGCTGGTGGTGATCGGGTCATATGCGGGCGGCGACTTCAGCAGTGGCATCGATAACACCGAGACGCTTGCGGAGCTGCCCGTCGACTATCGCGGCGGGCTGTGGACCAACCGCATCGAGCGCATCGGTCCGGCAGTGCGCTCCCGCGTGCCGGACTGAAGCCGGTGGCGCCTCAGAAGCTCACGCCGGCTATCAGCATGATGTTTGCGTAGGGCGTGCACTCGCCCGTGCGCACGATGGCGCGCGCCGTCGCGCTGCGGCGCTTGAACTCTTCGTGCGACACGGTTTGCGGCGCAATGCCGAGCGATTGCGGATACCAGGCGGGCAGGGCTTCGGCGCCGCTCAAGGCCTCGTCCGCCACCACGATGCTCTCGACCTGCATCTCCGACAGAACGGCTTGAAGCACCTCGGTGAGCAGCGGCACGCCACGTGTCACCGCAAGGTCGATGCGCCGCGGGCCCTCCGGAATCGGCAGGCCCGCATCGCCGATCACCAGCATGTCGCCGTGGCCGAGAGAGGCGATGACCTGGGACAGTTCGGAGTTGAGCAAGGCGGTACGTTTCACAGCGCGATCCAATCAGGGGGCATGGGGCTTTGCAGCACGGCACTGCGCTGCGGAATGGAAGGTTGGGCGCCGGGCTGCTGAATGCACAGCGCGGCGGCCCGGATGCCCAGGCGCACGGCTTCGTCGAACGATTGGCCTTCACCCAGCGCAACCGCCAGCGCGCCGAGGAAGGTGTCTCCCGCCGCGGTGGTGTCGACCGCCTGCACTTTGGGTGCGGGATGGTGGCGCGCGCCATTGGCATCGACGGCCACCGCGCCGCGCGCGCCGAGCGTGACGACCACGCGCTGAATGCCCTTTGCACGCAAGGCTTGGCCGGCGAGTGCGGCTTCCTGCGGGCTATCGGCGACCTGCCCGCACAGCGCCTCGGCTTCGAGCTCGTTGACGACCAGCGTGTCGATGCGCGGCCACAGCGGCTGGGCGATGGGCTGTACCGGCGATGGGTTGAGCAGCACCTTGCAGCCGGCCTCGTGTGCCACCGTGATGGCGCGGGCAACCTCGTGCATTGGTGTCTCGAACTGCGCCACCAGAAACGCCGCGCCTTGCAGCTGCTGCCGCAGTGCCGCCTCGTCGATCTCGACCTTCGCATTGGCGCCGGGGATCATCACGATGCGGTTCTGGCCGCTGTCCTCCACCAGGATCAGCGCCGTGCCGGTGGGCTCGCTGCCATCCGTGCGCAGTGCGGCGCTGTCGATGCCGTCTTGCGTGAGCGCGGCGCGCAACGCCTGGCCATGCGCGTCGTTGCCGACGCAGCCGATCATGCTGACCTTGCCCCCTTCGCGTGCGCAGCTCACGGCCTGGTTGGCGCCCTTGCCGCCGGGAATGTGGGCGATCGAGCGGCCCAGCAGGGTTTCGCCGGCGGACGGCGCCTGCGGCACGCGCAGCACGATGTCCATGTTCAGGCTGCCGAGCACCACGATGCGGGGCGGCTGCTGCGCAGCGCTGGTAGAAGAAGGCTGGGAACTCACGGGGCGCGGGACTTTCGGTTTTCCGTTGAAGAAGGAGCAGAAGCAGCAGTGGAGGGGGCGCTCGCCTCGCGGAAGCTGGCGTGCCGCGCCGTCGAGGCGCGCACGCGCAGCTCGGGCTGCAGCACCACCTTGCGCGCATCGCGCCGCTTGCCGCCCACGCGCTCCAGCAGCATGTCGACCGCCAGTGCGCCGATGCGTTCCTTGGGTTGCGCCACGGTGGTGAGCGGCGGGCTGGTGTAGGCCGAGAGTTCGATGTCGTCGAAGCCGACGATCGAAAGATCATCCGGCACATGCACGCCGCTTTCATGCGCCGCGCGCAGGGCGCCGATGGCCATCAGGTCGTTGCACACGAACACGGCCGAAGGCGCGTGCTCGGTGCGCAAGATGGCGTGCATCGCCTCGTAGCCGCCTTGGCTCGTGAAGCCGCCGCGCCACAGCAGCGCGTCCGCATTGGGGGCGGCGCCGGCTTCGGCCAGCGCCATGCGCCAGCCTTCGATGCGCTGCTCGCTCGGCATCACGCCCACTGGCCCGCCAATGCAGGCAATGCGCTTGTGGCCGAGCGACAGCAGGTGCCGCACCGCGAGCAGGCCGCCCTGCATGTGGGCCGTTTCCACCAGATCGCAGGCCGGGTCGGCAATCTCGCGGTCGACCAGCACCGTGGGAATGCGCAGGCCGTGCAGTTGCGTGACCAGCGAGTCGTCGTCGCCCGCGCCCGTGGACACCACGATCAGTCCGTCGATGCGGCGCTCGGCCAGCACCTGCAGGTACACGCTCTGGCGGCGGGGCTCGTCGTCGGTGTTGCACAGCACCAGCGTGTAGCCGGCGCCAAAGCAGCGGTCTTCCACGATGCGCACGATCTCGGCGAAGTAGGGGTTCGAGCTGTTCGGAATCAGCATGCCGAGCGTCGAGGTGGTGTTGCTCTTCAGGCTGCGCGCCATCGCGTTGGGCACGTAGCCCAGTTCGCGGATGGCCTGCTCGACGCGCTCGCGACCCTTGGCGCTCACGTGCCGCGTGTCGTTGACCACGTGCGAGACGGTGGTAACCGAGACCCCCGCGCGCAGCGCGACGTCCTTGATGGTGGCCATGGCGTGTTCCCCTTTTATTGCGGCATCAGGCCAGGCGGCGATCGGCCCGACGCTGGCGCAAGGTGTCGATGATCACCGCAACCACGATCACCGCCCCGGTGATGATCCGCTTGCTCGGCTCGCTCGCGCCCACCTGCGCGAGCCCGGCTTCGAGCACCGCGATGATGAGCACGCCGAAGAAGGTGTTGACCACCGAGCCGCGTCCGCCCATGAGGCTGGTGCCGCCGATCACCACGGCCGCGATCACCTGCAGCTCGATGCCGACGCCGGCATTGGGGTCGGCCGCTTCGAGCCGTGCCGACTGCATCAGGCCTGCGAGCCCCGCCAGGAGGCCGGTGGCCGCAAACACGATGATGCGGATCGGCCGCGGGTCGATGCCGGCAAGCCGCATGGCTTCTTCATTGGTGCCGATGCCCACCACATGCCGGCCGAACACCGTGCGCGTGAGCACCAACTGGCCCGCGACCACCAGCACCACCGCCAGCACGAACGCCGCCGAGATGCCGCCGACCCAGGGCGCTGCAAGGCCGGAGATCGCATCGCCCACGTACTGCGTGCGCGAATCGGTCACCAGGTAGGCACCGCCTCGCACCGCTTCGAGCATGCCCAGCGAGACGATGAAGCTCGGAAGGCGCCATGCCACCGACACCGCGCCGGTGACCGTGCCGCACACCAGCCCGGTCGCAAGACCCAGCGCGGCAGCCACCGGGACCGGGAGCTGCCACTGCAGGATGGCCGCGGCCGTGACCGCGGCGCTGAGGGCGAGCACCGAGCCGACAGAAAGATCGATGCCCGCGATGATCAGCACGAAGGTCATGCCGACAGCCATCACCGCAAGCGCGGGAATTTCGTTGGCAATCGAGATGAAGGTTTCGCGGGTAAAGAAGTACTCGCTCAGCGAACCGAAGAGCACGACCATGCCCACGAGCACGACCGTGAGGCCAAGGTAGGTGCCCAACTGGCCCTTGAGAGCGGAGGGCTGGGCGGATGTAGCGGCGGCTGCGTTCATGGTGTCTCGGCGGAGGCTGGTTGGGCCTTGTTCGAATCGGAAATGGCAGATCCCGCCGTGGCGGGCGTTGGCTCGGTGACGCGTCCCGTCGCGTCGCTGAATGCCGCGGCGAGCAGCGATTGTTCGCTCCATTGGCCGCGCTCGAACACCGCGCCCAGCCGGCCGGCGCTCATCACGCCGATGCGGTCGCACATGGCCATCAGCTCGCGCAGGTCGCTCGACACCATCAAGAGCGCCTTGCCGGCGTCGGTCATGCGGTCCAGTTCGGCATAGAGATCGGCCCGCGCACCCACGTCCACGCCGCGCGTGGGCTCGTCGAGCAGCAGCACCTTACATTCGCGGTGCAGCCAGCGCGCGAACACCACCTTCTGCTGGTTGCCGCCGCTCAAGGTGGCAACGGGCTGCTCGATGCTGCGGGAGCGGATGCGCAGCAGTTCCACCAGCCGCCTGGCAATGCCGCGCTCCTTGGCGCGTTGCAGCCAGCCGGCGTGCGAAATGGCGCCCAGGTCGCTCAACGTGGCGTTGACGCGAATCGGCTGCGTGAGCAGCAGCCCTTGCGACTTGCGGTCTTCGGTCACCAGGCCGATGCCGGCGCGAATGGCCTGCATCGGCGATCGCCAACCCTTGGGCGCGCGCTGCACTGGCTGCGTGCTGGAAATGCCGTCGTAGAGAAGAATTTCACCGCTGTCGGCACGGTCCGCACCGAACAGCAGCCGCACGAGTTCGGTCCGGCCCGAGCCGACCAGGCCAGCCAAGCCCATGACTTCGCCCGCGTGCAAGTCGATGTCTATGCCTTTGACGACCTCGGCGCGGCCGATGCTGCGTGCGCTCAGCAAGACGGGGCCGGCCACTCGGCGGTCGCGCCCTTCGTGCTCGTGCACCGCGCGGCCGACCATGCGCTGCACCAGTTCAGATTCGCGCACGCCGGCCATCGCGCGCACGTCGACCAGTCGGCCGTCGCGCAGCACCGCCACGCGGTCGGCAATACGCTGCAATTCCTCGAGCCGGTGCGACACATAGACGATGGCCACGCCGCGGGCCTTGAGCAGTTCGATCTGCTCGAAGAGGTGCGAGGTTTCGCGGGGCGTGAGCATGGCGGTGGGCTCGTCGAGCACCAGCACGCGCGTGTCGTCCTGCAGGTTGCGCGCAATCTCGACCATCTGCTGCTGGCCGATGCCGAGCCGCGCCACGGGCGTAGCCGGGTCGATGTTCTGCATGCCGATTTTTGCGAGCTGGCGCGCGGCCAACTCGTGCAGCTTGCCGCGGCGAATCCAGCCGGTCTGGTTGGGCAGCCGGTCGAGCAGCAGGTTCTCGGCCACCGACAGCGTGTTGACCAGCCCCAGCTCCTGCATGACCATGCGCACGCCCAGCCGCTCGGCGTCGCGGCGCGATGCGGGCTGGAACGGCGCGCCGCCCAGCAGCATCTGGCCGCGCGTCGGCTGCACCAGGCCGCAGACGATTTTCGAGAGCGTGCTCTTGCCCGCGCCGTTCTCGCCCGTGAGCGCGAGCACCTCGCCGGCATTCAGCACAAGAGAAACGTCGTCGAGCACCGGCGCCGCATAGTCCTTGCCAAGCGCACTCAGCGAGAGCACGGGCGTGGCAAGACTTGCGTTCATGGCGGCGGCGGATGCGTTCAACGGCGACTCTTTTTCTTGTTGCTTACTTGGACGACGTCTTGGTGACCAGCACCACGTCGGTCTTCACTTCAGCCGGCATGCTCGACTGCGGCTTCTTCTCGGCCAGCGCCTTGAGCGCGGTCTCGATGCCGAACACCGCCTGCTTGGCCGCGAACTGGTCGGCGGTGGCAAGCACGCGGCCGTCCTTCAGCATCGGCTTGATGGCGCCGATGTTGTCGTAGCCCACCACCAGCACCTTGCCGGTCTTGCCCGCGGCCTTGACGGCAGCCACCGCGCCGAGCGCCATGCTGTCGTTGCCCGCGAGCAGCGCCTTCAGGTCGGGGTGCTCGCGCATCATGCCGGCGGCCACCGTGTTGCCCTTGTCGATTTCCCACTGGCCCGACTGCACGCCCACCACCGTCACGCCGGCGGCCTTCATTGCGTCCTGGTAGCCGAGGGTGCGCTGCTGCGCATTGAACGTGGTCGACACGCCTTCGATGATGCCGACCTTGTCGCCGGCCTTCAGGCTCTTGGCCAGTTCATCGCCCACCAGCTTGGCGCCGGCGCGGTTGTCCGGGCCGACGAAGGGCACCTGGATGCCTTTTTCCTTCAGCGCGGCGGCGTCGAACTGGTTGTCGATGTTGACAACCAGGATGCCCCGGTCGATGGCCGCCTTGACCACCGGCACCAGCGCCTTCGAATCGGCCGGTGCGATGACCAGCGCATTGATCTTCTGCGCCATCATCTGCTCGACCATCTTGATCTGGGCGGCCGTATCGGTCTCGTCCTTGATGCCGTTGGCCACCAGCGTGTATTGCGAGGCATTGGCTTTCTGGTGCGCCTTGGCGCCGTCTTCCATGGTGCGGAAGAATTCGTTGGCCAGCGACTTCATGACCAGCGCCACCTTGGGCTTTTCCTGGGCGAGGGCGGGCGTGGCGGCGAAGGCGCCCAGCAACGTCAGTGCGGCTGCGCTTTGCAGCGTACGGCGGGTGAACTTCATGGTGATGTGTCTCCTGAGGTGGTTGAGCGGGCGCCGGTCTTGGCCGGGGCTCCGATATTAACTAACGAAAACGTTTGCGCAAACGTTTGCTTGTTGGGTCTAACCCTGAGGTTTCAAGCCGTCTTGCAAAGCCCGCCGGCGATGGCTGAGCCGGCTCGCCTAAAATCCTGGGTTACCCAGAGGACCCCCCATGAGTTTGCAATGCGGCATCGTCGGCCTGCCCAACGTCGGTAAATCCACCCTTTTCAATGCGTTGACCAAGGCCGGTATCGCAGCGGAAAACTATCCGTTCTGCACCATCGAGCCCAACGTGGGCGTGGTGGAAGTGCCCGATCCGCGGCTCGCGCAGCTCAGCGAGATCGTGAAGCCCGAGCGCGTGGTGCCCGCCATCGTCGAGTTCGTCGACATTGCCGGCCTGGTGGCCGGTGCCAGCACGGGCGAAGGCCTGGGCAACAAGTTTCTTGCGCACATCCGCGAAACCGACGCCACGGTGAACGTGGTGCGCTGCTTCGACGACGAGAACGTGATCCACGTGGCCGGCAAGGTCGACCCGATCTCCGACATCGAAGTGATCCAGACCGAGCTCTGCCTGGCCGACCTCGCCACGGTCGAGAAGGCGCTGCACCGCCACACCAAGGTGGCGCGTTCGGGCGACAAGGACGCGCAGAAGCTCGTCGGCCTGCTAGAGCGCTGCCAAGCCGCGCTGAACGAGAACACGCCGGTGCGCGCGCTCGAGTTCACCAAGGAAGAGCAGCCGCTGGTGAAGTCGTTCACGCTCATCACCGCCAAGCCCGCGATGTTCGTCGGCAACGTGGCCGAAGATGGCTTCGAAAACAATCCGTACCTCGACCGCCTGCGCGAATACGCCGCCAAGCAGGGCGCGCCCGTGGTCGCCATCTGCGCCAAGATCGAAGCCGACCTGGCCGAGATGGACGACGAAGACAAGAAGATGTTCCTCGCCGAAATCGGCCAGGAAGAGCCGGGCCTCAATCGCCTGATTCGCGCGGCCTTCAAGCTGCTGGGCCTGCAGACCTACTTCACCGCGGGCGTGAAGGAAGTGCGCGCCTGGACCATCCACATCGGCGACACCGGCCCGCAGGCGGCCGGCGTGATTCACGGCGACTTCGAAAAGGGCTACATCCGCGCCCAGACCATCGCGTTCGAGGACTACATCGCCTACAAGGGCGAGCAGGGCGCGAAGGACGCGGGCAAGATGCGTTCGGAAGGCAAGGAATACGTCGTCAAGGACGGCGACGTGATGAACTTCTTGTTCAGCTCGTAAAGCTCGCCACGTGCTCACCGTCCACCACCTGAACAACTCGCGCTCGCAGCGCGTGCTGTGGCTGCTCGAAGAACTCGGGCTGCCCTACGAGATCGTTCACTACCAGCGCGATGCGAAGACCATGTTGGCGCCCGCTTCGCTGCGGGCCGTTCATCCACTGGGCAAGTCGCCGGTGGTCACGACGGACGACGGGCTCACGCTTGCGGAATCGGGCGCGATCATCGAGACGGTGATCGAGCGCTACGGCAACGGCCAACTGGCACCGGCGCCGGGCACGCCTGAGGCACTGCGCTACCGCTACTGGATGCATTTCGCGGAAGGCACGGCCATGTCGCCGCTGCTGCTGAAGCTGGTGTTCGACAAGATCGAGCGCAGCAAGATGCCTTTCTTCGTGAAGCCGGTCGCGAAGATGATCTCGGGCAAGGCCAAGGCGGCCATCATCATGCCCAACATCGAGAGCCACCTGAACTTCATGGAAGCCGAGCTCGGCAAGAGCGAATGGTTTGCGGGCAATGAATTCACGGGCGCCGACATCCAGATGAGCTTTCCCGTCGAAGCCTCGCAGGCGCGCGGCGGCCTGAATGCAACGCGCCCCCGTCTCATGGCCTACCTGGAGCGCATTTATGCGCGGCCGGCCTACCAGCGTGCGCTGGAACGCGGCGGCCCCTACGATCTGTCGAGCTGACGCGGGTGCGCCGGGACTACCCCGGAAAGATATAGAGCAGCGCGACGGTCATACACACGTAGCGCAAGAATTTGCCGATGAGCATGTAGCCAAGACATGGCCAGAACGGCAGCTTGAGCCAACCCGCGACCGCGCAGAGCGGATCGCCGACGATCGGCAGCCAGCTCAAGAGACACGCCTTGGGACCGAGCCGCTCCAGCCAACTCAATACGCGCACATGATGTTTCGAGTGCGAGTATTTGTCTGCGACCTTGTGCGCGCCGTAGCCTATCCACCAGTCGACCGCGCCGCCCAGCGTGTTGCCCGCCGTTGCCACCAGCACCGCCGGCCAGAACAGTTCGGGGTTGAGCTTGAGCAAGCCGAACAGAATGGGCTCGGAGCCCACCGGCAGCAGCGTGGCCGAGACAAAGGCCGCGATGAACAGCGTGGAGAGTCCGTATTGCGGAAGCGCGAGTAGCGCCAGAAGAGCGTCGAGCCAGGCTTGCATAAGGTGAAATGAGTCGACGCAGTATAGGTAGCCCGCCTGCTTGTACAGGTCGGAGAAAGCGCCGAGGACCGCAGGTTTTATTTCCCTACCCCAAGCGCAAATCGTTTCATTCGCCGAAATCCCGCGTGGCTACAATCGTGCCTCATTTTTCAGCAGCCGAACTCGCGACGCTTTCTCCTCCATGACCCTGCAGATCGGCAATCACACGCTGGAAAACCGCCTGTTCGCCGCGCCCATGGCCGGCGTGACGGACCGGCCGTTCCGCATGCTGTGCCGCCAACTGGGTGCGGGCTATGCGGTCAGCGAGATGGTGACCTCGCGCAAAGACCTGTGGAACACGCTCAAGACATCGCGCCGCGCCAACCATGACGGCGAGCCCGGCCCCATCGCGGTGCAGATCGCCGGCACCGATGCGGCCATGATGGCCGAGGCCACGGTCTACAACATCGAACGTGGCGCACAGATCATCGACATCAACATGGGCTGCCCGGCCAAGAAGGTCTGCAACAAGTGGGCCGGCTCGGCGCTGATGCGCGACGAGCCGCTGGCGCGCGAGATCGTGCAGGCGGTGGTGGATGCGGCTCAACCGTTCAACGTGCCGGTCACGCTCAAGATGCGCACCGGCTGGAGCCAGGAGCACCGCAATGCGGTGAGGCTCGCGCGCGACTTCGAATCGGCCGGCGTGCAGATGCTCACCGTGCATGGCCGCACGCGAGAGCAAGGCTACAAGGGCAGCGCCGAGTACGACACCATTGCCGCCGTGAAGGCGGCGGTGCGCATTCCCGTGGTGGCCAACGGCGACATCAATTCACCGGAGAAGGCGCGCGACGTGCTCGCGGCCACCGGTGCCGATGCGGTGATGATCGGCCGCGCGGCGCAAGGCCGGCCCTGGATCTTTCGTGAGATTTCTCACTTTCTTGCAACGGGTACGCATCTTGCGCCGCCGCTGGTCATAGAGGTTCGCCGCTTGCTGCTGGACCATCTGGTGGAGCACTATGCGCTCTACGGCGAGTTCAGCGGCGTGCGCACCGCGCGCAAGCACATCGGCTGGTATGTGCGTACGCTTGCGGACGGCGAAGCCTTCCGCGCGCAGATGAACACCATCGAAGATTCCGCCGCGCAGCTGCGTGCGGTCGGCGATTATTTCGACGGGTTGGCGGACCACATGGACCGCATGCCCGTGCACCAGGCGGCCGAAGAGCTGTCCGGTGAAGAGGAGGCGGCTTGCGCCGCTGATTGAGAGAGAAGAAGAGAAGAAAAGCATGAGCAAGAAACACATCGAGGACTGCGTTCGCACCAGTCTGGACAGCTACTTTCGCGATTTGCGCGGCACCGAACCCGACGGCATGTACGAGATGCTCGTGCGCGTGGTCGAGAAGCCCTTGCTCGATGTCGTGATGACGCGCGCCGAGGGCAACCAGTCGAAGGCTGCGCAATGGTTGGGCCTGAATCGCAACACGCTTCGCAAGAAGCTGGTTGAACACAAACTTTTGAAATAACTACACGGCATATTCCATGGCCCAGACCGCACTCATTTCCGTCTCCGACAAAACCGGCATCCTCGAATTTGCGCAGGCGCTGCATGCGCTCGGCATCAAGCTGCTGTCTACCGGCGGCACCGCCAAGCTGTTGGCCGATGCCGGCTTGCCGGTCACCGAAGTGGCCGACCACACCGGTTTTCCCGAAATGCTCGACGGCCGCGTGAAGACGCTGCATCCCAAGATTCATGGCGGCCTGCTGGCGCGCCGCGACCTGCCCGCGCACGTGGCAGCCATCAAGGAACACGGCATCGACACCATTGACCTGCTGGTGGTCAATCTCTATCCGTTCGAAGCCACAGTGGCAAGGGCCGGGTGCACGCTCGAAGACGCGATCGAGAACATCGACATCGGCGGACCGGCCATGGTGCGCAGCGCCGCCAAGAACTGGAAAGACGTGGGCGTGCTGACCGACGCCTCGCAATACCCCGTGGCGCTGGCCGAGCTCCAGGCCGGCGGCAAGCTCAGCGACAAGACCAAGTTCGCGTTCTCGGTGGCCGCGTTCAACCGCATTGCCGATTACGACGGCGCCATCAGCGACTACCTTTCGGCCATCGACTTCGAAGCCAGCATCGGCCAGCCTTCGCCCACGCGCTCGCTGTTTCCGGCGCAAAGCAACGGCCGCTTCGTGAAGGTGCAAGACCTGCGCTATGGCGAGAACCCGCACCAGCAGGCCGCGTTCTATCGCGACCTGCATCCGGCGCCCGGCTCGCTCGTGTCTGCCAAGCAGTTGCAGGGCAAGGAGCTCAGCTACAACAACATCGCCGATGCCGACGCCGCATGGGAATGCGTGAAGAGCTTCGACGTGCCGGCTTGCGTGATCGTGAAGCACGCCAATCCTTGCGGCGTTGCGGTCGGCAAGGATGCGGCCGAAGCCTATGGCAAGGCCTTCAAGACCGATCCGACTTCGGCCTTCGGCGGCATCATTGCTTTCAATCGCCCGGTCGACGGCGAAACCGCGCAGGCTATTGCCAAGCAGTTTGTCGAAGTGCTGATGGCGCCCGGCTACACGCCCGAGGCGCTCGAGGTGTTCCAGGCCACCAAGGCCAAGCTCAACGTGCGGGTGCTCGAGATTGCGTTGCCCAAGGGCGGCGCTACCGACTGGGACAACGGCCGCAACGCGATGGACGTCAAGCGCGTCGGCTCGGGCCTGTTGATCCAGACCGCGGACAACCACGAGCTCGCGGCGAGCGACCTCAAGGTGGTCACCAAGAAGCAACCCACGCCCGAGCAACTGCAAGACCTGCTGTTCGCATGGAAGGTGGCCAAGTACGTGAAGAGCAACGCCATCGTGTTCTGCGCCGGTGGCATGACCATGGGCGTGGGTGCGGGCCAGATGAGTCGCCTCGATTCGGCGCGCATCGCGAGCATCAAGGCCGAGCATGCGGGCCTGTCGCTCAAGGACACGGCGGTGGCGAGCGATGCCTTCTTCCCGTTCCGCGACGGCCTCGACGTGGTGGTCGACGCCGGTGCGAGCTGCGTCATTCAGCCCGGTGGTTCGATGCGCGACCAGGAAGTGATCGACGCGGCCGACGAGCGCGGCGTGGTCATGGTGCTTTCGGGCGTGCGCCACTTCCGCCACTGAGCATCAACGGCCCTTCGGGCAAGGCCGGGCTGTACCGCCAGCGTTTTGCTGGCGTGCGCAGCCCGGCTTTTTTCTTGGCCGGAGGTTCGCCCTTAGCGGGGCCCGGAGGCCTTGAAGATCTGCCTGGCAGCCTCGATCGTGGCGGCGATGTCGTCGTCGCTGTGCGCGGCGCTCACAAAGCCCGCTTCGTAAAGCGCTGGTGCGATGTACACGCCGCGGTCGAGCAGGCCGTGGAACAGCGCGTTGAACTTTGCGTTGTCGGTGGTCATCACCGTGGCGTAGTTCTGCGGCAGTTCGTTCATCAGGAAGAAGCCGAACATGCCGCCTTCGCTGTCGGCGTTGAAGGGCTGGCCTTCGGCCGCCGCGGCAGCCTTGAGGCCCGCGACGAGCGACTGCGTTTTCTTCGACAGCGCTTCGTAGAAGCCGGGCTTGGCGATTTCCTTCAGCGTTGCCAGGCCGCAGGCCGTGGCCACGGGGTTGCCCGAAAGCGTGCCGGCCTGGTACACCGGGCCCAGGGGCGCAAGCTGCTCCATGATGGCGCGCGGGCCGCCGAAAGCCGCCAGCGGCATGCCGCCGCCGATGACCTTGCCGAGCACCGTGAGGTCGGGCGTGATGCCCAGCACGCCTTGGGCGCCGTGCAGCCCCACGCGAAAGCCGGTCATCACTTCGTCGAACACCAGCAGCGCGCCGTGCTGCGTGCACAGGTCGCGGCAGCGCTTGGCAAATTGGGGCGTGGCTCGCACGAAGTTCATGTTGCCGGCAATCGCCTCGATCATCAGGCAGGCGATGTCGTTGCCATGCAGCGCAAAGGCTTCTTCGAGCTGCGCGATGTTGTTGTACTCGAGCACCAGCGTGTGCTGCGTAACCTCGGGCGGTACGCCGGCCGAGGTGGGATGGCCGAAAGTGGCCAGGCCGGAGCCCGCCTTGACCAGCAGCGCATCGGCGTGGCCGTGGTAGCAGCCTTCGAACTTGATGATGTGCTTGCGGCCGGTAGCGCCGCGCGCCAGGCGGAGCGCGCTCATGGCGGCTTCGGTGCCCGAGCTCACGAGCCGTACCATCTCCATCGAGGGCACCAGCGCGAGGATGGCTTCGGCCAGCTCGATTTCGCGCTCGGTGGGCGCGCCGTACGAGAAGCCCTCGAGCACGGCCTTCTGCACCGCCTCCACGACGGCCGGGTGGCCGTGGCCCAGGATCATCGGCCCCCACGATCCGATGTAGTCGATGTAGCGCTTGTCGTTGGCGTCCCAGAAGTAGGCGCCTTCGGCACGGCGGATGAAGCGCGGCGTGCCGCCCACGGCCTTGAAGGCGCGCACGGGCGAATTGACGCCGCCGGGAATGACGGCGCGGGCGCGGTCGAAAAGAATGTCGTTTTGGTCAGCGTTTGGCATCAATGTCTGGTGTCGTGAGGGGGCAGGGCAAAGTCTGGGGACGCGTCGGGGTCTTCACCGTCGTCTTCGTCGTCTTCGGGCTCGGCCCAGAACAGGCGGTCGGGCAGCACATGGCCCATGCCGGGCCTGAAGCCCGCGTCCAGGCAGCGGTCCATGTAGGCCAGGGCTTCGCTGGTGGCGGCCACCAGGTCGGTGCCGCTTGCGAGCAGGGCGGCCAGCGCGGCCGACAAGGTGTCGCCGGCGCCGGCAAAAACGGCTTCGAGCCGCTCGTATTTCTCGCTGGCGAGCACTGACTGCGGGGAGGCCAGCACGTTGTCGATGAACTGGTCGGGCAGCACCATGCCGGTCACCAGGGTGTAGGGCACGCCGAACTCCCCCGCGGCCTTGGCAATGTCGCGCGCACCGGGCGGACGGTCGCCGCTCCAGTCGGGAAGCAGCCATCGCCAGAGCGTGCTGTGGTTTCCAACCAACACTGTGGCCTGGGGAAGAAGTAACTCCCGAAAAGCGTCCAGATAGGGCTCGATCAGGTTCTCGTCCCACCACGAGAGGTTGGGCATATAGGCCACCAGCGGCACTTCCGGGTAGTCGGAGGCGGTCTCGGCGATGGTGCTCAGGGTGTCGGGGCTGCCCACGAATCCCACCTTGATGAGCTGGACTTCCACGTCCTCGAGGATGGCGCGCGCCTGCTCGGCCACGGCCTCTTCGTCGAAGGCGAAATGGTCGAATATCTCGGCCGTGTCCCGGGCGTAGGCCCCCGTGACCACGGGAAGCATGTGGGCGCCCACCGACGCCATGGCCAGGGCATCGGCGCCGAGGCCGCCGGCGCCGCTCGGATCGCTGGCGTTGAAGACCAGCACGCAGGGCGGATTCAGGTCGCGCTCGGCAACCTCTTCGGCGTCCCCCGGGGGGTCGTTAAGATCGCCCGGTTTGCGGGCGTTGTCTGCTGGATGTAAGTAAATGGTCATACGCCGGGCAAAATCCCCTGGATGGTGGCATAGGCGCGACGTTTACCGTCCGCCAGTGAGATACGCATAGATACACTCGTTGCATTTAATGAACAAGGACTTTAAGCTCCGATGAATACGAAAACTTGGATGTGCCTGATTTGTGGGTGGATCTATGACGAAGCGGTTGGTGTGCCGGAGGACGGCATCGCGGCAGGCACGGCCTGGGCCGATGTCCCGATGAACTGGACCTGTCCTGAGTGCGGTGCGCGCAAGGAAGACTTCGAAATGGTTGAAATCTGAAGAGCATGGCATAGGGCTACGCGATTTGCGTCGATGTACGGCGCGGCGGGCATCCAAGTCTCATCTCAGCAGGAGTGTGTGCAATGGGGCCGAATGGATCAGGTTACAAGGTGCTTGTCATCGATGACAGCAATACGATCCGGCGCAGTGCCGAAATATTTCTGAAGCAGGGCGGGCACGAGGTTCTTCTTGCGGAAGACGGCTTTGACGCGCTCTCGAAAATCAACGATCACAAGCCGCATCTGATTTTCTGCGACATCCTGATGCCCCGCCTGGACGGTTATCAGACCTGCGCCATCATCAAGCGCAACGCTCAATTCTCCAATGTTCCGGTCGTGATGCTCTCTTCGAAAGACGGCGTCTTCGACAAGGCTCGCGGCCGCATGGTCGGGTCGCAGGACTACCTGACCAAACCTTTCACCAAAGACCAGCTGCTGCAGGCCGTGCAGCAGTTTGGCATTGTTCAACAGGAAGTGCAGTAATGCCCATTCGAAAAATCCTCGTCGTCGACGACTCCAAGACGGAACTGGTGTTCCTGTCAGACCTGCTCCGCAAGAACGGCTTTGCCGTCAAGACGGCTGAAAACGCCGACGACGCCATGCGCCGTCTCGAGGAAGAGCAGCCCGACCTGATCCTCATGGACGTGGTCATGCCCGGCCAGAACGGCTTCCAGCTGACGCGCGCGATTGCCCGCGACCCGAAGTACGGCACCATCCCGATCATCCTGTGCACCAGCAAAAACCAGGAAACCGATCGCGTCTGGGGCATGCGCCAGGGCGCTCGCGACTACATCGTGAAGCCGGTCAACGAGGCCGACCTGATGTCGAAGATCACCGCGCTCGCCTGAGCTGGAGCCGACCGAGTCCATGGCGAATCGCGACGCTCTCCGAGCCTTCCAGTCCCGGCTAGCAAGCCGCCTGCAGGCCGCACGCACGACTGGCGTCGCCGCCACGTGGCTCGCGGTCGAGGCGGGAGAGGGCAAGTACCTCTTTCCTCTCGGCCACGCGGGCGAAATTTTTCCCTGGACGCCCCCCCAGCCCGTGCCGTACACGGAGCCCTGGTTCCTTGGCGTTGCCAACCTGCGCGGCGGCCTCTTCGGCGTGGTGCAGCTGTCGGCATTCGCCTCGGGCGTTCCGAGCGGACCGGCCGCCACCGAGGCGGCCCGGATGCAATCGCGGCTCGTTGCCCTCAACGAGCTGCTCGAAGTCAACTGCGCATTGCTGGTCGACCGACTGGCGGGGTTGCGCGGCGCCGAGGCCTTCACGGCCGCGGAGCCGCCAAGCGCAGAAGCACCCGCGTGGCTGGGCCATCTGTACACCGATGCGGCGGGTGAGCGCTGGCAGGAGATCAACCTGCAGGCGCTTTCGCAGCAACCCGAGTTTTTGAGTATTGGCGCCTAGTGCTTTCGCACAGCCCAAAGACAACCACCCTGAAGGACCGACCGTGAGCTCGATCGCCGACAAGTTCAAGAAATTACTGCCCGCGAACAGCGGCAACGAAAAGGCCCGCGTCGACGGCTCAGGTTCCACCTTGTCGCTCGACGATGTCGATACGGTGCAGGCGCTGGACGAGAAGACCGTCCGCCTCGCCCGAAAACAAGGCCGCTCCACCGCCGACCCCGCGCCCACCGGCTTTGCCGACGGCGGCGCGCTGCCTCCCAGCGAAGCAGCCAACGAGGCAGCCGCAGGCCCGCTCGACGAAGCGCAGGCCGCAGCCGCCAAGGCCGGCTCCAGGCCGGCGCGCCAGCAGCGGATCCTTGCGATCATGCTGGCTGTGGTGGTGCTGCTGCTGTTGCTGGTGGCCGGTTCGGCCATTCTTCGCGCCGAGCGCCTCGCGCAGCAGGTGGCCGCCACCGGCCAGTCGCTGATGCAGTCGCAGCGTCTCGCCAAATCGATCTCGCAGGCCCTCGTGGGCAGCGCGCCCGCGTTCGTCGAAGTGAAGGACAGCGCCGACGACCTCACGCGCCGCGTGCAGGGCCTGACCAACGGCGACGATGCCCTGCGCCTCGAACGCGTGGGCAACCAATACGACGAGGACATGGCCAAGATCAACCCGCTGGTCGCCCGTGCGGATGCCAGCGCCAAGGTCGTGCTGTCGCAGCGCCAGATCCTGACCCAGGTGGGTGCCGCCTTGCGCGACATCAACCAGCAATCGTCCGCGCTGCTCGAAATGACGGAAACCGTCGCTTCGCTGAAGATGCAGCAGAACGCCACGCTGCCTGAAATCTCGGCCGCCGGCCAGCTCGTGATGCTGACCCAGCGCATCGGCAAGTCGACCAACGAATTCTTCACGGTCGAAGGCGTGAACCCCGACGCCGTGTTCCTGCTCGGCAAGGACCTGAACACCTTCCAGGAAACCACCCGCGGCCTGCTGGACGGCAATGCGCAGCAGCGCTTCCCCGGCTCCAAGGACCCGCAAACGCGCCAGCAGCTCGAAGCCATCCTGAAGACCTACGAGCAGATGCGCACGCAGGCCTCCGCCATTCTGGGCAACCTGCAGGGCCTGGTGGCCGCGCGCGAAGCGCAGGCTTCCATCCTGACCGACAGCGAACCGCTGCGCAAATCGCTCGGCGAGCTGCAGGACAAGCTCTCCGCACGCACCGGCCTGGGCGCTGGAACCATCGTGCTGCTGTTCGTGCTGTCGCTGGCCGCCCTGGCCCTGGCAGGCGCCATCGGTTTCGTGCAGGTGCGCGAAGGCCGCGAACGCGCCGCCATCGCCGAACGCGAACGTCTCGCGGCCGAACAGGCCAGCGACGAAGCCGGCCGCATCAACAACGCCAACCAGGCCGCCATTCTTCGGCTGATGAACGAACTGCAGACAGTGGCCGAAGGCGACCTGACGCAGGAAGCCACCGTGACCGAGGACATCACCGGCGCCATTGCCGACTCGGTGAACTACACGGTGGAAGAACTGCGTTTGCTGGTGGGCAACGTGCAGAACACGGCAACCCGCGTGGCGCAGACGACGTCGCAGGTGGAAAGCACCTCGACCGAACTGCTCGCCGCCTCGACCGAACAGCTGCGCGAAATTCGCGAAACCGGCCAGTCGGTGCTGACCATGGCCGAGCGAATCAACGGCGTGTCCTCGCAAGCGCAAGAGTCCGCCACGGTGGCGCGCCAGTCGCTGCAAGCCGCTTCGTCGGGCCTGCAGGCCGTGCAGAACGCCATCGGCGGTATGAACTCCATCCGCGACCAGATCCAGGAAACCTCCAAGCGGATCAAGCGCCTGGGCGAATCGTCGCAGGAGATCGGTGAAATCACCGAGCTGATCTCGGACATTACCGAACAGACGAACGTGCTGGCACTGAACGCCGCCATTCAGGCCGCATCGGCCGGTGAAGCCGGTCGCGGCTTCTCGGTGGTGGCGGAAGAAGTGCAGCGGCTGGCTGAACGCTCCGCGGACGCCACGCGCCAGATTTCGGCGCTGGTGAAGGCCATTCAGACCGACACGCAAGACGCGGTGGGCGCCATGGAGCGTTCCACGCAGGGTGTGGTCGAAGGGGCCAAGCTGTCCGACAATGCCGGTACCGCACTGACGGAGATTGACCGCGTGTCGCGCCGCCTTGCAGAACTGATTGAGCAGATTTCGCAATCCGCCTCCCGCGAAGCCGATTCGGCCAACGTGGTGGCTGCCAACATCCAGCACATTTTTGCGGTGACCGAGCAGACCGGAGAAGGTACCCGTACCACCGCCCAGCAGGTGCGCGAGCTTTCGCAGATGGCCGAAGAACTGCGCCGCTCCGTCGCCCGTTTCAAAATTGCCTGACAAGAGATAAGAACGGCGAGCATCCAACGTGTCGATTCAAACCCCTGCCACGGCCCCCCTCGCTGGCAATGTGCCGGCCACCGAAGACCTTGGGCCGCTGGCCTGGGTTCTGGGAGAAATCCAGAAATCCCTCGACAGCGTTGCCAAGTCGCTGCGTCGCTTTGTGCGCGACGTGGGCAATACCTCGGAACTCGAGAGCGGCCCGCTGCAAATGGCTCGCCAGCAACTGCACCAGTCCGTCGGTGCCTTGCAGATGGTGGGCAACACCGCTCCGGCGCTGGTGCTCGGCTCCATCGAATTCGCGGTCCAGGGCTTCATTGCCGAACCGCAGCGCTGCACCGAGAGCGCCGTCGTAAAGATCGAGCGCGCCGGCTTTGCCGTCGTCGATTTCCTCAACGCGCTGCTGGCCGGCAAGCCCGTGTCGTCGGTGGCGCTGTTTCCGCAGTACCGCGATGTGCTCGAACTGGTCGGCAACGAGCGCGTTCACCCGGCGGACCTGTGGAGCATCGCCTGGCGCTGGGTCGAAGTCCGTCCCGCACTGACGCAGGCCGCGTTGGCCTATGACCCGGCGGTGCGTTCGCGGCTCGACCGCGAAGTGCTGCAGCTGGTCAAGACCGGCGACGCGCAGGCCGCTCGCCGGCTGCACGCCCTGTGCCTGGGGCTCGGACGCGGCGCGCTGCTGCCTCGCGTCGCGAGTTTCTGGACCTTGGCCGCGGGCTTCTTCGAAGCTCTTGCGCTCGAACTGATTCCCGCCGATTCGTACGTGAAGCGCGCGGCTTCGCGCGTGCTGCTGCAGTACGCCACGCTGGCACGCGGCGACAGCACCGTGTCCGACCGGCTCGGCCAGGACCTGCTGTTCTTCTGCGCGCAGGCCGTGCCTACCGGCCGCGACGACGCCGCCACGCTGCGCACCGTGCGCAGCGCCTGGGGCGTTGCGAGCGAGCCGTACATCAACTACAGCGTCGAGCAGTTCGGCCGCTTCGATCCGCTGGTGCTCACGCAAGCCCGCAAGCGCATCGAAACCGCCAAGGAAATGTGGTCGGCGCTTTCGGGCGGCGACGTCACCCGCACCCGCCAGGTGGCCGACACCTTCGCCCAGCTGGGCGAATCGCTGCAGAAGCTGCATCCGCCGAGCCTGCCGATGGTGGAAGCGCTGACGCATGCGGTCGAAGCCTCCGTGCGCACCGGCCAGGCGCCGGACACCGAGCTCGCGATGGAAGTCGCCACCTCGGTGCTCTACCTGGAAGCCGCGCTCGAAGACCTCGACCCGAGCGATCCGCAGCTCACCTCCCGCACCCTGCAGCTGGCCGGCCGCATCGAGCGCGTGCGCGCTGGCGGCCATTCGGAGCCGCTCGAGCCCTGGATGGAAGACCTGTATCGCCGCGTGAGCGATCGCCAGACCATGGGTACCGTGGTCGACGAGCTGCGCAGCCACCTGAGCGAGCTTGAAAAGTCACTCGACCAGTACTTCCGCCGCCCGGCCGAAAAGGCGCTGCTGCGCACCGTGCCGAGCCAGTTGCTGCAAATGCGCGGCGTGTTCTCGGTGCTGGGCCTCGAGCAGGCCGCGCACACCGTGCAGCGCATGCGCGACGACGTCGAGCAGATGCTCGTGGGCAACGCATCTCCCGTCGAGGAAATGCACAGCTTCGATGCGCTGGGCAACAACTTGGGCGCGCTCGGCTTCCTGATCGACATGCTGGGCTACCAGCCCGCGCTGGCCAAGCGCCTGTTCGTGTTCGACGCCGAAGCCGGCGAACTCAAGCCGCTGATGGGCCGCCAGGCCGCCGACAGCGATGCCGCCGATACCGCGGTGGCGGATGGCAAGCCCGCGGGCGCCGAAGCCGTGCTCAGCATCGAGGAAGTCGACGCACAGATCGCCTCGAAGCTGGCCGCGCTGGCCACGCCCAACCGCAAGGCGAAGGTGTCGCCCATCGAGGAATTCAGCCGCAAGGCCGACAGCTGGACCAACAAGATCACCGGTCCCGCGGCGCTGCCCGACACTGAAGTTACCGAGCTCGAAGAAGACGACCTGCAGAACATCTTCCTCGACGAGGCCCGCGAAGTGGTGCAGAACGGCCTGGCCGCCATCGACGAACTCGGCGGCCACCCCGACGACACCGAAGAACTCACCATCCTGCGCCGCGCGTTCCACACGCTCAAGGGCAGTTCGCGCATGGTCGGCCTCACCGATTTCGGCGATGCCGCCTGGTCCTTCGAGCAGGTGCTCAACACCTGGCTGGCCGACCAGCGCGACGCCACGCCCGAGCTGCTTTCCGCCACCCGCAATGCACTCGGCGAATTCAGCGAATGGGTGGAAGCCATTGCGTCGGGCGCCCAGCACAGCTGGCAGTCGTCGCATTTCAGCCGCGTGGCCAACGCCCTGCTGGCCGGCGAACCCGTGCCGACCGCGCCGCCGCGCGTCGATGCGGACGCCCTTGCGGTGGCCGCGCGCCATATTGCCGCAGAGCCGCCCGTGGCTGCTCCCCTGCCGATGCCGGAACTGCCGGAGTTACCCGAGCTTTCGGAACTGCGCGGCTTGCCAGATCTGGCGCTGTCACCCGTCGCGTCGCCAGCCGCCGCGCCCGCCCCGGACTTTGAATTGCCGCCGCAGGTGCTGGAGCAACCTGCCAAGCACGAAACCGACGACGACTTCGCATCGACCGACTTCCTCGACTTCGATACCAAGCCGAGCCCGGAAGAGTCTTTCGAGGTGCTGACCGGTAGCGGAGATTTCGATTTCCTGGCGCCCGAAAAGGCAGAGCCCGCACCGTCCGCCGCTCAATTTGCCGTCGAACCCGCCGAAGAACCCGCGCCGGTCGCCACGCCTGAGCTGCTGCAAACGCCCGTGGCACTGCCCGACCTGGACTGGGCACCCGAGCCCTTGCAGGCCAAGGAGAGCGAGCCTGCGGCCGTTGCCGCGGCCGAGCCGGTGCAAGAAGAGCCCGCGGTCACCGAACCCGCGTTCCTGCTGGCACCGGAAGAACCCGTTGCAGCCGTGGACGAAACGCCCGCGGCAGCGCCTGAGCCGGTCGAGCCGCCGGTGGCGGTTGCAGACGCGGTTGCAGTTGCCGAAGAAGCGCCGCAGCCCGAACCTGAGCCCGAAGCCGAAGTGCAGGAAACCGCCGAGGCGGCTGCGCCCTCCGGTGCGGATGACCAGGTCAAGGTCATCGGACCGCTGCGCATCGGCATTGCGCTCTACAACGTCTATCTCAACGAAGCCGACGAATGGTCCAGGCAACTGGCCACCGAAGTCGGCGAGTGGGCGCTCGAATCGCACGAGCGCCTGTCCGATTCGACCGTCGCGCTGGCGCATTCGCTGGCCGGCAGCTCGGCCACGGTCGGCTTCCACAGCCTGTCGGGCATGGCCCGCCTGCTCGAAGCCGCGCTGCAGCATCTGCAAATGCAGGGCAGCGGTACGCGTGAGCAGGGCGTGGTGCTGGTTGCCGCGGCCGACGAGCTGCGCCGCCTGCTGCACCAGTTTGCCGTCGGCTTCCTGCGCGAGCCGTCCGAGGGAACGTTGCAGGCGCTGCGCGACATTGCCGCCGCGCCCATGCCGGCCGAGGCTGCCGCCCGTGCCGATGTGCGGCCGCTGCAGCACATGGTGGCCACCGACAGCGTTGCCGACGTGGCGCTGGACGACTCCGAAGACGCGATCGACGTGGCCGATGCGGTCGACGTCGACCTTTTCCCGATCTTCGAGGAAGAGGCCGCGGAACTGCTGCCGCAACTCGGCCAGGCGCTGCGCCAGTGGGCGCACCACCCTGACGACAACGCGCCCCGCGCCTCGGTGCTGCGCACGCTGCACACGCTCAAGGGCAGTGCCCGGCTGGCCGGCGCCATGCGCCTTGGCGAGCGGGCGCACCGCATGGAGTCGGAGATCGAAGTCCTGGGTACCCAGGGCGGTGCCGACCGGGCGGAAATCGAAAAGCTGCTCACGCGGCTCGATTCGCTGCAGTCCACCTTCGACGCGCTGCGCGCGGCGGACGATGCCACCCAGGCCGAAGTGGCCCAGCTCGTGGTGGCGGCAACCGCTGCCCAGCCGGGCGTTCAACTGGTGCAGGTTGCCGCCGAAGCCGGCGTGCCCGCCAATGACGAGATTGCTGCCGGCGGCGACCAGAACGCCGATGCCGTGGAAACGGCCGCCGTGCCGTCGCTCCTGCCGCGTCCGGCTCCGGCGCTGCTCGCTCCTTTGCGCACTGCGTCTACCCAGGCCGTCCGCATTCGCACCCAACTGCTCGACCGACTGGTGGCGCAGACCGGCGAGGTCATCATCACGCGTTCGCGCCTCGAGGCCGAACTGGGCCAGCTGCGCGGTTCGCTCTCCGACCTGACGGGCAACCTCGACCGCCTGCGCCAGCAATTGCGCGACATCGAGGTGCAGGCCGAAAGCCAGATGCAGTCCCGCCTGGCACAGGCGAAGGATTCGCAGCAGAGCTTCGACCCGCTCGAGTTCGACCGCTTCACCCGCGTGCAGGAACTCACGCGCATGATGGCCGAGTCGGTGAACGACGTGGCCACCGTGCAGCGCACGCTGCAAAAGACGGTGCAAGCCACGGAAGACGACCTGAGCGTGCAGGCACGCCAGACGCGTGAACTGCAGCGCGGCCTGCTGCGCACGCGCATGGTGGAGTTCGAAGGCATTTCCGACCGCCTTTACCGCGTGGTGCGCCAGGCGTCGAAAGACACCGGCAAGCAGGTGCGCCTGGACATCGTCGGCGGCTCCATCGAGATGGACCGCGGCGTGCTCGACCGCATGACGCCCGCCTTCGAGCACCTGCTGCGCAATTGCGTGGCGCACGGCATCGAAGACCCGGCCGCGCGCGAAAAGGCCGGCAAGGACGCCAACGGCTTGATCGTGATCGACCTGCACCATGAAGGCAACGACGTCTCGGTGAGCTTCCGCGACGACGGCGCCGGCCTGGACCACAAGCGCATTGCCGAACGTGCCCGCACGCTGGGCCTGCTCGAGCCGGGCCAGGAACTCTCGCCCGAAGAAGCCACCGAGCTGATCTTCAAGCCCGGCTTCTCCACGGCGGGGCAGGTGTCCGAACTGGCCGGCCGCGGCATCGGCATGGACGTGGTGCGCGCGCAGATCGCCGCGCTCGGCGGCCGCATTGAAACGCACAGCACGGCCGGACAGGGCACCACCTTCAAGCTGGTGCTGCCGCTCACCACCGCGGTGACGCACGTGGTGATGCTGCGCGCCGGCGAAGTGTCGATCGGCGTGCCGTCCAACCTGGTGGAGCTGGTGCAGCGCGTGAGCAGCACCGAGCTCGAAGCCGCCTACCTGCACAACAGCCATCCGTTCGGCAGCGAACAGGTGCCTTTCTACTGGGCGGGCGCGCTGCTGCAGGCCTCGGCACGCAGCGAGCATCCCACCAGCAAGAACAACACCGTCGTGATCGTGCGAAGCGCGGCACAGCGTGTGGGCCTGCACGTGGACGAAGTGCTGGGCAACCAGGAAGTCGTGGTCAAGAACCTCGGGCCGCAACTCGCGCGCCTGCCGGGCTTGGCGGGCATCTCGGTGCTGGCTTCCGGCGCGGTGGCGCTGATCTACAACCCGGTGGCGCTGGCCGCGGTGCACGGCGAACAGGCGCGCATGCGCCAGGCCGCCGCTCTGGCCGTGTCCGCGCAGGCCGGATCGACCGAAGCCGACCACGGCGCGCCGCAAGAGCCGTTGCCGATGCTGGCTCCGCCGGTGCCGCAGGTTCCGCTGGTGCTGGTGGTCGACGACTCGATTACCGTGCGCCGCGTGACGCAGCGCCTGCTGCAGCGCGAAGGCTACCGCGTGTCGCTCGCGGCCGACGGCCTGCAGGCGCTCGAGCGGCTGCAGCAGGAGCGGCCGGCGGTGGTGCTGTCCGACATCGAGATGCCGCGCATGGACGGTTTCGACCTGGCCCGCAACATCCGTGCGGACGAGTCGATGGCCGGCCTGCCGATCATCATGATCACCTCGCGCATCGCCGAGAAACACCGCGACTACGCCCGCACGCTGGGCGTGAACCACTACCTGGGCAAACCGTACTCGGAAGACGAACTGCTGCGCCTGGTGCGTGCGTACACGAGCGAACCGGCATTGGCCGCAGCGGCCTGACGCGCTCTCCAGCGCTCGACCAGTAAAGGGGCCCGCCGGGCCCCTTTATTTTTGCAGCGCCTTGGCCCGCGCCACGCCGTAGCGCTGCAGCGTTTTCTCGCGCGCCTCGGCGTGGTCGACCACAGGCTTGGGGTACGTCTCGCCTAGCTTGATGCCCGCCGCTTCCAGCTCCACCGGAGAGGCCGTCCACGGCGAGTGGATCGCGGCATGCGACAGCCCCGCCAACTGCGGCAGGTAGCGGCGGATGAACTTGCCCTCGGGGTCGAAGCGCTGGCTCTGCGTCACGGGATTGAAAATGCGGAAGTAGGGCTGCGCATCGCAGCCGCTGGAGCTTGCCCATTGCCAGCCGCCGTTGTTCGAGGCCAGCTCGAAGTCGTTCAGGTGCAGCGCAAAGTAGCGCTCGCCGCGGCGCCAATCCAGCCCCAGGTCCTTGCACAGAAAACTCGCCGTCACCATGCGCAGGCGGTTGTGCATGTAGCCGCTCTGGTTGATCTGCATCATGGCCGCGTCCACCAGCGGGTAGCCGGTGCGGCCCTGGCACCAGGCTTCGAACAGCTGGTCGGCGTGCTTGCCATGGTGCCACTGGATCTTGTCGTACTCGGGGCGAAAGCTCTTCGATTCGCCGCCCGAATGCACGTGTGGGAAGTGCGCCAGGATCTGGAAGTAGAACTCTCGCCAGATCAGCTCGCTGAGCCAGGTGGCCGCGCCCGCATCGCCCTGCAGCGAAAGCTGGTGCGCCACCCCCGCCACCTGCCGGATCGACACCGTGCCGAAGCGCAGGTGCACGCCCAGGTAGCTGGGCCCCCGAACCGCCGGAAAATTGCGCGCCGCGTCGTAGCGGTCGATGCGCTGGAAAAAGTCTTCGAACAATGCCGCCGCCCCTTGGGTGCCCGTGGGAATCTCGAGTTCTGAAAGGTTGGTTTGCTGAAAGCCGATTTCCTCGAGCGTGGGCACCGGCGCGCGCCAGGCCTCGGGCGGGGCGGCCAGCGCGTCGGCATACGCCCGAACCGGGTACGACTTGAGAAAGAACGAATCCACCTTGGCCAGCCAGGCCCGCTTGTAAGGCGTGAACACCGTGTAGGGCTGGCCGGTCTTGGTCATCACCTCGTCGCGGTCGAAGACGGTCGAATTCTTGTAGGTGTGAAAAGCCACGCCCGCATTGGCCAAGGCTCCGAGCACCTGGGCATCGCGGGCCAGCGCGTCGGGCTCGTCGTCGCGGTTGGCAAAAACGGCCTGCACATCCAACGCGTGCGCCAGCGCCGGAATTTCATCAACTGCGGCGGCGTGGCGCACGATGAGCCCGCCGCTCAGGTCGCGCAGCTCGGCATCGAGCTCCACGAGCGACTCGCGGATGAATTCCACCCGGCGGTCGGCCCGGGGCAGGGGCTCCAGAATGGCTTGGTCGAACACGAAAACGCACACCACCTGGCGGCAGGCCCGCAGGGCGTGGTAGAGCGCCGCGTTGTCGTCCACGCGCAGGTCGCGGCGAAACCACATGAGCCCTTTGGGATAGGTCTTGTCGACGGCCAGTAAAATCGGCGGCATATGGCTTCCGATTCTGCCCCGATGAACCTCACGCATCACTTTTTGATAGCGATGCCGGGGATGGAAGATAAAACTTTCAACCGCAGCGTCGTCTACCTCTGCGAGCACAGCGAGCGCGGTGCGCTCGGCCTTGTGATCAACAAGCCCAGCGACATCAACCTCAAGGTGCTGTTCGAGAAGATCGAGCTGCACCTGGCGCGCCCCGAACTCGGCGACGCCCCGGTTTTCCAGGGCGGCCCGGTGCAAACCGAGCGCGGCTTCGTGCTGCACGAGCCGGTGTTCTCCCATGCCGAAAAGCCCGAGGAGTCGGTCTACGCCTCGACGATGACCATTCCCGGCGGCCTTGAAATGACCACCTCCAAGGACGTGCTGGAGGCCCTGGCCACCGGCGCCGGACCGCGCAAGGTGCTGGTTTCGCTGGGCTATTCGGCCTGGGGCGAGGGCCAGCTCGAATCGGAACTGGCTGAAAACAGCTGGCTGACGGTGAGCGCCGATCCGGCCGTGATCTTCGACACCCCCATCGAGCAGCGCTACGACAAGGCGCTGATGCTGCTGGGCCTCGAGGCCTGGAAACTGTCGCCGGAAGCGGGACACGCGTGATGGCCGCTGCCATGCCAGACGCTCCCGTTCCCTCCGCTTCTCCTGTTTCCGTTGCCGTTCCTTCTCATTTCCAGAGCTTCCTGGCCTTCGACTTCGGCCTGAAGCGAACCGGCGTCGCGAGCGGAAACCGCCTGCTGGGCGCCGCCACGCCGCAGGCCACCATCAAGGCCGAGGGCGATGCCCGCTTTGCGCAGGTCGAGGCGCGCATCAAGGAATGGCAGCCCGACGCATTGGTTGTAGGTGTGCCGTATCACCCCGACGGCGCCCCCCACGAGAACACCCGCCGCGCGCAGAAGTTTGCGCGCCAGCTGCGCGGCCGTTTCAATCTCCAGGTGTTCGAGGTCGACGAGCGCTACAGCACCACCGAGGCGCTGGCTTCCGGCGCCCGCGATGCCGACGCGGCCTCGGCCTGCATCATCCTGGAACAATTTTTGAGGAGCCTCCCTTGAGTTCAATACCCGATGCCGAAGCGCTCTACAAGGAGCTGCTGAACGGCGTGAAAGCGCTGATGCGCACAGAAACGAAACTGGTGGGCATTACCTCCGGCGGCGCCTGGCTGGTCGAGCGGCTGCAAAAAGACCTGGGCCTTGCCGGCGCGCCCGGCGTCATTTCGTCGGCCATGCACCGCGACGACTTCGCGCGCCGCGGCCTTTCGGCCAGCGCGCAGACCGCGCTCCCCTTCGACGTGAACGGCGCCGACGTGCTGCTGCTGGACGACGTGCTCTACACCGGCCGCACGATTCGCGCGGTGCTCAACGAGCTGTTCGACTTCGGCCGACCGGCCTGCGTGCGGCTTGCGGTGCTGGTCGACCGCGGCGGGCGCGAGCTGCCAGTGGCCGCCGATTTCGCGGCCGCGAAACTCACGCTGCCGGACACGCAGCTGCTCGCATTGGCCCGCGCAGACGACGGCGCCTTCAGCCTCAAGGTGGAGGAAAGCAAGTAATGCTCTACAAGCGAAATCCCCAACTCAACAAGAACGGCGAACTGATCCACCTGCTGTCGATCGAGGGCCTGCCCAAGGACATCGTCACGCACATCCTCGACACGGCCGCCAACTTCACCAGCGTGAGCGACCGCGAGGTGAAGAAGGTGCCGCTGCTGCGCGGCAAGAGCGTGTTCAACCTGTTCTTCGAGAACAGCACGCGCACCCGCACTACCTTCGAGATCGCGGCCAAGCGCCTGTCGGCCGACGTCATCAACCTCGACATTGCGCGCTCGTCGGCCACCAAGGGCGAGTCGCTGCTCGACACCATTGCCAACCTGAGCGCCATGGCCGCCGACCTGTTCGTGGTGCGCCACAGCGAGTCGGGCGCGCCGTACCTCATTGCGCAGCATGTGGCGCCGCACGTGCACGTGGTGAACGCCGGCGACGGGCGCCATGCGCACCCCACGCAGGGGCTGCTCGACATGTACACGATCCGCCACTACAAGAAGGACTTTGCGAACCTCACGGTCGCCATCGTCGGCGACGTGCTGCATTCGCGCGTGGCGCGCTCCGACATCCATGCGCTCACCACGCTCGGCTGCGCCGAAGTGCGCGTGGTCGGCCCCAAGACCCTGGTGCCCGGCGACATGGCCGGCATGGGCGTGCGCGTGTGCCACACGCTCGAAGAGGGCATCAAGGACTGCGACGTCATCATCATGCTGCGCCTGCAGAACGAGCGCATGAGCGGTGCGCTGCTGCCCTCGTCGCAGGAGTTCTTCAAGACCTACGGCCTCACGCCCGAGAAGCTGCAGCTGGCCAAGCCGGACGCGATCGTGATGCACCCGGGTCCGATCAACCGCGGTGTCGAGATCGACTCCGCTGTGGTCGACGGCAAGCAGAGCGTGATCCTTCCGCAGGTCACCTTCGGCATCGCCGTACGAATGGCGGTCATGAGCATCGTCGCAGGTAACGAAGCATGAACACACTGATCATCAACGGCCGCGTGGTCGACCCCGCCTCGGGCACCGACAAGAAAGCCGACATCGCCATTGCCGACGGCAAGATCACCAGCGTCGGCAGCGTGCCGCCCAGCTTCAAGGCCGAACGCACCATCGATGCCGCGGGCTGCGTCGTCGCGCCCGGCCTTGTCGACCTGGCCGCGCGCCTGCGCGAACCCGGCTACGAACACGAGGGCATGCTCGAAAGCGAAATGGCCGCCGCCATTGCGGGTGGCGTGACCAGCCTCGTGTGCCCGCCCGACACCGACCCCGTGCTCGACGAGCCCGGCCTGGTTGAAATGCTCAAGTTCCGCGCAGAGAAGCTGCAGGGCGCGCGCCTGTTTCCTCTGGGCGCGCTCACGCGCAGCCTGGCCGGCGGCGTGCTCACCGAGATGGCCGAGCTCACCGAGGCCGGCTGCATCGGCTTCAGCCAGGCCGACGTGCCCTTGGCAGACACGCAGGTGCTGCAGCGCGCGCTGCTTTATGCAAGCACCTTTGGCTACACCGTGTGGCTGCGCCCGCAGGACCGCGACCTCGGCAAGGGCGTGGCCGCGAGCGGCCCGCTGGCCACGCGGCTCGGCCTCTCGGGCGTGCCGGTGTCGGCGGAAACCATCGCCATCTTCACCATCATCGAGCTCATGAAGAGCACCGGCGCGCGCGTGCACCTGTGCCGTATCTCCAGCGCCCGAGGTGTGGCGTTGGTGCGCGAAGCCAAGGCGCAAGGCCTGCCGCTCACATGCGACGTGAGCATCAATTCGCTGCACCTGGCCGACACGGACATCGGCTTTTTCGACAGCCGCGCACGCCTGAACCCGCCGCTGCGCCAGCAGGGCGACCGCGATGCGCTCTCGGCCGCGCTGGCCGACGGCACCATCGACGCGCTGGTGTCCGACCACACGCCGGTCGAGGCCGACGCCAAGACGCTGCCTTTTGCCGAAGCCGAACCGGGCGCGACCGGGCTCGAGCTGCTGCTGCCGCTGGCGCTGCAATGGGGCGAGCGCAGCGGCGCCGGCATTGCGCGCGCGCTCGAGGTGGTTACCTCCGCACCCGCGCGGCTGCTGGCCGCCGCCGATGCGGGCACCGGCATCGGCCGCCTGTCCGAGGGCGGCGTGGCCGACCTCTGCGTATTCGATCCGGCGCTCGAGTGGCAGGTGCAGCCCGACGCGCTGAAGAGCCAGGGCAAGCACACGCCGTTCGCGGGCTACCCGCTGCAGGGCCGCGCCCGCCACACGCTGGTTGCAGGCCGCGTGGTCCACGGCTGACGAGAAGAAGAGGGCGCACGTCTCGATGGTTCATTCGCTGAAGGCCTGCTGGCGCCTGCTGCATGCCGTAGGGCACGCGCTGGGCGGGTGGTGGACGATCCGCTTCACCTTTCCACGGCTTTCGCAGGAGGAGCGCAACCTGCGGGTGCAGCAGTGGTCGCGGCGCCTGCTCGAGATCATGGGCGTCACGCTCAAGGTGCAAGGCACGCCGCCCGCCAAGGGGCCGGTGCTGCTCATCTGCAACCATCTCTCGTGGCTGGACATCACCGCCATTCATGCCGCCTGTCACGTGCGCTTTGTCTCCAAGGCGGGTGTGAAGCACTGGCCGTTGATCGGCACGCTGTCCACGGGCGCTGGTTCGCTCTACATCGAGCGGGAACGGCGCCGCGATGCGTTGCGGGTGGTGCACCACATGACCGAGGCCCTGCAAGGCGGCGACCGCATCGGCGTGTTCCCCGAGGGCACCACCAGCGATGGCCGGGGGCTGCTGCCCTTTCACGCCAACCTGCTGCAGGCCGCCATCTCGTCGGGCGCGCCGGTGCTGCCCGCCGCGCTGCGCTTTGCCGATGCGGCCACCGGCGAAACCAGCCAGGCGCCGCGCTACATCGACGACGACAACCTGCTGACCTCGCTGTGGAACACGCTGCGCGCACCGCCCCTGCTGGCGATCGTGCGCTTCGGCGAGCCGCAGTCCTCGCTGGGCCGCGAGCGCCGCGCCTGGGCGCAGTCGTTGCATGAAGATGTGCAGCAATTGCGCCGCGAAACACACTGAAAGAAACACACCGGGCAAAAAAAGCGCTCCCGAAGGAGCGCTTAACGACGCACGAATGCGCCGTGAGGAGGAACCGCAATGAGAAGCGCACTAGGGCGGGGTGCCCTTGCGAGCTTGACTGCAGGTTGAACGCTGCGGCGGCCGCGGCTTGCGGGAGAAGTCAGTTCATGCGCGTGGGCGAGTGCCTACATACGTAGGCCGGGCGTCCAAGGCCGCTGCGCAGAGGCATGCCCGTAGTCAGCCGGGTGGCTCCTGGCCTTCGCCCTTGCTGCGCTCGCTCTGCTCCATGGTGCCCGAGCGCAGGAGGTCGCCAGCCTCGTCGGCGACCACGGCTTCGCTGAAGTAATAGCCCTGTGCAAGCGTGGTGGAGCCTGTCGAGTGCAGAAAGGCCCGCTGCGCTTCCGTCTCCAGACCCTCGACGATGATGCCGATGCGGGCCTCCCGCGCCAGGTTCATGATGGCGCGAACGGTCGCAGCGCTGTCGGGGTCGTCGATGGCCCGCTTGAGCATCGATTGCGCGATCTTCAGGTGGTTGACTCGGTAGGTCCGCAGGTATTCGAACGACGAATACTCGGTACCGAAGTCGTCGATGGCAATCCGCACGCCGAGCGCCCGCAGCTGCGGCAGCACGTCGTTGTGGCTCCACGTCATCTGGGCCAGCGTCGACTCCGTCACGTCGAACTCCAGGTCGGAAGGATTGAGCTGCCACTTCGCAAGGCAATCGACCACATCGCGAACCAGCTCGGCGCCTTTTCTGAGTTGGCCGAGCGACAGGTTGATGGCCAGCACGGGCGGCGCCACGCCCTGTTGGCGCCACTGGCTCATCTGACCGCACGCCCGGTCCAGCACCCAGCGGCCCAGCGTGACGATGCTCCCGGTGCGCTCGGCAATAGGCACGAATGCGCCCGCGTCGAGCAGGCCGCGTTCGGGGTGGTTCCAGCGCAGCAGCGCTTCCACGCCCACGATCTTTCCGGAAGACAGTTCGACCTGCGGCTGGTAATAAAGCTCCAGCTCTTCGCGTTCGATCGCTTTCTTCAGGTCTTCGCCCAGCGCCACGCGGTCGCGCACTTCGTGGTCGATCTCCTCGGAGTGAAAGTGAAACTGGTTGCGCCCCTCTTCCTTCGACCGGTAGAGCGCCAGGTCGGCCTGCACGAGCATTTCGTCCGGCCCTGCGCTGCCCGCGATGTAGGGGCAGATGCCGATGCTGACGGACACATGCACCTCGTTGCCGCCCAGCATGTAGGGGCGCGCCAGTTCCGCCTGGATCTTCGCGGCCAGCGCGCCCGCGGCCGCGGGCTCGCCCATTTCGCTTTGCAGCACCGCAAACTCGTCCCCGCCCAGGCGGGCCACCACGTCGGTCTCGCGCGTGCAGTTCTTCAGGCGCTGCGCCACTTCGCGCAGCAGCAGGTCACCGGTCGGGTGGCCGTACATGTCGTTGACCGGCTTGAAGTGGTCCAGGTCGAGGTAGTGCAGCGCAAAGGGCATGGAGCCCCGCCGTGCGGCCGCATGGGCCTGGTGCAGGCGTTCGGTGAGGGTGGCGCGGTTGGCGAGCCCGGTCAGCCCGTCGGTGCGCGCCAGCCGCGCGAGCTGCTCTTCCGCCGCCTTGCGCTCCGTGACGTCGATGACGATGCCCTCGACCTCGACGAGCCGGCCTTCCTTGTCGCGGACCGGCACGTAGCGGTTTTCCACCCAGCGCCGCCCGCCGTCACCGGTGCACAGGCGGTATTCGATCGAGGCGCCTTCCGCGTCCTTCTCCAGCACGCGGGCCATCGCATCGGCAACTCCGGCCTGGTCGGCCGGGTCGATGAGCACGTCGGCCCAGTTC
The DNA here is from genome assembly GCF_037204045.1 of Variovorax sp. CCNWLW225. Classification (NCBI taxonomy): domain Bacteria; kingdom Pseudomonadati; phylum Pseudomonadota; class Betaproteobacteria; order Burkholderiales; family Comamonadaceae; genus Variovorax; species Variovorax sp. CCNWLW225. Next base: position 122,304 of record NZ_JBBCBV010000006.1, on the reverse strand, counting down.
GGGTTCGCCATCAGGCCGGCCGGATCGTGGCCGAACTTGGTGATGTTGTGCGAGATGTAGATCAGCGGAAACGCGGGCTCGCCGCGCAGGCGGTAGAGGATGGTCGGGCTGTTCTGCACGATGATGTTGGCGTCCGACAGCTCCCGCGTGCGCTCTTCGACGGCCTGCTCGAGCATGTTCATCTTGAAGGCGGCGTCTTCCGTCATTTGCCACTTCATCGTGAGCGCACTGGCCAGCTGGCGCACCTCGATCGGGTCGAACGGCTTCTTGAGCACCAGCAGGCGGTCGCGCGCGTCCAGCCGCTCGAACACCTCGACCCACGACTGGTCCGCATAGGCCGTGCAGATCACGATCTGCAGGCGCGGGTCTACCCGCCACAGCTGCTCGATCGTCTCCACGCCGTCCCACCCGGGGGGCATGCGCATGTCGATGAACGCCATGGCGTAGGGCTTGCCGGCCTCCAGTGCCTCGCGCACCTTGGCAAGCGCTTCCTGCCCCTGGTAGGCACTGTCCAGCACAAAGTCCACCGTGGCCTGCCTGGCCGAGGTGCCGAACAGTGCGGCCTCCATGTCGTCAAGGTCTGATGCGGTGGCCTCCGCCAGGAGAATCTTCCGAAAGTCCTCGTGGATGGCAGGCGTGTCGTCCGCCAGCAGGATGCGCCGGTTTTGCTGTTTGCTCATAGGGCTTCGTCCGCTTTCCTGATCGCAAGTCCGAGCGTGAATGCTACGAATGTGCGTACCAAATGCCTCATGTTGCGGCTCCTTACATGATCAATGCATTAGACACTTCGACGCGCCGTTTAGCTCGGCTTCAATGCCTATTCGGGCCCACACAGTGGCTGCGAAGAAACATGCGTGTGCATGCGTTTCAGAGGAGTGAATCCGGCCGTCCGAAGCCTCGTTAGGCCAATAGCAGTAGCATGCGCAACTTCAAGCCGGTGGATCGCCCGCCGCTGCTGCTCACCAACAGCGCAATGAACTCCCTTTCGGAATCGAATGCCGTGGACAAGAAAATGCATGAGCGAAGCACGGAGAGGCGCCCGAGACCGCCTGTGCGCGTCACCGTCAAGGACGCAATGATGAAGCGCGACAGCGATGTCGATACAGCGACATCCGCGCTGAGAGCCGCTGCCGACGACGTGACCGCCTGCGTCGCCGAGTTGATGCACCTCGTTGCCCCGAAAGGCGCTTCGGCGCCTGTGGACTGGCGCGGCGGCGCCGCCGATCGCATCGACGCCTGCAAGCAGTTCGGCCTCGTCGGCGAAATTCACGATGTGACCTTTCAGCTGCGGGCGTTGCAACGGGCGGCCGAGCTGGCCACGCGCCGTGCACGCCGCCGCGCCGCCGAAGAGAGCGCCCGCCGCGAAGATTCCGGCAACTGAGAAAACACAGCAACACTACTGCCCGCGTGGCTGTAGTGGCGTGCCGGCGCAGTGCGCCCATAATGCGCCTCCTGCGGCCACGCCAGAGGCCGCTGAAACTGGAAGCTGTGCTCCGATCACTGCGAGCCAGCCACATTCTTTTCTGGCCTCACGGGATGACATCATGAGCGTATTGCAGATGTTTCTACCGGTGTCGGAACCAGCCCGCAGCGAGGCGCTGGAGCAGTTGAGAAGAACCCACCACCTACCGCGCCACCTCGTACGAGGCATCGGGCGCAGGACGCAAGGCGAGCCCGGACCGGTCGCTTTCGTCGGTCCGATGCAAGGCCAGCAACAGGCATCGTCGCCGGCCTTGCGTACGCCGGCCGCGCCGGAATAGGCACTCGGCATCTCGAAGGCCAGTAGCGCCCCAAGCTGACGGGAGAACTGTCAGGACTCTTGTCCTTTGCTGCGAGATCGCACCGCTTCCTTCGCAAGGTCGATGAACGCGCGCGTCTTTGCGGGAGGGGCGATGTTGCCCGGATAGGCCGCGTAGAGAAACATGCGGCCCGACGCCCAGCCAGGAAAAAGACGAACAAGGCGCCCGGCTTCCACCTCGGCGCGGACGTTTGCCGTACTCGGAAAAAAAGAGATGCCCGCGCCCTGGCGCACCAGTTGCAGCACGGCGTTCGTGCTCGCCGCCGATATCGATCCGCGCAGCTTCACACGCACCTTTCGGCCGCCGCGCTCGAGATCGATCGACCACGGAGCCGGCAGCAGCGACAGCGCAATCCACTCGTGCTTCGCGAGCTCCTCTGGCTTGCGCGGCGTGCCATGGCGGGCGAGATAGCTGGGCGCGGCGACGGTCCAAAGCCCGAGTTCCTCGAGCACCACCGCGCGAAGGCCGGAATCGGCCATCGGCCCGATGCGGATCGTGAGGTCGAAGTGCTCGGCAATCACATCGAGTTTGCGGTCGGTGGGCACATAGTCCACGCGCATTGCCGGATAGCGCTCGCTATACGCCGCGATCCAGCTCGCGACCATGCCGGCCGATGCTTGCGGGCTGGTGAGCCGCAACGTACCCGAAGGTTGCGCGCGCCCGCTGCGCGCCCGCTCCATCGCAGCCTCCGCGCCGGCCAGCAGTTCACGGCAATCGGCGAGAAATGCCGCCCCTGCCTCGGTGATTGCGAGCTTGCGCGTGGATCGCTGCAACAGCTGCGTGCTCAACTCCCGCTCGAGCAACGCCACCGCCTGGCTCACCGCGGACTTGGTCGTGTTCAGGCGTTCTGCGGCGGCGGTGAAGGTGCCGGCCTCGGCCACCGCGACGAAGGCCGCCAGGCGGCCGAAGGAGATGGCAGGAGCCTTCATGCGATTGTTCTCCACAACTGGACAATGAATTCTGTCGCAGGCGCTTTCTGGAAACAACCGCAGCGCGCACCATGGCACCCATCGCAACACCACCCATGAAGGGAACCGCCATGTATGTACTTCTCGGCTCCAACGGCAACATCAGCTCCAAAGTCGCGGCACTGCTGCTCGCGCAAGGCATGGCCGTACGCGTTGTCGGCCGCCATGCGGGATCGCTCGCTTCCCTGAAGGCCGCGGGCGCGGACATCGCGGCTGGCGACATCGGCGATGCGGGCTTCCTGGCCCGTGCATTCGCCGGTGCCACGGCCGTCTACACGATGATCCCTACCGATTACGCAGCGGACGATATGCTTGCGGAGCAAGATCGGCTGGGCGATGCCATCACGCGCGCAATCGCCGCGGCCGAGGTGAAACACGTCGTGAATCTCAGCAGCGTCGGCGCGCATGTGAGTGCGGGAACCGGGCCGATCGCGGGCCTGCATCGGCAGGAGCAGCGCCTCGACAAACTCGCCGGCGTGGACGTGCTGCACGTGCGGCCCGGCTACTTCTTCGAGAACCACCTGGCCGCGATAGAGATGATCCGCAGCATCGGCGCGTACGCGGACATGACCGCGCCCAATTCGCCGCTGCCGATGGTGGCCACGGCTGACATCGCGCAAGTCATAGCGCGCGAGTTGGGCACGCCCTCGGGCAAGGGCAAGCGCGTGCTCCATCTGCGTGCGCCAAGCCTCTACACGATGAAGGAAGCGACGGCGTTGCTCGGCAAGGCCATCGGCAGGTCGGACCTCGCGTATGTCCAATCCGATCCGGAGCAAGCCAAGGCGGCGCTGATGCAGCAGGGCTTCTCGGCGAGCGCCGCCGCGCAGCTGGAGGAAATGAGCGCGGCGTTCTCCACGGGGCGCCTGGACGGCGAGTACGACAAGGGCCCTACCGAGATCACCCCGACGACGCTCGCGGATTTTGCGGCCAGGGTTTTCAGGCCGGCGTTCGAGACCACCTGAGGGGGTCTTCACACGCAGCGAAATGCTTCCTATCCTGCGGAGTGATTTAACCGGTCAAGGAGTTCTGACATGAACCCGGCAACCCCGCAACGGCTGCGCTTGTCCGGCGGCACGGAGCTGGCCTTCATCACGGCGGGGGAGGCCTCCAAGCCCGCCGTACTGCTCCTGCACGGATTTCCGAGCTCCGCGCGCGAGTTTCGGGACGTCATACCCGAGCTGTCGCAAGTCGCCCATGTGATCGCGCCCGACCTTCCCGGCTTTGGCCAGTCCGATGTTCTGCCGTCGCCTTCATTTGCGGCGTTCAGCGATGCGATTCTCGAACTGCTGGATCGCTTGGCGATCAAGCGCCGCTTGATCTACCTGCATGACTCGGGCGCGGCCGTCGGCCTTCAGATTGCCATGCGCGCGCCGGAGTTGGTTTCGGGGCTCGTCATCCAGAACGCGAACGCGCATCGAACCGGCTTCGGCCCCGTCTGGGACGCCCAATTGAAGCTCTGGTCGAATCCGACCAAGGAGAACGAGGCAGCCGCGGCCGTCGAACTGACCTTCGAGTTCACGCGCGAGCAATACACCGGCGGCCTGCCGGAAGAAGTCGCCGCCACGATCAGAGGCGAACCCTGGGTGGAGGACTGGAGGGTGATGAACCTTCCCGGGCGCATAGAAACCCAGCGCGCGCTCATTGCCGACTACAGGAGCCACGCCGCGCGTTTCGATGCGATCGCGAAGTACCTGAAAGAATGGCAACCGCCCGCGCTCATGCTATGGGGCCGTCACGACCCCTACTTCGATATCGCTGAAACGCTGTCGTGGATGCAGGACCTGCCGCGCATGGAAGCGCATGTTTTCGACGGCGGGCATTTCCTGCTAGAGACGCACGCGGCCGCTGCCGTGGCGCTCATGCTTGACTTCATCAGGCGCACGCAACGTGGCGGCATCTGAACTTGGTGTGCGGTGGTGCCTTCGACAGGAATCGAACCTGTATCTGAGTCTTAGGAGGACCCCGTTCTATCCATTGAACTACGAAGACGCGGTGGACGGCCCGAACTTTACCAGTTCGCTTGCGCTTCGAATCGACCCCTGCTTGGGGTCGGCAGCGCTCAGCGCAGGCCGACGCGCGAGGCGTGCCAGCGCAGCACGGCTGCGCGCGCCGGGTCGGACGCTTCGATGCGGTCGGCGCGCGTTTGAAGGGCGCGCATTTCTTCGACCTCGCTGATGATCTTGCCTGGGCTCAGCAAGGCCTGAACGAGCACGCTTGCTTCTTCCGCAAGCGCCTTGAGCGCGCCAGCCAAGCCACTGCCGAATGTGCTCGCGCTGGACGATCGGTCAAGGGTAGACATAAAAGGGACTCCTGGATCTGGTGAGTGGGTAGACCCCTCTATTCTAGGGTTTACCCGAATACACCCTGGAGCGGGGGAAATGGGCACCCGCACGCACCGGGAGTGGGCTCCGCGCGGCTCGCTTGCGCAGCCCGTCCAACCACACGGCGCGGGCTAACCCCAAGACAAAATCTTTGAAAAGTTGACCATGGTCAAGCAAGCGATGTTCGTGCTGCGCGCACCATCTGCCCTGTTCGCATCTCGGCTCAGATTCTTTAAAAAATAGAGCGCACCCTTACACAGGAGACAACATGATGAAGAACTTCTTTTCGCGTGCCCACGCTTGCCGGGCCAAAGTCTTTACCGCTGCCATGCTGGCACTCGCGGCCACCGCACCAGCTGCAGCATGGGAACCCGCCAAGCCGGTGGAGTTCGTGATTCCAGCGGGCACCGGCGGAGGCGCCGACCAGATGGGCCGATTGCTGCAGGGCATCGTCATCAAGTACAAGCTCATGAAGGAGCCGCTGATCGTCGTCAACAAGTCGGGCGGCGCGGGCGCCGAAGGCTTTCTGGCGGTGAAGGAAGCCAAGGGCGATCCGCACAAGATCATCATCTCGCTGTCCAACCTGTTCACCACGCCCATGGCCACCGGCGTGCCGTTCAACTGGAAGGACATGACGCCTGTAGCGATGCTGGCGCTCGACCAGTTCGTGCTGTGGACCAATGCCGAGCAGCCGTACAAGAGCGCCGCGGAGTACATCGCCGCAGCCAAGGCGGCGGGACCGAGCAAGTTCAAGATGGCCGGCACCGGCTCCAAGCAGGAAGACCAGATCATTACCGTGGCGCTCGAGAAGGCCACCGGCACCAAGTTCATCTACGTGCCGTTCAAGGGCGGCGGCGAAGTGGCGGTGCAGCTGGTGGGCGGCCATGTGCAGTCGACCGTGAACAACCCGATCGAGGCCGTGGCCCAGTGGCGCGCGGGCAAGCTGCGTGCGCTGTGCGTGTTCGACGACGAGCGCATGCCGTTCAAGGCCAAGGTCACCGAAACGCAGTCGTGGAACGACATTCCCACCTGCAAGGAAGCCGGTGTTTCCACCAAGTACACGATGCTGCGTGGCATCTTCATGGCCCCGGGCGTCACGCCCGAGCAGCGCGCTTTCTATGTCGACCTGCTGACCAAGATCGCAGCCACGCCCGACTGGAAGGAATACATGGAGAAGGGCGCGTTCAACCCGACGTTCATGACGGGCGAACCCTTCACCAAGTGGCTGACCGAAGCGGAAGCCACGCACCGCACGCTGATGAGCGAAGCCGGTTTCCTGGCCAGCAGCAAGTAGCAGCAATCGAGCGCCCTGCAGCGCTCCTTGCCTGAGGACGCGGCCGCCGGCCGATACGCGGCGGGCGGGGCGCTGCACTCTCGTTTCTTTCTCGGTACATACACACGAACGATGAGGTCTCCATGGAGCACGACGAGAATTCCGAAGGCGCGGCACGCACCGGCGTAGCGACCAACGTGGTCGAGGCGGTGGTTGCAGCGGTCCTGCTGGTAATAGGCCTTGTAGTCATCGTCGAGAGCCAGAGGCTGGGCTCCGGCTGGACCAGCGACGGCCCCGGCGCGGGTTACTTTCCCTTCTACATCGGCGCGATCATCGCGATCTCCGGCGCCGGCATCCTGTATCAGGCGCTGCTGGGCAAAGAGAAGAAGACCGAAATCTTCGTCGACTCCGTGCAGCTCAAGCGCGTGCTGTCGGTGCTTCTGCCGGCCATCGTGTACGTACTCGCAATCTCCTTGCTCGGGCTGTACCTGGCGTCGGCGATCTACATCGCGCTCTTCATGGTGTTCCTCGGCAAGTACTCGTGGGTGAAGAGCGTCATCGCGGCACTGGTCGTCAACACGGTTTTCTTCTTCATGTTCGAGGTGTGGTTCAAGGTGCCGCTGTTCAAGGGCGCTCTCGATCCCCTCCGATTCCTCGGCTACTGAATTTCACGGAGCAAACGCGAAATGGAAGAAATCAGCGCCCTGCTGCAGGGCTTCTCGGTGATCCTCACCCCCATGAACATCGGCCTGATGTTCGTCGGCATCATCCTGGGGGTACTGATCGGCGTGCTCCCGGGGCTCGGCGGCGCCAATGGCGTGGCCATTCTGCTGCCCCTCACGTTCACGATGTCGCCCACCTCGGCGATCATCATGCTGTCGTGCATCTACTGGGGGGCGCTGTTCGGCGGCGCCATCACCTCCATCCTGTTCAACATCCCGGGCGAGCCGTGGTCGGTGGCCACCACCTTCGACGGCTACCCGATGGCGCAGCAGGGCAATGCAGGCGCCGCGCTCACCACGGCGTTCACCTCGTCGTTCATCGGTGCGCTGCTGGCGGTGATCATGATCACCTTCCTGGCGCCGCTGGTGGCCAAGTTTGCGCTGAAGTTCGGCTCGCCCGAATTCTTTGCGGTGTACCTGCTCACCTTCTGCAGCTTCGTGGGCATGGGCAAGGGGTCGCCGTTCAAGATCCTGGCTTCCATGGCGCTCGGCTTTGCGCTGGCGAGCGTGGGCATGGACACGGTCACAGGCCAGCTGCGCCTCACCTTCGGCCAACCCGAGCTGATGCGAGGTTTCGACTTCCTGATTGCGGTGATCGGCCTGTTCGGCATCGGCGAAATTTTGCTGTCGATGGAAGAGGGCCTCAAGTTCTCGGGCAAGACCGCGAAGATCGATCCGAAGGTGGTGCTGCAGACTTGGAAGCAGCTGCCGCAGTACTGGGTCACGTCGCTGCGCAGTTCGCTCATCGGCATCTGGATGGGCATCACGCCCGGCGGCGCCACCCCGGCCTCGTTCATGGCCTACGGCCTGGCCAAGAAAATGTCCAAGCGCGGCTCCAAGTTCGGCACCGGCCAAATGGAAGGCGTGGTTGCGCCCGAGACCGCGGCGCACGCCGCAGGCACCAGCGCGCTGCTGCCGATGCTGGCGCTGGGCATTCCGGGTTCGCCCACCGCCGCGGTGCTGCTGGGCGGCCTGCTGATCTGGGGCCTGCAACCCGGGCCGCTGCTGTTCGTCGAGCAGAAAGACTTCGTCTGGGGGCTCATCGCCAGCATGTACCTGGGCAACATCGTCGGCCTCATCGTGGTGTTGAGCACGGTGCCGCTGTTCGCTTCGATCCTGCGCATTCCGTTCTCGATCATTGCGCCGGTGATCATCGTGATCTGCGCCATTGGCGCCTACACGGTGCACAACGCGATGCTCGACATCTGGTTCATGCTCGGCTTCGGCGTGGTGGGGTATCTGTTCAAGAAGCTCGACTTCCCGCTGGCGCCGCTGGTGCTGGCGCTGGTGCTCGGCGACAAGGCCGAAGACTCGTTCCGCCAGGCCATGCTGGTCTCGCAGGGCGATGTGATGATCATGTTCTCCAACCCGCTGGTCGGCGGCATCACCACCCTGGCGCTGGTGTTGCTGTTCTGGCCGCTGATCTCCAAGGTGCTGGCCTTCATCAAGCCGAAGAAGCCGGACGAGTTTGCCGTCGAGCGCCCCGTGGACTGACCGGAGAACAACCAACATGCCAGTGATTGCACTCACCCAGGAGATGGGCTCCCTCGCCAAGGACGTGTCGCAGCGCCTTGCCGAGCAGCTCGGCCTCGAGATCATGCGCCACGAGACGATCGAGCGCGTGGCCGACCGCATGCAGGTGCCGACCAGCTTCATCGGCCGCCTGCGCGACGGCAAGGCCGGCTTTGTCGAACGGCTCACCGCCGACAAGCGCAGCCTCGCGCTCTACACGGCCGAAGAACTCTTTGCACTGGCGGACCGCGGCAACGTGGTGCTGCGCGGCTGGGGCGCCACCTGCCTGCTGCGGCCTGTGCCACACGTGGTGTGCGTGCGCATCACCCGCTCGATGAAGAAGCGCGTCGAATGGCTGATGGCGCACCTGGAAACCGACGATGCCGAGTTTGCCGAAGCCGAGATCCGCCGAAGCGACGACGCGCACGCGGCGCGCATGCATGCGCAGTTCGGCGTGACATGGGGCGACCCGGTGCTCTACGACCTGGTGCTCAACACAGATCGCATTTCGGTGGACAGCTGCGTGGCGCAGATCCGCTCGCTGGTGGAGCGCCCGGAGTTTGCCGAAACACCGGCCTCGCGCGCGCTGCTGGCCAACATGACACTTGCGGCGCGCGTGAAGTCGGCGCTGAAGGACAACGAGGCGACCAGCGACATCCGCGTGACCGTCGAGGCCGACCAGGGCAAGGTAAAGCTGAGCGGCATCGTTCTCAATGCGGAAGAACGCGCGCTTACGGAGGACGTGGCCTCCAAAGTGGGCGGCGTAAGCAGCGTGGACAACGCGCTGCGCCTGATGACCGTTCCGCGCCGCTTCGCATCGTCCAAGCAGACCTGAATACCGCGCGCGACTGGGTGCCTGCCTAGATCTTTCCGCGCTTGCGCAGGCGGCTAAGGGTTTCTGCGGAGAGGTTGAGATACGACGCAAGCTCCTTGCTGGGAATGCGGTCTTCCAACTCGGGGTGCTTGCGCATGAACCGGTGCACGCGCCCTGGTGCGTCGAGCAGGTGCAGGGTAATGGTGTGCGCCATGATTTCGCTCATGCCGCGCATCACGCAGTATTCGAACAGTTCCTTGGTCTCGGGGTGGCGGTCGAGGAACGCGATCCACTCCTTCAGCGGCAGGCTGGCCACCCGGGCCTTGGTGACGCACACGATGCCGTAAGGCGTGGGCGTGCCCAGGCGCAGGGCCGCATAGCTCGTTTCCATGTCGTGCGCATCGGCAAAGCGCAGGATCATTTCCTTGCCCTCGGGGTTGCTCACCACCCGCTTGAGGATGCCGTCGAGGATGAAGTACTGCTCCATCTCGCGCACGCCCTGGTGCAGCAGAAAGTCGCCCTTGTTGCCGTCCACGATGACGAGATGGGTTTCCAGCTCGGCGCGTTCGCTCTCGCTCAGGTCCTTGAGAAGGATGTTCTGCCGGAGCTGCGCGCGAATGATGTTTTTCTCCGGATGGTTTTCCAACAAAGTCATGGGGCCCGTCTTGCTCGAATTCGCAACAACAACTTCTGGTTCATCTGGCTGGTGCCGTTTTCCGGAAAGTTGACCGAGGTCAACGCCCGAAAGACATGCCCCGAATCATAGTCCCGGCTCGGGCCTCGGCCATTCACCCCAGCAAGAAGGAGAGACATGTCTTCAGTAAGAACGGATAAAGAGGCATCCACGACCCTCGACGACGCCCTCAAGCCAAAGAACAAGGCTGCCGAAGGCGACGCGGTCGTGCTCGCACTCAAGCAACCGCCGGAAGAGGCGCACGACAACACGATCGACGGCTTCCACCTGGTCATCGATGCGCTGAAGCTGAACGATATCGACACGATCTTCGGCTTGCCGGGCATCCCGATCACCGACCTGACGCGCATGGCCCAGGCAGAAGGCCTGCGCGTCATCTCGTTCCGCCACGAGCAGCATGCGGGCAATGCCGCGGCGGCTGCGGGCTTTCTCACGCAGAAGCCGGGCATCTGCCTCACGGTGTCCGCGCCGGGCTTCCTGAACGGCCTGACGGCGCTGGCCAACGCCACCACCAATTGCTTCCCGATGATTCTCATCAGCGGATCGAGCGAGCGCGAGATCGTCGACCTGCAGCAAGGCGACTACGAAGAGATGGACCAGCTGGCGATCGCCAAGCCGCTGTGCAAGGCCGCCTTCCGCGTGCTGCATGCCGAAGACATCGGCGTGGGCATTGCACGGGCCATCCGCTCGGCGGTGTCGGGTCGCCCGGGCGGCGTGTACCTCGACCTGCCGGCCAAGCTGTTTGCGCAGACCATGGACGCCGAGGCCGGTCGCAGGTCGCTCATCAAGGTGGTCGATCCGGCCCCGCGCCAGATTCCGGCGCCCGATGCGGTGCAGCGCGCGCTCGACCTGCTCAAGGGCGCCAAGAAGCCGCTGATCCTGCTCGGCAAGGGTGCCGCCTACGCACAGGCCGATGCCGATATCCGCGCGCTGATCGAGAAGACCGGCATTCCCTACCTGCCGATGTCGATGGCCAAGGGCCTGTTGCCCGACACGCATGCGCAATCGGCCGCGGCGGCGCGCTCCTATGTGTTGCAAGAAGCCGACGTGGTGATGCTCGTGGGCGCGCGCCTCAACTGGCTGCTCTCGCACGGCAAGGGCAAGACCTGGGGCCAGGAGAAGGGCGCCAAGCAGTTCATCCAGATCGACATTGCACCGACCGAGATCGACAGCAACGTGGCGATTGCCGCGCCGGTGATCGGCGACATCGGCTCCTGCGTGGCGGCGCTGCTCGCGGGCGTCGATGCCAAGTGGGCCAAGCCGCCGGCCGAATGGACCGGCGCCATTGCCGAGCGCAAGGACAAGAATCTGTCGAAGATGGCGGTGACGCTGGCCGCGCGGCCCTCGCCGATGAACTTCCACAGCGCGCTGAGCGTGATTCGCGACCAGGTGAAGGCCCGGCCCGACGCCATTGTGGTGAACGAGGGCGCCAACACGCTCGACTTCGCGCGCAGCATCGTCGACATGTACGAGCCGCGCAAGCGCCTGGACGTGGGCACGTGGGGAATCATGGGCATTGGCATGGGCTTTGCCGTGGCCGCCGCGGTGGTCACCGACAAGCCGGTGATTGCCATCGAAGGCGACAGCGCCTTCGGCTTCAGCGGCATGGAGGTGGAAACCATCTGCCGCTACAACCTGCCGATCTGCATCGTCGTGTTCAACAACAACGGCGTCTATCGCGGCACCGACGTCAATTCCAGCGGTACGCCCGACGTGGCGCCCACCGTGTTCGTGAAGAACGCACGCTACGACAAGCTGATGGAAGCCTTCGGCGGCGTGGGGGTCAACGCCACCACCGCGGACGAACTGCAGAAGGCGCTGGCCGAAGCCGTGGCTTCCCGCCGCCCCACGCTCATCAACGCCGTGATCGACGAGACCGCCGGCACCGAGAGCGGCCGCATCACCAGCCTCAATCCGGCCACGGCCAAGAAGAAGTAATCCGTTCATTCAATCAGGAGATCGCAGCAATGAGCAGCAACAACAAACCCCTCAACGGCATCAAGATCATCGACTTCACGCACGTGCAAGCCGGTCCGGCATGCACGCAGATGCTGGCTTGGTTCGGCGCCGACGTGATCAAGGTCGAGCGCCCGGGCGCCGGCGACGTCACGCGCAGCCAGCTGCGCGACATTCCGAATGTCGACGCGCTGTACTTCACCATGCTCAACAGCAACAAGCGCTCGATCACGCTGGACACCAAGAAGCCCGAAGGCAAGGCGGTGCTGGAGAAGCTGATCCGCGAATCCGATGTGCTGGTGGAAAACTTCGGCCCCGGCGCGCTCGACCGCATGGGCTTTACCTGGGCGCGCATCCAGGAACTGAACCCCAAGATGATCGTCGCCTCGGTCAAGGGCTTCAGCGACGGCCACCACTACGAAGACCTGAAGGTGTACGAGAACGTGGCGCAGTGCGCCGGCGGCGCCGCCTCCACCACCGGCTGGTGGAAGGGCGAAAACTCGGTGCCCACCATCTCGGCGGCCGCACTGGGCGATTCCAATACCGGCATGCACCTGGCCATCGGCATCCTGACGGCCATCATCGGCCGCCAGCAAACGGGCAAGGGCCAGAAGGTGGCCTGCTCGATGCAGGACGCCGTGCTCAACCTGTGCCGCGTGAAGATGCGCGACCAGCAGCGCCTGGACAGCGTGGGCTACCTGGAGGAATACCCCCAGTACCCGCACGAGATGGACGCCTTCAAGGACAAGGTGGTGCCGCGCGGCGGCAATGCCGGCGGCGGCGGCCAGCCGGGCTGGATCTTGAAGTGCAAGGGCTGGCAGACCGACCCCAACGCCTACATCTACTTCACGGTGCAGGGCCATGCCTGGGACCCGATCTGCGACGCGCTCGGCAAGCCCGAGTGGAAGACCGACCCGGACTACATGACCCCCAAGGCCCGTCAGCCGCACATCGACCAGATCTTCGCGACCATCGAGGACTTCATCAAGGACAAGACCAAGTTCGAGGCGGTGGACATCTTCCGCAAGCACGACATTCCTTGCGCCCCGGTGCTGTCGATGAAGGAGCTGCTGCACGACGAGTCGCTGCGCAAGAGCGGCTCCATCGTCGAAGTGCCGCACAAGGAGCGCGGCAGCTACTGGACCATCGGCAGCCCGATCAAGTTCTCGGACCTCAAGCCCGAGGTCACCGCCTCGCCGCTCTTGGGCGAGCACACTGACGAAGTGCTGGCCGAACTGGGCTACACCAAGGAACAGATCGCCAACCTGAAGGAAGCAAAAGCCGTGTAGCGGCTCCCCCAGCTTCGCCCGCTCCCACGGCGGGCGAAGCCGGGAATCGACATTGAAGCGCCAGAGGTAAACATGCAAGCGAACGTTGATTTCAAGCAGCTCGTCGAAGGCGCCGGCGACGCGATCATGGTGTGCGATGCGAAAGGAGCGATCACGCTCTGGAACCGCGCCGCCGAGCGGATCTTCGGCTTTACCGAAGCCGAGGCACTGGGCCAGTCGCTCGACATGATCATTCCCCAGCGGCAGCGCCAGCGCCACTGGGACGGTTACCACAAGACCATGGAAACCGGCATCACCAAGTACGGAGCCGACCTGCTGCGCGTTCCCGCGCTGCACAAGGACGGGCACACGCTGTCGATCGCCTTCACGGTGTCGATGCTGTTCTCGGAGGATCGCGAGGTCACGGGCATCGTTGCCATCGTGCGAGACGAAACCGCCCGCTTTGCCGAAGAGCGTAAATTGCGCGCTCGACTGCAAGAAGCAGAGACCACGATCAAAGGAGACAGCTGATGAGCAAGGCACTTGAGGGCGTTCGCATTCTCGACTTCACCCATGTCCAGTCCGGCCCCACCTGCACCCAGCTGCTGGCGTGGTTCGGCGCCGACGTGATCAAGGTGGAGCGCGCCGGCGAAGGCGACGCAACGCGCGCACAGCTGCGCGACATTCCCGGTGTGGACAGCCTCTACTTCACGATGCTGAACCACAACAAGCGCTCGATCACGCTGGACACCAAGAAGCCCAAGGGCAAGCAGGTGCTCGACTCGCTGATCAAGACGTGCGACGTGCTGGTGGAAAACTTCGCACCCGGCGCGCTCGACCGCATGGGCATTACCTGGGCCCACATCCAGGAGCTGAACCCGCGCATGATCGTGGCCTCGGTCAAGGGCTTCGGCCCCGGCAAGTACGAGCACTGCAAGGTGTACGAGAACGTGGCGCAGTGCGCAGGCGGCGCGGCATCGACCACGGGCTTCGAAGACGGACCGCCGGTGGTCACGGGCGCGCAGATCGGCGACAGCGGCACCGGCCTGCACCTGGCGCTGGGCATTGTGGCGGCGCTTTACCAGCGCAACAACACGGGCCGCGGCCAGCAGGTGCTCGCGCCCATGCAGGACGCGGTGCTGAACCTCTGCCGCGTGAAGATGCGCGACCAGCAGCGGCTGGAGCGCACCGGCACCATGCACGAGTACCCGCAGTACCCCGACGGCAAGTTCGGCGACGCGGTGCCGCGCGCGGGCAATGCATCGGGCGGCGGCCAGCCGGGCTCCATTCTCAAGTGCAAGGGCTGGGAGACCGATCCCAACGCGTACATCTACTTCATCACTCAGGGTGCTGTGTGGCCGGCTGTGTGCAAGGTCATCGGCGAAGAAGGCTGGATTACCGACGAGGCCTATGCCACGCCGGCGGCGCGCCTGCTGCACCTGAAGCCGATCTTCGCGCGCATCGAGCAATGGACCATGACCAAGACCAAGTTCGAGGCCATGGACATCCTCAACCAGTACGACATTCCGTGCGGGCCGATTCTTTCGATGAAGGAAATCGCCGCCGACGAGTCGCTGCGCGAGACCGGCACCATCGTCGAGGTGGACCACCCCACCCGCGGCAAGTACCTGACGGTGGGCAACCCGATCAAGATGTCCGACAGCCCGACCGAAGTGACGCGCTCGCCGCTTCTCGGCGAGCACACCGAAGAGGTACTGACGCAGCTCGGCTATACGGCGGGCGACGTTGCGGCGCTGCGCGCCGAGGGCGTGATCTGAGCTTGAGCTGAAGAAACGCTGTTTTTGAAGGCCGGAAGAATTGCGGGTGCAAATTCACCCGCTTCGGGAATTCACGGCCATTTATGTATAACTTATCGCGAATGCATTCAATAAAATAGTTTAACTATTATTTATCGATCATCGAATCTACATTTTGATCATGCCGACACGCAAAACATTTGCCGCACGGCGTTCAATTTCTAGGAGAAATTTCATGATCGATGATTTGCCGGTTCAATATTGGAGCAGTGAAACGGAGCGCAATGCCTACAACGCAGCGTTCTACGAATTGGGGTTCCGCTGGCATTGGGATCGCGAAATCTACTGCCAGCTCCTGCGCCAGAGCCAGGACGGCATCGAGCGCGTGTGCAATTACCTGACCGACCACCAGCCGCATCTTCTGCGCGCCTACGACGCCAAATTTCTGGCTGAAATGATCGAGCAGAAGAAGGAAGAGCATCAAAAGCGGGAGCTCGAAGCCGGCGCCATGAAAAAGCGCTATTTCAATTGGGCCGAAAGCCGCGGCGCCGAACTCGGCGCCTGAAATTGCCATGAATATCCACGAATACCAAGGCAAGGACGTATTGCGCAAATACGGCGTGCCCACGCCGCGTGGATATGCATGCTTTTCGCCCGACGAGGCAGCCGATGCCGCCACGCGGCTCGGTGGCCGGGCCTGGGTGGTCAAGGCGCAGATTCATGCCGGCGGCCGCGGCAAGGGCGGCGGTGTCCGGCTGGCCTGGTCGGCAGCCGAAGTGCGGCGCCACGCCGACGAGTTGCTGGGCATGACCTTGAGAACGCACCAGACCGGCCCCGAAGGCCGCCTGGTCAAGCGCCTGCTGGTCGAGGAGAGCGTCGAGATCGAGAAGGAGTTCTATCTCGGCATGGTGGTCGACCGGGAGTCGCGCCGCGTCGCGCTGATGGCGTCGAGCGAAGGCGGCATGGACATCGAAGAGGTTGCGGCGCGCACGCCGGAAAAAATCCGCAAGCTGTTCATCGACCCCGCCACGGGCGTGAAGGCGGCCGAGGCCGACGGCCTGGCACGCGACATCGGCTTTTCCGGAAAGGCGATGCTGCAGGTGCGCACGCTGGTGCAAAGCCTCTACCAGGCCTTCGACGCCTGCGATGCATCGCAGGCCGAGATCAACCCGCTGGTGCTGACACGCGACGGCCGCGTGATGGCGCTGGATGCCAAGTTCAACTTCGATCCCAACGCGCTCTTCCGCCAACCCGAGATCGCCGCGATGCGCGACTTCGACGAGGAAGACCCGGCCGAGGTGGAAGCTTCGAAGTTCGACCTTTCCTACATTCCGCTCGAAGGCGACATCGGTTGCCTGGTGAACGGTGCAGGCCTGGCGATGGCCACGATGGACGCGATCAAGCTCTACGGCGGATCGCCGGCCAATTTTCTCGACGTGGGCGGCGGCGCCACGGCCGAGAAGGTGACGGAAGCCTTCAAGCTGATGCTGCGCAACTCGAATCTGCGGGCCATCCTGGTCAACATCTTCGGCGGCATCATGAAGTGCGACGTGATTGCGCGCGGCATCATCGCCGCGGCGCGCGAGGTCGATCTATCGGTGCCACTGGTGGTGCGCATGAAGGGCACCAACGAAACCCTGGGGCGAACCATCCTCGGGCAATCGGGGCTTCCGATCATTTCTGCCAACGACATGGCGGATGCGGCCCAGACGGTTGTGGCTGCGGCTCGTAGGGGGGCTCGATGAAGGGTCGCTGCTTGATTTGCCGGGTCGTGCGTTCAGGGCGGCGCACCCGCCGACGGGGTACCTTTCTCCGCGAATGTCCCCCGGGGCTGCGCCCCTCCTCCTTTATTTCGCTGCGCAAGGCACCCCATCGACGTGTGCGTGATGAACGTCGGTCGTTGATCGGCTGTACACCAGCAGCGTGCCCAAGTGCACAGGGCATCGGGTGCTCCGCGCAGCGAAATAAAGGAGGAGGGCGAAGCCCGGGGGACATTCGCGGAGGGGAGTACCCGGTGGCCTTTGCACCCGCCCTGAACAACAGCGCTAAAGAACAACAGCCGCCCCAAGAACAAGAGACGGAGAGCTGAGACATGTCGATCCTGATCAACAAGCACACCCGCGTGATCACCCAAGGTATCACCGGCAAGACAGGACAGTTCCACACCGCCATGTGCCGCGACTACGGCCACGGCCAGAAGTGCTTCGTCGCCGGAGTCAATCCCAACAAGGCAGGCAAGTCATTCGACGGCATCCCGGTGTTCGGCACCGTAAAAGAAGCCAAGGCCGAGACCGGTGCCACCGTGTCGGTCATCTACGTGCCGCCACCCTTCGCGGCTGCTGCCATCGACGAGGCTGTGGACGCCGGCCTCGACCTCGTTGTATGCATCACCGAAGGCATTCCGGTGCGCGACATGATTCGCACACGCCACCGCATGGAGGGTAGCAAGACCTTGCTGCTCGGCCCCAATTGCCCCGGCCTCATCACGCCCGACGAAATCAAGATCGGCATCATGCCCGGCCACATTCACCAGAAGGGCCGCATCGGCGTCGTGTCGCGCTCGGGCACGCTCACCTACGAGGCCGCGAGCCAGCTTGCGAGCTTCGGCATCGGGCAGTCGACCGTGGTCGGCATCGGCGGCGATCCGGTCGGCGGGCTGCGGCACATCGACGTGCTGAAGATGTTCAACGACGATCCTCGCACCGACGCCGTGATCATGGTTGGTGAAATTGGCGGCAACGACGAAGAGATCTGCGCGCGCTGGATCAAGGACCACATGCAAAAGCCTGTGGTCGGCTTCATTGCCGGCGCCAGCGCACCGCCCGGCAAACGCATGGGTCATGCAGGCGCCATGGTCTCCGGCGGCAAGGGAACCGCGCAGGAAAAGCTCGCGGTGATGAAGGAGTGCGGCATTCACGTGACCGACAACCCCGCCGAAATGGGCAAGCTGCTCGCGTCGCTCGTGGTCCCAGACTACCTGCCTTTCGACTGAGCCCTGCAAAACCACTCCAACAGAAACCAAGGAAGGCACGACATGCAGCAGCAAGCACAGCAACAACAGCGATGGGTCCGTTTCGAGCACGGCGGTGAAACCGGCTTCGGCACGCTCGACGGCGACACCGTGCACGAGCACCGCGGCAACATGTTCGAGCGCCCAGAGCCCACCGGCCGTGTGTTCGTGCTTTCCGGCGTGCGGCTGCTCACGCCCACCGAGCCCACCAAGGTCATCGCGTTGTGGAACAACTTTCACGCGCTCGGCGAAAAGCTCCAACTGCCGGTGCCTGCGGAGCCGCTCTACCTGCTGAAGTCGCCCAACTCCTACCTCTCGCCCGGCGCGGACATCCGCAAGCCCTTGTGCGACGGCAAGGTGGTGTTCGAGGGCGAGCTCGGCATCGTCATCGGCGAGACCTGCACCGCGGTGCCGGAGGCCGAGGCGCTTGGCCATGTGTTCGGCTACACCTGCGCCAACGACGTAACGGTGGCAGACATACTGAATCGCGATGCTTCCTTCGCACAGTGGGTGCGCGCCAAGGGCTTCGACACCTTCTGCCCGATGGGCCCGGTGGTGGCCACCGGCCTCGACCCCGCCACGCTGACCGTAACCACGCTGCTCAACGGCGAGGTGCGGCAGAACTACCCGATCAGCGACATGCGCTTTTCGGTCCAGCAACTCGTCAGCCTGATCTCCCTCGACATGACGCTGTACCCCGGCGACGTGATCCTGTGCGGAACTTCCATCGGCGTCGGTTCGATGAAGCCCGGCAGCCTTGTCGAGGTGGAGATCGGCGGCATCGGCAAGCTCGGCAACCGCTTCGGCTGATGCCTGCCCGCGCGCAAAGAATCAACAACTTGGGGATCGACATGAAGATAGCAGTCATCGGAGCGGGCGCCATTGGCGGCCTGGTGGGCGCCAAGCTCGCCCTGGCCGGCGAGGACGTGACGTTCATCGTGCGCGGAAAGAATCTCGACGCCATTGCCACCAACGGCTTCAAGCTCATCGGGGCCGATGGCACCGAGCAGGTGGCGCTGAATGCAAAAGCGACAGACCGCTACGACCAGGCGGGTCCGCAGGACATCGTCATCCTGGCGATGAAGGCGCACCAGGTGGAGGCCGTGGCGAACGACGTTCCCAAGCTGTTCGGGCCCGAGACCGTCGTGGTCACCATGCAGAACGGCATTCCCTTCTGGTACTTCCACAACCATGGCGGGGCATTGGCGGGCACGCCCGTGCGCAGTGTCGACCCCACGGGCGTGGTGGCCGCAAAGATTCCCGCCGAGCGCGTGATCGGCTGCGTGGTGTACCCGGCGTCGGAGCTGATTGCGCCGGGCGTGGTGAAGCACATCGAGGGCGACCGCTTTCCCGTCGGCGAGCTTGACGGCTCTTCTAGCGAGCGCGTCAGCCGCGTTTCGGCGTGCCTTACCGCGGCAGGCTTCAAGGCGCCGGTGCTCGACAACATCCGCTCTGAAATCTGGCTGAAGCTCTGGGGCAACCTGACCTTCAATCCGATCAGCAGCCTTTCGCACTCCACGCTGGTCGACATCTGCCAGTACCCCCCGTCGCGCGAACTGGCCGCCGCGATGATGCAGGAGGCGCAGGCCGTGGCCCACAAGCTCGACATCGAGTTTCGCGTGACGCTCGACAAGCGCATTGCCGGTGCCGAGAAGGTGGGCAAGCACAAGACATCGATGCTGCAGGACGTCGAGGCAGGGCGCGCGCCCGAGATCGATGCATTGGTGGGCGCGGTGGTCGAACTGGCGCGGCTCACCGAAACCCCCACGCCGCACATCGACACCGTGTATGCGCTCGTCAAATTGCTGGCGCGTACCATGGAAGAGCAGCGCGGCCGGGTTTGTCTTCAAGAGATGGCCGGCTAGCACCACTGGGGCTGGGCGATTTTGCGCAGCATGTGTGCGCTGTGATCAATGAAATGGAACGGATGATGCGACGTACACGCAGCGCGAAGATCGTGGCCACGCTGGGCCCTGCCACCACCGACGAGCCGGCCATTCGTGCCCTGTTCGAACGCGGTGTGGATGTGTTCCGGCTCAACTTCAGCCACGGCACGCAGCATGACCATGCGCGCCGGCTCGACACCATCCGCCGGCTCGAGGCGGAGTTTGGCCGGCCCATCGGCGTGCTGCTCGACCTGCAAGGGCCGAAGCTGCGGCTGGGCACGTTCGAAGGCGGACGCGCGCAGCTCGACGCGGGCGCGCGCTTCCGGCTTGACATGGACAAGACCAGCGGCCACGCAGGACGCGCGCCGCTGCTGCACCCGGAGATTTTTGCGGCGCTGCAGGTCGGCACCGAGCTGCTGCTCGACGACGGCAAGCTGCGGCTGCGCGTGGACAGCTACGGCGCCGACTTTGCCGAAACCACGGTGCTCGTCGGCGGGCCGATCTCGGACCGCAAGGGCGTCAACGTACCGAGCGTTCTGCTGCCCATCTCGCCGCTCACGCCCAAGGACCTCGACGACCTGGCCTGCGGCCTTGCAATGGGCGTGGACTGGGTGGCGCTTTCGTTCGTGCAGCGCCCCGAAGACATCGAAGAGGCGCGCGCCATCATCGGCACGCGCGCATGGATCATGGCCAAGCTCGAGAAGCCCGCGGCCATCGACCACCTGGATGCGATCGTGGATCTGTGCGACGGCGTCATGGTGGCGCGCGGCGACCTCGGCGTGGAGCTGCCGCCCGAGCGCGTGCCCGAGCTGCAGCGCCTCATCGTGCGCGCCTGCCGCAAGCGCGGCAAGCCGGTGGTGGTGGCCACGCAAATGCTCGAATCGATGATTGCCGCACCGGTGCCCACGCGCGCCGAAGTGTCCGACGTTGCAACCGCGGTCTACGACGGTGTGGACGCGGTGATGCTCTCGGCCGAATCCGCCTCCGGCAAATACCCGCTCGAGGCCGTGGCCATGATGGACCGCATCATCTCGCGCGTGGAGGCCGATGCGTCCTACCGAATCGGCATCGACGCCACGCACGAGGCGTCGCTCTCGACCACGGCCGATGCGGTGTGCGCTTCGATGCGCCAGGTGGCCGCACTGCTCGCGCCTGCCGCGACTGCAACGTATACCTCGTCGGGCTTTACCAGCCTGCGCGCCGCGCGCGAGCGGCCGGCCGTTCCCATTTTGAGCTTGACGCCAGACATTGCCACGGCCCGGCGCATGGCGATGGTGTGGGGCGTGCATGCGGTGCAGGTCGAGGACGTGCACGACGTGGCCGAGATGATCGAGTGCGCCTGCCGCGTGGCGTGCACCGAAGGCTTTGCAAGCACAGGCAGCGATGTTGTGGTCGTGGCCGGTCTGCCGTTCGGGCTTTCGGGAACGACGAACCTGCTGCACGTGGCGCGGATTCCCTGAGGCCTTCTCGATAGCGGCCGGGTGCGCAGTACGATGCCAGCCCGACCGCTGCTGCAGCAGCCATCTTTTTCCGAATGAAGCACGCGACCCTGCGCCAGTTGAAAGTCTTCGAAGCGGTGGCGCGCCTGCTGAGTTTTTCGCGCGCCGCGGAAGAACTGCACCTCACGCAGCCCGCCGTTTCCACGCAGGTGCGAAAGCTAGAAGAACATGCGGGCAACGCGCTCTTCGAGCAGTTCGGCAAGAAGATATACCTCACCCCCGCGGGCACCGAGCTGCTGCAGATCAGCCGCGCCATCATCCAGCAGTTCGAGGCGGCCGAGAACGCAATGCTGCAGTTCAACGGCGTCTCGGGCGGCAAGCTCAACGTGGGCGTGATCAGCGCGGGCGACTACTTCTTTCCGCGCCTTCTGGTCGAGTTTGCGAGCCGGCACCGCGGCGTGACGCTCAATTTCACGGTGCACAACCGCGAAGGGCTCATGACCCACATTGCGGAGAACCTGACCGACCTGGCGATCATGGTGCGGCCCCCGACCGACCTGGACACCGTCAACCAGCCGTTCGCGCCGCACCCCTACGTGATTGTTGCGGCGCCCAACCATCCGCTGGTGGGCGTGCCCAGAATCCCGCTGGACCGGCTGATGCGCGAGCCCTTCGTGGTGCGCGAGAAGGCCTCTGACACCTGGCATTCAATGGAAGAGGGCTTTGGCGGCGACCTGAGCGGCATCAACATTGCCATGGAAATACGCAGCACCGAAACCATCAAGCAGGCGGTGATCGCGGGCATGGGCGTGAGCTTTGTCTCGGCCCACACCATCAGCCAGGAAACCCGCGCGGGCAGCCTGCGCGTGCTCGATGTGCAGGGCTTTCCGCTGATGCTCAACTGGTACGTGGTGCACCGGCGCGCCAAGCGCCTGCCGCCGGTGGCGCAAGCCTTCAAGGACTTTCTGCTCGCCGACGGCCCGACGCTCATTTCGCAGATCGTGCCGTTCGAGTCGGCCTCGCAGGACGCGCGGCCTGCCTGAGACCGTGCGGCCGCTGGCGGGTTAGCGCAGGCCGATGTGCGAGGCGCGCGAGCGCAGCGCTTCGGCTTGCACCGGATCGGTGGCTTCGATGTTGTCCGCCGCAACTTGCAGCGAACGCATCTGCTCCACCTCGCCGATGATCTTGCTCGGGCTCAGCAGGGCCTCGGCGAGCATCAGTGCTTCGTCGACAAGCGCCTTGAACGCATCGGCAAAGCTCTCGGAAGCGGCAGCATGGAACGGTTGGCGAAGGGTTGGCATTCGGAAGCTCCTTGGTTGCTTTTTGGATGCCCCGATCTTCCGGCTGCGTTCGCATCAAGTAAAACGATATTAATTGCCATTTGAATGCAAAAATAATGCATTGAAACTGGAGGCGCCGAGATGGACATCAACCTGGCCCGGACCTTTGTCGCGATCGTGGACACGCGCAGCTTCCAGCGAGCCGCCGAGCGGCTGCATGTGACGCAGACCTCGGTGAGCGCGCGTGTGCGCACGCTCGAAGAGCTGCTGGGCCGGCCGCTCTTCGTGCGCAACAAGGCCGGCGCGGTGCTCACCGCGGCAGGCGAGCAGTTCTTGCCGCATGCCACCACGCTGGTGCAGGTGTGGGAGCGCGCACGCCATCAGGTGGCGGTGCCCAGCGGCAGCCGCGCCGTGCTCGCCATCGGCTGCGAGATCAGCCTGTGGGACCCGCTGCTGCTGCAATGGCTTCTGTGGATGCGCACCGCCGCGCCGCACCTGGCCATTCGCACCGAGGTCGGTTTTCCACACGACCTGCTCGACAAGGTTGCGGCCGGCGTGCTCGACATTGCCATTGCCTATGCACCGCAGCAGCGGCCCGGCCTGCGCGTGGAGCTGCTCATCGAAGAAAAGCTGGTCATGGTCACCACCGCGCAGCGCCCGCGCGTGCCCAAGCCTGCAGACTATGTGTACGTGGACTGGGGCCCGGAGTTCGCGGCGCAGCACGGCCTCGCGTTTCCGGAGCTCTCGAATGCGGCGGTGATGGCGGGGCTGGGGCCGCTCGGCCGCGAATATCTGCTGGCTGCGGGCGGCACGGGCTACTTCAGGCACGACGTGGTGCGCAGCCATCTCGAATCGGGCCGGCTGCGCCGCGTGCCCAACACGCCGGAGTTTCTGTACCCGGCCTATGCGGTGTATGCGGTGGGCGCGGATGCAGCCATCGTGGATCCCGCCCTGGCGGGCCTCAGGCAGGTGGTGAAGACCAAACCTGCCAATACGGACTAGGTGGGCGTGAGCGTGTGCCTTGCGTGCTCCACGCGCTCTTCGTGTGATTGGAGCAGCGACTCGTAGTAAAGGCACAGCGGCATGGCGATGAACACCATGCCGGCCACGTAGACGATCAGGCCCATCAGCGGAA
Organism: Variovorax sp. CCNWLW225; assembly: GCF_037204045.1. NCBI lineage: Bacteria > Pseudomonadati > Pseudomonadota > Betaproteobacteria > Burkholderiales > Comamonadaceae > Variovorax > Variovorax sp. CCNWLW225. The sequence continues at coordinate 98,470 of NZ_JBBCBV010000006.1, read as the reverse complement.
AGTCATCGCCGCCCCAGTAGGGGATGGACGCCACCGCGGCGCCCGCCGCAATGGCGGCAATCACGCAGCGGAGTGCGTTGCGCAAGAACGTGGTTCGCGAGTACCCAGGGGGGTCGTACTTCTGACGGTCCAGCCGGGAACACTCGCCCTTGTCTCCATCATCGTGCATCGTCGTTCCTTGTATTGGAGGGCGCAGATGATTCTTATCCCTGGCGATTGCCGCGGTCAAGGCGGCAGACCCGGACCTCAGTCGTACTTCAGCGTGTAGATCAGGTCGAGCCCGCTCGTCTGGCCGGCCTGCCCGCGCAACGTGAGCCGCTGCGTCAGGTCGTAGAAGATGAAAAGGGTGCCGAAGGTGCCGCCCACGCTGCGCTCGTAGGTGAGGTAGAAATCCTTCGACAGCCGCTTGCCGAGCGTCACGGCCGACTCGCGCAGGTCGCCGCCGTTGCCCGGCCCCTTGAAGCCGAGTTCGTCCAGGCCGAAGCGGCTGGCCAGGCTGCCGCCGCTCCCGCTCTTGCTGACATGGCCGATCAGCGCAAGAGCCGCCTGCTGCAGCAGCGCCGATTCGCCGCCGCTGGTGGCCGAGGCGCGGCCCAGCACCACCCACGAAAGGGTTTCCGCATCCGACAGCGCGGGCTCGGAATAGAGCTTGACGCGCGGCGACTGCGCGGTGCCCGTGATCTGCACGCCGGCACGCTGCGAGATGTTGGGCCGAATGGCCAGGATGTCGAGCGACGGATTGTCGAACGGGCCGTTGAAGCGCGCGAGGCCTGTTTCCACATCGAGCTGCTGTCCGTAGGCGCGGTACTGGCCCTTGACGGTCCTGACCTCGCCGGTGATGCGCGGCGGCGCATTGAGCCGGTTGCTTCGGATTTCCAGATCGCCTTCGAGCCGCGTCGTGATGCCGCGGCCCTGCACCGCGAAGTCGTCGCCCAGGTCGAAGTTCACTGCGATGTCGGGCGGCTTCGCCGTCTGCGGCTTGGCGGCCTGCGCCTCGTTGCGCGCGGCATCGCGCTGGGCCTGCTCGGCCGCCTCGCGGTCCTTGGCGGCGGAGCGCACGACCACGTCGGAGCCCAGGCTGGGTGCGGTCTCGTCAGGCAGGATGATGACGGCGCGGTCGGTCTTGAGCTTGCCGCGCACGTTGAACTGGCCGTTGTCGAGCCGCGCCTGCAGGTTGCCCGAGAGCGTGACTTGCCGATCGGTGCGCACCAGCACGCGCAGCGCGCGCAGGTCGGCCTGCAGGGCCATGCGGATGCCCGTGCTCGACGAACTGGCCGCGCCCCAGCCGATGTCGCCGCGCGCGGTGAGCGAGCCGCCGTCGGTGCCAGCTTCGCTGGCCGCCGTGCTGCGGTTGCCGCTCTGGCCCGCAATGCGCGCGGTGCTGCCGGCGCCGCCCTTCAGCGTGAATTCGGTGATTTCGATTCGCTCGCCCGTGAGCGAGGCGCGCAGGCGGCCGTCGCGCAGGTCCAGCCCTTCGACCGGCGCGCGCAGCGCAAGCTTGTCGGCGCCGAGCGTGCCGTTCCAGCGCGGTGCCGCGCGGTTGCCCGCCAGAACAGCGTCCGCATCCAGCGTGCCGGCCACGCGCCAGCCGGGCGGCGCGAGCATCGACCACACGCCGAGGTTGGGCAGCGTGGCCTTGATGTTGCCGGCCAGCGGCGCATCGGCTGCCCATTGCCAGCCGTCCGCGCGCTGCTGCATGCGCGTGTTCAGCTCGGCATTGATCTTTCCGGCGCGCTCGCTGTCCCACGCCAGGGTGGCGCGCACGGCCTGGCCTTGCGCATCGAGCCGCAGCTCGGCCTGGCGCAGGCCGGCGGGCGTGCTGGGTGCCTCCGCGCCGGCGGTGGCGGAGTTCATCGTGCGCTCGCTGGCCGTGCCGGTGCCGCGGCTGGTGATGCGCGTGACCAAGGCCGCTTCGCCGGCCTGCACGCGGATGTCGCCGCTCTGGCGCGCGAGCCGCGCGTGCGCGCGCAGCGTGTCGCCGGCATCGATGTCCCAGTCGCCGTCGAACATCAGGTCGCCGCTCACGCCCAGTTCATTGAAGGTGGTGCTGGCGCCGAAAGCCTCGGCCCATGCCATCGGCAGGCCCTGCAGCTTGCCCTTCGACTGCACGCGAAAAGCCTGGTTGGGCCCCGCGCCGCTGCGGGTGAAGCGCAGCGGCTGCCATTCGATGCGAACGGTGCCGGGCGCCGGGCCGCGCAGCGTGGCCTCGGCCGCGGAGGCCTCCAGGTCGAGCCGGCTGGTGGTGCCGCTCCCGCTCGTCCTGATGGTGGCGGTGACTTCGCGGCCGAGCTCCACGGTCCACGGTGCGGCGGTGGTGCCCGCGGTGTTGACCCGCGCGCTGTCCTGGGCCTGCAGCCGCAGGCTGGCAAGGGCAGCGCGCCAATGGTTGGGGCCCGCAATGCCGCCGCTCGCGCGGGCGTCGAGCGTGAGCCTTTGCGTGCCGGTGGTGGCCTCGCCCTGCATCGCGAGCGTGGCCTGCGCCAGGCTGCCGTCGAGGGTGGCACGCACGTCCTTCAATTGAACCGCGGTGGCTGCCGCATTGGCATTGGCATTGGCGTTGGCGTTGGCGTTGGCGTTGGCCGCCGGCATGTGCAGATCGAGGCGCGGCACGCCGAGCGTGGCCTTGATGCTCGGTTCCACCGCGCCGCGCTGGGCCGGCGCACCGGGGTTCTCGAGCCGTCGCTGAATGGTCTGCCACCCGCCCTGCCAGCTGGCGTCCAACTGCGCGGAGCCCTTGGCCGTCTTGCCGGCGAACACGTTCGCCATTTCGGGCAGGCCCTCGATCCAGCGCTGCACCGCGTCGGCGTCGTCGATGCGTGCCTTGATGTCGCCGCCGCCCTGCGACGGCGCGATGCGGCCTTCGAGCTGCGCACCGCCGCCCGGAAGCGTCAGGTCGAGCTTGCCGCTCGCGGCCTGCTCGGCCACGCGCACCTGCAGCTTGCCTGCGATGCTGGCGCCTTCGGCCTCCAGGCGCAGCGTGCGCAGGTCGAGCACTTGGTTCTTCCATTGGCCCTGCGCAAGCGCGCGGTCCAGGCCGAAGCCGGGCATCGCCTTGCTGCCGGCGCCGCCTTCGGCCCGCAGTGCCAGGTCGAAGCCGATGGTGTCTTCGCGCTGCTGCGCCGTCGCCGTGCCGCTGATGGGCGCGCCCGACAGCTCGCTGTGCAGCAGGCCTGCGCGCACACCGCGCACCGTGGCGCGCACTTGCCATGGCGCGGGGGCGGGGCTCCAGCGGCCCTCCGCTTCGATGCGGCCGCCGCCTGCGCGCACCACGGCATTGGGAATGGTCCAGTTGGTGCCGTCGAAGCCCACGCGCGCTTCCACCTGCTCGAGTGGCAGCGCGCCCTTGTCCCAGGGCCCGGGCACCGCATTGCGGATGCTGGCCGAGGCCTGCCAGGCCGATGTGCCGGCGGCCGCGTCGGGCTGCAGCTCGACCGTGCCCGTCAGGCGCGTGCGCGGCGCGCCGGGCCACAGGGCGGCCGCATCCACGTTGCGCAGGTCGGCCTTGGCGTCGATGACGGGCTGCGGAAGCCAGGGCGCGATGTTGGCCTGCAGCTTCGCTTCCATCGGATCTTCCGCGGCGGGCTCGGCCGGCTTCAGTTCGGCGGCGACTTGCAGCCGCGCATCGGTGCCGGCAAGCGTGCCCTTGATGGCCGCTTGCGCCAGCACGTCGATGCTGCGTCCTTCTGCCAGCGGTGCCTTCACGCGGCCGTTCAGCGTGGCGTCGATCGCCATGGGCGCGGGGCCCTGCAGCTTCACGCGCGCGCTGTAGTGGCCTTCGGCAATGTCGACGCCCTTGACCTCCAGCTGATGCTCGGCGCCGGTATAGCGATAGCTGCCCGCGAGCTGGTTGGCCTGGAGCGCGGGCGGGCCGCTCCACTGCAGTTGGTCGATGCGAAACGGCACGTCGACCTCGATGGGTAGCGCGAGCTGCTCGAGCGGCTCGGTGGGCGTGTCGCTCGGCGGGCCGCGCTTTTCGATGACGAGCCGCGCCGCGTGCACTTCGCCGAGTTGCAGCTTGCGCTTGAAGAGTGGCGCGAGCTGCCAGCCGATGTCCGCCTCGTGCACCTCCACAGCCAATTTCTCGCTTTGCCAGCGCAGCCAGCCGATGCGCCCACCGGTGCGTAGCGAGCCCGTGACGTCGCGGCTTTCGAGCGTCTGGCCGGCGGGCAGGTAGCGCGCGGCCTTGGCAAGCGCGAATGCCAGCGACTGGTTGGAGCCGAGCCACCACCAGGTACCCGCGCCCAGCACAAGCACCAGCGCGAGCAGGCCCGCGGCGGTCCAGCCCAGCCCACGCAGCACCCGGCGCGTGCGCGAGCGCCGTGCGCGCGGCGCTGCCTTGTCTGGCTGGGGTTCGGCGTCTGTCTGCATCCGTGCGTGCCGCGTCAGAAGGTAAAGCCCAGGCGGAAGTGAAGGCGGAACTTCTTCGTGTCCACGCCGTAGGCAAGGTCGGCCTGCACCGGCCCGACCGGGCTGCGCCAGCGCGCACCCACGCCCACGCCAACCTTGGGCTTGAGCTCCCCGGGCTTGTCGGCGACCGCACCCGCGTCGACGAAGACGGTGCTCTCCCACTCGGTGAGCTTGTCGTTGTAGACGAAGGGACGCTGCCATTCGAGGCTCATCACGCCCAGGTAGCGGCCCGCCACGATCTGGCCGTCGCTGCGCACGGTGCCGATCTGGCGGTAGCTGTAGCCGCGCACCGTGGTGTCGCCGCCGGTCAGGAACATCAGCGTGGAAGGGATCTGTGCGCTTTCCTTGGCCGACACAGCACCGGCTTCGGCGCGCAGCTGGAGCCGACTGCGGCGCGCGAGCGTGGCGGCGTCCTGTCCGTTTCCAAAGCCCAGCGGCAGCACGCCCAGCCAGCGCGCATAGGTGCGCGTGAAAGGCACTTGTTCGCCCGTCAGCGTGTAGCCCGCGGCAAGCTCGAGCGCCAGGCCGTAGCCGCGCGTGGGCGCGGCGTTGTCGTCGAAGTAGCGGCCGGTCCAGCCCCAGTTGGCAGTGACGGCGGAGGCGGAGGGCGGGGCGTTGGTGCCGCGGTTCTGCGCGTAGTCGTACTGCAGGAAGTAGCTGCGGTCGATGTGGCCGCTCGACTTGTTGCGCCCGCTGCGCACGCGGCCGCTGTCGACCACATAGCTGCCCGAGGTTTCGCTCTTGAGTTCGGCGCCGGCAAACCAGCGCCAGCCGGTGTCGTCGGGAATGCCGTTCCATTCCGTGCCCAGCGACTTGATGTCCCGGTCGACCGACAGGCGCGACACGGCGCGCCAGCCGAGCAGCGGCAAGCGGTTGTGGATGTGGTCGATCGACAGCCGCGGCCCGTTGTCGGTGGTGAAGCCGGCGCCCAGCACCACCTTCTGCATGGGGGCTTCGCGCAATTGCGCGATCACGGGAGCGGCCAGCGGCGTGCCGCTTTCGGTGTCGAGCGTGAGGAACACCGAGTCGTAATAACCGCTGCTGGCCAGGCGCTGCTGGGCATCGAGCAGCTTCTGCTGGTCGTAGTCGGTGCCGGTCGGAAGCTGCGCGATGCGGCGCGCGCCGTCCGCGTCGTAGCGCTCGACGCCGCGCAGCACGAGCGGGCCGAAGCGGTAGGCCGGCCCCGATTGGTAGGTGACGCTGAGCCGCACCTCCTGCCGGTCGGCATCGACCTCGGCGCGGCTCACCTCGATGCTGCCGGTGGGAAAGCGCTTGGCGGTGAGGCTGCGCAAGGCGGTGTTCTTGGCGTTGTCCCAGCCCTGCTGCGTGAAGGGTTGGCCGGCCCGCAGCGCCCAGGCGGTGCGTATCGAATCGCGCTGGGCTTCGGCGGTGGGGTCGCTGGCAATCTGGCCGCCGTAGCTGATCTGCACCGTGCTCACGCGGGTGAGCTCGCCGGGCGCCACGGTAATGACGATCTCGCGCGGGGCCTTGGTGCTGGCCGGCGTTTCGTTGAGCTCCAGCGTCAGCGTGGGCGTGAAGTAGCCCAGCGTGCCGAGCAGTTCGCGGGCATTGCCTTCCGCCGCCACCATGAGCCGCGAGATCTCGGTGGCGCCCAGGTCGTCGAGCGTGCGGTAGCGCTGGATGTCGAGGTGCAGCGAGAGGTATTCGCGCACCGCGGCGGGCCCGCGAACATCTACGGTGAAGGCATCGCGCCGGCCGCGCTTCTCGCCTTCCTTGGTGCCTTCATCAGCGGCTGTAGCCGCGGTGTCGCCGTTGCGCACCAGCACGGGGGAGGGGGTGTCCTTGGCTGCGTCTTTCCTGGGCAGCAGACTGCACCCCTGCAAAAGCAGGACGCCGCAAAAAAGCAAAGCCGGCAACCACGCCGGCGCAAAGACTGGAACCACCCTGAACATGGGCGGATTTTGACAGCAAGGCGAGTGGGCTTTGGAAGCATCCGGAAACAGGTCGGCCCCGCCCACGCGGGCTTACTTCGAAAGCATTCGCATTGCTTCTTCGAGGCCCCGCAGCGTGAGCGGGTACATGCGGTTGGACATGAGCTGCTGCATCACCGCAATGCTCTGGCGGTATTGCCACACGCCTTGCGGCTCGGGGTTGATCCAGGCGAACTTCGGAAACACGTGCGTCAGGCGCTGCATCCACTCGGCGCCGGCTTCCTCGTTGTTGTATTCGACGCTGCCGCCGGGCTGCAGGATTTCGTACGGGCTCATGGTCGCGTCGCCGACGAAGATGAGCTTGTAGTCCTTGTTGTACTTGCGCAGGATGTCCCAGGTCGCGAACTTCTCGGAGAAGCGGCGCTTGTTGTTCTTCCACATGAAGTCGTACACGCAGTTGTGGAAGTAGTAGAACTCCAGGTGCTTGAACTCGGTCTTCACGGCCGAGAACAGCTCTTCCACGCGCTGGATGTGCTCGTCCATGGTGCCGCCCACGTCCATCAGCAGCAGCACCTTCACGTTGTTGTGGCGCTCCGGCCGCATCTTGATGTCGAGGTAGCCCGCATTGGCCGCGGTGGAGTGGATGGTGTCGTCCAGGTCCAGCTCTTCGTCGTGGCCTTCGCGCGCAAACTTGCGCAGCCGGCGCAGCGCCACCTTGATGTTGCGCGTGCCCAGCTCCTGGCTGTCGTCGTAGTCCTTGTAGGCGCGCTGGTCCCACACCTTCACCGCGCTCTTGTTCTTGCCTGCGCCGCCGATGCGAATGCCCTGGGGGTTGTAGCCGCCGTGGCCGAAGGGCGAGGTGCCGCCGGTGCCGATCCACTTGTTGCCGCCCTCGTGGCGCTCTTTCTGCTCTTCGAAGCGCTTCTTGAGCGTTTCCATGAGCTCGTCCCAGCCCATCTTCTCGATCTTGGCTTTTTCCTCGGCGGTGAATTCCCGTTCCAGCGTCTTGCGCAGCCAGTCGAGCGGCACTTCCTTGGTGAAGTCGGCCAGCATTTCCACGCCCTTGAAGTAGGCGGCAAAGGCGCGGTCGAACTTGTCGTAGTGCTTCTCGTCCTTGACGAGCGCGGTGCGCGAGAGATAGTAGAAGTCGTCGATGCCGTAGGCGCCGTCGGAGTTGGGCCCCACCACATCGGCCTGCAGCGCCTCGAGCAGCGTGAGGTATTCCTTGACCGACACCGGCAGCTTGGCCGAGCGCAGGGTGTAGAAGAAATCGATCAGCATGGCGGGCTTTTCTTTCCTTGAACTTCGTTCAGCTTCGCGGCTTGTCGAGCAGGTAGAGCAGCTGGGCCTTCACCTCGGGCCACTCGCCCGAGCGCAGGCTGTACATGACCGTGTCGCGGATCGTGCCGTCGCGGCGCATGGCGTGACCGCGAATCACGCCGTCTTTCTTGGCGCCGAGCCGCTCGATGGCTTGCTGCGAAGCGAAGTTGAAATTGTCGGTGCGCCAGCCCACCACGTTGCAGCCGAGGGTATCGAAGGCATGCGTCAGCATGAGCAGCTTGCAGGTGGTGTTGACGTGCGTGCGCTGGCAGCGCGTGGCATACCACGTGTAGCCGATCTCCACCCGCTTCACGGCCGGCAGGATGTCGTGAAAGCTGGTGCTGCCGAGCACGGTGCCGGTTCCGGCCTCGGTCACGGCAAAGGCAAAGCGGTGGCCGGCTTCGCGCCCCTGTAGGGCGGCTTCTATGTAGGCGCGGGTTTCGTGCGGCTCGGGCACGGAGGTGATGCGCAGCTTCCAGAGCTCGCCGTCGGCCGCGGCGGCGCGCAGGCCCTCTTCATGGTCGAGCGACAGCGGCACCAGGGCCAGGTCGCGCGCCTTCAGCGTGACAGGTTCGACGAACGCCATCTTCCAGACACCCTTCTCGATTGAATTTTTCAGCGCTGCGGCTTGCCGTACTTGCGGTCGTACCACGCGCGCGCCAGTTGCACGCCGCCGCCGCCACCCAGGCCGATCAGCAGAATGCCGAAGATCTCGCGGTTGCCGTAGCCGTTGGCGCCGAAGGCGTCGAGCCCCAGCTGGAGGCCGATCCAGCGGCCGAGCAGTGCACCGGCCACGAACAGCACGGCCTGCGCAACGCCCAGCTTGAGCAGCTGGCCGACGGGATGCGGCTGCTGGCTCACAAGAAAACCTCCGTGCTTCGCACTGCGGTGCGAGTCCCCTTCGAAGCGGCCGGGCGGGGACTCATCGGTTGTTCCGCTGCATGAAGACGAGCTTCTCGAACAGCGTCACGTCTTGCTCGTTCTTGAGCAGCGCGCCCACAAGGGGCGGCACCGCAACCTTGTCGTCCTTGCTTTGCAGGGCTTCGAGCGGAATGTCCTCGGCCACCAGCAGCTTGAGCCAGTCGAGCAGCTCCGAGGTGGAGGGCTTCTTCTTCAGGCCCGGCAGGTTGCGCACGTCGTAGAAGGTCTTCATCGCAGCCGTGAGCAGCTCTTGCTTCAGGCCGGGGAAGTGCACGGCGACGATGTGCTTCATCGTCTCGGCGTCGGGGAACTTGATGTAGTGGAAGAAGCAGCGGCGCAAAAAGGCGTCGGGCAGCTCCTTCTCGTTGTTGGAGGTGATGAACACCACCGGCCGGTGCTTGGCGCGGATGAGTTCGCGCGTTTCGTAGCAGTAGAACTCCATGCGGTCGATCTCGCGCAGCAGGTCGTTCGGAAACTCGATGTCGGCCTTGTCGATCTCGTCGATGAGAAGCGCCACCGGCTGGTCGGCCGTGAAGGCCTGCCAGAGCACGCCCTTGACGATGTAGTTCTGGATGTCCTTGACGCGCTCGCCGCCGTCCACGTCCTTGAGCTGCGAGTCGCGCAGGCGGCTCACCGCGTCGTATTCATACAGGCCCTGCTGCGCCTTGGTGGTCGACTTGATGTGCCACTGCAGGAGCGGCAGCCCTAGCGATTCGGCCACTTCCTCCGCCAGCATGGTCTTGCCGGTGCCGGGCTCGCCCTTGACGAGCAGCGGGCGCTTGAGGGTGATGGCGGCATTGACGGCCAGCATCAGGTCCTGGGTGGCAACGTAATTGTCTGAGCCCTTGAATTTCATGAGTGAACGGGAAGCAAGTGGAGGAGGCAGGGTGGAGAAAAGAACACACTCGATTCGCTTCGCGCAACCTCTTGGGCGGCTTGCCGGGGGTCTTGGAAGACCCTTGCATATAATCGAATGTTGATTCGAAAAACTGTATCTCCACGAGATTGTGCGCGCAAAATGAACAAGTTGTTGACCACGATGTTTGCCTTCGCTGTCGCTTGCGTGACGGTCTCGGCGCAAGCCCAGCAAGTCACGGGCAAGGCCCAGGACGGTTCCAAGAAGGTGGCAATGTGCGTGGGCTGCCACGGCATCATTGGCTACCAGGCCAGCTTTCCGGAGATCCACAAGGTACCGATGATTGCCGGCCAGAGCGCCAGCTACATCTCTGCCGCGCTCACCGCCTACAAGGGCGGCGACCGCAAGCACCCCACCATGCGCGCCATTGCCGACAGCCTGAGCGAGCAGGACATTGCCGACATTGCCGCCTACTACAGCCAGTTGGGCCTGAAGGAAGGCGACGCGCCCCCGGCCGCAACGGCCAAGCCCATGCCTGAGAACATCCAGGCCCTGGTGTCCCGCGACAAGGACAACAGCTGCACCAAGTGCCACGGCGCCAACTTCAACACGCCGAACGACGGCACGGTGCCCAAGCTGGCTGGCCAGCATGCCGATTACCTCTTCGTCGCGCTCAAGTCGTACCGCGTCAAGAACAACCTGCACCTGGGCCGTTCGAACGCGGTCATGGCGCAGCAGGTCGAGCCCAAGAAGTTCACCAACGCCGAACTCAAGACGCTCGCCAACTACATCAGCACGCTGCCGGGCGAACTCAAGACGGTGCCTGAATCGCGCCTGCACCGCAGCGGCGGCGAGTAACCAGCCAAGGCCCCGGCAGCAACGCAGAGTTGCCTGCCGCGCACGAGAAAAAGCCCGCTTCGAGCGGGCTTTTTTGTGCCTGCGGGTTTCCCCGCAGTCAGACGTCGAAGAACACCGTTTCGTCGGCGCCCTGCATGCGGATGTCGATGCGGTAGCTCACCGCGCCGCCGCGCTCCACGCGCTCGGCAACCAGCGTGTGGCGGCGCTCGGCCGGCACGCTGGCCAGCACCGCGTCTTTTGCGTTCGCCTCGGCCTCGTCGCTGAAATACACGCGCGTGAACGCATGCAGCAGCAGGCCGCGCATCAGCACGATCACGTTGATGTGCGGGGCTTCGCCCGGCGTTTCAGCGCCCGGCTTCACCGTGTGGAACACGAAGCGGTTCTGCGGATCGGTGCCGGTGCCGGCGCGTCCGAAGGCGCGAAAGCCCATTTCGCGCGCCTCGGCCGGGGTTTGCGGATAGCGGCCTTCGCCGTCCGCCTGGCTGATTTCGACCAGCGCGTCGCCGATCGGGTTGCCGTCGCCGTCGAGCACACGGCCTTCGAGGCGAATGCGCTCGCCCGCGGCATTGTCCAGCGCCACGGTGGCGTCGAAGGGCTGGTTGAAGTCGTAGCCGTACTGCGTGGCCGTGAGGCCGTAGGCGAAGTAGGGGCCCACGGTCTGGGAGGGGGTCTGGCCGAAGTCGGCTTCCTGGGCGGTCATCAATGGCATGGGAAATCCTTTCAGCGGTTCTCGAACGGCGTTTCGTCGGCGCCGCGCAGCACGATGTCGAACTGGTAGCCCAGCGCGTAGCCCTCTTCGGTGATGTCGAGGCTGAAATCGGCGATGAGGCGGTTGCGGTAGCGCTCGGGCGTGCCGGTGATCATCGGGTCGTACTGCAGCAGCGGGTCGCCGGGAAAGTACATCTGCGTGACCAGGCGGCTCGCAAAGCTCTGGCCGAACAGCGACAGGTGGATGTGCTGCGGACGCCAGGCGTTCGGATGGTTGCCCCACGGGTACGCCCCGGGCTTGATGGTGAGAAAGCGGTAGCGGCCCTCGCTGTCGGTCAGGCAGCGGCCCGCGCCCAGAAAGTTGGGGTCGAGCGGCGCGTCGTGCTGGTCGACCTTGTGCACGTAGCGGCCCGAGGCGTTGGCCTGCCACAGCTCCACCAGCGTGTTGGCGACCGGGCGGCGGCGCTCGTCGAGCACCTGGCCGGTCAGGATCATGCGTTCGCCCAGCGGCTCGCCGTTCTTGCGCGCGTTGCGCGTCAGGTCATGGTCGAACTCGCCGATGCTGTCGTGGCCATAGACCGGCTGCTGCAGCTCGCCCAGCGAGGCCTTCAGCGGCACCAGCGGCTTTTGCGGGCCGCGCTTCACGGTGGACTTGTAGCCGGGGTAGACGTAGGAGGGATGGGCTTCCCAGTCGCGCGGCGTGAGGATGGCCGAGGGGGTCTTGGCCTTTGTGTTGGTCAACATGTCGTTGTCTCCTGTCGTGGGGACGGATCGAATCCGGAACCCGGACTTTAGAAGTCCCGTCCGATGATGTAAATTGAAGATTGATTCGTTCTGAATAACCAACGGTAATTGAAAAACACCGCCGACCTTCGCCAGGATTTCGTGCGCAACGTGCAGTTGCGCCACCTGCGCTGCCTTGTCGCGGTGGCGCAGGAGCGCCATCTGGCGCGCGCCGCCGAGCGGCTTTCGCTGAGCCAGCCGGCGGTTTCCAAGACGCTCTCCGAGCTTGAATCCATCGTTGGCACGCGCCTGGTCGAGCGCAGCAAGGCCGGCCGGCGCGGCGTGCAGGGGCTCGCGCCCGCCGGCGAGCAACTGCTGGCTCATGCGCTGCGCGTGCTCGAGGCGCTCGACGCCAGCGCCGAGGCCGTGGCGCCCGCCTCGGGCGAGCGCGTCGAGCGGCTGCGTATCGGCGCGCTGCCAAGTGTGGCGCCGGCCCTGCTGCCCATGGCGCTCGCGCGCTTTCGCGAGCGCTGGCCCGCGGTCCAGGTGGTGGTGAAGACTGCGGCCAACCCGGTGTTGCTCGATGAACTGCGCGCCGGCGAGCTCGACTTGGTAGTCGGCCGCATGAGCGACCCGCGCCTGATGGGCGGGCTCAGCTTCGAGCTGCTCTACACGGAGCCGCTGGTGTTTGCCGTGCGCGCGGGCCATCCGCTCGCGGTGCGGCCCGCCCGGGCGGTGTCGGTGCAGGCGGTGCTCGACTATCCGCTCGTGGTGTACGGCGAGGGCACGATCCCCCGCCACAACACCGAAAGTTTCTTGTCCGCGCGCGGCCTGGCGCTGCCCGCCAACGCGCTGCAGACGCTCGACGTGGCGGTGGCGCGCGGCCTGCTGGCGGTTTCCGATGCGGTGTGGATCACCCCCCTTGGCGCCGCGCGCGGGGAACTGGCCGACGCGCGCCTGGTCAGGCTGCGCATCGAAACCGCCGGCACCGATGAGCCCGTGGGCCTGCTGCTGCGCAGCGAGGCCGAGCCTTCCGCCCTGCGAGGCGCCATGGCGGCCCTGCTGCGTGAAGGCGCGAAGCAGCAGGGGGCGCTGCCAGCCCGAAAGGCCGGCTAGTCCTTGGTTGCGCGGCGCTGCACGCAGGCCACGTAGCCATCGCCATCAGGCGGCCGTCCGGCGCGCTGGCTCTCCCACATCATCTGCCCGAGGCATTCCATCGCCTCATGGTGCGCATCGAGCAATGAGCCGCGGCGCGCCGCCAACAGCTCGACAGCCTGGCGGATTCCGCGCGGCTGGTCGATCGAGCATTGCTCGCTGATCGAAAGATGCATCGACAGGTGCAGGAACGGGTTCTCGCGCCCGTTCGCGCCGTCGTACACGCGCGCCACCGCCGCGTCGGCATCGGCCAGGTCCTCGTGGTATTCGGGGTGCGCGTCGATCCATCCCGCGGCAATCGTTTCGAGGGCTTCCATCGGCAAGCCTTGCCGGTGCTTCGCATACACGTCGCAGAAAAAGCGGCGCACGTCTTCCTGGGAGGGATTGAACATATCTATATGAGGGAGCCGAGAAGGAGAAGAAAAAGGTGGGGAGATCCGCGTGTGAATGGTCCCGGAACACGCCGGATGTTCCGGTAGCACGACGTTACATCGTTACGTAACGAACGGCCAAAACACCCCCGCGAGGGCTGTTTTTGGCCGGACCTCTTGACCCGGAAATTAAAAAAATTGTCATGTAAATCAAAGACTTGCATCGTTTGTGATGCTGCGGCGAACATCTGTTAACGATTTGGCACGCCAGTTGCCCCTGTACATGCATCTTTTGTCACAGAGGCCAACCATGAACGCACCCCAAGCATCGACCGTTTCGACCGAAGGACTCGCCGCCAGTGGCGTGGCTCCCGTGGTCATCGCCCAAGCCACCAGCATGCCGCTCGGCGCCCCCGCCGCAGCCAGCTCGATGGCGCCTGCCGCAAGCGCGGCACCTGCCGGCATCGGCACATTGTCCAATGCTACGCCGGGCGTTGCCGTGATGCGCGAAGGCGTCCGTATTCCGGTGGACGGCAACCAGACACTGATGGCGGGCGACCGCGTGATCGTTCCCGAAGGCGGCCAGGCCAACGTGCTGTTCCCCGGCTCGGCCACCAACAAGGCGCCGCTGGCCGGCGTCTTCACCGGCGGTACCGACGCCACCATCGGCTCGACCAAGCTGCCCGGCGGCCTCGAACAAGTGAACGTGGATGTCGCCTCGGGCGACCTGCAGGTGACCCCTCCCGACAGCGATGCCGATGCGGCCGCGCTGGCCGTCACCAAGAAGGTTGCCGCAGGCGGCGGCCTCGGCCTGGGCGAATTCGCGCTGGGCGCACTGGGCGCCGCCGGCCTGGGTGCCGCACTCGGCGGTGGCGGCGGCGGCGATGGTGGAACGATTCCGTTCTTCGTCGGTGCGGGTGAGACGGATGCCGACGCGGATGCGGACGCCGACGCGGATGCAGATGCGGACGGTGACGCCGACGCTGACGCCGATGCCGATGCCGATGCCGATGCTGACGCCGACGCCGACGCCGACGCCGACGCCGATGCCGATGCCGATGCCGATGCCGATGCCGATGCCGATGCCGACGCTGACGCTGACGCTGACGCCGATGCCGATGCCGACGCTGACGCCGATGCCGATGCCGATGCCGATGCCGATGCCGATGCCGACGCTGACGCCGATGCCGATGCAGACGCCGATGCAGACGCCGATGCAGACGCAGACTCGGACTCCGATGCCGACGGCAATGGCCTCCTCAACCCGGGCGACAACCTCCTTGAAGGCGCAGTCGGCACGACAGACGGCAACTTGGGCCTCGGTGGTTCTCTCAACCCGGTGCCGGGTGTGATCGACAGCACAACCGACCTCGTCGATGACCTGGTCTCCCCGTTGCTCGGCGAGAACTTCACGCGCAACGATCCGAACCAACTCGACCCGGTCGACGATTTCGCCGAAACCGTTGTCGACGGCTTGGGCGGCGTGGCAGGCCCCATTGCCAGCGCCCTTCTGGGCGAAGGCGCTCTCGATTCGGTGGTGGGCCAGGTCGACCACGTCACAGACGCTCTCCAGAACGGTCTCGACAATCTCGTGGGCGAAAACGGCATCCTCAGCGGCGCAACCACGGCCCTGGGCCTGGACGGTGTTCTTGAAGACCTCGTCGGCGACGGCGGCGCGCTTGGCAACGTGGTCGAAGGCGTTCTCGGCGACGGCAGCCTGCTCCAGACTCTGGTGAGCGAGGACGGCCTCGTGGGGGGCCTTCTCGCAGAAGACGGTGCCTTGGGCAATCTCATCGGAGAAGACAGCGCTGTGGGCGGCCTGCTGAACAACGTGCTGGGCGAAGACGGCCTCGCAGGTGGCCTGCTCGGCGATGACGGCTTGCTGGGCGGCGTGCTCGGCGGACCGCTGGGCGATGAGGGCCTGCTGGGTGGTGTGCTCGGCGGCGACGGCCTGGTGGGCGGTCTGCTGGGGGACGGCTTGGTGGGTGGCCTGCTCGGCGGAGAAGGCACCTTGGCCGGCCTGCTCGGCAGCGAAGGCCTGACCGGCGGATTGCTGGGACAGGAGGGCGTGGTCGACAACCTGCTCGGGGCGAACGGCGTGGTTGGCGGCCTGATCGAAGGCAGTCCGCTCGGCGGGCTGCTGGGCGGTGAAGACGGCCTGCTCGGTGGCCTCACCGACGGTGTGCTGGGCGACAACGGCTTGCTGGGCGGCGTTCTCGGCAGCGAAGGCGTGGTGGGCGGCCTGCTCGGCGACGATGGCCTGCTGGGTGGTACCGGCCCGCTGGGCAGCCTCCTTGCCGAAGACGGCCTCCTCGGCGGCGTGCTCGGCGACGAGGGCGTGGTGGGCGGCCTGCTTGGCGACGACGGCTTGCTGGGCGGCGTCCTCGGCGGAGACGGCTTGCTTGGCGGCTTGCTGGGAGAAGAGGGCATTGTCGGCGGCCTCCTGGGCGACGACGGCCTCGTGGGTGGCCTGCTTGGTGGCGACCTCCTCGGCGGCGACCTGCTGGGCGGCGTGCTCGGTGAAGACGGCATCGTCGGCGGCCTGGTCGGTGGAGACCTCCTCGGCGGCGACCTGCTGGGCGGCGTGCTCGGTGAAGACGGCATCGTCGGCGGCCTGGTTGGCGGCGATCTCCTCGGCGGTGACCTGCTGGGCGGCGTGCTCGGTGAAGACGGCATCGTCGGCGGCCTGGTTGGCGGCGATCTCCTCGGCGGTGACCT